>CAKSWC010000007.1 GCA_934511365.1 uncultured Eubacteriales bacterium
TAAACCGTTTCGGCGGAGCATTTTTCGAGCTGCGCCTTGCCGCTGCAGATATCATTCACGGTTGTGTACGGAACACCGCTGTCCTTTGACAGCCGATATTTTGTTATTTTTTTCTTGTTCATCAATTCGCTTACTTTCACGTTGCTTCGCCTCCTGTCACTACTATTATATCGGTTAACCGTGATATTGTCAATAGTATTCGTTATTTTCTCTTGATTATTCCGCGATGCTGTTCTTTGTTTACAGCATCGCAGATTTTGACCGAAAAGACTTGACTTTTTGGGTGTTCGGAGTTACTATACAACCAATAAACGGACGCTCCCCGAACGATTTTTGTTTGGGGAGTGTTTTTATGACCACATACCGTCCCACAGTCTTTTTCGGAGCGGATGGAAACAGTGGAGATAAGAGTGCCAAAGAGCAGGCGGTTTCCGGACGAAAGTGCCCGAAAGTGCCAAAAACGGTGCGAAAAACTTTTTAGTTGCTATTTGGGAGCAAGATGCCGGGTGTTCGAGTCACCTCACTCCGACCAAAAAACCGCAGCCGTGACACAAAATCTGTGTTATAGCTGCGGTTTTTATTTTTTATCCAAACACGCCGAGGTGTTCAAGAAGAATTTTAAGTCCGATGAGAATGAGTATCACGCCGCCGACAATTTCTGCCTTGCTTTTATACTTCTCTCCAAAAACATTTCCGACCTTGAGACCGATTGCGGAAAGAACAAACGTGATAACGCCGATGAACAGCACGGCCGCCGTTATATTGACGTCCGGCAAAAGCGCAAAGGAAACGCCGACCGCGAGCGCGTCAATACTTGTTGCAACAGCAAGAACGAGCATTGACTTGAACGAAAAAGAAGCGTCCTTTGTTTCCTCCTCCTCTTTTTTTGAAAAGGCCTCTCTGAGCATATTCGCACCGATGAGGGCGAGCAGAACAAACGCTACCCAGTGGTCATATTTGTCAATATACTTTTTGAATGCGCTTCCGAGGAAGTATCCGATGGCCGGCATAAGCGCCTGAAAGCCGCCAAACCATGCACCGACAATGAGAAAATGCTTTTTTTGAAGCTTTTGCGTTGAAAGGCCTTTGCAAACGGCAACCGAAAAGGCGTCCATTGAAAGACCGACGGCAAGAATGAAAAGTTCATAAAGTGACATTTTTTAACCCTCTTTTTCCATTTCTTTTGTTCCGTCCGAAGAATTTTCAGGGCCGGATTCTGCGGCTTCCGACTTTTTCTGCCGGATAAAATGGCGGATAAGATAAATGGCAACGCCAACGGGTATTGCGCAGATGATGATTTTGACAATCAGATGTATCGGAATGTAGTCATAAATTCCGTCTCCGAGAATGGTGAAAAGGATAACACGCGGCATTATTCCGACAACGGAGGCGGCAAAGTAGCGGAAAAAGCCGCATTTTGACGCGCCCCAGAACAGCGACACAAAGTCAATCGGAAAAACCGGAAGCGCTCTGATACCGAGCAAAACGGGAAAGTTATCGTTAAACTTTTTTTCAAGCAATTTTTGCCCGGCTTTGTTTTTTTGAAGCAGACGGGTAACGTAATCGCCGCCGAGAAAAACGCCGAGCAGATATGTTGCCGTGACCTCAATAATAATTCCGCAAAGGTTAATGAGTATCGCCTGCCACGGGGTGAAAGCCATTCCGACCGAAATATATATGAGCGACGCCGGAATGATGAACAGAACGGATTTTATGAAGTAGATGCCGAGTATTGCGCCGACAGCGACGGCAATGCTTGCGCTCGAGTCCACGATTGCACGCACGTCAATGTTCCTGAGCTTTTCATAGTTGACAACGGCAAGAACAAAAATCGCCATTGCAACCGCAGCGCGCAAAAGAGCAAGAAGCGTTGCTTTCTTTTTTTCGTTCACCAAAGTTTCTCCCTTTCGCCTGTTTATAGTGCAGAAAAACAGTATATAATAAAAGTGTGGATATTGCAAGGAATTTTCAAAAAAATCCACCGTTGGCGGCGGAAAGGCTGTTTTCTCCGCTTGCGCGGTTTTTGAAGCTTGTTTAAACCGGGCATAGTAATATATCACAAATTCATGCCTTGGAGAAAAATAATTTAGGCAATTCAAAATATAGACTTTTTTTTATATGTGTGATATATTAATATGTAATCTTTAAGTAGCCGATTTTTGAGTGAAAACGCGGATGTTTCGCCGGATTTTGGCTGCAATCAACGGTTACCTAATCGAGGTGCAAAGATGACTAACAGAGAAAACGCCGAGCGTAAGCTTGCCGGAATGATACTTGACAAACTTCTCGGATATGTTGACAAAGACCCGCAGGCGAACATTCTCCGGCTGCTTTCCGTTGTTGAAAAGCTCAGCGGAAGTGTGTTCCCGAAGAAGAACTTCAAAGCGATGAAAAAAGCCATTGAAAAAGGCGAAGGTGTTTATTACGACTATGCCATGAGCTTTTTGCACGATATTGACCGCGGTCTGCTCAAAAAGATGTTCCTTGCCCTCGGCCTCGGCGCCGGAGTCAACGGAACAAAGGCCGTTCGGAAAAACAGAGAGGTCTATAACTGCAACATTCCGTTCCTCATCCTTATGGACCCCACAAGTGCCTGCAACTGCCGCTGCAAGGGCTGCTGGGCTGCGGAATACGGCCACAGCGTCAGCCTCTCCTATGACGAGATGGCGAGCGTTGTTCGCCAGGGAAAAGCCCTCGGTACTCACCTTTATATGTTCACCGGCGGCGAGCCGCTCATTAAAAAGAAGGAGATTCTCCGCCTTTGCGAGGAAAACCCGGACTGCGCTTTCCTCGCTTATACAAACGCAACCCTCATTGACGATGACTTTTGCAAAGAAGTTTTGCGCGTTGGAAACCTTGCTTTTGCAATCAGCGTTGAGGGAACCGAAGAATCAACCGACGCAAGACGCGGCGCCGGAAGCTATAAAAACGCCGTCCGCGCAATGGAGCTTTTGAAAAAGCACGGCTGTCTTTTCGGAATGTCCGTCTGCTATACGAGCGAAAACGTCTCCTTTGTCACGAGCGACGAATTCCTCGACACAATGATTTCCCTCGGCGTCAAGTTCGGCCTTTACTTCAACTTCATGCCCGTTGGCCACGACGCTCCAACCGAGCTTATCCCGACCCCTGCTCAGCGCGAGCATATGTATAAATGGCTCAGAAAAACAAGAAACGGGGAAACGGGAAAGCCCCTTTTCGTCATGGACTTCCAGGATGACGGCGAATATGTCGGCGGCTGCATTGCCGGCGGACGCAACTATTTCCACATCAACTCCGCAGGCGACATGGAGCCTTGCGTTTTTATCCATTTTTCAGACTCAAACATCAGAGAAAAAACCATTCTTGAAGGACTTAAAAGTCCGCTGTTCATGGCGTTCAGGCGCGGCCAGCCGTTCAACGATAACCACCTGCGCCCCTGTCCGATGCTTGAAAACCCGCAGTGCCTGAGAAGCATCATTGAAGAAACCGGAGCAAAGTCTACAAATCTCCTCGGCGAGGAAACCGCGGACTGCCTTTGCTCAAAGTGCGATAAATTCGCCGCCGAATGGGCCAAACAGGCTGACAAAATTTGGAACAGCACAACCCATCCGCATCCGAAAACGCAATATTACCGCGACACACCTCAGGGTAAGGCGGAGGCTAGACGCTAGATTCCAGATGTCAGACACTGGATATTTCAAATTGGGAAGCAATGTGCAATATGGGTAGGTTGGAGCGCATTGGTTATTTTTAGATAAGAGACAATAGATAATAAATTATAGATATTTTTCTAAAATCTAACATCTAACATCTAGTGTCTAGATTGCGAGCGGGCTTGTAACAGTCCGCTTTTCTTTGATGAACAGATTTCGGCGCTATATTTGCGCTTTCAATTAATCGGCGGCTATGCAGAGCTGCAAAGGAGGTTGAAAACAAAAAATGGAAAACAAAACAAAGGAAAAAAGGGGCATGATGAAAAAATGGTTTTTGCCCTACTTCAAAAAGCATACCCGAACTCTCTGCCTTGACCTTTTGTGTGCCCTTTTCACAACGGGCTGTGAGCTTGTTCTTCCGATGATAGTCAGAGAAATTACAAAAATTGCAACCAATGACATCTCAAGGCTCACCGTCACGGTCATCATGCAGATGGCCCTGCTTTTTGCCGTTCTGAAAATTATTGATATGCTTGCAGGCTATTACATGAGCTATGTTGGACACTGCATGGGAGTTATGATTGAAAAGGATATGAGAGAGGACTTGTTCGCTCACCTTTTGCGTGTTCCGTTTTCATATTACGACTCAACAAAGGTCGGACAGCTCATGTCAAGAATCACAACGGATATGTTTGAGGTTGCGGAGTTTTCTCACCACTGCCCGGAAGAATTCTTTATCGCCGGGGTGAAAATTACTGCCTCGTTCATCATTCTTGCTTCAATTAATCTTCCGCTCGCTGCGTGCGCGTTTGTTGTTCTTCCGTTCATGTTCCTCGGAACGCGGTATTTCAGGAAAAAAATGCGCGAAGCGTTCAGAAAAAGGCGGGAGATTGCCGGCGATGTCAACGCCCAGACGGAAAACTCCCTGCTTGGAATCCGCGTTGTGAAGTCCTTTTCCGGCGAAGAGGCGGAAAGCGAAAAATTCAAAAAGGAAAGCACGTCTCTCTCCCTCACTCAAAAGGACTCATATCGCTATATGGCGCGGCTCAACGCCGCAGTCAGATTCTTTGACGGACTGATGTATATTGTTCTCATTGTCATGGGCGGTCTTTTTATCATGGAAAGGAAAATCACAACCGCCGATTACGCCGCATATCTTCTTTATGTTGCAATGCTCATTGCGGCGGTCAAAAGGATTGTTGAATTCACCGAGCAGTTTGAAAAGGGAGTCACGGGAATTGAACGCTTTGCCTCGGTGATGGAGGTTCAGACGGAGGATTACACCAAAGACCAAAAAGCCCTTCCGGAAAAGGACGGCGGTGAAATCCGCTTTGAAAACGTAACATTCAGCTATGACAAGGAAAAGGGCGACGTTCTTGAACACATTAACTTCACGGTGAAAAAGGGAGAGAACATTGCCGTTGTCGGCCCGTCCGGAAGCGGAAAAACAACAATGTGCAGCCTCCTTTCGCGCTTTTATGACGTTAAGGAGGGGCGTATTCTCCTTGACGGAAAGGATATCCGCGACTATGAGCTGAGCGCACTGAGGAACGCCATCGGCGTTGTTGAGCAGGAGGTCTATCTTTTTTCCGGAACGGTGATGGAAAACATTCTTTACGGCAACCCGGGCGCAACAAGGCAGCAGGTTGTTGACGCAGCCAAAAGCGCCGGAGCGGACGAGTTCATAAGAAAGCTTCCGCAGGGCTATGACACCTTTGTCGGCGAGCGCGGAGCAATGCTTTCAAGCGGCCAGAAGCAGCGGATCTGCATTGCAAGGGTATTCGCCAAAAATCCGCCGATTCTTGTTCTGGATGAGGCGACGAGCGCGCTTGACAACGAGAGCGAGCAGCTTGTTAAGCATTCGCTTTCCACCCTTGCGGCCGGAAGAACAACTTTCACCATTGCGCACCGCCTTTCAACGGTTGAAAACGCCGCGCGTATTCTTGTTCTGACCCAAAACGGTATTGAGGAGCAGGGCACACACGAGGAATTGCTCAAAAAGGGCGGAATTTACTCAAGGCTTTATAACAGCCAGTTTGACAAGGAATAATGTTCTGGTATTTAAAGCGTTAAATTGCACAAGAGTGTGAACTGTTGTTGAAAACTCTTCGTTATATGCTAACAAAGTTTTCCACCCGCGGTTTTTTATTTTTTAAAAAGGTTGACAAACAGGGCAGAACGCACTAAAATACTCAGCATAAGGCAAGGGCGTCTTGGAGTTTTATTAATCTCTGAGGCGCTTTTTGTTTTTTATTCGGTCAATATTTTGCTTTAGGCAGGACAAGGACGTCCTCTTTCGCTTTTTGAAAGGGAACTTTGCCCTGCCTTTTGTGTGTGAGCCGTTTTTCGGCTGCTTTGAAA
Organism: uncultured Eubacteriales bacterium; assembly: GCA_934511365.1. Taxonomy (GTDB): domain Bacteria; phylum Bacillota; class Clostridia; order Oscillospirales; family Acutalibacteraceae; genus UBA6857. The sequence goes on from CAKSWC010000007.1 coordinate 5,994, forward strand.
GGAAGTGGAAAAGAGTATGCAAAACGATGACCAGCCCTCAAATCAGAATTTGCTCACCAAAAACAATTCAAAAAGCATACTACGGAGGTAAAAAACTATGTATAGTTCAGTTAACACAATATGGGTTCTTGTTGGAGCGGCACTCGTCTTTTTTATGCAGGCAGGCTTTTCAATGTGTGAGGCCGGTTTCACAAGAGCAAAAAACACCGGCAACATTCTTATGAAGAACCTGATGGATTTCTGCATTGGAACGCCGTGCTTCTGGCTCGTTGGCTTTGGCTTGATGTTTGGCTCATCAAGCGCAATTTTCGGCTGGATTGATCCTCTCATCATGAAAGATTACAGCAGCATTCTTCCCGAGGGCGTTCCGCTTTGGGCTTATGCAATTTTCCAGACTGTTTTTTGCGCAACGAGCGCAACCATCGTGTCAGGTGCAATGGCTGAAAGAACAAAGTTCAGCGCATATTGTATCTATTCAGCCGCAATTTCCCTCATAATTTATCCCGTTTCCGGCCACTGGATCTGGGGCGGCGGCTGGCTTTCCCAGCTTGGCTTCCATGATTTTGCAGGTTCAACCGCGGTGCACATGGTCGGCGGTGTATGCGCACTCATCGGCGCAAAAATTCTTGGACCGCGTATCGGAAAATATGACAAAGCCGGAAAACCGAAGGCAATCCTCGGCCACAACCTCACCTTTGCTGCCCTCGGCGTTTTCATCCTTTGGTTCTGCTGGTTCGGCTTCAACGGCGCTTCAACGGTCGGAATGGATACGGACGAGCTTATGGAAAGCGCAGGCCTCGTTTTCTTCAACACCAATCTTGCGGCTGCCGTTGCCTGCTGTGCGGCGCTGATTTTCACATGGATACGCTATAAAAAGCCGGACGTTTCAATGACCTATAACGCAGCGCTCGCCGGTCTTGTTGGAATAACCGCCGGTTGTGACGCGGTCAGCCCCGTTGGCGCATTTGTTATTGGCGCCGTCTGCGGAATTGCTGTTGTTCTTTCCGTTGAGTTTTTCGATAAGAAAGTAAAAATTGACGACCCTGTCGGCGCAATCTCTGTTCACTGTGTCTGCGGTGCTCTCGGAACAATAATGACCGGCTTTTTTGCAACGGGTGTTTCAACGGAGAAGGGTCTGTTTTATGGCGGCGGACTGCATTTCCTCGGCGTTCAGATTCTGGGCGTTGTCAGCGTTGCCTTTTATGTTGCGGTAATAATCACCGCGGTGTTCCTCGTTCTCAAGCACACAATCGGCTTGCGTGCCTCAAAGGAGGATGAATTGGCCGGCCTTGATATTTCCGAGCACGGACTTCTCACCGCTTATGCCGGCTTTGCAACCTTGCCGGACACTGCGTATGACGATACGGAGACTGTGACCGTTTCCGGCGATGTTCCCGTTGCCGAAGCCGTTGAAGTTAAAAAAATGCCCTCGTTTGAAGAAAAGGGCAAGGACGGCGTGAAGTTCACCAAAATTGAAATCATCTGCAAGGAATCAAGGTTTGAAAAGCTCAAAAACGCTCTGACCGAGCTGGGAATTACGGGCATGACGATGAGCCATGTCCTTGGCTGCGGAGCGCAGAAGGGCAAGCCGGAATTTTATCGCGGCGTTGAAATTGAGCCAACCCTCCTTCCAAAAGTTCAGCTTGACATTGTTGTCAGCAAGGTGCCGGTCAGAAGCGTTATTGAAACGGCAAAAAAGGTTCTTTATACCGGCCATATCGGAGACGGAAAGATTTTTGTCTATGACGTTGAAAATGTTGTTAAAATCCGTACCGGCGAGGAGGGCTATGACGCGCTTCAGGACGTTGAATGATTAAAAACGGGCAGCCACGACCTCTTCCATACCGCAAATTCTGTGTAATAAATACGAAAAACATTTTTGTTTTTTCAATAATATTGGTGGCTTTTGGTTATTGATATTTTTCATAAGATATGGAATTTATGTCAAAAATATAGTATCATTATATGGAACCGAATGAATATACCGTTCGGCGGCTTTTCAGAGAGGTGTGAAACTTATGAGAAAAACAAAGATAATCTGCACAATAGGACCGGCCTGCCGCGATGAAAAGACCATTACCGAAATGTGTCTTGCCGGAATGAGCGTTGCAAGGCTCAACTTTTCCCATGGTACCTATGACGAGCACGACCAAAACATCAAACTCATTAAAAAAGTTCGCAAAAAGCTGAATCTTCCCGTTGCAATAATGCTTGACACCAAGGGGCCGGAATACAGAATCAAAACATTTAAAAACAAAAAGGCCGTTCTTAAAGACGGCGCAGAATTCACATTCAGGACGGATGACGTTGAGGGCGATGAAACGGGGGTTTCCGTCACCTATAAGGACCTTCCGAAGGAACTTGCCGTTGGAGAAAGAATCCTTGTTAACAACGGTTTGCTGATTTTTGAGGTTACAAAAATTGAAAAAGACGCTGTTGTTACAAAGGTCATTGCCGGCGGCGAGATTTCAGACAGGAAAAGTATGTCCTTCCCCAACAAGGTCATGCACCACGACTATCTCAGCGAACAGGACAAGCAGGATCTCCTTTTCGGAATGGAAAGAGACATTGACTTTATCGCCTGCTCCTTTGTTTCGCAAAAGAGCGACCTTGTTTCGGTCAAAGACTTCCTCAAGGAAAACGGCTATGACGACATCAGCCTCATTGCAAAAATTGAAAACCGCTCCGGTGTTGACAACATTGAACAGATTGCCGAGGAGTGCGACGGAATCATGATTGGCCGCGGAGACATGGGCGTTGAAATTCCGTTTGAACAGGTTCCGGCAATCCAAAAAAAGCTCATCACAACCTGCCGCCTGCTTGGAAAGCGCGTTATCACCGCAACGGAAATGCTTGAGTCAATGATTCATAATCCGAGGCCGACAAGGGCGGAAATTTCAGACGTTGCAAACGCCGTCTATGACGGAACAAGCGCAGTTATGCTCTCCGGTGAAACGGCCGCCGGAAAATTCCCCGTCCTTGCCGTTCAGACGATGGCAAAAATTGCCGAGGAAACCGAAAAATGTATCAACTATAAAAAACGCTTCTGGTCAACCTCGTTCAAAATCAAAAACACCCTTGACGCAATCTCGCACTCAACCTGCGCAATGAGCATCGATATAAACGCAAAGGCTATCGTCGCCTGCTCCCTTTCCGGAACAACGGCAAGAATGATCTCCCGTTTCCGCTCGCCGGTTGACATTATCGGGCTGACCGTTAACGAAAAGACCTATCACCGCCTTGCGCTCTCCTGGGGCGTTACTCCGGCACTCTGCGATGTTTTTCAGTCCATTGACGTTCTCTTTTACACCGCAACGGGCGTTGCAAGGGAAAAATTCGGCCTTCAAAAGGAGGACCTTATTGTTATTACAGGCGGACTGACCAACGGAATTTCCGGAAACACAAACCTCATAAAGGTTGAAAAGGTCTGAAGCCGAATTTCCGCCCGCCGCTTATTAGCTGAGGAAAATCGGCTCGCAACCGTCTTTGCGCAATCAAAAATCTGAATTTTCAAAAGCAAAATAACCGCGCCTGTTAACAGGACGGTTATTTTTTTATTTATGCTTTTGCTGTTTCCTGCGCAATCTGCATAAAGAAAGGCGACACAATTACTGCAAATTCTACAAAAAAGTTTCAAAAGTCGCTGGAAAAACACCTCCCGTGCATGATATAATATGTTGCTATGTTTAAAATGATATTAGTTATATTCGGAGGATAAAAAATGCAAAAGGAAAACAAAATGGGAGTCATGCCGATAGGGCGGCTCGTTGTTTCAATGTCTGTGCCAATGATGCTTTCAATGCTTGTTCAGGCGCTTTATAACATCGTTGACAGCATGTGGGTCTCCCGTGTCTGCGAGGACGCTCTTACCGCCGTTTCGCTCGCCTTTCCGGTTCAAAATCTGATGATAGGCGTAGCAACCGGAACCGGCGTCGGCGTTAATGCCCTTCTTTCAAGGAGTCTCGGCGCAAAAGATTATGAAAAAGCGAACACCGTTGCCGCGAACGGCGTTTTTCTTGCAATCATCAGCGGAATAGCTTTCTTCTTCCTCGGCATTTTTGCAACGCCGCTGTTTTTCAAAACTCAGGTTGCCGCCGATACGGCAATATATACCTACGGCGTTGACTATCTGACCATTTGCTGCGCGCTTTCGTTCGGCGTTTTCGGCCAGATAATGGTTGAAAGGCTCATGCAGTCCACGGGACGAACGGTTCTTTCAATGATAACCCAGCTTATCGGCGCGGCAATCAACATGATTTTTGACCCGCTCTTCATTCTCGGAATCGGACCTTTCCCCCGCCTTGAGGCAAAGGGCGCCGCCATTGCAACCGTTATAGGTCAGATTGTTGCTTTCATTGTTGCAATCATCCTCAACCACCGCTTCAACAAGGAGGTCAGCGTGAAGCTCAAGGGCTTCAGGCCGAACGGAAAAATTATCGGCGAGATTTATAAAATCGGCGTCCCGTCAATCATCATGGTTGCAATCGGCTCCGTCATGACCTATGCCGTCAACAAAATTCTCCTTTCCTTCACCAAGACGGCCGCGGCTGTTTTTGGGGTCTATTTCAAACTTCAGTCCTTTGTTTTCATGCCGGTTTTCGGAATGAACAACGGCATTATTCCGATAATCGCCTTCAATTACGGCGCAGGCAACCGGAAACGCATGACAAAAACCGTTCGCTTCAGCATGGTTCTTGCCTGTTCGATAATGGCAGTCGGTACAGCCTTAATGTGGCTTATTCCGGACACGATGCTCAAAATTTTTGACGCTTCGGACAGTATGCTTTCAATCGGTGTTCCGGCGCTGAGAACGATAAGCCTTTCCTTTGTTTTTGCCGGCTTTTCCATTGCAATGGGTTCGGTTTTCCAAGCCATTGGAAAGAGCTATTTTTCAATGATAGTTTCGTTCACACGTCAGCTTGTTGTTTTGGTTCCGGTTGCATACTTCCTTTCAAAAACCGGGGTGCTTGAGAATGTCTGGTGGGCGTTCCCGATTTCGGAGGTCTTTTCCCTCGCCGTCACCGTTATCTCATATTCCTATGTCTATAAAAAAATCATTTCCCATGTCGGAAATCAAATTTCGGAATGACCAACTTGACAGACTTTTCATATTATGTTATTATCTTACTCGGCAGGAAACCCAATTAAAGGGGAGTAGTTCATCGCTGCAAATCGTCATCACGTTTTGCGCCTTTTGCGCAGAACCGGTTTGCGGACCGTATTTCCGGTAACAAGACCTTTAACAGAACATATGCTTACGGCTATGTTTTGCTAAGGGTCTTTTTGCATATAATTATGTTGTGCAGCCCTCACGCTGCCGGAAGAAAGGAAAGAACATATGAACTACTTTTTAAGCTCCGCCGACGACGTTCTCTCGGCCCTCAAAAGTTCAAAAGAAGGACTGACAGACGAAGAAGCCGCAATCCGGCTTGAAAAGGACGGAAAAAACAAACTTGCCGAAGGAAAAAAAGACTCGCTTTTAAAGCGCTTTTTCTCCCAGATGAAGGACCCGATGATAATCATCCTCCTTGTTGCCGCGGCCGTTTCCGCGTTCACGGACATGGCCGAAAAGGGCCGCGCCGCCGTTCCGACGGATTCACTCATCATTCTTTTTGTTGTCATTGTCAACGCGGTTCTCGGCGTTCTTCAGGAGAGCAAGGCGGAAAAGGCCATTGAAGCTCTGCGGGAGATGTCTGCCGCAACAACAAAAACGCTGCGCGGAGGAAAAACCGTTTCCGTCAAAAGCGAAGAACTTGTTAAGGGTGATATTATTCTTCTTGACGCGGGCGACGCCGTTCCGGCGGACTGCCGGATAATTGAATGCGCAAGCATGAAAATTGAGGAAGCCGCCCTCACCGGCGAATCCGTTCCGGTTTCAAAGCTCACGCAAACGCTCATGCAAAACGGAAAGGATGACGTTCCTCTTGGAGACAGGAAGAACATGGCATATATGGGTTCAACCGTTGTCTATGGACGCGGAAAAGCCGTTGTTTGCGCAACAGGAATGGACACCGAGATGGGCAAGATTGCCGCCGCAATTTCCCTTGCTCAGGACGGAAAAACTCCGCTTGAAATCAAGCTTGGCCAGCTTTCAAAAATACTGACAAAGCTCGTTATCGGTGTTTGCATTTTTATTTTTGCGTTTGACCTTATAACAAAATATTTCATGGCGGCTCAAAGGCCGGAGTTCCTTGACGTTGCTCTGCGTTCCTTCATCACAGCCATTGCGCTTGCCGTTGCGGCAATTCCGGAGGGTCTTGTTGCCGTAATGACCATTGTCCTTGCAATGGGAGTTACCAATATGGCAAAAAAGAACGCAATAATCCGCAAGATGACCGCCGTTGAAACGCTCGGCTGCACCCAGATAATCTGCTCAGACAAAACCGGAACGCTCACCCAGAATGTGATGACCGTTGTTGAAACTTTTTCAGAGGACGAAAAGCGCCTTGCCGCCGCAATGGCGCTTTGCACCAATGCCGAGGTTGATGAAAACGCAAAAGGCACCGGAGAGCCGGACGAGGTTGCGCTCATTAACCGGGCAAAAGCGCTTGGACTCGAAAAAACCGAGCTTGAAAAACAGCAGCCGCGAGTTGGCGAAATTCCGTTTGACTCCGGCCGGAAGATGATGTCAACCGTCCACAAAAAAGGCTCCGCCTTTGTTCAGTACACCAAGGGCGCTCCGGATGAGATCCTCAAAAAATGCACCCGGTGCATTGAAAACGGAAAGTCCGTTCTTCTCACGGAAAAAAAGCGGGAAGAAATCCTCAAAAAAAACACCGAAATGGGGAACAAAGCCCTGCGTGTTTTTGCTGCGGCATATAGGACATATGACAATAAACCGACCGAATATTCAAGCGAAAGGCTTGAAAACGAGCTTGTTTTCCTCGGCCTTGCCGGAATGATTGACCCGGTGCGCCCGGAGGTCAAGGCGGCAATAAAGGAGTGCGCACAGGCCGGAATAACGCCCGTGATGATAACGGGCGACCACATAAACACCGCAAGGGCGATTGCAAAAGAGCTCGGAATCCTCAAAATCGACAGCCAGGCCATGACCGGCGCGGATATCGACAGATATTCTGACGAGGAATTCAGAAGCATAGTTAAAAAAATCCGCGTTTATGCGCGCGTTCAGCCGGAACACAAAACAAGAATTGTCAATGCGTGGCGCTCGCTGGGCTTTGTTACGGCAATGACGGGCGACGGAGTCAATGACGCACCCTCAATCAAAAGCGCCGATATCGGAATTGGAATGGGTATCACGGGAACAGATGTTACAAAAAATGTTGCGGACATGGTGCTTGCGGATGACAACTTTGCAACAATCGTTTCCGCCGTTGGAGAGGGCAGAAGAATTTATGACAATATCCGCAAAGCGATTCAGTTCCTGCTCGGTTCAAACCTTTCTGAGGTGCTTTCAATTTTCTTTGCGTCTGTGATGAACTTCACAATCCTTCAGGCGCCGCACCTTCTTTTCATCAACCTTGTAACGGACTGTTTCCCCGCTCTTGCGCTCGGCCTTGAAAAGCCGGAGAGCGACATTATGAAAAGGAAGCCGCGCTCAAAGAAAGACGGAATTTTTTCCGGCGGACTCGGTTTTGACTGCTTCTATCAGGGTGTTCTTGTGACCGTTCTCACCGTTATTGCGTTTTATACCGGCGAATTTCTTGAAACGGGGAAGCTTGTCCTTTATAACATTCAGGACAGCACCGAGGGAATGACAATGGCGTTCTTCACAATGTCTATGTGTGAAATTTTCCATTCGTTTAATATGCGCTCACAGCGCGGCTCGGCCGTAAAAATGCTTCTTTCCGGAAGCCACAACAAAGCGCTGTATCTTGCAATGGCGGCATCGCTCCTTTTGACAACGGCCGTTGTTGAGGTTGACTTCCTTTCAAATCTCTTTGGCTTTGCCCACCTTGACATGAGGGCATATCTTATCTCTCTTTCCCTCGCCTTCCTCATTATTCCGATTGTTGAAGCCGTTAAGGCTGTTCAGAGAAGGAGCGGAAAGAGGTAACACTTTTGTTTTTGCAACAGCGCCTGCCGTTCTTGACAACGGCAGGCGTTAATGGTACTATTATCGTATTGGAGAATCAATATCGAAAAAGGTTTTCAAAAAGTCCGCCCTTTCCTCCGCCGGGACGTTTCGGTGCGCGGCAGGGCCGTTCGGGAATATCGGCGCAGACAAGGATTGTGTCGTCTCCGATAACCTGGATATCATTCCAGCAGATGCGGATATCGTCCTCCCTTCCAAAGAGGCCGAAGCAGCGGCATTTTCCCCAAACGATGATTGAAACCAGGCGTCCGTCGCAGGTGTTGATTTCAACGTCTGAAACAAAGCCGACCCGGCAGCCGCTTTTTGCGTTTATCACCTCCTTGTTTCTCAGCTCGGTTATTGAACAGCAGTCCATTTTTGTCACCTCGGTTGTTAACTTTATTCATTTTTATGCGCGCTCTCTCATATATATTTCAAAAAAGCCGCCCTGCGGTGAAATTACGGGAGAGTGATTTTATGAAAATTGAAGTCAGAAAAGCCTGCCGGACTGACCTTTACTCCGTTCTTGACCTCGCGTTTGAAAAAAAGCCGGTGTTTGACCTTGCGCTCTGCGACCGCTTTGACGAGGTTTTGGCTCAAACCGGCCACAGCGTTTTGCTCTGCTTTTCAGACGGTGCGCTTTGCGGACTGATGAGCGTTGTTATTGTTGACGGAATTACGGACAAGTTTCCCGTTGCGCTTTTTTGCGGCGGAAAGGTCAAAAACGGCTGCGACCGCGATGAGGTTACAAATGCACTCATTCAAAAAGGCGAGGAAATTGCAAAAAGCTATGGCTGCAAAAGAGTATATTATTGACACACGCTGTCCCAACTCCTACATAACGGACTTTTGTGTTTGAATTGACGAATTTTGGGGTGACTTTTGCATATCTGTTAACTGCGTATTAACAGGGTGTTTACAACATTTTCATAGGTTTGGCTTATAAAAGAAGTGGAGAAACTTCGGCGCTTTTTGCGCCGGCAAAACAGGAGATGTTGAAATTGAAGAAAACCTTTACCGAAACGCTCTATGACCTTTCACCCTCGCAGCAGACGATGTATTTCATGATCAAATACAGTCTCCACAAGCAGGTGATTCAAATTCCGACCTCCTTTTCCGTTAAAAAGGAGCTTGATTTTCGCATTCTTGCAAAAGCGGTCAACATTGAAATTGCCCGCAATGACTGCTTGCGTCTGCGCTTTTTGAAGCAGGACAGGCAGGTTAAGCAATACTTCCTTCAAAAATTTGAGCTTGAAAAAATCCGCGTTCTTCGCTTCCGTGATGATAAGGAACAGACCGAATTTTTCAACGCAGACGCGGAAAAGCCCGTAAAATTTTTTAAGGACGAAACTTTCAGAATCTGCTTTTTCAAAAACGAAAACGGTGAACAGGGCGTGTTCTTCAATGTTTGCCACATGGTTATGGACGCGCTCGCCGTTTCAATATTTTATAAAGACCTTTTTGAAATATACTCCGCGCTTGAAAAAAGGCAGCCGCTTCCCGCGCCCCTTTCAAGCTTTGAGGAGCACCTTTCAAAAGAATTTGCCTATCTTGAAAACAAAAAGAAATACTCCGCAGACGCAGCGTTTATCCGTGAATATCACAAGCGCGGCGGCGAGCCTTACTACTGCGGCCTCCACGGAAAAGAACTGCTTGAAAAGCAGAGGATAAAGAAAAAGAACCCCGCTTTGCGCGTTCCTGCGGCCTATGACCCGATTCATGACCGCTGCGAAATTCTCCACGTTCGCGTTGAGCCGCAAAAGGCGGAAAAAATTCTTGCTTTCTGCCGCGAAAACAACATAGCGCCGGAAACGCTCATTCAAACCGGCTTCCGCCTTTACGCCTCGGCTCTCCATGACAAAATTAACGACACATTCATGATGGTGCTCTGCGGCCGGAGAGTGACAAAAAAGGAGCAGCACATGGGCGGCTGTCTTGCTCAACCGTTCATGACGCGCGTTATTTTTAAAAACGAGAACAGCTTTATGCAGACGCTTAATGAAACTTCGGCGGTACGCACCGAGCTTTTCAGACATATGAACTTCCCCTATCTTTCCTCAAGAAAGATTCAGCAGGAAATTTACGGCTACAGCGCCGCCCAGGGTCCGTCATTCATGATGTATACCTGGCTTCCGCTTGCGCGGCTGAATGTTTTCGGCCCGGACGTTAAGGAAACTTTCCGCGGCTATAACCCGGGAAGATATGTTATGCCGCTTTATGCGTTCTCGTTCGTTGACCCAACGGACGGCGGCCTTGATTTTTACTATATGTTCCGCACCAACATCCTCAAAAAAGAGCACATTGAAGCCTTGCACAAAAACGCCCTCAAGGCCATTGATGCTGGAATCAATGCGCCGGAAACAACGGTTGAAACTCTCCTTGAGCTTGTTTCACCCGGCTCTGAAAAAAGATAACGTGCAAAGGATTCAATATTGCTATGGAAAAACCGACAAAGGAATATAAACGCCGGCTTGAAAGCAGGCGCAGGCTCTTTTTCAGCCGGGGAAAGCTTGAGTCGCTCTGCGATATGCTCAAAAGGATGAAGCTTTGTTACGGCGGCCGGGACTGCATTGTTGAAAAGGTCAAAAAGGAAGTTGTTACCCATACCGTTGACGATTTTTATTTTGACGTTCTTTCCGTTGCCGCGTTCCTTAAAAGCCGCGGCTTTCAAAACCGACACATCGCAATCGTCGGCGAAAACTCATATAACTGGCTCACCGCTTTTTTTGCTGCAAGCTGCCTCGGTGCGGTTGCGGTTCCCATTGATAAGGAGCTGACCGACCCGGAGATTGCAAAGCTTTGCAAAAAGGCCGATTGTAATGCGCTGTTTTTCAGCCGGACATATAAAAACGCCGCGCTCGGCTGCAAAACAAAGGGGGACTTCCTCTCTGTCTGCATGGACAAAAGCTCGGCGGATCTCACGTTTGAAGCCGTCCTTTTTGAGGGCAGGAAACTTCTTGAACGTATCGGCGATGAAAACGAGCTGCTTTGCGCAAAGCCGGAGAACCCGGCTGCGATTATTTTCACCTCCGGCACCACGGGGGAAAACAAAGGCGTTGTTTTGACCCACCGCAACCTTGCTTCAAACGTCAACGCGGTTCTTGATTCGATTGAGCATTTTTACAGCGCGATGTCCGTCCTGCCAATGAACCACGCTTATGAGCTTTCGTGCTGCGTTCTTTCGGCGCTCTGCCTCAATGCGGTGCTGTATATCAATGACAGTTTGCGCCACTTCAGAAAAAATCTTGCCGAGTTTAAGCCGGAGGCCATGGCGGCCGTTCCGCTGCTTATGGACAATATATATGAACAGATAATCAAAGCCGCTTCTTCCTCCGGAAAGCTCCAAAAGCTTATGAAAGCGGCAAAGCTCAGCGAGGCTCTCCTCAGAGTCGGAATCGACATCAGAAAGCCTCTTTTTGCGTCCGTGCGCAAAGAATTCGGCTATCGCTTTCCCGTGATATCCGTCGGCGGCGCTCCGGTCAACGGCGAAAGGGCGCGTTTCCTTGCCGCGCTCGGCTTTTCAATATACATAGGATACGGACTGACGGAAGCCTCGCCCCTTGTTGCAGTCAACGGTGATGTTATCAAAAACTGCGAAAGCGTTGGAAAGTGCGTGAGCGGTACCGAATGCCGCATTGTTCGGCCGGACGCGGACGGAGTCGGTGAAATTGCCGTTAAAGGGAGCAATGTTTCAAAGGGCTATTACAAAGATGAAAGCGCCACCGCGGCCTCTTTCAAGGATGGCTGGTTTTTGACCGGAGATTACGGCCGGACGGACAAGGATGGCAATCTTTACATCTCCGGGCGGAAAAAGAACCTCATCATTCTTGACAACGGAAAAAATATTCACACCGAAATTCTTGAAGCTTATTTCACGGAAAACTGTCCGTTTGTTAAGGAAGCCGTTCTTCTTGAGCATACCCGCCGCGCAAACGGCGAAACGGCAAAACTTCTTGCCCTCGCAGTGAGCGTTAAGGAAGGCTTTTTTGAAAAGGACAGCGACAGTGAAATGCTTGAAAAAGTCTCCCGTGAGATTTATCGGCTCAATGAAAATCTTCCGGCCTATAAGCGTGTTGCCGACGTTATGGCGGTGCGTCATGAATTTGAAAAAACCTCAACGCTGAAGATTATCCGAAAAAGCGTTGAGGAAGAATATAAAAAATATGCAGATTTGAGGGATAAAAACTATGCTTGAAAAAATTGCTGAACTCCTTTCGGAATATACCGACATTGAACCGGAAAAAATCACCGAAAAGACCAACTTCAAAAACGACCTTGCGCTCGATTCACTTCAGCTCATCAATCTTGCCGGAGCGGTTGAGGAGGCGTTTGACGTAACAATCTCCGACCGCGACGCAATGAATCTTCAAACCGTTGGCGACGTTATCCGCTTTGTTGAATCTCAGCAATAAGCGGCGCCGGACCGCACCCGAAAAGAATTATAGAATTTTTAATTGTTGTTTGCGTATTAACTGTTGACAAACTGTGAACGTGGTGCTATAGTATAAGTATAGAAATTATAAACTTATACTGAAGGAGGTTGCTGTAATGGAAAAGGTTATTGTTTTGATGGGACTGATTAAAGATCTTCTCATTCTTGTTAAACACTTTGTTGATATGACCTGAGTTGCTGCTTTGAACTTCATGGAGCTGTCGCATTCGCGGTGGCTCTTTTGTTTTGGGTAATTTTATAATCATCCAAATAAAAAAATGTCTCCCCTGGGGCACATCGTTGAGAGGTGTGGGGAGTCCTGTTATTTATATTTACCCCAAAATCTTAAATGTCAACACAAATTAAAAGTAATTTTTTAAACTTGGAAAATTATGCATACCTGCTTGTGGGAATTATCAATGCCAAACAGCACATACTTAACACGGGAAAGATTTTTCCTGACTGACCCTGATTTGATTGAAGGCACAATATACACTTAAAAACGTGTGCTTCTCAGTTGACCTGTGGTTACCCAATAAACCGATTAAGGAGAAAAAGTTATGGCAAAGCAGAATAAGCAGAACCGTCAGCAGCAACAGCAGCAGAATGAACAGCAGCAGCAACAGCAGCAGAATGAACAGCAGCAGAATCAGCAGCAACAGCAGAACCAGCAGCAGAACAAATTCTGATGAAAAAAGAATCCGGGCCGCCCAATAGAGGGATGCCCGGATTTTTTGTGTTTATGTTATTTCTTTTTGAAAATCTGTCTCAAATAGTCATTGAGCGCCTTGAACCATTTGAACAAAGCCGTGAGGGCGCTGAGCAGCTTGTTCTTCGGCTTTGATTCGGTTTCATACGTTTCGGTTTTGCTGTTATCTTCGGTCATGGGCGTAACGGTGTCTGTTTCCCGGTCATAGACCATGAATTGCGATCTTCCGTCAATGTCTCTGACCGTGATTCTTTCATCGGAATCGCAGGTTGTTGTAATGAGCCAATCCTCTTCCTTTGTCCAATCGTCATGAATGGCATTCTTCAGGAACCATGTGTACTCAGGGAAAACGCAGGTTGAAGCGTCAATCTGCCTGTCCGGAGAGCTATACTTTTCATAGCCGAGAGCCTTGCGCGATTCAATGTATTCATCGGAGAAGGTTGTTCCGATTTTGGAAACCGTTGCACCGAGCGAGGAAAACCTTGTATTATTCGTCAAAGTCATTTGTGAGATAGGCTGTGACAAAATACGGCATAATCTTTTTAACCATCTGCTTGATTGTTTCGCCGTCAACGTCAAAATCATAGACGACGTTTCCGTCCTCGTCAATAATGTCTTGGCTGTTTCCGCGGAAACAGACTATCTGATATTGCGAGCGAGTGGAAAGCTCAACCGCGGAAACGGGAACAAACAACCCGAAAACCATGATTGCGGCAAGAAGCACCGAAATGAGTTTTTTCATAAGTTACACTTTCTTCAATCTTTTTAACATAATTTAAACAATCGCACAGCGTTTTGTCAACGGGTTTGGCGCTGATATTTTTTAATTTATATTAAAGGCAAAAAAAATAAAAGCTCCGGTTCAATCAACCGAAGCTCTTATGGCGCGCCAAGAGGGACTCGAACCCCCGACCTTTTGGTTCGTAGCCAAACACTCTATCCAGCTGAGCTATTGGCGCATTTGTTTTTGCCAAAGTATACTATCACAAAGCGGCGTGTTTGTCAAGAGATTTTTGAAACTTTATCCGCTTTTTTTGCAGGGGTTCATTGTAAAATGAAATAGGACAATAGAAAAGTCATAGCGAACGTGATATAATTGAAATTCCCACACAACAAAAAATCACGGGGGATCGCTATGACTCAGGAACAGTATACAACAAAACGAAGGAAATTCCAACACTTAACAAGAGAAAAGCGAGCACAAATTGAAATATTGCCGAAACAAAGGCTTGCAAAAACAGAAGCAGCAAGAGCACGGCCTTTTGCTTTTCAGAATGCCCTCCCGGTGCAAAAATTGAACGATTGCGAACGGTTTGCTGCTGCCGCTCCTTTCACTCGCCTTGCGACTTTTTCCACGGAAAGACAAAATTTTCTCGAACAAATGTTCGCGGAAAATATTGACAACAGAAAAAACCGCCTGTAAAATATTAATTGTGAAGCCGCAATTCACAGTTTTTTTCAGGAGGTATAGATGGAAAACATCAAAATCAAAATTTCTAAAAAAATTGCAATCTGCAAAAAGAGATATCTCATTTCATCAAACGCGGATTACATGGTGACCTTTGACTTTGACGCGGACTGGAACAAGGAAACCGGCAAAGTTGCCCGATTCATCTTTGACGGAGAACTCGTTGACGTTCCGTTCACCGGAAACACCGTCCTTGTTCCAAAGGTTCTTCCTTGCGAGTCGCTCGGAATCGGCGTTTTTTCGCACTCCCTTTCCTCAACCGTGGCCGAAATTGGCTGCGTTATTTCCGCAAAAGACTTTGACGTCAGGGCTTTGGGCGGTTCTTTCCGGGGTGAGTGCGAATGAAAAAGGACATTCTTGTCTGCGCGGCAAAGGGCCTTTTCCGCGCTGTGCTTGAGTGGTTTTGCCTGAATGTTGTTCTTGTTCTTTGGCACCTCATTCTCAAAGGAGGAAAGGTATGAGTGAAGTTTCAAAGCTGATTTTCCACGGCAGGGAACATTGGCTCTCCTCCGCGTTCGGCTATCGCAGTGCGATTGACACACCGGGCGGAAAAACCGCCTCCTTCCACAGCGGCGCGGACTACGCAACCAACCGGAAAAAGCTTGCGCAATACGCGATTGAAAACGGAACAGTCCTTTCCTGCGGCCGCGACAGAGCCTACGGAAACGCAAAGTATGTTTGGGTGGCCTATCCGCGTTTGGGAGTGAAAATGCTGCATTACCACCTCAGCCGCATCAGTGTTAAGCCCGGACAGGCTGTGGACAAAAACACCGTTCTCGGCCTCACGGGCATGACGGGCTTTGCAACCGGAATCCACCTCCACCTCGGAATCAAAAATCTCTCCGGCGGCGGCTGGCTCGACCCGGAAAAATGGAGCCGCGAAAACTTCCGTCCGCAGGAGGAAAAAGCATTTTATCCCGGCGATTACAGGGTTTCAAAAGCCGGTGTTTTGAATGTGCGCAAAGGCGCCGGAACAGAGTTTGCCCGGGTCGGCTTCAGCGAAATGACCGCGGACGCGCAGAAAAAAATCAAAATCCTCGCCGGAAAAAGAGTTGACGGTTACGTTAGAGGCGTCACGTTCACCGCGCTTGAAACAAACGGAGATTGGGGTCGGACGCCGAGCGGCTGGGTCAATCTCACATTCTGCGAAAGGGTGTGAAGCATGACTGAAATTATTGTTGCCCTTATAACGGGCGGTCTTGCCCTTCTCGGCGTTATCATCACAAGCTCCCGAGCGGCAAAAAGCACCGAATCAAAAATTGAAACCTGGCGCGCCGTCACGGACTGCAAGCTTGACGAGCTGACGCGCGAGGTGCGCGAACACAACAACTTTGCAAAACGAATGCCTGTTGTTGAAGAACAGATTAAGGTTATAAACCACAGAATAACCGACCTTGAAAAAGGCGGAAAAAATTAACGGAGGACAAACATATGAAATATGACATTACAACAATTCTTGAAGTTGCAATAACGCTCCTTTCCGCGGTACTTACGGGCTTTCTCATTCCGTTTGTGCGCTCGCGCCTTTCGGCCGAAAAAAAGGAAAGGCTTGAGTTCTGGATAAAAACGGCGGTCAAGGCCGCGGAGCAGATTTTTAAAAACAGCGAAAAAGCCGGAATTAAGAAAAAGGACTGGGTTGTTCAGTTTCTCCTTTCAAAGGGTCTTGTTTTTGACGTTGACGAGGTGACCGCCCTCATTGAAAGCGAGGTCTACAGACTAAACTGCAGCACCGCTCAGTAAAACTCGGGAATAAAAAAAGCCGTCCAATGGGGCGGCTTTTTTGATGTCGGATTTTTTTACGGTCTTTGACCCATCGCTCCCTCAAGGGTGAGCGTTTCGCCGCTCATATACTTAAAGTCCGGCGAAGCGAGCTGAACGCAGACGCGGCCGATTTCCTTTTCAACGTCTCCGAAATGTCCCATCGGGGGCATTTTTACGTTCGCCTTGAAAGCGTCCGGATATGCCTGCTCAAACCTTTCAAGCTGAGCCGTCCACGCAAGCGGACAGACAACATTAACATTGATTCCGTCCTTGCCCCACTCCGTTGCAGCAACCCTTGAAAGGCCTCTGATGCCCTCCTTGGCGGCGGCATAGGCGCACTGGCCGTAATTTCCGAAAAGGCCGGCGCCGGAAGCAAAGTTGATGACCGCTCCCTTTGTTTCTTTAAGATAGGGATAGCAGGCTTTCATATAGTAAAAAGCGGCGTAAAGACCTGAATAAACCGCAAGGTCAAACTGTTCCGTTGTGTGGTCGGCAATGGTAACGCCCGAGGCGGAAGCCTGTGCGTTATTGATGAGAACATCAATCCTTCCGAATGCGTCAATCGCCTTTTTAACAACCTCGCCTACCTTTGCCTCGTTGTCGCTGCCGGCGCTGACATCCGCCTGAACGGGAAGAACCTTAATGTTATAAAGCCTTTCAAGCTCCTCCTTTGCGTCCTCAAGCTTTTTGAGGTTGCGGCCGGTGAGAACAAGGTTCGCGCCCTCTTTTGCGTATGCCGTTGCAATGCCGTAACCGATTGAGCCGCAGCTTCCGTCGCTCAGAACCGCGCGGCCGCCGCCGGTGATGATTGCTGTTTTACCTTCCAAAAATCCCATAGTAATGTTCCTTCCTGCGTTATTGCTTTTTATCTCTGATAGCATTCGATGTATCTGTCAATGCAGGAGGCAATAATTTTTTTTGCCTCTTCATTATCGCAGATTTCCGAAACGGTTGTTGTGTGGTCGTGCTCAAGGGTTTTGTAAACCTCAAAGAAATGCTTGATTTCATCAAAGCGGTGCTGCGGAAGCTGAGACACGTCCTCATAGGTGTTGTAATTCGGATCGTTAATGGGAACGGCAATGATTTTTTCATCGCTCATTCCGCTGTCCGTCATCTTCAAAACACCGATGGGCTTGCATTCAACAATAGTCATGGGTCTTATCTGCTCGCTGCAAAGAACAAGAACGTCCAGCGGGTCGTTGTCGCTTGCATAAGTGCGCGGAATGAAGCCGTAGTTCGCCGGATAATGGGTGGAGGTGAAAAGAACGCGGTCAAGCTTGAGCATACCCGTCTCTTTGTCAAGCTCATATTTGTTTTTGTTGCCCTTTGAAATTTCAATAACGGCATAGAACTTATCGGGCTTGATCCTTTTCGGTGAAATGTCGTGCCATATATTCATTTTATCGTCTCCTTGATATTATTCGTTTTATATTGTAGCAGAAAGGAAGGCAAAACGCAAATATTTTTTCACTTTGTTTTTGCATTCGGACGTTTTATGGGAGCGGTTTTATTGACTTTAGCGTGGTAACGTGTTAAAATTGATGGAAAACAGACCAAAAGACGGCTCAGAGAGAATTCTTCCGGGAGGACAGCGTATGGAAAAAAGGAACACGCAGGAAAAAATCCCGTTCGGCGAACGGGTCAAAAAAGCAATCGGCGTTAAAGGTGACTTCAAAACCGCGATTCTGCCGATGATTAATTACAGCTGGGCGAATATGTATCTTGCCGGCGCGGGATATATAATCAGTATGTATTACATGGTTTTTTTGACCGATGTTGTTCATCTTTCGCTTGAACTTGCCGGCGTTTCAATTATGATTGCAACGCTTTGGGACGCGATAACCGACCCGATTATGGGTATTATTACAGACAGAACGCGTTCAAAAACCGGACGCCACCGCCGCTATCTAATGTGGGGACTTATTCCGATGGTAATTTCATATACAATGATGTGGAACGGTTTCGGTCTTGACGGAAAAGCCCACCCCGGCGCAACAATGGCATATTTCACAATTACATATATGATTTATAAAACCGCATATACGGTCATTGGCGTTCCGCACACGGCAATGCTTCCGGAACTTGCGCCGGAATATGACCTTCGTACCCAGTATAACTCAATGGGTTACCTTTTCAATTCTGCGGGAATGGTTCCGTCGTTTGCAATTACCGTTATGATTCTCAGCATCTTCGGCTGCAACAACGACATCAACTCAAACGCAAAGGCGCCGTTCCTTATCGTCGGTCTTGTTCTTTCGCTTCTTTATTGCATTGCGGTTTTCCTCACCTATCGTTCGGTAAGAGAGCCGTCTTCGCTTGATATGGTTAATCCGCCGCTCGATGTCAAAGGACTTATCAACGAATATGTTCAGGTTTTCCGCAACAAATCGTTCAGACAGTATTTCTTTATGAGTGTTGCGTACCAGTTTTCAACCGGCTTTTATAACAACACAAAAGTTTATTACATCAAATATCTTGCAAACCAGTATTCGCTCTATGCCGTTCATAACGCAATCGCCGGTGCTGCGGAAGCCGCGGCCTTTCCGCTCAACTATGCGCTGACGATGAAGCATGGAAAGAAAAAGTGCGGAAGCATCGTTACTCCGCTCATGGTTGCCGGCCTTGCAATCGGCCTTTTCATGCAGCCGGAGGGAAGCGGCGCTTCAAAGTTCCTTTGGATTGCTCTTATGATTCTCAGCATGGTTCTTTATCCCTTCGGAATGAGCGGCCTCGGCTTTGTTTCAACAAATGTTTTTCCGGATCTTACCGACGTTGACGAGGCAATCACCGGAAGGCGCAGAGAGGGAGTTCTTTCAACCTTCAACACCCTCATCAAAAAAAGTGTCGGCGGTGTTATGACCGCACTCGTTGGCTTTGCCCTCGGCGGTTTCGGTCTTGTTACCGGAGACACCGTTACAGAATATGAAAAGGCAAACGGGTCGCTTTATCCCCAAACTTCAACCGCGGTTTTCGGCGTAAGAGTCTGCGTTGCGATTATTCCGATTGTTGCGGCAATTATTGCGCTTTATCTTCTTCAGCGTTTCAAAATGACAAAGGGCGACCACACAATGATTCGCGCCGCCGTTGCAACAAAGCACAAATACGGAGCCGTTGCTCTGACAGACGAAGAGCTGACCGCTTTCAAAGAAATTTCCGGTCAGGATTTTGAAAACACATGGCTCGGACAAAACGATGGCTGCGCAGAGCCACACGGGCTTGAAAAAGACGAAAACGGCGAATATATTATTCTTCTTGAGCTTGAGGAAGAGCGCAAGGCTCTCATTGAAAAACAAAAGGCTCTTGAAGAAGAAAAAGTCCGCTGAAAAATTATAAAAGGAGCGATACATTATGGAAAAGAAAATTGACATTACACAAAAAGCACCTGAACAAAAGGAAAAGAACTTTAAAAACGATTTTAAAAAGTTTTTGTTCTATCTTGTTCAGTGGACATGGGGACTTCCGGTCAACCTTGTTGGCGGAATTGTTTTTCTCATCTGCACAAAGGTTCTGAAAAGGAGATATCAAAAGTTCGGCTATGCAAGAATAACCTATCTCCCGTGGAATCAGGGCGGACTTTCGCTCGGCCTTTTCATCTTCATGCGCGAGCAGCACCCGAACCGTAAATGGACATATAACACCCGCATTCATGAATACGGCCACACATGGCAGTGTCTGCTGCTCGGCCCGCTATATTACCTTGTCATTGCCCTCCCGTCCGCCGTTTGGTGCAACTTTTTTGAGGGCTACAGGAAAAAGAACAATGTTTCCTATTACAAGCTTTACTGCGAGGGCTGGGCGAACGCCTGGGGCCAGAAGTTTTCCGGAATGAAGATGACCGATTTGACAAAATAAACCCCTTTGTTCAGGCTCAAAACGGGAGGTGCGGCCAATGTCAGTTTTAACCAAGCAGGCAATTTTTGCTTCGTTTTTGAAGTTTTTGCAGGAAAAACCGCTTGATAAAATCACCGTCAAGGACATTGTTGACGACTGCGGCATCAACCGCAAAACTTTCTATTACTATTTCAGCGATATTTATGCAATGGCCGAGGAATTGTTCCGCGCAAGACTTGAGAACCTCAGAAAGGAATTTCCGCCCGGGGAATACTCATGGAACGACATCATTGAAAAAACGAGCGAATATATGTATGAAAACAAAAAGGTTACTCTCCACGTTTTCCGCTCTGTCGGCTATAAAAAAATGCATGACCTCATTTTTGAAACAAGCATGGAATACATCCTTCCCTTCATTGAAAAAACGGCAGACGGCCTGTCCGTCAGTGAATGCGACATGAGGCTCATTGCCGGTTACGCCTGCATAACGATTGCCGGAGTTATTACGCACTGGCTTTCCGGCGGAATGGAAACGATTCCGAAAGAGATGGTTGACCGCTTTTCAAAAATACTCAGCGGAACGCTGCGCCTGAGTCTTGAAAACGCAGCAAAACTTGAAAACTAATTAAAAGCCAAAACCGGAGCTGTTCAAAAGAGCAGCTCCTTCTTTTCGGCCTTTTTCCGGTCAAATTCAAAAAAGTGTTACATTTTGTATCACTCAGACGGATTTGACCGTGTTTTTTTCTTTCAATTTGGGTTACCATAACTTAGGACAATATCAAAGGAGGCAACATAATGGACATTATTCGCTTTGCAAAACGCTGCTATATCCTCACCTCGGCGTTTCTGATTGCGCTCGGAGCGGCGTTCCTTTTTTGGCCGCAGGAATCGCTTACGCTTCTCTGCCGCATTGTTGGAATTGTAATGCTTTTTGCCGGGGCGGCAAAACTCATCGGGTATTTTTCAAACGATCCTTACAGAATCGCTTTCCAGTTCGATTTTGCAATGGGCGTTCTGACCTGCGCATTCGGCGCGGTGCTTTTGATTTTTCCGTCCGGCGTTGCAAAATATCTCACCGTTATGATCGGCGTTTTTGTCATAATTGACGCACTGATTACGGTTCAGAACGCTATTGAGGCCTCAAGATTCGGAATCAGACGATGGTGGGTTATCCTCATTGTTGGCCTTGCTACCCTTGCACTCGGCGTCTGCGCTCTGATAAGGCCGCTCGCCGGCGCAGCGTTTGTTACGCAGATCTGCGGCGCAGCGCTGCTTGTTGACGGAATTCAAAACATCATCGTCGGCGTTATGACGGTGCACAAAGGAAAATAAAAGGAGTGAAAAACTATGAATGAAGTTAAAAAACCGAAAAAGCCGCTGTTATATTATTACGGCATTGTTCTTCTTGTCATTCTGCTTTTGAACGTCATCGTAATGCCTGCGATAAGGCAGCTTCAGATTAAAGAAGTTGATTACGGAACATTCATGACAATGGTCAACGAAAAAGAGGTTGGAAAAGTTGAGGTTCAGGATAACCGCATTCTTTTCACCGATAAGGACGGAAAAAACATCTATAAGACCGGAAAAATGGATGACCCCGGATTGACGGAAAGGCTTTATCTTTCCGGCGCTCAGTTCACTCAGGAGATTGTTGAGCAGATGTCTCCGATTCTGAGCTTCATTTTGACATGGGTGCTTCCGATTGCATTTTTCTTCATTGTCGGCCAGTTCCTTTCAAAAAAAATAACGGAAAAAATGACCGGCGGAAGCTCCTCAATGATGTTTAACCTCGGAAAAAGCAACGCAAAGGTCTATGTCAAATCCTCGGACGGAATCAAGTTCAGCGACGTTGCCGGAGAGGACGAGGCAAAGGAAAACCTTGCCGAAATTGTTGAATACCTCCACAATCCGCAAAAATACACCTCTATCGGCGCGTCAATGCCGAAAGGCGTTCTTCTTGTTGGCCCTCCGGGAACAGGTAAAACGATGCTTGCAAAGGCCGTTGCCGGCGAGGCAAACGTCCCGTTCTTTTCAATGTCCGGCTCGGAATTTGTTGAAATGTTTGTTGGAATGGGCGCGTCAAAAGTGCGCGACCTTTTCAGTCAGGCAAAGGAAAAAGCGCCCTGCATTGTTTTCATTGACGAAATTGACGCCATTGGCCAAAAGAGAGACGGACGGCTCGGCGGAAACGATGAACGCGAGCAGACCCTCAACCAGCTTTTGACGGAGATGGACGGCTTTTCCGGAAACAACGGAGTCATCATTCTTGCCGCAACGAACCGCCCGGAAACGCTTGATCCGGCGCTGACAAGGCCGGGAAGATTTGACCGCCGCGTTCCCGTTGAGCTTCCGGACCTCAAAGGCCGCGAGGCAATTTTAAGAGTTCACGCAAAAAAAATCCGCCTTGCCCCGGGCATTGACTTTGAGCACATTGCGCGCATGGCCTCCGGTGCTTCCGGCGCTCAGCTTGCAAATATAGTCAACGAAGCGGCGCTCAGAGCCGTCAGAGACAACCGGAGCGAGGCAACCCAGGCCGACCTTGAGGAAAGCATTGAGGTTGTCATTGCAGGCTATCAGAAAAAGAACGCCATTCTCACAGACGAGGAAAAGCGCATTGTTGCCTATCACGAAATCGGTCACGCCCTTGTTGCGGCCAAACAGACCGATTCCGCGCCGGTTCAAAAAATCACGATTATTCCGCGCACCTCGGGCGCTCTCGGCTACACAATGCAGGTTGAGGAGGGCGACCATTACCTGATGAGCAAAAAGGAACTTGAAAACAAAATTGCAACCCTCACGGGCGGCAGAGCGGCTGAAGAGATTGCCTGCTCAACAGTCACAACGGGCGCATCAAACGATATTGAGCAGGCAACAAAGCTTGCGCGCGCAATGATAACACGTTACGGAATGAGCGAAAACTTTGACATGGTTGCGCTTGAAACGGTCAACAATCAGTATCTCGGCGGCGACACCTCGCTTTCCTGCTCCGCCCAAACGCAGACGCAGATTGACTCGCTTGTTGTTTCCCTTGTTAAAAAGCAGCACGAAAAAGCGGTTGAAATCCTCAAAGAAAACCGTTCAAAGCTTGATGAGCTCGCAATGCATCTTTACAGCAAAGAGACAATAACCGGCGAGGAGTTTATGGAAATACTGAACAGAGGATAAAAAACAAAAAAGGACAAAATTAAAGGGACTGCCGCGGCAGTCCCTTTTGTTGTTGTCGGTTAAATTTTCTCAGTGGTTCTCGGCATATGCCTTCTGAACGGCGTAATATGCGGGCTTTTCCTTTCCGTTGAGGTCAACAAGACCCCAGCCGGTTTCAACCGGGCAGTCAGACTGGCCGCAGATATAGCAGGCATCGCTGTCCGAATAACAATAGACAAAGGAGCCGCAAAGGAAGTCAAGGTTATAAAGGCGCTTGAACATATCCTCAAAGAACTTTCCCTGATCCTCCGGGTTGTGCTTATATTTTCTGAGCTGATATCCGCCCGGAAGCTCCCTGTAAAGATGGTTGGCAAGCTCGGTATCAAAAAGCTTATCGGCAAGCTCTTTCTCATCCTTATATTCAAGCGAGAGCATATGCTCCTTGAAGTCCTTCGGAAGATTGTTAATGAACGTCATGATATCTTTGCGCGCAGCCTCTTCGCTTTCAAAGCCGTAACCTTTGAGAATTTCCTTTTTCTGCTCGTCAGTCTTGGCCTCGCCGTAGCCGATATAGCCAAACTCGCAGAGAATAATCGGCTTTCCGGTGTATGCCCAAAGCGAGCGGAGAATCAGATCCATAAAAACAAGGTCTTTCATAATGTTATCAAAACAACCGAGATAAACGTCCATGCCGACATAGTCGCAATACTGAAGATACGGCTTCATATAGGTGCAAAGGTTATAAAGCTTTGTTCCGCCGCAGTTGAAGCCAACTATGATGTCCTTTTTAACGCTCATCATTGCCTCGGCCTGCATTCCGATGAAATCCGCAGCTTCCTGAAGCGTCAGCGGAAGGGTGAAGTGCTCAATGCCCATTTCGTTCGTAATCTGGAACGCTGAAACAATGCCCTGAAGGTCAGTGGCATAAAACGCGGCAATGCGCTGAATTTCCGCCTTGTTCTTTTCATCGCGCGGGTCAAGACCGGCGTCAATGAAATCATCGGGATACGGAGTTATGCACATGACCTTGAAGCCCTGGTCGGCATAGGCCTTGGCTTTCGCTTTGTAATCGAGATAGCCTTTTGAAAGACTTCCGTCCTTTTCAAACGGGAGCGAACCGCAGTCAAAGCGAACCCACTGGATGTTTGCGTTTTTGATCTGCTCATAGTTTCCGTTCGGGTGGCAGACACCCTTGATGAAGCCGCCGGTTTTCTCCTTAACCGCCGCAACTTCATCGTTCGTCTGGCTGATGAAATATGATTTGACCGCGTTGAGCGCAACATATCTCAGGTTGTCGGAATCGACCTTCGTCATTGCCGTGTTCCAGAGCATTGTGAGCATTGTTACAAACGCCGTAAAAATTGAAACGATTGCCTTCATTGTTTTTCTCCTTCAAAATCTGTTATGTGCTGTCCGTTATCCGTTGTCTGACGGGCGGCCTTCGGCCTGACTGAAAAAACAGCGGCCGGTTTCAGGCCGGAGCCTCAGGCGAAATTTGCCCCGAATCAGTGGAGCGTTACCGAGTATTCATGGTTTCCGTACCACTTTCCGGAAAGATAGCTGCGCGGTCTGAAGAGAACCTCGTTTTCATAAACCTCCATCTGCATTCCGGTTCCCGGCCACGGTACACCGTAACGGTTGAGCGAGCCGTAGGCGGGAAGGTTAACATAGAAAACCCCGTTCTTTTCCTCAACATTGTGGACGTCGAAATACTTGTGCAGCTCAGAGCTGTTGACGCCCGTGTGAACGTGGCCGCTGATATAGAAAACATTGTTGTCCGCATACTTTTCAAGCACGGCCTGAACCTTGTCGCTTGAATCGTTCATTGCGCCGTTTTCCCAAACTATCTGCTGGCCGTTGGTTCCATTAATCGGCCAATGGCAAACAACAAAAACGGGCTTTTTGCCGTCTTTGGCGGTTGCCTTTGAAAGCTCGGAGTCGAGCCATGAGATTTGGGAATCGGAGATTTCCGGCGTATCCCAGGAATCATCGGATTCATCGCTTATTGTGATAAAGGTGTAGCCGTTGATAACTCTGCTGAAGTAGATTTTATCAATGTCGGTTCCGAGATATTTGTTGTGAAGCTCAATAAAGTTTGCTCTTGCCTCAGCCTCCGTGAGGTT
The DNA here is from genome assembly GCA_934511365.1 of uncultured Eubacteriales bacterium. GTDB lineage: Bacteria > Bacillota > Clostridia > Oscillospirales > Acutalibacteraceae > UBA6857. The sequence continues at coordinate 31,497 of CAKSWC010000007.1, forward strand.
TGAATCGGAGGAGTGGCCGATATCATGATTTCCGGTTGTGATGAACGCCGGGGTGTTGTCCGGCTTAACCTCGGTAACGGTTTTGAACATTGCGTCCATTGACTTTTTGTCGCCGTAATTGGTCAGGTCGCCGGAAATAACAACAGCGTCAATCGGAGTTTTAGACTTATTGAGGCTTGTTACGCCAATGCGCAGAGATGCCTGCAAAAACAGCTCGCGATAGTCAATATGAGTATCCGAAAGCAGGGTAACATTGAAAAGGACATCTTCGCTTTTTGCTTCAAACGGGGCGTTGTTTTTCGGGTCGTTGTAGCCTGAAAGAGCCATTGAAATCGCCGTAAGGACTGCAAGCACGGCGCTGAAAAAGGTTTTGATATACTTCATTTTTAATCCTCTCCTTTTATTTTACAAGCGGAATTTCTTTGTAGTAAAACAGCGTATAGTATCCAAGAGCAAAATTTCTTGCGCGCAGGATAACCTTGTCTTTATAGACCTCAGTGATATAGCCCAAACCGGAAAGAAGGTTTCCGCCGTTTTTGCTCTTCCAGCCCTCGCTGTTAATATACATATATGTTGGAAGATTGATGTAATGAACGCCGTTTATGGTTTCAATCGACTGATTGCCAAAAATTTTGTTGGAAATTTCGCCGCGCATACCTGCGTGAACATGGCCGCAGTAATAAAAGACGTTCTTATATTTTTCAAGTGTTTTTTGAACCTTTTTGCTCTGCTCGCCCATCTCCATATCGGGGTCGATTTCCATCTGGCCGCAAACGCCGTTTATAGGCCAATGGCACAGAACAAAGACCGGACGGTTCTTTTTGGTTGCCGCTTTGAGCTGCCTGTCAAGCCATTTTATCTGGGTGTTGGATATATAGGCCGAGGTGCTGTCGGTTTCCGTGGAAAGGACAATGAAGGTGTAACCGTTGACCTTTTCGGTGAAATAGGGCGTTTTGAGCTTTCTTCCGCTATAATTGTTATAGGCGCGAATGAATTCATAGGTGGGATTTTTTTCGCGCAGTTCTTCAGTCCATGTGTCGTGATTGCCAACAACGGGGATGAACTTTGACTTTTTGATGTCCTTTTTAACGCAGTCATAAAAGTTTTCATACTGCGTTCTCTCTCCGTGGTCGGTCATGTCTCCGACAACGGAGATTGCGTCAACATTTCCGTCAAGGTCGCGGAAGCCCTGAGAGAGCATGGTCTGCCTTGCAACGCCCACCTCGGTCAGATGGGTGTCGGAAAACGCCGCAAAGGACATGCGAAGATTTTTCGCGTCCTTGGGAGTCACCTGCTGATTGAGCCTCGGCGAAATAACGCCGGACGCCGCAAAGATGACCGTGACAAGGATTGAAACGATCCTGCTTAAAACTGACATTGCCTTTGTTTCCATTGTGTAAATTCTCCTTTCTTTTGAAAAAGACGTTTAATCAGTGGTTGTCTTATTATAAATCTTAATAAATGAATTCTGTTCGCTCAAGCGCAATCAGTTCGCCTTTGCGCCCATTTGTTTTCATATTAGTTAGCTTTGGGCAACTTATGATTACAAAACAGCAAAAAGGCCGCCAATGGTCGGCCTTCTGCCAAAATTAAAGTTCAATTTTCTTTTCGATATAAGCACAAAGCTCGGTTATCGGGAGTCTTATCTGCTCCATTGTGTCGCGGTCGCGGACTGTTACACAGCCGTCCTCCTTTGACTCAAAGTCATAGGTAATGCAGAACGGGGTTCCGATTTCGTCCTGTCGGCGATATCTTTTTCCGATCGAGCCCGTATCGTCAAAGTCAACATTAAACTTCTTCTGAAGCATTGAAAGAACCTCTGCCGCTTCCTCTGAAAGCTTTTTAGAAAGCGGAAGAACGGCGGCCTTGAACGGAGCAATCGCCGGGTGGAAGCGCATAACAACTCTTGTGTCGTTCTTTTCTGCGTCAACAACCTCTTCGTCATAAGCCTGCGTGATGAGAGCAAGGAAGAGCCTTTCAACGCCAAGCGATGGCTCAATAACATAGGGAACGTATCTTTCACCCGTGGTCTGGTCAAAATAATCAAGGCTTTTTCCGCTGGTCTTGATGTGCTGAGTGAGGTCATAGTCGGTTCTGTCTGCAACGCCCCAAAGCTCGCCCCAACCGAACGGGAAAAGGAATTCAAAGTCCGTTGTTGCTTTTGAATAGAAGCAAAGTTCCTCTTTTCCGTGGTCGCGCAGGCGGAGGTTCTCCTCCTTGATGCCGAGCGAATAGAGCCAGTCGCGGCAGAATGAGCGCCAGTAATCAAACCATTCAAGGTCGGTTCCGGGCTTGCAGAAAAACTCAAGCTCCATCTGCTCAAACTCGCGGACGCGGAAAATGAAGTTACCCGGAGTGATCTCATTCCTGAACGATTTTCCTATCTGAGCAACACCGAATGGAATCTTTTTTCTTGTTGTGCGCTGAATGTTCGCAAAGTTGACAAAAATACCCTGAGCGGTTTCCGGGCGGAGATAAAGCTCGTTCTTGCTGTCCTCGGTAACGCCCTGGAATGTCTTGAACATCAGGTTGAACTGGCGGATATCGGTGAAGTTATGCTTTCCGCAGTTGGGGCAGGGAATGCTTTTTTCCTTGATATAATTCATCATTTCCTCGTTTGACCAGCCGGCAACATTTGTTCCGTCAAAGTCCTCAATGAGGTTGTCCGCTCTGTGGCGCGTTTTGCATTCGCGGCAGTCCATGAGCGGGTCGGAAAAACCGCCAAGGTGTCCGGATGCAACCCAAGTTTGCGGATTCATGAGAATTGCGCTGTCCAGACCGACATTATACGGGCTTTCCTGAATGAACTTCTTGCGCCATGCGTTTTTGATGTTGGTTTTCAGCTCAACGCCGAGGGGGCCGTAGTCCCAAGTGTTTGCAAGTCCGCCGTAAATTTCACTTCCGGCGTATACAAAGCCTCTGCCCTTGCAAAGAGCAACAAGCTTTTCCATTGTTTTTTCTGTGTTTTTCATTAGATTGCTCCTTTTCCTGCGGGGTGGCCAAAAACGGCCGTCCGCCAACAAATGTCCATTTTTAATAATATAATAATCCGCCGGAATAGTCAAGCGAAACAGACGTTTTGACTCGAAAAATCGACTTCGGATTGATTTTGATTTGCAAGTGTGATAAGATAATAAGCAAGATAGTAAGTAAGATAATAAGCAAGATAAAGGGTGACTCTATGGATAAATACACACCGCCATATGAAATAACGGACAAAATTCTGACTCTTGTTTCCTCAATATCCGAAAAGGTCGGTCGGATTACTGAAAGAAAAAACCTTGATTCAAAACCAAAGCTCAGGAAAAACAACAAAATCCGCTCAATCCATTCCTCTTTGCGCATTGAAGCAAATTCCCTTTCCCTTGGCGAGATTCGCGATGTCATTGACGGAAAGCCCGTTTTCGGTGAGGCAAGGGAGATAAGAGAAGTCAAAAACGCCTATGAAGCATATGAAGAAATAGAAACCATTGACCCTTTTTCCATTGATGAACTGAAGCGCGTTCATTTTGTGATGACAAAATGTCTTATTGACGAGGCAGGTACGTTCCGCCGGGGAGAAGAGGGCGTCTTTAGCGGAGAAAGATGCATCTTTATGGCTCCGCCGTCACGTCTTGTTCCGGAGCTTGTTGGCAACTTGTTTGACTGGATGAACAAAAACAAAGAAAAGGTTCATCCGCTCATTCTTTCAGCCGTTTTTCATTATGAGTTTGTTTTTATCCACCCATTTTCGGACGGCAACGGAAGAATGGCTCGCCTTTGGCACACCGTGATACTTTCAAAATGGAAACCGATTTTTGAATATATCCCCCTTGAAAGCCAAATTGAAAAGTTTCAATCAGGATACTACGATGTTATCGCAAGCTGTCATGCGGCCGCTTCAAGCACAAAGTTTATCGAATTTATGCTTGAAAGAATTGAAGAAGCTCTGTGTGAAATTCAAAAACAGTCCGAACTGCAAAACGCCGGAAGTATTTCATATGTCCAATCTCTCCTGAATGCAATGGAATATGATATCTCTTATTCATCAAACGAATTGTTAGAACTCCTGAACATGAAATCAAAGGAAGCTCTCAGAAAAAACTATCTTAATCCGGCACTTGAGCAGGGTCTTGTTGAAATGACTGTTCCGGAAAAGCCGAGAAGCAAAAACCAGAGATATATCAAACGATAAATCGAAACCCTTTTTTCAATGAATTTTTTCCCTTTTCCTGTCAATGATAATGACAGGCGATGATTTTCAAAGGTGCGCCGGAAAGGCGCGCCTTTTTTCAGCAAAAAGGAGGAAAACTTTGAAATGAAAAAAATGAACCGAACCGCGTGGATAAGAACAGTCAGCTTCCTTTCCTTCCTCTGCGTGGTGCTTGCGGTGTCAACAATCGTTTTTGACGTCCGCGCAAATAAATATAAAAGCAGCGCCCTTGAGTCCTCGCGCAGAGCGGTCAGCGAGCTTTGCGAAAACCTTGACTCAATAACGGTCAATCTTCAAAAAAGTCTTTTTTGCAACACGGAGCCGATGCTGACCTCCCTCGGAACTCAGCTTTATAAAAGCGCCGCCGCGGCAAAGGTCGGCTTGGGCCAGATTACAAGCGAAACACTCCAAAGCGACGGGATTTATAAATTCCTTTCCCAGGTGGGCGACTACACGCTTGCACTCGACAAAAAGCTTTCAAAAAACGAAACGCTCAGTGAGAGTGACCGCAAAGCGCTTTCGGCGCTGTTTGAATATTCAAACTCCCTTTCCGCCGGAATGGACAAGCTGCTTGCCGGAACGTATAATGACACGGTCTCGTTTGAAAAAAGCGTTTCAACGCTGACCCTCGGCTCAAAGGACAGCGCAGAGTATTTTTCCGACGGAATGAGCGACACCGCACAATCGCTCACCGACTACCCAACGCTCATTTATGACGGTCCGTTTGCGGACAGCGTGCTCGGAAGAGAAGCCCTCTTTGTTAAGGGCAAAAAGCAAATCACCCAAGACGAGGCAAAAAAGAAAGCGGCGCTTCTCCTTGAATGCCGCGAAACCGAACTGCACAGCGACAGCGACGAGACCGGAACACTTGAGCTTTTTTGCTTTTCAAAGGGAGAGAAAAGCGTTGCCATCACCAAAAACGGCGGTTTTCTTTGCTATATGACAAACCCGGAGCATTCGCTTGAAATTCAGCTCAAAGAGGAACAGGCCGCAAAACGCGCAAAAGAATTCCTTTCAAAAGCCGGCTATGAAAACATGAAAGAGAGCTATTACAGCACATATGACGGCGTTTGCACAATAAATTTTGCATACAAAGAAAATGCAGTGACGTTTTACGCCGACCTCATCAAGGTTTCCGTTTCGCTCGACAGCGGAAAAATTGCCGCCGTTGACGCGCGCGGATTTCTGATGAATCACTGCGAAAGAAACCTTCCGGCCGCAAAAATCACCCTCAAAGCCGCGCAGAAAAAACTTTCGCCGCTTTTGAGCCTCAGAAGCAGCGCTGTTGCCGTTATTCCCGGCAAGGACGGAAAGGAAAGGCTTTGCTATGAGCTTCATTGCGCAGACAAAAACGGCAGTCAGGCACTCATATATATTGATGCGCAGACCGGCGAGGAAGCGGATGTTCTTTTGCTGCTTTTCTCCGACGGCGGCGTGCTGACAAGATGAAAGCAAAAATTTTTAACGGGCACCTCGTGAGGCGCCCGTTTTTTGCTTGCTTTTATATTTAAGTTTGCGTTGTTTTTTGACGCTTTCACGTTCAGCCTGTTGCAGCTTCGCTGACGTGCGAAACACCGTCCGGCTTATCCGACAAGGTTTTTCCCAATGTTCACAACAAAGTCCTGAACATTGGTAACAACACCGGTAACGCTGAGACTGCCCCTGTCCTTGAGCTTATTGACCGCAAATTCGGAAACATCAACAACATAGAAATACACCGGCCTCAAAATTCCGTCAACTTCCTGGTATGACGGGGTCATATTTCCCGTTGCAATGGTATGAAGCTGAGTTGCAAGGGCAATGACGGTTGTTGCCTCGCTTGTGTGTTTCCGCATTGCGTCCTGCGCCTCATAGACATTTCCGATAACGTCCGGAAGCGGCCCGTCATCACGGATTGAACCGGCAAGAACAAAGGGAACATTGTTCCTGACAAGGGCACTCATGATGCCCGTTTTAACATTGTTCTTTTCAACATAATTTTTCACGCCGCCGGCTTTTCTGACAAGGTTAATCAAATGCAGGTGGTTGTAATGGCCGTTGAAAGTGACCTCTTTTGAGTAGATATCCTGACCGAGAGCAGTGTGGAAACGGTCGGCCTCCATGTCATGAGTTGCAAGAGCGTTCCCGGCAAAAAGCGCATGGCAAAAGCCGTTATCAATGAGGTTCGCCATAGCCTTGCGCGAGTCGCTGTCAAACGCGCAGGCAGGGCCGAGCACCCAGACGATTTTTCCGTGGTCGCGGTCATGGCGCAAAATTTCATAAAGCTTGTCATAATCCTTTGAATATGATGTTTCGCGCGACTGACCTTGTCTGAAAGCAAAGCTCTGGCTGTTTTTTTGAGCTTCGCTTTCTTCGTGGAAGCCGTTGCAATGGACAAAAACTCCGTTTGTTCCGTCATCGCTGCGGCCAACAACAACATCGTCGCCCTCTTTAATGTTACGCATTTCAACGGCATAGGGCTTTCCGCCGCGGATAACAACGGAGCAATCCATCCTGCTTTTTGTCAGCAGCTTCCATTCGCCGTCGATTTTGAAATATTCGGGAAAAATTGTTGTTGCGTAAAAGTTTTCCGGAATAAAGCCGTTTCCGGCCTTTTCGGTTTTAACATTCGGAAAGGAGAGAAAAGGTTCCTTTGAAAAATCCGGTGCAATATAAACGGGCATTTTAAACATTGTTCCACCTGCTTTGTTTCTGATAATAATAGTATTAATAATAGCACACACTTTTTCCGTTGGCAAGGGTTTTTCCAAAACGGAGAGGAAGAAAAAAAGACCGGAGCAAAACAAAAAATGCCTTGCCCCGGTCTTTTGGGTTACAGTGCTTTTTACTTTCCCTCGGAAAGTCTCTTTTTATACTGCTTTGCGGCAAAAATAGCCGGAATAACGGTCAGTGCAACAATAACGGCACCGACAGAGAAGATGTTGCCGTTCGGAATATACTGCATCTGTCCGCTGGCGGCGTCAACAAAGGTTTCGCCGCTTGTTTTAACAACTCTTTCGCCGATAAGGGAGCCGCCTATCATTGGGATAAGAACAAAGAAGAGGATCCAGATTCCCTCAAACTGACCCTTGCTGTCCTGCGGATAAAGCTGCTTTGTCCAAACTTTGGTGACTTGAAGAATTGCAACGTATCCAACGCCAACAAGGAAAATTCCGAGCCAGATTCTGAGGTTGAAAATCTGAGTGTTATCAACGTCTGCCGCCTTGAGCGGTGCAATGACAAGCAGACCGATAACATTCACAACGATTGCAAAAAATGTTACCGGAACATTCTTGTTCTTGTTGATGAGGATCGAAATCGGGATAGCCGTAAGCATTGCAAGAACAAGCGGAACGGCCTCAATAATTCCCATCATGTCGGCCGTATAGCCGAGATAGTGAATGATGTAGTTGCCCATATAGGCAAAATAAACATTGAAGCCGATGAAGAAAACAGAAACCATGACGTTGACCAAGACAAGCTCTTTGAGTTTGAAAAACTCTTTAAAATTGAACACACTGAAGAACTGCTTTGAAAACGAGCCTCTGACAGACGGCTCAACATCATCGCCCTTGCTCATTGCAAACATTGAGATAAAGCCGAAAACAATGACAAAAACACCCATGACAACAAAAAGGCGCATATAGTTATCGTTTTCGCCAACAAGAAGGCCGCCGACAACCGTTCCAAGGATTGTTCCAAGAACGGGCTGAGTTGCAAGTGCGGCGCCGATCTGGCCGCGGTTTTTGTCTGTCATCATGTCGTTCGTCCAGGTATTGAAGCCTGCGTCATTACCCATTGAGCCGAAAAAGCTCATTACGGTATCTGCCGCAACAACGGCAATGGCGGCAACAAGGTAATGGGTTTTGCTGATGAATTCGGTCAGTCCGAATGCAATGGTGAAAATTCCCCAAAGGATATAGCCAACGGAGATGAACACGCGGCGTTTTCCGGTGCGGTCAGCCCAGGTTCCAAAGAAGAATGTTGCAAATGTTGTTGCGGCCGCGCTGCAAATGAGCATTCCGGTGATAATCCGCGGATCCTTGGCAATTTTGGAATAGACAAAGGTGTTGAACCACTGGTTCTCCATATTCCAGCAGATCTGGCCGGCAAGGCCGAGTCCCCAAACAAGAAGCCACAGCCGAAAGCCGGAGGTCTTTTTTTGAAGCTTTGATTCTTTCATTTCAGCTTTCTCCTTTTCTCCAAACAAGGCGGCAAAAGCCGCCTTGAATTTCATTTGTCACCTTACATTTCGTTTGTTGCAACAATGTCAACGCCTGTGTCGCAAACATTGCTGATGAGCACCTCGCCAATTTTGACCGGCGCGTCAACAACCTCTTTGTTGATGGCTTTCATGCACTCAAACATCATGCCTTTCGGAATCGGTGCAGAGGTCTTGACGGGAACAACGGGGTGGTTTCCGCCGTTGACTTTGATTGTTGAGGTCAGCATACGGACGGGGTTGGTGCATTCGTCCCTTGCATATTTGTCGCCGCGCTTGCAGGTGTTTCCGGTAACGGACAAAACTTCCTTTCCGTCCTCGGAAAGCTCAACAGAAAGCGAACAGCCTATCGGGCAGGATACACAAACAAGTTCTCTTTTCATTTTTTATACCTCCGCTGAAACAACAAGCTCTTTTTTGTCGAGCGAGGCTATATCGTCCTTTTTGATGACAACATACTCCATTTCGCCGGGGCAAAGCTTGGGCTTTTTCTTTGAATATATGACTTTGTTTCCGCTTTTGACGGTGATTTTTGCGTTGCGATAGACATCGCGGACTCTGAAATAGAGCTTAACGTCGTTCTCAGTGTCAAGAGAGATGTTCTGCGGAACAACATAGCGGACGCCGTCTCCGGCTTTTGTTTGGGCATACTTCACAGTGCGGCGGCGATTCTTTGAAAGAATGTACTTGGCCGCGCCCTCGCCGGCAATCTGGCTTTCAAGCGTAACATAGTCAACAAGGTCATGAACCTGCAAAACATTGCCGCAGGCAAAAACGCCGGGGCGGTTCGTCTGGCGGTTTTCATCAACAACGGCGCCGTTTGTAACGGGGTCAATGATGATTCCGGCCATTCTTGTCAGCTCGTTTTCCGGAATGAGACCAACGGAAAGCAGGAGAGTGTCGCATTCAACAAACTGCTCCGTTCCGGGAATCGGACGGCGGTTTTCATCAACATTCGCAATGGTAACGCCCTCAAGGCGCTCAATGCCGTGGGTCTTGATAACGGTGCAGGAAAGCTTGAGCGGAATTCCAAGATCCTCAAGGCACTGAACAATATTTCTTGTCAGTCCGCCTGAATACGGCATAAGCTCGCAGACCATTTCAACCTTTGCGCCCTCAAGAGTCATGCGGCGCGCCATTATGAGGCCGATATCGCCCGAGCCGAGGATAACAATCTTTCTGCCCGGCATATAGCCGTCAATATTGACATATTTCTGCGCCGTTCCTGCGGTCATGATTCCGGAAGCGCGCGAGCCGGGGATATCCAGCGCTCCGCGCGGCCTTTCGCGGCAGCCCATTGCAAGAACAATGGCGGTGGCCGCAATTTCAATCAGGCCGTCCGTTTTGTTGGTTGCAACAACAACATTTCCGGTTCTGATTTCCGTAACCATTGTGTCAACCTTAACGTCAATGTCGGTTTCGCTGACCTTTTCAATGAAGCGGGCGGCGTATTCGGGGCCGGAAAGCTCCTCTCCGAAATAATGCAGACCGAAGCCCGTGTGGATGCATTGTTCAAGAATTCCGCCGAGACTTTCGGCTCTTTCAAGAATAATAATCTTTTTAACGCCGCATTCCTTTGCTTTGAGAGCGGCAGCCATTCCGGCGGGGCCTCCGCCGATTACAACGAGATCGTATTTAAGCATTATTTTCACCTCACTTCGTCTTTTGGAAAAGTATTTTTGAGCCGTTGCCGTGCTTTGTGACCTGGTTCATCGGGATATCCAGCTCACGCGCAAGGATTTCAACAACCTTTGAGCCGCAGAAGCCGCCCTGGCATCTTCCCATGCCGGCTCTTGTTCTGCGCTTGACTCCGTCAACGTCTCTTGCGCCGCAGGGAGCCTTGATTGCGTCAACAATCTCTCCCTCGGTGATGCCCTCGCAGCGGCAGATGATGCGTCCGTATCGCGGATCTTTTTTGATAAGCTCGGCTCTCTCCTCGTCTGAAAGCTCGTTGACTCTGACGGGAGCCGGGCGTGTTGTAACAAATTTTTCCTTGCGCTTATACTGCGGAGCCATGTCGCGGAAAATTCCGCCGACATATCTTGCAATGGCCGGAGCAGCGGTGAGACCCGGAGACTCGATTCCGGCAACATTGATGAATTTTCCGTTCGCCTTGCTCGGGCCGATTATAAAGTCGCTGTCATCTCCGGCGATGTGGGCGCGCAGACCGGCAAAGGAGGTGATTGCGTTGCGCGTTGTGAGGGTCGGAATAACCTCGCGGACGGCGCGTTTAACCTCATCAAGACCCTCAATGGTTGTGTCAACGTCAAGCTTGCTGTCAAAATCAAGGTCAATGGCGGTCGGACCCATGAGGACGTTTCCGTGTGCCGTTGGGGTAACAAGGATACCCTTGCCCATTTTTGACGGACAGTGGAAAAGAACATGGTTGACCATTTTGCTCTCGTTTTTATCAAGGAGATAATATTCGCCCTTGCGGGGAATAATTTTAAACGAGGTGTCGCCGATCATATTCGCAATTTGGTCGGCAAAAACGCCGGCGCAGTTGATAACATATTTCGCCTTGATAACGCCCGAGGCGGTCGTGATGAAGAAAAGGTCGTCCTTGAACTCAATGTCAAAAACGCCGCTGTTGCGCTTAACTCTTGCGCCGTTGAGGCAGGCATTCTCCGTTGCGGCGATTGCAAGCTCATAGGGGCTGACAATTCCGGCAGTGGGCGCCCAGAGTGCGCCTATCGCCTTTTCGCTGATATAGGGTTCCATTTCGCGCAGTCTTTCCTGGCTGATGATCTCCATATTGGGAACACCGTTTTCAAATCCGCGCTCAAAAAGAACCTCAAGCGTCTGCATATCCTCCCATGAATAAGCAACAACAAGCGAGCCGATATTTTTATATGGCACGGAAAGCTTGTTGCAGTAATAAGCCATGAGGGAAGCGCCCTGAACGTTCAGCTTCGCCTTGAGGGAGCCAGTTTCCGCGTCAAAGCCCGCGTGAACAATGGCGCTGTTCGCTTTTGAGGTACCCATTGAAATATCACTGAATTTTTCGAGCATTACAATTTTAAGGTCGAGCTTTGAAAGCTCTCGCGTGATGAGCGCACCGCAGACGCCTGCGCCGATCACGGCAACATCATATTGCATATTTTCACCGTTCCTTTCGTCTTTCATAGCTGCACCCTTTCCGCCGAAAGCAAAGACAAAGGCGCAGATACTTCAAATAAATAATACCACTAACATTTGGAATAGTCAACAAAAAGCGGATTGGTGAAGTTTATTTTTTTGTAAAACCGGGCATAAAATCAAATACGGCGTTTGCTTGAACGCTTTGGGAATGAAAATTTTGCCGCCGCAGGTTTTGAAACCGGAGTTTCCGGCCTTTTGAAAGCTTGACAAAACCGCCCGCCGGGAATAAAATCAAGGTATCCGCTGATTGAGAGTATGAATCTTGACAGTGGTTACATAACGCGCCAAAAGGAGTGATACGATGAAAAAGTTTATGGGTCCGGACTTTCTTCTGAATAATGAAATTGAAAAAGAGCTTTTTGTTCTTTGCGCAAAAGATAAACCGATTTTTGACTGGCACTGTCATCTGAGCGCAAAGGAGATTTTTGAAAACAAAACACCCTCTGACCTTTGTGAACTCTGGCTTTCCGGCGACCATTACAAATGGCGCGCCATGCGCTCGGCCGGAATCCCGGAAGAATATATTACGGGCAGCGCAGAACCGTTTGAAAAGTTTAAAGCATACGCAAAAACGCTCTCCCTTTCAATCGGAAATCCGCTTTATCATTGGAGCCATCTTGAGCTTCAGCGCTATTTCGGAATCGACACCCCCCTTTCACCCGAAACGGCAGAGGAAATTTGGAACAAAACAAAGGAAAAAATCAGCCGCGGCGGTTTTTCTCCGCGCGAGCTTATTATCAAGTCAAATGTTTTTGCCCTTTGCACAACGGATGACCCGGCCGATTCGCTTGAATACCACAAAAAACTTATTGAAGAAAACCTTCCGTTCCGGGTTCTTCCGGCTTTCCGTCCGGATAAGGTCATCAACATTGAAACGCATGATTTTCCGGAATATCTCACTCTGCTTTCAGAAGCGGCCGGAATTGAGATTAAAACTTTTTCCGACCTTAAAGCGGCGCTTTGCCTCAGGATGGACTTTTTCAAATCGCTCGGTGCGGCTGCGTCCGACCAGTCCGTTTCCTTTGTTCCTTATGCTCCGGCTCACGACGGCGAGGTTGAAAAAATCTTTAAAAAGGCGAAAGACGGCGCTCCGCTTTCAAAAGAGGAGCTTGAAAAATATAAATTTGCCGTTCTCTGCTTCCTTGGCAGACAGTACGCGCAAAAAGGCTTTGCAATGGAGCTTCACCTCGGCGCAATGCGCAACAACAACTCACGCGCGTTTTTCTCCCTCGGCGCAGACAGCGGCTTTGACTCGATTGACGACCCGAGGCAGGCAAGGGGACTTTCCCTTTTTCTTGACACACTCGACAAAGAGCAGCTCTTGCCGAAAACCGTCCTTTTCAATCTCAACCCAAATGACAACGCCGTTCTCGGCTCAATGCTCGGAAACTTCCAGTCCGCCGAGGCAAAAAGCAAAATTCAGTTCGGTTCGGCGTGGTGGTTCAACGATAACATTGACGGAATGACAGCGCAGCTCAAAACGCTTGCAAACCTTGGCGTGCTCGGCTGCTTTGTTGGAATGGTTACGGATTCGCGCTCGTTTTTGTCCTATCCGCGCCACGAATATTTCCGCCGCATTCTCTGCCATATTATCGGCTCATGGGTGAATGACGGACTTTATCCGTTTGACGAAAAGGCACTCAAGGAAATTATCGGCGGAATCTGTTTTGAAAACGCAAAAGAATATTTTCTCGGCTGACAGGAAAAAACTAAATACCGGAAGTGATGTCATGAAAAATGTTTATACAACAGAAAAGATCGGCGAAAGAACCTATCGAATAGACGAATGCGGACGCGACAACTGCTACCTTTTGCTCGGCGAAAAAAGCGCCCTGCTCATTGACAGCAGCATCGGCACAGGCGACCTCAAAGCCGTTGTCCGCTCAATCACCGATCTTCCCATTACCGTTGCGGCGACCCACGCCCACGGCGACCACACCGGAGGCGCAATTCAATTCGGCAGCGTTTGGGTACACAAGGACGAGTGCAGCCTGAAATTCAAAATGCTCAACCTCAAAAAAGTCCGCGCCGACCTCATCTCAAACCGAATGAAAAAGGAGGGCATTGCCCCAAAAGACGTCCGCGGCGGCGTTTTCAAAACAAAGTGGCTCCCCTTTGAGGAGGGAAAAACCTTTGACCTCGGCTCAAGAACGGTCAGAACAATTCACACTCCCGGCCACTCGCCGGGCGGAGTTGTTTTCCTTGATGAGGGCGAAAAAAAGATGTTCACCGGAGACAACGTCTGCGCCGTACTGCTCATGAAGGTCATTTATGCAACGAGCCTTGAAAAATGGATCCCCGGCGCCGAAAGAACGCTTGAGCTGTGCCGCGAGTACACCCCCTGGGGCGGCCACGCGGACGGTAGACAGAGCGCAGAGCAGATTGAAAAAATCATTGACTACGCCAAAGAAATCCTCAAAAAATATCCGCAAAACCAAAAGAGCGGAAAGGTCACCTATCCGTCCTTTTCGCCCGAGGGCTGTGTGATTTTCAATCCCGCGGCCGTTCATGAAAAATAAATTCGGAATACGCTGTGGAATTCGAGATTATCAACACATTCCACAGCGTTGTCTGTTTTTTAAATAAATATTAATTCTGAGTTAATACATTTTTTATTGAAATCCCCTATGTGAATTATAAAATCGTTCATTGGAACAGTTATAATTTATATGGGGGTTTTGTTTTATGATTTTTGAAAAGGAAAAACTTGTTTCAAAAGAAGAAGTCCTTTCCGGCGTTGAAAAAATGAACTCGTTCGGCGTCCGGACAACAGGCTCCGGCGCTCAGCGCGACTTTGTTTCATATCTCAAGAGTGAGGTTGAAAAAATGGGGCTTTCAACCTACAGCGACCTTTACTGCTTCAACAGATGGAAGGAAACTTCAAACTCCATCACCCTCCATAAATTTGGCGAGGACGAAAAAATTGAGGTTTCCTCTGCGTGGCCGTACTCGGGAGAGACCGGCCCCCTCGGCGTTACGGCAGAGGTTGTTGAAATCTTTGGAAAGCACTTCAACTATCTTCCGGCCGCGGGAAAAATTGCCCTCGTCAAAGTTCATGACCTTGGAAAAATTCCGAGCGGAATTGCGTTCAACCAAAGAGGGTCATATCCGGCCGGTCTCAATGTTCCGGCCTATTACAAAGGACCGGTTGCAACCTCCTTTGTGAATGTTCCCTTTCTCGAAGCCGCAAAGCTTGCCGGAGTTAAGGCGGTCATCTGCATCTGGGAGGGAATGTCAGAGGGAATGGTCAAGGGTCAGTATCTTCCGTTCATTCTGCCCTATCAGGGCATCCCCTGCCTCTGGGTCTGCGAAAAAGAGGGCGAAAAGCTCCTTTCCGCCGCGAAGAACAAGGATAAGGTCACTCTTGTTCTTGAGGCTAAAAGGGAAAAGATGGCGAATTCCGAATCGTTTTATACCGTCCTCAAGGGAAAAAGAACGGACGAAGCCATCATTGTTAACACCCACACCGACGGCGTCAACTGCGTTGAGGAAAACGGCGCGATTGCAATGCTTGCAATGATGAAATATCTCAAGCAGTGCGAACTTGAAAGAAGCATCATTTTTGTTTTTGTTACCGGCCACTTCCGCCTTCCCGCGTTCAAGCAGAACGACATTCAGGCCTCCTCAAAATGGCTGAAAAACCACCGCGACCTTTGGGACGGAAAGGACGGCCACATCAAGGCAGTTGCCGGCGTTGCGGTTGAGCACCTCGGCGCAACGGAATGGAAAGACGTTGACGGCGTATATCAAAAGACGAACGACGTTGACATTGAACTTGCCTATACCGGCAACAAAACGATGGACGATATATATTATAAGTCGCTTGAGGGAAGAACCCTTGTCAGAACAATCACGCTCAAGGGCCACAACATTCTCCATTTCGGCGAGGGTCAGCCGCTGAGGAATGTCGGCATTCCTCAAATCGGCTTTGTTCCGGCTCCGGACTACCTCACCGCCGTGAGCGAGACGGACGAAATGGACAAATTCAGCATTGACCTTATGTATGAGCAGCTTCAATCTTTCATCAAGATGGTGCTCCTCATTGACGAAACGCCAACAAATCAGCTCGGCTCGCCCGACCCGTACACTTTCCTTATCGGTTCGGTCAAAGGAAACTGAAAAACAACCGAAAAAACAAAGCCGTCCAAGAAAAAGGACAGCTTTGTTTTTTCGGCTTTTTCACTTTTTTACCGGATAGAAAACCCCGGTTACAAATTCGTCCGGCCTCTTTCTTCTTTGCCGCCAAGAGCAAGCTCCGGTCATTCAAGCTCAAACGCGCCGGTGTAAAGTTTGCAGTAAACGCCCTTTTGCGCAATGAGCTTTTCGTGGTTTCCGCGTTCGATTATCCGTCCGTGGTCAAGAACCATGATAACGTCTGAATTCCGGACGGTTGAAAGCCGGTGCGCAATGACGAACACCGTTCTTCCGTGCATCAGCGCGTCCATTCCGCTTTGAACAAGGGCTTCCGTCCTTGTGTCGATTGAGGAGGTTGCCTCGTCAAGGATCATTACCGGAGGATCGGCAACGGCGGCGCGCGCTATTGAAAGCAACTGGCGCTGACCTTGCGAAAGATTTGCTCCGTTTCCGGTGAGCATTGTGTTGTAGCCATCCGGAAGGCGCTTTATGAAGCCTTCGGCGTTTGCAAGCTTTGCTGCGTTATAGACCTGTTCGTCCGTTGAGGAAAGGTTTCCGTAGCGGATATTCTCCATAACGGTTCCCGTGAAGAGGTTCGTATCCTGAAGAACAATTCCGAGTGAGCGGCGCAGGTCGCTCTTTTTGATTTTGTTGATGTTTATTCCGTCATAGCGAATCTTTCCGTCCGCAATGTCATAAAAGCGGTTGATGAGGTTCGTTATTGTTGTTTTTCCTGCGCCCGTTGCGCCAACAAAGGCAACCTTTTGTCCCGGTTCGGCGTAAAGGGTGATGCCATGAAGAACGTCCTTGCCTTCTTCATAGGCAAAGTCAACGTCATAAAACCTGACCTCGCCTTTGAGCTCGGTATAGGTCACGCTGCCGTCCGAATGGGGGTGCTTCCACGCCCAAAGGCCGGTTCTTTTTTTGCTTTCCGTGAAAAATCCGTCCTTATCCTTTGCGGCGTTGACAAGGGTAACATAGCCCTCGTCCGTTTCCTCCTTTTCGTCAAGCAGGTCAAAAACTCTTTCCGCTCCGGCAAGAGCCATGACAACGGCGTTGAGCTGCTGCGAAAGCTGGTTTATTGGCATCACAAAGCTTTTTGAAAGCTGCATGAACGAGGCGACCGCAGCGAACGTGAGCCCGCCGACGCCTCCAACGCACAGCAGTCCGCCGAGCACCGCAACAAGAACATACTGCAAATGGCCGAGGTTATTGTTGATGGGGCCAATGACGTTTGCAAACTTGTTTGCGTTATAGGCGTTTTCAAAAAGCTCGCCGTTCTTTTTGTCAAAGTCCTCTTTGGTTTTTTCCTCGTGGCAAAAGACCTTGATGACCTTTTGGCCGTTTATCATTTCTTCAATATAGCCGTTGACATCGCCGAGGGAGGTCTGCTGGCGGACAAAGAACTTTCCGCTGCGCGAGGCAACCTTTCCGGTGATGAAAAGCATTAAGGCAACGCTGACAACAACAAACGCCGTCAGATGCCAGCTGAGCGAACACATTGCGGCAAAAACCGCAACAACCGTGACCGCGGAGGACATTGTTTGCGGAACGGTTTGAGAAATCATCTGGCGCAGAGTGTCCGCATCGTTCGTATAGCGGCTCATGATATCGCCGTGGGTATTGGTGTCAAAATACTTGATGGGCAAGGACTGCATATGGGAGAACATATCGTCTCTGATGGTTCTCAAAACGCCTTGGGAAACAACCGCCATGACTCTGTTCTGGATATACACGGCAACTATTCCGGCAAGGAAAATGAGCGCCATTTTGACTATTGCACCAAGAAGCGGCATGAAGTCCTTTGTTTCGGCTTTCAGCAAAGGCTCAATGTAATCACCTATGAGAGTCTTGATGAAAAGAGAAGAGGAAACATTCGCCGCCGCAGTAATGATTATGCAGATTATGACAACAAAAAGCTTCAGCTTGTTGCCGCTCACAATATATTTCATCAGGCGTTTTGCCGTTCCCTTTTTAACCTTTTTCTTCGGCATTCCCCGCGCGTTCATCGGACCTCTCGGTCCGGCCGGTACTCTTGCAACTCTTTCGTTTGCCATTACGCTTTTCCTCCTTTCGTCTGTGAGTTATAGACCTCGGTGTATATCGGGTCGCGGCCGAGGAGTTCCCCGTGCGTTCCGATGTTTTCAATCTCTCCGTTGTCAAGAACAATAATTTTGTCTGCGCGTTCAATCGAGGATACGCGCTGGGCGATAATGATTTTTGTGGTTTCCGGAATATATGAAGCAAAGCCTTTTTGAATCAGCGCGTCAGTCTGTGTGTCAACCGCGCTTGTTGAATCGTCAAGAATAAGAATTTTGGGCTTTTTGAGCAGTGAGCGCGCAATGCAGATCCGCTGCTTCTGTCCGCCGGAGACGTTCGTTCCGCCCTGCTCGATATATGTGTCATAGCCGTCCTCAAAGGTTTTGATGAACGAGTCCGCCTGGGCGAGTCTGCACGCCTCTTCCATCTCCTCATCGGTGGCGTCCGGATTGCCCCAGCGCAGGTTATCCTTAATTGTTCCGGAGAAAAGAACATTTTTTTGGAGCACCATTGCAACATTTTCGCGCAGGATATCAAGGTCATAATCTCTGACGTCAACTCCGCCGACCTTAACCGAACCGGTCGTTACGTCATAAAGCCGCGCAATGAGCTGAACAAGGGTTGATTTTGAAGAACCGGTTGAGCCGATGATTCCAACGGTTTCGCCGGAGTTTATTTTGAAGGAGGCATTCTTCAGGCAGAGCTTGTTTTCATCGTTTTTATAGCTGAAGCCGACGTTTTTGAACTCAACCGAACCGTCCTTGACCTGCATTACGGGATGTTCCGGATTTTTGAGGCTGCTTTCTTCGGCAAGTACCTGTGAAATACGCTCGGCAGAAGCGCGCGACATTGTTATCATTACAAAAATCATTGAAAGCATCATGAGGTTCATCAGAATCTGCATGGCATAGGTCATGAGGATAACAAGGTCGCCGGTTGTGAAGCCGTTTTCCGGAACATTGCCTGAGGCAACAATGAGCTTTGCGCCGAACCACGAGATGAGGAGCATTGTTGTGTATGCGGACATCTGCATCAGTGGTGCGTTGAGCGCAAGCAGCTTTTCCGCAGAAACAAAGTCTTTATAAATGCTTCCGGAAACGGTTTTGAATTTTTCCTTTTCGTGCTCCTCGCGGACAAAGGACTTCACAACGCGGATTCCGTGGAGATTCTCCGAAACAATGGTGTTGAGCTTGTCATATGTTTTGAAAACGCGCTCAAAAATCGGATATGCATTTTTAACAATTCCGTAAAGTCCAAGAGCCAAAAGCGGAAGTATGCAGGCAAAAATCAGCGAGAGGCGCAGACTTATGCGTATCGCCATAATGAGCGAAAATACAATCATCATCGGCGAACGCACCGCAATGCGGATTATCATCTGATATGCGTTCTGCATATTTGTAACGTCCGTTGTGAGTCTTGTAACAAGGCTTGAAACGGAGAATTTGTCAATGTTAGCGAAAGAGAACGACTGAACGGAGTGGAACATATCGTGGCGCAGGTTTTTTGAAAAACCCGCCGAAGCGTATGCGGCGTATTTTCCGGCGAGCGTGCCGAAAAGAAGCGACATTACGCAGAAAAGGGCGAGCATTACCCCAACCTTAATGATGTAATTCATGTTTCCCATGTTCACGCCGTAATCGAGCATTTTTCCCATGTAATACGGAATAACAACCTCCATCACAACCTCAAGAGAAACAAAAAGCGGAGTCAGGAGCGAGGCTTTTTTATATTCACGGATGCATTTTGAAAGTCTTTTAATCATCGGCACTGTCCTCCTCGATATTATTTCTGATTTTTGAAAGAACGGTAAAAAATGTTTCAAGTTCCTCGGCGCTGATATCCTTTGAAAGCTTTTTTTCAAGCTGTTCAAACTTATCCTCAAGCGTTTTTTGAATTTCAATCGCCTTATCGGTCAAAACAATTTTTTTGAGCCTTGCGTCATAGTCAACACCAATGCGCCTTATTATTCCGTTCTTTTCCATCCGTTTGAGCATTTCCGTTGCGCTTGAACGGCGAACATCGCACTGTTTTTCAAAATCGCGCTGAAAAATGTCGCGGCCGCGGTTATGATAAAAATAGCCAATCGCCCAGCCGTGAGCGCCGGTCAGCTTTTCAAACTGCGCCTTGTCGGTATTATGGTCAAAATATCGCTTGACAAGTCTTGTGCACTTATTCATCTCAAAAAAGATATACTTGTTTTCCTCCAAGACGGCACCTCCTTTATAATTAATGTTAGTTTTCTTACTGTCAGTAGGCTAACTGTTAGCATTCTAATTGTTAGCGTTCTAACATTTTATGCATTATAAATCAGTTTTATTCGTTTGTCAAGGGAAAAGGAGAAAAAAACAAAGCCGCCAGACGGCGGCTTTGCTGAAACTTTTGGTGATATCAGGAAAAGAACTGATAGCTCGGCTTGCTCGGGATGTCCGGAGCGGGCTTTCCGAGGAAAATGTCATAGAAGATATACTTGATGAAAGCTCCGATAGATTTCCAAAAATTAACAAACAACTCAAAGAAGCTTGTGTGCTTGTGTTCTTCCTCCGAGTCATCAACGGCAGCGGTTGTTCCCTCGGCAAAAACACTGAATACTCCGGCAAAGGCCGAGAGTGAAAGGGTGAGCACAAGAACGATTGAAATGAGTTTTTTAAGCGTTTTGTTCATATGTATCCTCCTTATAGTATTACAAGACTTATTATCATTATAATCATAAAGCCGGAGCAAGTCAAGATTCTTTAACAACTTTTCAATTATCCGGCAAAACTTTGTTCAAAGCTTATAGTTGACAAGCACACTTTCGGTCTTTTTGCCGAACCAGTCCTTGCCGTTGACCTTTTTGCAGCAGCCGATTTTGTAATAAGCCGACCTTTCGCCGCTTTCACCCTTGTCCGCAAGGGTGAGGGTTGAGCCGTTCTCCGTCCGCGCAACCTCTTTGTATTCGCCGTCCTTTGTGCTGCTTTTATAAAGAATATAGCACGAAACGCCTGCCGTCATCCGAAACTCAAAAGAAACCTTTTTGAAAAGCTTGCGCCGAACGCACAGAATCTCGGTGCTGTCAACGCAGACAAAGCATTCCTCCCTGCCCGTGTTGCTGTATATGCGCACTTGGGGGCGGACAAGGCTTCCGTCTGCCCCGGGCACAGCCGGAACGGAAGCGGTTTCGTCAATGATATAGCTTTGAACATTGTAATAATAAACCTGGCCGGAGGTTGCGGTGTCATCAACAAAAAAGAGGTTGTCCTTTTCCGCCTCGCCGCGGACAACGGACTCGTTCATTTCCTCAAGGCGGCGGTTGATAACATAGCCCGCGGCGTTTTCATCCTTTTCCCATGTTATCCGGACTTTTCCGAACGCAGGACTTTCAATCCCGGTGATGTTCACCGCCGGAATTGAGGAGATGTTCACCGCGCGCGCCGAGCCTTTTTTTGAAATTGGGCGCAGCTTGCCCTCAACGGTTTTCAGCGCATTGATGCGGTACTGATAGACGCCGTCCTTCGGCTCCTTTTTGCAGGTGAAGGAGGTTGCGTTTGCACCGACCGAGCCGATTTTTACAAACTTGTCCTTTTCGCGGTCATAGCGTTCAATGTTGTAGCCGGTTGCCTCTTTAACCGCTTTCCAGGAGAGCTCAACGGTTCTTTCGTCCGTAACGTCGGCAAAGACAATTTCGGGTTTTGTTTTCAAATCTTCTTTAGCCATGCATAGCTCCTCTTAATATGTTAAAAGTTTTGCGCTTTCCTTATCGAGATAGACGGAAACATCCTTGTGGTTTTGCAAAACAGAGGCCGGACACTGCGCAGTGACCTCGCCCTTGATCATTTTGAAAACGGCGTTCGCCTTGCTTTCGCCCGTGGCGATGAGAATAATTTTCTTCGCCCTCATGATGTCTCCGATGCCCATTGTCAGCGCATATTCCGGCATTTTTTTGTTTTTGAAATACTTGCTGTTGGAATTAATTGTGCTTTGGGTGAGCTTAACCTTGAACGGGCCGTCGGAAAAGCTTTCAGACGGTTCATTAAAGCCGATGTGTCCGTTCGTTCCGATTCCGAGCAGCTGAATGTCTATCCCGCCGGCCTGAGCAATTTTTTCCGGATATTCGCGGCAGTTTTTTTCGCTCTCGCTTTCATCGCCGGAGAGGAAATTGACTTTTGAAAAATCAAAGCCGGCTTTTTTGAACAGGTTTTCCTTCATAAAGTAAAAATAGCTGTTTTCATCCTCACGGGAAAGGCCGCAGTATTCGTCAAGATTAAAGGTTATAACATCTTTAAAGCTGACCTCGCCCTTTTCATAAGCCTCAATCATGCGCTTATAGGTTTCAATGGGAGAAGCGCCGGTGGCAAAGCCGAGAACAGCATTCGGTTTTTTCTTAACTTCATCAATGATTATTGACGAGACGGCTTTTGAAATTTCAAAGGCGTTTTCCATAATATTGACTTCCATTGATTTATCCACTTCCTTTTCCGCTATATCATACCACATATGACAGAATTTTACAATTATTTTCAAACAAAAAAAGCGGGGTCATCTGCCCCACAACATTTTAATTATATTACATTTTTGTTTTGCGAGTCAACAGAAAAGGGGAAAGTTTTTTGTTCAAAAGCAAAGTTTGTATGTATGCACATTTTACGCCCTTTTCTTTCGTTAATTCTGCGAATTGAAAAGGGACTGCGCTTTTGCTATATTATAGACAGAAAGGGTGATACCAATGTACAGGTAAAAACCTGAATCAACCAAAGAAAGGAATGATACCGGTGTACAGGTAAAAACCGGACAACGGACTTTTCGGTTTCAGTTTTTTCAAAACTTCTTTGAACAGCTTCTTACGGCTGATATCAAAGAAAAAGCATTATAACAACCGATCATTGCCGAAAGAACGGAGACAAAATCAGGATCGAATTATTTATGACTTAAAGACCTTTAGGCTGAACAAAATAACGACATTATTACCAATAAACTCCAACAGCCGGAAGATTACACGAACGATTGAATGAACGGTCTGCGATCAAAAAATATTCCCCGATAGCTTTCAGGCAAAAGATCAACATAGATTGCAAAACAAAAGAAAAATTTTGAAGCACTGCGAAACCGAAAAACACATTGGCCGGAAGCCCCAAAAATGATGACCGAACCGAAATTCGATTCAGCCCGAACATTAAGCTGCTCTCGCTTATGAGAAAAAACAAAAAATAATGGAAAAAGCAGAAAACGAGAAGGAACGGCATCGAAAATCCGCAGAAAGAAGAGGTATCCAAAAAGATGTTAGATACCAAGAATCCACAGAAATGACCCTTGACTGCATCAAAAAGCCTGTAAAGAAAGGCAGCAGTCAAGGGTCATTTCGCGTTTATTGTTTTGATACTCGGTCGCCAAAAGGCGGCTTTTTTCATTTGATTTTTTTCCAGTATTCCTTTGCGGCCTGTTCGTTCTTGTTTTCGCCAAAGGTATAGTACGTTTTGTTTTTTATCGCGTCCGGAAGATACTGCTGAAAAACATAGTGGTTCGGGTAGTCATGGGGATATTTATAAAACTGACCCTTGTGTGCGTTGTCCTCGCCGTCATAGTGCTTGTTCTGGAGTGTGCGCGGAATTGGGCCGCTGTTTCCTTTGCGGATATCGGCTGCGGCCGCGTCATAGGCAAGATATGCGGAATTTGATTTTGGGCTGTTGCAAACCAGAACAACCGCGTCCGCAAGAGGAATCCGCGCCTCCGGCAGCCCGACCATGAACGCCGCGTCAACCGCCGCTTTAACAATCGGAATTATCATCGGATAGGCAAGACCAACATCCTCGCACGCGCAAACCATAAGCCGCCTTGCCGCCGAGGGAAGGTCGCCGGCCTCAAGAAGCCGCGCAAGATAATGCAGCGCCGCATTCGGATCGGAGCCGCGCATGGATTTTTGGAACGCGGAAAGAATGTCATAATGCTCGTCCGCGTCCTTGTCATATTTCATTGAGCTTTTTTGGGTCAGTTCCTCGGCTCTTTCAAGGGTAATGAACGCTTTTTTGTTTTCAACCGGGGTGCTCAAAACGCAAAGCTCCGCCGCGTTTATCGCTTTCCTGACATCGCCGCCGCAGGAAAAGGCAATGCGTTTTTCAACGCCGTCCTCTTTTTCAATCGTGATATCCTTTTCTTTTTCAAGGAATGCGAACGCGCGTTCAACCGCGGGAATAATCTCCTCCCCGGTAACGCTCTTGAACTCAAAAACCGTTGAGCGGCTGAGAATTGCGTTATGGATATAAAAATACGGATTCTCCGTTGTTGAAGCAATGAGAGTTATTGAACCGCGCTCAATATAATCGAGCAGCGTTTGCTGCTGCTTTTTGTTGAAATACTGAATTTCATCAAGATAAAGCAAGACCCCGTTCGGCGCTTCAAGGGTGTCAAGGCTTGCAACAATGGCCTTGATGTCTGCGGTTGAGGCAACCGTTCCGTTGAGTTTGCAGAATTTCCGCTTTGTCCGGCTTGCGATTATTGAGGCAAGGGTTGTTTTTCCAATTCCGGACGGGCCGTAAAAAACAAGGTTCGGAACCTCTCCGCTGTCAATAATTCTGCGCAGGGCTTTTCCTTCGGCAAGCAGATGGCGCTGGCCAACCATTTCCTCAACGGTTTTTGGCCGCAGCTGTTCGGCAAGGGGAACATTCATCATTTCCACGGCTCCTTTCATTTTATTCAGCCTATATTATAGCCGCAAAACAACGGTTTTGGTTTCCGGGCGGGAAAAATGTTTTTCCTTGCATTTTTCAAAAATTTTTTCCGGTATTTGACATCCGGTTTTTTCTGTGATATAATCCGAGGCATAAGTGAGCAAAGGCGTTCATTCATAGAAGGGAAAGACCCTTTTTAGGATGTACGCATTTGCTTTTTTTCATCCGGCGGCCGCAAAAAAACGGACTGTTCGCCGGGGAAATACCTTTTGGAAAGGACGAAAAAGAAAATGAAGCTTGAGGGCGAAATCAGAATTCCGTCCGGCTGCGCGATTGCGGCGGTCATTTCAAAAGACGGAAAAAGAATGACCGGAGACTCGGTCATCAAGGGAATTGCAACAATGCACGACCGCTCAAACGGTCTCGGCGGCGGCTTTGCCGGCTACGGAATTTATCCGGAATATAAAGATTTTTATGCGTTTCATGTTTTTTATACCGACAACGACGCAAAGGAAAAATGCGAGCGCTTTCTTAAAGACAGCTTTGAGGTTGTCAGGGCGGAGAATATACCGATAAGAAAAATTCCGGAAATTACCGATGTTCCGATAATCCGCCGATACTTCCTTGCGCCGTTCGCCTCGGTTCTTTCGAGGCTCCAGCTTGACGAAAAGGAGTATGTTGCCCGAACGGTTATGAAAATCAACACAACGCTCAAGGGCTGCTATGTTTTTTCAAGCGGAAAGAACATGGGCGTTTTCAAAGCCGTCGGATACCCGGAGGATGTTGGCCGGTTTTATCGCCTTGAGGAATATGAAGCCTACTGCTGGACGGCGCACGGAAGATATCCGACCAATACGCCCGGCTGGTGGGGCGGCGCACACCCGTTTGCGCTGCTTGACTATTCCGTTGTTCACAACGGAGAAATCTCCTCCTATGACGCGAACCGCCGCTTTATTGAAATGTTCGGCTATAAATGCACACTTCAGACGGACACCGAGGTCATAACATATATTGCAGACTATCTCCTCAGGCGGCAGGGACTCACTCTTGAGGAAACCGCGTCCGTCATTGCCGCGCCGTTCTGGAGTACCATTGAAAGGAAGAGTGAGGAGGAAAAAAGGAAGCTTTCCTATCTTCGGACAATGTTCCCCGGACTTCTCATTACCGGACCGTTTTCAATCGTTCTCGGTTTCAGCGGCGGACTGATGGCGCTCAACGACAGGCTGAAGCTGCGCTCAATGGTCGTTGGCGAAAAGGACGACAAAGTTTTTGTTGCCAGCGAGGAGGCCGCAATCCGCGCAATGGAGCCGAACGCCGAAAACATCTATGCTCCGATGGGCGGTGAGGCGGTTGTTGTTAAGGTTAAGGAGGGTATGTACTGATGAGCATTTCATATATTTTTCCGGAATTTGAGGTTGTGCGCAATCAAAGCCGCTGCACAGCCTGCCGCATTTGCGAAAAGCAATGCGCAAACGGCGTCCACTCTTTTGACCCGGAAAGCTCTCTCATGGTGAGCGATGAAGCAAAGTGCGTTGACTGCCAGCGCTGCGTTTCCTTTTGTCCGACCCATGCGCTCAAAATTGTTAAAACCGACTGCGCTTTGCGTGAAAACGGAAACTGGAAAACGGACACAATAAGGGAAATTTTTAAGCAGGCAACGGGCGGCGGAGTTCTCCTTTCCTCAATGGGCAACCCGAAGGACTTTCCGGTCTATTGGGACAAAATTCTCATCAACGCCTCTCAGGTTACCAATCCGCCGATTGATCCGCTGCGCGAGCCTATGGAAACGCGCGTTTTCCTTGGAAAAAAGCCGGAAAAAATTGAACGGGACAAAAACGGAAACCTCAAAACAGAGCTTCCGCCGCAGCTTGAGCTTTCAATGCCGGTGATGTTTTCCGCAATGAGTTACGGCTCAATCAGCTATAACGCCCACGAATGCCTTGCACGAGCGGCAAAGGAGCTTGGAATTTTCTATAACACCGGCGAGGGCGGACTGCATGAGGATTTTTACTGCTACGGCGAAAACACCGTTGTTCAGGTGGCCTCCGGCCGCTTTGGCGTTCACGGAGACTTCCTCAACGCAGGCGCAGCGATAGAAATAAAAATGGGTCAGGGCGCAAAGCCCGGAATCGGCGGCCACCTCCCCGGAGCAAAAATTGTCGGAGATGTTGCAAAAACGCGGATGGTTCCGGAGGGCTCGGACGCAATCTCGCCCGCTCCGCACCACGACATCTACTCCATTGAGGACCTGCGCCAGCTTGTCTATTCGCTCAAGGAGGCAACGCAGTATAAAAAGCCGGTCATAGTCAAGGTTGCCGCCGTCCATAACATTGCAGCGATTGCAAGCGGAATTGCGCGCAGCGGCGCGGATATCATTGCCATTGACGGCTTCCGCGGCGGAACGGGAGCGGCACCCACAAGAATACGCGATAATGTTGGAATACCGATTGAGCTTGCGCTTGCCGCCGTTGACAAAAGGCTGCGCGATGAGGGTATCCGGAACAATGTTTCGCTCATTGTTGGCGGAAGTATCCGTTCCTCGGCGGACGTTATCAAGGCGGTGGCTCTTGGTGCGGACGCGTGCTACATTGCAACGGCTGCGCTGCTTGCACTCGGCTGCCATCTTTGCCGAACGTGCCAGAGCGGAAACTGCAACTGGGGTATTGCAACCCAGAGGCCGGAGCTTGTGAGCAGGCTTGACCCGGAAACCGGAACGCAGCGGCTTGTTAACCTTATGACCGCGTGGCGGCATGAAATTAAGGAAATGCTCGGCGGAATGGGCATCAACTCGATTGAGGCACTGCGCGGAAACCGGCTGATGCTGCGCGGAATCAATCTGACAGGAAAGGAGCTTGAGATTCTTGGAATCTCACACGCCGGAGAATGATGAACAAAAACGAAAAGATAAAACATATCAATGCAGAAGGGCTTTCCTTTTCTGCGCTCAACGAGGCAATACGCCTTTCCGGAAAGGACTGTGTTGTTGAAAACTGCCTTGGCCAGCGCTTTATTGCCTCGGGCATGAATGACAAAAACATCAAAATAAACGGTGTTCCGGGGAATGCGCTCGGAGCCTACCTCGGCGGCGGAGAAATCACGGTTGAGGGCAACGCGCAGGATGCGGTCGGCGACACGATGAGCGGCGGAGAGATAGTTGTTTGCGGCAACATTGGAGACGCGGCAGGCTATGCAATGCGCGGCGGCGCAATATATATCAAAGGCAGCGCAGGCTACAGAGCCGGAATCCACATGAAGGAATACAAAGAAAAAAAGCCCGTCATTGTCATTGGCGAAAGGGCAGGCAGTTTTCTCGGCGAATATCAGGCCGGCGGGCTTATAATCGTCCTCGGGCTCAAAAACGGCTCAAAGCCGGCTGTTGGAAACTTTCCGTGCACGGGAATGCACGGCGGAAAAATGATTATCCGCGGAAAAACGCAGGACATTCTTTTTCCGGCGCAGGTTACGGCGGAGCAGGCAATGGACGGTGACATTGAAGAAATCCGCCCGTATATTGAGCGGTTCTGTTCCCTTTTCGGCTTTGACGCAAAGGAGATGCTTTCCGCCCCATTCACGGTCATTACGCCGGACAGCAGCAATCCATATAAGCAGATGTATGTTGCGAATTGATTTATTTAGATAATAGATAAAAGATAATAAATAGATAATAGATATTTTTTCCAAAATCTAGCATCTAACGTCTGGAACAGCGGAGCGTGAAAACGCAAAAGGAATCGAGCACTGTAAACCACGTCGGCTTAAATTCCATTAAAAATTCATTAATAAATTGTTATCAATTTATTAAGAAAAACGGTTGAACTTTTCTCCTCTTAATGTTATACTGATATCGTATCGGGCAGATGGCCGCTTATTTCAAAACGGCTGTCTGTAAAAATGTTACAATATAGGATTGTTCACAGGAGGAGCATTATGAAAAAATTGATTTCCGTTTTTCTTTGCATCGTAATGGCTGCACTGACGATTGTTCCGTGCTTTGCCGCCGACACGGCGGACGGCGAGGTTCCCGTTATTATGATTCGCGGCGATGCCGAACACATTTTCGGCGCGGACGGAACGGAGGTCTACCCGCTCAATATCAACACAAAGGAGATTGGAAAGGACATTGCCGGCGCAGTTTTCCCCTATTATCCGAACGCCCTTTTCTTCAACAAGTGGGAGGAGTATTACGAGGCTCTTGCCGCCGTTCCGGCAAAATACTTCAAGAACGCAATGCTTGACGAAAACGGCGAGGCTTCAAACGGCTCCGGCATTTCCGCTCAGGCCAAAAAGGAAATGGCCGAAAGCGCATTGCGCGACACCAAAAAAATCAACGGCCATTACGCTCTGCGCGATTACCAGCTGCGCTATGACTGGCGCCTTGACCCACTCTATGTTGCCAAACAGCTTCATGAGTACATTGAACAGGTTAAAGAGACCACCGGCGCAAAGAAGGTTTCGCTTTACGGAGTCTGCCTCGGCGGCGTGTTCATTCTCGCATACCTTGGAAAATACGGCTCTGACGGAATCAAGTCTGTCTTTTTTGATTCAACCGTTGGCAACGGCTGCGAGCTTTACAGCGACCTCATCACCGGCAAGATGGAAATTGACGTCAAGGCCGTTAACCGCTATTACGCCGACGCGGCCAACCCGACAAACGGCGCAGGTCCGCAGATACTTAAAAACATGGACGAATTCGTCAGAGAGTTCATCGGCGCAACCGTTGACGTAATGGTCAAAAACGGAACGCTGAAGGTCGGCGTTGATTGCATTACCTCAATCTATGAAATGTTTTACGAAGAGATGACACCGCGCTTTGTCATGGCCTCTCTCGGAACGTGGCCGGGCTATTGGGGAACGGTCAAGGCTGCCGACTATCAGGCCGCCATCAAAATGGTGTTCGGCGAGGAGGGCAGCAAGATGCGCACTCAGTACGCCGGACTCATTGAAAAGCTTGATGAATATGACAGAGTCGTTCGCCAGCGTATCCCGGAAATCCTTCTCACCGCCAAGG
The DNA here is from genome assembly GCA_934511365.1 of uncultured Eubacteriales bacterium. Lineage (GTDB taxonomy): Bacteria > Bacillota > Clostridia > Oscillospirales > Acutalibacteraceae > UBA6857. The sequence goes on from CAKSWC010000007.1 coordinate 60,854, forward strand.
AAAACGGCTGCCGTGTGGGCGTTATTGCAAAATACGGCTATCAGCAGATTCCCATTTATGAGGGCAGCTCAAGACCCGGAGACGACATTGTTGCCTTTGACACAGCAAGCTTCGGCGCAACAACCTCAAGCGTTGCCGGACAGTTTGACGACGCCTATGTGAACGCAAGAATTGCCGAGGGAAAGGGCAAATACATCTCTCCCGACCGCCAGATTGACCTTTCAACCGCTCTCTTTCCTGAAACAACGTGGGCGGAACGCGGACTGCGCCACGGCGCGTGGCCGTACCAGATTGAGGACCTTGCGCTCAGATTTCTTGAATCGGACACCGAGTTCACCAACGAGACCGACCCGAACTTCCCGGCTTTCCTCAAACACATTCCCTCCACCGGTGAAATTGTTCCGATGGAAGGCGAACCGACGGATATCATGAACTGGGAGTTCGGCGAGGAGAAAACCGGAATCAAAGGCCTCTTAAAGGCCGTTCTCAGGTGGTTCAAGGCGCTTTTCAGGCTGATTGAAAACCGCATGGCAAAAGAAAAATAATCCAAATTGAACAAAACGCGCCCTGTTTTCGGAAAAGATATTGACAAACAGGGCGTTTTGTTATAGAATTAATGCATAAATATGCTGTGTTTCGCCATTTTTGCCGAAAGCGTCAGTGTAAAAATCTTCAAACAAAAGAAGGAGAAAATCATGAAAAAAACAATGCGCATTATTGCCGTTGTGCTCTGCCTTGTTCTTGCAGTTTCGGCGCTGTCCGGCTGCACAATCAAGCTGAACGTCACGGTCAACAACCAGGGTGGCTCGTCCTCACAGGTCAACAACAATCCGACCCCTACCCCGACTCCGACCCCCACGCCCACTCCGTCCTCAACACCGGCAAGCACTCCGGCTTCCGATGCATCAAAGCCTGCTGAAAGCAAGCCTGCCGATTCTTCAAAACCGGCTGACGCAAAGCCTGCCGATTCAAAGGAGCTTTCCTCCTCTTCATCAAAAGAGGACATCGTTGCCGAATATGTAACCGTATACAACACCACCAAAAAGGCCGGAACCTTCAAGGGTCACGACACAATGGAGCTTGTTGAGGTTATGATTGACGGCAAGGACAACTCAATGATCAAGAACGCCGGAAAGAGCTTCGTTAAGGCTGAGGGAAAGGATATGCCGCTTCCGCCGTATTCCGACGATAACCCGAGCATGGAGTGCCTCACCACCGCCGCGGACATTGCAACCGCAACCTACACCGACAACGGCGACGGAACCGCAACCATCAAGCTCGTTCCCATTGCAACAACCAACTCGAAGAAGTTCTCAGACGCTCAGGGCAATATGTTCAACGTCATGGAGGACGTTAAGCCCACCGTTGAGGGCATCAGCATCCTCAAGTGGTCGCAGGGAACAACGGACGACAATGTTGTTCTCAAGTGTGACGGAAGCTATTGCGAGGTCACCTATGACAAGGCGACAAAGATGATGACAAAGGCGGATTACACCCTCATCACCATCGCCGAGGTTCAGCACGCCAACATCCTTATCTTCAAGGACAAGAGCGCAACCGCAAAGTTCGATTACAAGATGCTTTATCCCGGTTAATTAAAATCCGAACCCCAAAGGCTGTCTTTAAAAGGCAGCCTTTTTTGATTTTCCGTAGTATATTTTCCGCGCGGCGGTTTATGATAAAACATATAAACCCTCGCTTGACAAGTAACGTCATTTGCGTTACAATTACGTTATCGGAGGTGTTATTATGGAAAAGTCAACAACTTTGAATTTAAGGGTCAATCCGGCCGTGAAAGAGCGCGCCGAAACCGTGCTTTCTGCTCTCGGAATACCTATGTCAACGGCGATAGATATGTATTTGAATCAGATTTACCTTACCGGCGGAATACCGTTTGCCGTAACTCTTCCGAAAGCTCCGGACAGTGTTAATGCCGATATGATGACACAAAACCGGCTTGAAGAAAAACTTATGCACGGTATTGATGAGGCAAAGGCAGGAAAAACGCACGATGCCGCAAAAGCGTTTGATGATTTCAGAAAGAGCCGCCGAACATGAAAGAATACGAAGTTAAAATTACGGACGAAGCCTTATCTGATATGGCGCAAATATACGATTATATTGCAGGAAATCTCTTATCACCGGAAAATGCAATCGGTCAATATAACCGCATAGCGGAGGCGGTATTGAAGCTTTCTTATTTGCCGGAAAGATTTCATATTATTGATGTTGAACCATGGAAATCCAAGAGATTAAGAAGAATGCTCGTTGACAATTATTCTGTTTTTTACATTGTGGACGGCGATTTTGTTATTGTAACGGCTGTTCTTTACAGCGCATCGGATATTGAAAAACGCTTGAAGCGGAAAGATTTTGACGGAGAGTTTAAAATCTGAAATCAGCCTTGACAACATACCCCAAATTGACTATACTTTTATGCGGAAAGATATTTCAAATTCATTTAAGGAGTGGATATTATGCCATTAGTAACAACAACTCAGATGTTTAAGGACGCTTATGAGGGCGGCTACGCCATCGGCGCTTTCAATGTCAACAACATGGAAATCATTCAGGGTATCACCGAGGCGGCCAAAAAGCTCAACGCTCCCCTCATTCTTCAGGTATCAAAGGGCGCAAGAGCCTATGCAAACCATACCTATCTTGTGAAGCTTGTTGAAGCTGCGGAAAAGGAAACCGGACTTCCTATCGCTCTTCACCTTGACCACGGCCCCGATTTTGAAACCTGCAAAAGCTGCATTGACGGCGGCTTTACCTCCGTTATGATTGATGGCTCACATCTTCCCTATGAAGAAAATGTTGCGCTCACAAAAAAGGTTGTTGATTATGCTCACGCTCACGGCGTTGTTGTTGAGGGCGAGCTTGGCCAGCTTGCCGGAATTGAGGATGACGTTAATGTTGCCGATGATAAGGCTTGCTTCACCGATCCTGACCAGGTTTATGATTTTGTGACCCGCACCGGCGTTGACTCGCTTGCAATCGCAATCGGAACCAGCCACGGCGCATATAAGTTCAAGCCCGGCCAGAAGCCCCAGCTGCGTTTTGATATTCTTGAGGAGGTTTCAAAAAAGCTTCCCGGCTTCCCAATCGTTCTCCACGGTGCGTCATCGGTTATTCCGGAGTTTGTTGAAAAAATCAACAAGTACGGCGGAAAAATGCCGGATGCAATCGGCATTCCCGAAGAGATGCTCAGAAAGGCCGCAACAATGGCTGTTTGCAAAATCAACATTGACTCCGACCTGCGTCTTGCAATGACCGCCGCAATCAGAGAGCATTTTGCCCTTTATCCCGACCACTTTGACCCGAGACAGTACCTCAAACCCGCCCGTGAAGCGATTGAGGGTATGGTTGAACACAAGATCAACACCGTTCTCGGCTGCGCAGGCAAGGCAAAAGTATAATTTTATCTGAATAATACAAAAAAACCAGGGGTGCCGTTTAGGTACCTCTGGTTTTGTTTTGCTTATGACATCTAAGGTGTAAAAGCTGTTTCAGACCGAAAGCTCGCTTTTAATCTCCTCGCCGTCATACCGCGCAAGAATCGGCTTGATGAAAAAGGAGAGGAATTCTTCAACCTGTTCGGCGCTTCTTCCGGTGTATTTTCCGGGGTTAAGCTCGGAAAGAATCTCCTCTTTTGAAAGCGGAATTCGTTCGTCCTGCGCAATGCGGTCAATGAGGTCGTTTTTTCCGCCCTCAAGCTTAACTTTTGCCGCCGCCTCATGGGAATAGACGCGGATAATTTCATGGAGCTGCTGGCGGTCGCCTCCGCGCTTGACGGATTCCATCATAATGTTTTCCGTTGCCATGAACGGCAGCTTTTCCATCACGCGCTTTTCAATAACTTTTTCATAGACAACAAGTCCGCTTGTAACATTGATGTATATCTCGAGAACGGCGTCGAGCGCAAGGAAGGCTTCCGCAACGGAGATGCGCTTGTTTGCGCTGTCGTCAAGTGTGCGCTCAAACCACTGAACCTCGCTCGTGAGCGCCGGATTGAGCGCGTCAACCGTGATGTATCGCGCAAGGGCGCAGATGCGTTCGCAGCGCATGGGATTGCGCTTATATGGCATCGCGGACGAGCCGATCTGGTTTTTTCCGAACGGCTCCTCCATCTCCTCAAAGGATTGAAGAATGCGCAAGTCGTTTGCAAATTTATATGCGCTTTGGGCAAAGCCGGACAGCGCGGAAAGGAAAAAGTAGTCAACTTTTCTTGAATATGTTTGGCCGGAAACGGGAACAAAGCTTTCAAAGCCCATCTCCCTTGCAATCAGTTCTTCCGCCTTTTTAACCTTTTCTCCGTCGCCGCCGAAAAGCTCCATGAAGCTCGCCTGAGTTCCCGTTGTTCCCTTTGAACCGAGCAGCTTAAGGTTTTTGAGGCGGAATTCAAGCGTTTCAATGTCCTGCGCAAGCTCATACATCCAAAGCGTTGCCCTTTTTCCAACCGTTGTCAGCTGAGCCGGCTGAAGGTGAGTGTAGGCAAGGCAGGGCAGGTCTTTATATTTTTCGGCAAAGGCGGAAAGATTGCGCAAAACCTGCGCGGCCTTTTTGAGGATGATTTTCGATGCTTCGCGCATGATGATTATGTCGGTGTTGTCTCCAACATAGCAGCTTGTTGCGCCGAGGTGAATAATAGGTTCGGCCTTTGGACACTGGACGCCGAAAGCATAAACGTGGCTCATGACGTCATGGCGGACAAGCTTTTCGCGCTCTTCCGCAATGTCATAGTTGATGTCGTCTTTGTGCGCCTCCATTTCCTGAATCTGTTCGTCCGTGATGCCGAGTCCGAGCTGCTTTTCAGCCCTTGCGAGGGCAATCCACAGCCGCCTCCATGTTCTGAACTTAAAGTTCTGAGAAAAAATCTGCTGCATTTCGTCGCTTGCATATCTTGTTGAAAGCGGAGAAATATATTTATCTTTGTCTGTCATTCAAAGCGCTCCTTTAATTATAACTGCCGATAATTATATTATATATCGGGGAAAAAGTCAAACTAAGACAAAAATACATAAAAACAGTTCGCGAGCAAAACATATGAAAACGGGAGAAAAAGCGATAAAAAACGAGCACGGCGAACGCAATTCAATTTTTCTTCAAAAAGCTGTTGACAAACAAAACCTCTTGTGATAAAATTTCAAAGCATTCAGATTTTGATTGGAGGAAAAGAATATGTCAACCTATATGCCGAAAGCCGGCGACATCACCCGTAAGTGGTATGTCATTGACGCCGAGGGAAAGCATCTCGGTCACGTTGCCGCAAAGGCTGCCGAGCTTCTCCGCGGAAAACATAAGCCCACCTTCGCTCCCCATGCGGACTGCGGTGACCACGTTATCATCATCAACGCCGATAAGGCTGTTCTCACCGGCAAAAAGCTTGACCAGAAGATGTATTATCATCACACCGGATATATCGGTAACATGAAAAAGGTCAAGTACAGCTCCCTTATGAAAGAAAAGCCTGAGTTTGCAATGACCAAGGCTGTTAAGGGCATGATTCCCGACACCACCATCGGCCGCAAGGCTCTCACCAGACTTCGCGTTTATGCGGGCGCAGAACACGCTCATGCAGCTCAGAAGCCCGAAGTTGTTGAACTTTAATCGAAAGGGAGGAAATGAAAATGTACGAAACCACTCCGTTCTTTTACGGCACCGGCCGCAGAAAAAAGTCAATAGCAAGAGTCCGCGTTTATGCAGGCAGCGGCAAGATCACCATTAATGACAGAGATATCGACGATTACTTTGGCCTTGAAACTCTCAAGCTCCTTGTTCGCCAGCCTCTTGATGTCACCGACACCAACGGCAAGTTCGACATCGTCTGCCGCGTTGCAGGCGGCGGCGTTACCGGCCAGGCCGGCGCAATCCGCCACGGTCTTTCAAGAGCTCTTCTTCAGTATGACGCAGAGCTTCGCCTTCCGCTTAAGAAGGCCGGTCTCCTTACCCGTGACCCGAGAATGAAGGAAAGAAAGAAATACGGTCTCAAAGGCGCTCGTCGTGCACCGCAGTTCTCAAAGAGATAAATTTTTCAAAAATTTTCAAGGCTTCGGAGTTGCTTCCGAGGCCTTTTTTCTTGGCTTTCCGCCGGGCTTCTGTCCAAAAATGTAAAGACTTTATTACAAACGCTTAATATATATTGATTATTGGGGGTTGGGTTGATATAATTTTGGTTAGCTTGTCGAACTCACGTCCGACCCGGTCGGATATAACATATTTTTGAAAAAGGAGCGCGGCCTGCACGGCCGGAACAAAACGGATATGAAAGTAAAGGTCAGAGCACATTTTTATTCTCAGCTTGAACGGCTCAAAAGCGAGGGAAACATTTTTGAATATGTTTTCTGGTGGATAGCACGTTTAACAATGATTTATGCCTGCTTCAAAATGCCGGGGAAGGTTCCTCCTGCGCTTTATCTTGCGATTGTTCTTAACACGCTCACAACTTTTGCCGTTCCGGTTTTCTCCGTTGTTTTTCCGCAGAAGCTGCTGCTTGGGCGGCTGACTTTCCGGACTCAGACATTTATTGACCTGTTTGTTCTTACCGGCTGCTTTTTCAACAACTGCGTCAGTACCTACAGTGTCATCAAGTTCTATGACAAATGGCTGCATTTTTTTACCGGAATGTGCTGCGTGTTTCTTGGAAGCGAGCTTTTGAAAGCACTTTTTCCAAAGGAAAAATTCAGCCGCCGCGCCTCACTTGTCAGTTCGGTCGGTTTTTCCTTTTCCGTAATCGTCATCTGGGAAATTTTTGAGTTTCTTGCGGACTTTTTCATTGCCGGTTCAACCAATCAGGGTTATACCGACAGTCCGAATTTTAATATGCTGTTTTTCAAACTTTTCGGCCGCGGAGCGGGCAATGTCGGCCAATATCCGCTTTATGACACGTTGTTTGACATGATGGCCGCCGTCCTCGGCATCATAATGGCAATCATTATCAGTCTTGTTCTTGAACGGGTTTTGAAAAGCAGAAAAGGGAAGCAGTGAGTGATATCAAAAGCTGCAAACGTCAGTGATTCAATGATGTTTGCAGCTTTATTTTTGTTTTCCTTTTACGTTTTTCCGCTCCGCCGGCTCATACGGGGGTCGCTTGAGGCCCCCGTTTTCTACGCTTTCTTATATAGCAAAAATCCCCTCTGTCTCAGCCGCAAAGCGCATTTAAGTCCGCTTAAATTTTCGGTGGTATACATTATTAGTATAAGGCTAAAGGAGGAAAAAGAAAAAGTTTTCAAAAAATTCTTAATTTTCCTGAAGATTTTTGTTTTTGTTTGTTGCATAGCTTCTTTATTTATAGTATAATAAACGATAACTATGATGAGGAGGTATGCCTGTTTTGGAAGTTTATCTTGATAACAGCGCAACAACAAAACCCTGCCCCGGAAGCCGGAAAAGACTCCTTGAGGCCACTGAAATTCTTTGGGGCAACCCCTCCTCTCTCCACCAAAAGGGTCTTGAGGCGCAAATGCTCCTTGAGGACGCGCGCGCCTTTATCTCAAAACTTCTCTCCTGCCGAGCGAATGAGGTTTACTTCACTTCCGGCGGAACGGAAAGCAATAACATTGCCGTTTTCGGTGCGGCGCACGCAATGAAACGCAAAGGAAAAAAGCTTGTTGTTTCCTCTGTTGAACATCCGAGCGTTTCAAGGGCTTTTGAAACGCTTGAGGAGGAAGGCTTCACCGTTGTTCGCCTCCCGGTTGACCGCTACGGTGTTGTTCCGGTTGAGGAAATTGAAAATGCCGTTGATGAAAACACCGTCCTTGTCAGCATGATGGCGGTCAACAACGAGCTTGGCTCGGTTGAACCGATTGAAGCGCTCTCGCGTATAGTCAGGGCAAAAAATTCTCCGGCGCTCATTCATGTTGACGCGGTTCAGGCGTTTGGAAAAATTCCGCTGAATGTCAAAAAACTCGGCATTGACCTCATGAGCGTCAGCGCCCACAAAATCCACGGCATAAAAGGCGCCGGTGCGCTCTTTGTTAAAGACAAAGTTCGCCTTGCTCCCCACGTCTTAGGCGGCGGACAGGAGAAAAATGTTCGCCCGGGGACCGAACCTCTTCCGGCAATCGCTGCGTTTTACGGCGCAGCGGAGGAGCTGGACATCAAAAAATCTCTTGCCTATGTAACGGTACTGCGTGACGGCTTTTTAAAAAAGCTTTCTGTGCTTGACGGCGTTGTTATCAACAGCGGCGAAAACGCTCTGCCGTATATCATAAATATCTCTCTGCCGGGTCTCCCGTCAGAGGCTGTGCTCAACTTCCTTTCTTCAAAAGGAATCTATGTTTCCTCCGGCTCGGCGTGCGCAAAGGGACACCGCAGCCCGACCCTCACCGCCGCAGGACTTGAAATGGAAAGGGTGAATTCTTCGCTGCGGCTGAGCCTTTCAAGGTTCACAACGGAAAAAGAGCTTGACTTCTGCCTTGAGGGTATAAAGGAAGCGCTCAAAACAATCAGAAAAAAATAACGTAACCGCTGATTAACCAAGGGGCATAAATCTTGACGGTGTTTTGCGCTCTCAATTCAATCGGCAGTTACACAAAACGGAGACTGAAAAATGAAAAAGGTTATTCTCATCAAAAACGGCGAGCTTGTTCTCAAAGGGCTCAACCGTTCAACCTTTGAAGATATGCTCATTAAAAATATGCGCCGCAGGCTTTCCGACCTCGGAAAATTCAACTTCTTCAAGGCGCAGTCAACAATAATCGCCGAACCGGAAAGCGAGGACATTGACTTTGATGAGGCCGTTGAACGTATCGGCCGCGTTTTTGGCATTGTTGCGTTTTCCGTTGCCGGAGTGACGGAAAAGGACCTTGAAAAAATTGAAGAAAGCGTTCTTGAATTCCTCGGCGATGACCTGCGCGTGGTCAGAACCTTTAAGGTCAACGCAAAACGCAGCGACAAAAAGTTTGCCTATAAATCGCCGGAAATCTGCCGCGAGGTCGGCGGATACATCCTTTCAAAAATCCCGTCCTTAAAAGTTGACGTTCATAACCCGGAGCTTACCGTCACCGTTGAGGTGCGCGACAAGCACGTCTTTGTCCACGGCAACCAGCTCAAGGGTGCCGGCGGAATGCCCGTCGGTTCGTCCGGAAGGGCGGCCTTGCTCCTCTCCGGCGGAATAGACAGCCCCGTTGCCGGCTATATGATGGCCAAGCGCGGCCTTGTTCTCACCGCGGTTCATTTTGCCGCACCGCCCTACACAAGCCCCAGAGCGGAGCTGAAGGTTAAAAAGCTTGCCTCAATCGTTGCGCGATACAGCGGAAGAATCAACCTTGCCGTTGTTCCGTTCACCGAGATTCAAGAGCATATTAAGGACAACTGCCCCGAGGAGCTTTTCACAGTCATTATGCGTCGCCTTATGATGAAAATTGCTCAGCGCATTGCAAGGAAGGACAAGTGTCAGGCGCTTATCACGGGCGAAAGCCTTGGCCAGGTTGCATCTCAAACAATCGGCGCAATCGCCTGCACCGACGCGGTTGCAACAATGCCCGTTTTCCGTCCGTGCATCGGCATGGACAAGGAGGAGATCATTGCCATTGCGCGGAAGATTGACACCTTTGAAACCTCGCTTGAGCCGTATGAGGACTGCTGCACCGTCTTTACGCCGAAGCACCCGAGGACGCGCCCAATGCTTGAACAGATTGAACAGGCGGAAAGCGCGGTTGACTTTGAAGCAATGATTCAAAAGGCTGTGGCGGAAACAAGGTTTTGCTCGGTTGACGCCGGATGACAGGTGTTTCAAAGCAGCAATTATTTTGCAGGGGCAAAAATTCGCAGCTGCCCGGAGTTACTCAGATAATCAGATATTTGCAAAGGGATGAAGAACATGAAGTGTGAGCTTGTTTTTGTTGGAACGGAGCTTTTGCTCGGCGATATCCTCAACACCAATGCGCAGTATCTTTCAAAAAAACTTGCTGCGCTCGGCTTTGACGTTTTGTTCCAGTGCGTTGTTGGCGATAATCCCCAAAGGCTCAGGAAGGTTCTTGAGGATGGCCTTGAGCGGTCAGACATTATTATCACAACCGGCGGACTCGGACCCACAAAGGACGACCTCACAAAAGAGGTTTGCGCGTCCGTGTTCTCCCTTCCGCTTGAAGAGGACGCCGAAAGCCTCAAGCGTATATATGACTACTTCAAAGCAAAAAACACCCCGATGCCGGAAAGCAACAAAAAGCAGGCGCTAATGCCGCGCGGTTCGGTCATTTTTAAAAACACCAACGGAACAGCCCCCGGCTGCGCAATGGAAAAGGATGGAAAGCGCATCCTCATCCTCCCCGGCCCTCCGAGGGAGATGCACGAAATGTTTGAAAACTGCGCCCTGCCGTATCTCAGACAGTTTTCCGACCACGTTATAATTTCACACTCGGTGCGCACTTTTGGCATCGGCGAAAGCCTTATGGCGCAAAAGGCCGGAGAGCTTCTTGATATGCAAAACCCGACCGTTGCCCCGTATGCAAAAAGCGGAGAGGCGCTTTTGCGCGTGACCGCAAAGGCGCAGACCGAGGAAGCGGCCGAGGAACTTATTGCTCCCGTTATTGAAGAAATCAAAAGCCGTCTCGGTTCGCTTGTATACGGCATTGACCGCGAAAACCCGGAGGAAGCCCTTGTTGCGCTCCTGAAGGAAAAAGGACTTACCCTTGCAACGGCGGAAAGCTGCACCGGTGGCCTTATTGCAAAAAGAATCACCGATATTCCCGGCGCGTCCGAAGTGTTCGGCTGCGGTATCGTTTCATATTCAAACGAGATTAAGAAAAACATTCTCGGCGTAAAAGAAGAACTGCTTCAAAAATACGGCGCGGTCAGTGAGGCTGTTGCGGCTTCAATGGCGCTCGGCGCGGTGAAAAAGAGCGGCGCCGCGCTCGCCATTTCCGTAACGGGCATTGCGGGTCCCGGCTCAGACGGAACGGAAAAGCCCGTTGGCCTTGTTTATATTGCGGTCACGGACGGCAGCAGTTACAGAATCAAAAAGCTGCTCACCGGTCACGCGGAAAAAAGCTGCCGCGATTACAACCGGACGGTCAGCGCATCGGTTGCCCTCAACGAGGTTCGCCTTTTTGTTCTTGAAAGCGAAAACAACCGGAAAGACATTAACGCTTTTATTAATTCATTTTAAAGGATAAATGCAGTTATGAAGATAATTTATGAGGATTCAAACGGACGTGAAAACGAAAACCGAATGAACAAAAACACCTCAGACGGCTCGTTCTCCCGTTCAGACGTTCCGCCTGCGGTCATCAGAAGCGTCCGTTCCTCCAAAGGCGCAAGGAAGGGGACGCAGAACATTTCTGCCGATGCAGGGCAGGAAAAGGAACCGAAAAGCGAAAAACCGGAACCGGAAAATCCGCAGGAAAAAGCTTCTGCGCCCGAGCCGGAGTTTAAATTGACCGATGAGCAGGTTGCTTTTCTTCTGCGCCGTTATCTGAACTCGAATCCCGACTTTGCCGAAAAGGCGGAAAACATTCAGTCGAAAGCGCAGGAACAGCCGCAGTCCAAGCAGCTGGCCCCCGTACCCGGAAAGAAAAGCGCCGGAACAAGAATCGTTTTCCAAAGTCCGGACTTTGACGATTCGGAGGATGAGGTGGCAAAACCTCGGCCTCAGCGAGGCCCCGTTATTCCAACGGAGGCCGATTATGACTATGATGACGAGCTTGACGATGAGTTTGACAACGATGAGGAGGATTTTTATTCCGTTCCCCAGCCGAAAGCCCTCCCGAAGCCGTCCTCGGTTGCAATAGATTATGTCATTGACGAAATTGACATCAGCACACCGAAAAAGCCATCGAATCTGAATGTTTTGAACAGCAGCCGCCCAAAAACCGTTCCCTCGGCCGGCCAGAGTGTTCCCGAAAGTCTTGTTGTTGAGGACGTTGCTCCGGCTCAGCCGGAAAAACCGGCCGGAAAAAAGAAACCCTCGGTCGGAGAGATTATCCGCCTTGTTGTTCTCTCCGCTTCAATCCTTGCAATCGTCATTTCCGCGGCGGTTCTGCTCAAGGAGTATAAGCTCCACAAGGACAACCAGAAGCTTGAGTCCGGAATTTCAGACCTCATTATCACCGAGGACGAAACCTCGGAAACAAAAAAGACCCCCGGAACAACAAAAAAGACCGAGGAAAAAACAACCCTTTCCGCCGAGCAGAAATGGGCAAAAATCCGCGAGGAATATCCAAACACCGTTTTTCCGCAGAATATCCAGCTCAAATATGCAAAGCTTTACGCTGTGAACAATGACTTTGTCGGCTATCTTGAAGCAAAGGGCATCAATCTTTCCCTCCCTGTTGTTCAAACGAATAATGACGACACATATCTTGAGAAGAACTTTTACGGCCAGAGCACAAAATACGGCTGTCCGTTTGTGACCTTCCGCAACAATATTGAACCGCTCGACCTCAACACAATAATTTTCGGCCACCATATGAACGACAAAACAATCTTCGGTGCGCTTGATCATTACAAGAGCATTGACGGCTTCAAAAGCGCGCCGGTCATTATGTTCAACACGCTTTATAAAAACTATAAATGGAAAGTTATCGCCGCGTTCATTACGAACGCCGAGGAAAAGGACGATAACGGCTATATTTTCCAATATTACTTCACAAATCTTTCATCTCAGGAGCGTTTTTCCGCCTATCTCAATGAGCTTGCGCAGCGTTCACTTTATGACACGGGCGTTGACGTTCTTCCAACCGACAAACTGCTGACGCTTTCAACCTGTTCCCATGAGTTTGAGGACGCCCGGTTTGTTGTTGTTGCGCGTCTTGTTCGCCCGGGAGAGAGCGCCGAGGTTGACACCTCAAAAGCAACGGCCAACCCCAATCCGCGCTATCCGCAGGCCTATTACACCGCCAAAAACCTCACCAACCCCTATTATGATGCGGCAAGATGGTATGTTGAATGATTTTTTCCGTCCTTTTTCAAAAAAAGGCTTTTCGCGCGGTTTCGCGCCTTTGAAGCGATTGGTTATCTGAACATTTTAATCATAAATACAACGATTTCCGCCCCCGTTAAAACGGAAAGCGGAGTCTAGAAAACCGAGGAGAGAAATGTTAAAACTATTTACACTTGAAAATTTACCTGCATCCTCAGAGGACGCGGTCTATAAGATCTGTCTCACGCTTGAAAAATACGGTCTTGCGGACGATATGGCGTTCACCTTTGAAAATTATGACGAGCTTTTTGACGCCGTACTGCACGCCCTCCAGGACGGAGAAAGCGTTATTGTTGGCGCCGACCCGGCCGATTACAACGCCGTTAAGCGCGAGATGATAGGAAAATTCCTGCTTGACGAATATTCAAGCCCGAATATTGCCGAAAGAATCTCTCAGAACGCCGATGACGGCACTGCTGCGGTCGATATGGAGAGCGAATGCATTATTCCGCGCGGAGCGCTGTTTCACCTTTCTCCGGACGGAATCAAAAGCGGCTTTTCCTGCGCCGTTCTGAACGGAACGCTCACATTCCTTCCGCTTGACTTTGTCAGAGTTGACGCAATTTTGGAAAACTATATTTCCTCTGTTCTTGCGCCAAAGTCTGAAAGCGTTCCGGAGCCGGAGGCTCAGCCTGAGGAACAGGAAAGCGAGCCGCAGGAAGAACAGGAGCAGGGTTTTGACATTGCACCGTCCGTTTCTGCAATGGTTTCCGCCCTCATTCAGCTTTCAAAAACGGCAGCCTTTGCAACGGGCGAAGGCGCAATGCAGGTTTATAACCTCTATAACAAAATTGACGGCCTTTCAGACGTTGTTAACTTTGTTGAAATTGTTGATGAGGACGAGGACAACACAGAAAACGGCGAGCTCTCCGAGTCCGAGTCGGTCAAAACTATCCGCCACGCACGCGAGGCGATGTTCAATACCGAATCCGATTTCGGCGCGGCAATCTCAGATATCCTCACAAGCGAGAACGAGGACGGAACAACAAGCTATTTTGCATATATTGCCGTTGCGGAGAAAAAACGCGCAAAGGCCAAAAAAATCAACACCACCAACCCGAATGACCTTGAGCTTCTTCTTCCCCACTGCGTTGCAATTCTTTGCGACACCCTGACGGGAAAACTTGACGATATCCGCAGGCAGGAGGAAATTGAAAAAGCCTCCGCCGAAAGCCAGCAAGGAGCCAAAAAGCCCGAGGAAAAAAAGCTTTCAAAGGGTATGATAATTTTCATTGCGGCGGTTTTGCTTGTTGCCGCAATCACTCCGGTCATTCTTGTAAAAATAATCTGGTCCAAAGAGGACGAAACAACAACAATGAATCCGCTTTTGACCGCATCTTCCTCCGTTTCCGGCCAAACTCAGCAGACAGGCGGGGCTTTCCCCGGCATTGACAGCAATGCAAACGCTACAACCGCGCCGGGAAGCGCCGGAACAACCGCAAAGGAGCCGACCGCAACCGAATATTCCGCGCAGGCAACGGCGGCGCCGGCGCCTTCAACAAGCGGAAAATTTACGTTTTATGTTTTCGGATATGGCCACGGAGTTGGAATGAGCCAGCACGGCGCAAACTACCTTGCCTCTCAGGGCTGGAATTATGCGCAGATTCTTGCGAATTATTACTACGGAACAACCCTTGTTACCGGAGACACATATCCGGAAACGATCAAATATAACGGTTCGGATTACAAAACGCGCGAGTATCTTGCTTCCGCGCTTGAAAGCGAGATGGGCTCCTCATTCCAGAAAGAGGCGCTCAAAGCGCAGGCCGTTGCGCTTTATACTTTTGCAAAGTATTATAATTACACGCTTGGAACCGATTCAAACGCATTCGGAAAAACTCCGTCTCAGGCGTGCTATGACGCTGTTGACGAGATTATGAAATACGGCCTTTACATTGCGTATAACGGAACGGAGGCTGCGCTGACCCCGTTCCATTCAATCAGCGCGGGCCTTACAACCTCATTCTATAACGTCTGGGGCAAAACGGCCGTTCCGTATCTCGGCGGAGGACGTCCGAGCTACGGCGATTATTCGGTGGACGGCTTCAAGTCAACATACTCCGTGACGAGCGATGACATGAAGAAAATTATCAAAAACAAGCTGAGTGTTGACGTGAGCGGCGACCCGTCAACGTGGATAACGGTTATTTCCCATGACCGCGCGGTTAACGAAAACGTCGGCTATGTTTCTTCAATGAATGTTGGCGGAAAGGTCATTTCCGGAAACGATTTCAGAACAAAGGTTATGGAGGGCAAAATCCGCTCCCATTGCTTTATGTTGGTTTATACGCCGGACGGCCAGTAACAGACGCAAAAACAGCCACAACGAAAAACCCGGACAGCCGATTCATTGCGGCTGCCCGGGTTTGTTATTTGAGGCTTATACCATTTTAAGCAGTGCCGGAAGCTTCATTACTGCGCTGCCGAGACCGGCAAGAATTTTTCCTGCGCCCTTAACGGTGCTTTCGTCATCGTTAAGAATCATGAGAAGTCCGTTCGCCATCTCCTCGGTGAACACGCCGCTGCTCATGGTGATGAAGTTCCTGATTGGAATCTGGAGAGCCATCGCCTTGACCATGTCAACGGTTGAGTTGCTCTCTCTGAAAACAAGGTTCAGCGCCTTGTCAATAACGGTGTTGATTCTTCTGCCCCATTTTGAGCCTTTGGTTCTTTCGAGCGAATCGAGCAGGGTGAACGGCTCGTTTCCTCTTTCGCAGGGCGGAATCTCATGGCCGAGAACGGCGGTGAACGCTTCATCGGAAACCGTCTGAACCTCACCGGTGTAATACTCCGGTGCAACGGCTCTGTAATCGGGAACGGTAACATTTTCTGCGGTTGATTCAACATTGACCTTGCCTTTGAGGCGGATATCGCGGCTTGAGGCACCAACAAGAATTTCAAACTCACCGCTTTCAACGTGCCAGTCATGAATGTTGACGTTGTAATATGCAAATGCGCGTTTTGAAAGCTCAACGGTAACGGTTTTTTCCTCGCCCGGCTCAAGGAAGATTTTTGAAAAGCCCTTGAGTTCTTTTGTCGGGCGGAAGATTGTGCTTTGAGTGTCTGAAACATAGACCTGAGAAATTTCCGCGCCTGCGGTGTTTCCTGTGTTTTTAACCTTGAAAGAAACGGTGAGAGTGTCGGTATCCTTGAGCTTTTTCTTTGAAAGCTTCAAGCCGGAATACTGGAATTCGGTGTATGAAAGGCCGAAGCCGAACGGGAAGAGAACGTCCTTTTTGGCGGTGTCATAATATCTGTAGCCGATATAAACGCTATCTCTATATTCGGTGGTCATGACCGTTCCCGGGTAATAATTAACGCACTGGGTGTCCGCGAGTGAGAGCGGATATGTTTCCGCAAGCTTTCCGCAGGGGTTCTGCTTTCCGGAAAGGATGTCGGCTATCGCCTCGCCGCCCGCCTGACCGCCGAGGTATGCGTTGAGAACGCCTTTGACCTTTGAAAGCCACGGCATTGTTACGGGTGAACCGCCGGAAAGAACAACAACAACATTTTCGCAAACCTCGCAAAGCTCCTCGGCAAGGCGGTTGTGAGCCGCCGGAAGTTCAAGCGTTGTTCTGTCATAGCCCTCAGCCTCATATTCCTCGGTGAGACCGATAAAGAGGAGAACAATGTCGCTCCTTTTTGCAAGAGCGCAGGCGTCATTGATTAAAAGCTGAGAAATTCCGCGGCTCTTTTTGTCATAGCCGGGGGCATAGTTCGGCTTAAAGCCCTCTTTGACGAGTGCGCTGAAAGCGTCTGAAAGCTCGGTTGGATTGATTTGCGAGGAGCCTGCGCCCTGATAGCGCGGCGCTCTGGCAAGTTCACCGATAACGGCAATCTTCTGTCCCTTTTTGAGCGGAAGAACGGAGTCATCGTTTTTAAGAAGCACCATTGACTGCGCCGCAACTTCGCGTGCGAGCGCATGATGGGCCTTTTTGTCATATGTATAGACGCCGAGATTCTTTTCAGACTTGAAAGCAAGGTCAAGCAAAGCGTCAACGCGCCTGTCAAGCATTTCGGTTGAAAGCTGACCTCTGCGGACGGCGTCGGCAATTTTTTTGTCGTTATATCCGCCGGAGGTGGGCATTTCAAGGTCGTTTCCGGCAATGATACCCTGAACGCGGTCGTTCGCCGCGCCCCAGTCGGTAACAACAACGCCGTCAAAGCCCCATTCATCGCGCAGGATCTTCTGCTGAAGCTCCTCGCTGTCTGAGCAGTATGTTCCGTTGAGCTTGTTATAGGCGTTCATGACTGTCCAGGGTTTGCCCTTTTTAACGGCAATTTCAAAAGCAGTGAGGTAAATTTCGCGCAGCGCGCGCTCGTCAACAACGCTGTCAACCGACATCCGGCGCATCTCCTGGTTGTTGGTTGCAAAATGCTTGAGCGAGGTTCCGATACCCTTTGACTGAACGCCGTTTATGAGGCCGGCCGCAACCTCTCCGGCAAGGAGAGGATCCTCTGAAAAATATTCAAAGTTCCTTCCGCAGAGGGGGGAACGCTTCATGTTGACGCCGGAGCCAAGGAGAACGCTGACGCGCTCGGCGAGGCATTCCTCACCCAAGGCTTCGCCCATTTTATAAAGCAATTCGGGATCCCATGACGCCGCCGTTGTTACGGCAGTCGGGAAGCACGTTGCCGGAACGGAATTTTCAAGGCTGGGGCCGCCGCTTTTTTCGTCCTTTTTTCTGAGTCCGTGGGGGCCGTCGGTGAGCATGATTGACGGAATGTCCAGGCGTTCAATGCCTTTTGTGTGCCAGAAATCCTTGCCTGAGCAAAGGGAAGCCTTTTCCTCAAGCGTCAGCTTATCAATAATTTCCTGATACTTCATATTTACCTCCGCATATAATTTGTTAACTTGATTATACCCGTTATTTTTCCAGAGGTCAACTGTTTTTTTATTAAGACGGCGGCATATTTGATTCTCTTTGAAAAAACGGGAAAAAAATGGCGTCACGAGCCGCCCGGGGATATTTTATTCGGCTTTTATTACTGCTTATCCGAGCATCATGATGCCCTGAGTAATCAAAAACTCCGCAATTATGTAAGTCAGCATAACCGGAAAGTGATCGCGCCACATCGGCTTTTTGTAAAACTTTGTTAAAAACAAAAGCGAATCCGAGGCGAAGAACGAAACGGCTCCGACATAGGTCAGTGCAGTTGCCGCGCACGGCCTTGAAACAAGGAGCATAAACGCAAAAATGTTCATTGCCGCGTTGCAGAACAGATAAAAAATCATTGCGCCGTAAAGTTTTTTCGGCGTTGTTGGCTTTAGCGCACGGAAAACAAGGAAAATCAGCGCGCAATAAACAAGAAAAGCAAGAACTGTCAAAAGAATGTTGACGTTTGCAAAGTTGACCGCCAAGACATAGACGGCGATGAAGCAGAAATGGGAGAGAATGAAGCTGATTCCGCCGGCGGCAAACCAGCCGTTTCCGGGCGGAATGAGAAGAATATCGCCTAGCCAGCTTGTTGCAACGGCGGCAATCAGGACGCCGTTTTTCTTTTCGGCCGCAAAAATATAATAGAGCAAAAGGAAAAGAAGAATGAAGCCCTTCGTTGCGGCGCGCAGTTTTTTGTTGCTCACAAAGCTCGCCGCAAGGTGAACAACGCTCACCGCCAAAAACAAAACAAGAAAAAGTGTTTTCATAAAAATTTTCTCCTCTTTAATAACATCCGAAAAGGGACTGCTGCATCGGCTGCGGCAGTCCCTTTTTTTTATTTCATCAGCTGTTTATACATTTTGATATATTCGTTTGAGCTTCTGCCCCAGCTGAAGTCGCATTCCATTGCGCGTTTAACAAGCTCTTTCCAGTGCGGCTTGTTGTAATATGCGTCAAGAGCTCTGTGCATGGCGTCAAGCATATCGTGCGCATTGTATGTCTTGAAAGTGAAGCCGTTGCCCTTTCCGTCGCCGCTGTCGGTGATGGAGTCGCGCAGGCCGCCCGTTTCGCGGACAATGGGAACCGTTCCGTATCGCAGCGCAACCATTTGTGAAAGGCCGCAAGGCTCGCTTTTTGAGGGCATGAGGAAGAGATCCGCCGCGGCGTAAATCTTCCGCGCAAGCGAGGGAACAAAGCCGATTCTGACGGAAATTTTGCCCGGATAACGGTCGCAAAGCTCTCTGAAATAGTTTTCATACTGCCAGTCGCCTGAGCCAACAACAACAACCTGAACGTCCGTTGTTGAAAGGAATTCGTCAAAAATACACTTGACAAGGTCAAGTCCCTTGTGTGAAACAAGGCGGGAAACAATTCCGATAACCGGAACGTCTGCGCGGACGGGAAGGCCGAGATTTTCCTGCAAGGCGGCCTTGTTTTCCGCTTTTCCGCTTTCAAAGGTATTAACATTATAGTTCTTTTCAATAGCTGAGTCCGTTTCGGGGTCATAGCTTTCCGTGTCGATTCCGTTGAGGATGCCCTGAAGCTTCCACTGCCGCGCTTTGAGGATGGTGTCAAGTCCGTGGCTGTACCACGGGTCAAGAATCTCCTGAGCGTATGACGGAGAGACGGTTGTGACCTTGTCTGCGCACTCAATGGCGCCTTTCATGAAGTTGACGTCGCCGTCATATTCAACAATGCCGGCGTCCTCCGGCTTGAGGCCGATAACGTCATTCACAAGATCCATTCCGTATGTTCCCTGATACTGGATGTTGTGGATTGTGAAAACGGTTTTGATTCCCTGATACCACGGGTCCTTGCTATACATTGTTGTGTAAAAAACCGGGGTGAGGGCGCTCTGCCAGTCATTGCAGTGAATGATGTCCGGCCGAAATTCGATATGCGGAAGAATTTCAAGAACGGCTCTTGAAAAGAACGTGAAACGCTCCGCGTCATCGTAATGGCCGTAAATCCGGTCGCGCTTGAAGTAATACTGGTTGTCAATGAAATAATAGATAACACCTTTATACTTCGCCTGAAAAACGCCGCAATACTGGCGTCTCCACGCAACGGGAACGGAAATGCTTGTGATGAAGGACATTGAATCCTTCAGTTCCTGGCTGATGGTGTCATAAAGCGGCATCACAACGCGGCAGCCGATGAGCCTTTTCCTCAGCGCCTGCGGAAGCGAGCCGGCAACATCGCCAAGTCCGCCGCTGGCCATGAAAGGCTGGGCTTCGGACGCAACAAACAAAACTTTCATTTTTCTTTTCCTCCTTCTTAGGAAGTTAAACAGTGATGTTCTTTCCAATGTATACCGGATAGGTTGCGGCGCCGGAAATTTCGCGGTTCGGGCGGATAACAACATTTTTGTCAAGAATTGCGCAGTTGATTTTTGCGCCGGAGCTGATATAGCTGTCCTGCATAATCACTGAGTTTTTAACAATGGCGTCCTCCGCAATGTATACGCCGCGGAAAAGGATGCAGTTTTCAACCGTACCTTTGATAACGCAGCCGTCGGCGATGAGCGAGTTTGAAGCTTTTGAACAAACGCCGTAGATTGCCGGAACATCATCGCGCACCTTGGTGTAAATCGGTCTGTCTTTTTTGAAAAGCTCCTTCCTTGTTCCGGAAAGAAGGCTCATGCTGACGTCATAATACTTCTGAAGCGAGTCAATCATCTCGGCAAAATCTTCAACCTTGTAGCCTCTGATGTCAAGGTTCTTTGTGTTCTTTGCAATGATGTCCTTTTCAAAGCGCGCGTCAGGAAGCGTTGAGGCGCTGTTGACGAGTCTTTCAAGCAAAGCGCGGCTCATGATGATAATGTTGAGCGAATAATTCTTTGCGTCCGCGCCGAGCTCGCCCGTTCTTGCGCTTGTTATCCTGTCCTTTTCAAGGTCAAAGGTCAGGATAGTTGAAATTGCGGGCTTTACGCCGCGTTTATATGCGATGGTGATATCCGCTCCGGAACTTATATGGGTTTCAATGAACTTTTCATAGTCGATGTTGCAGACAACATTGCAGTCGCAGAAGAGAACATAGTCCTTTCCGCTTTTCGAAATATAATTCATCATGCCTTTGAGCGCCTCAAAGCGGTGGCTGTATATTCCAACGGAATCACCGAGATTGAACGGCGGAAGAATTGTCAGACCGTCGCGCTTTCTTGAAAGATCCCATGCTTTTCCGGAGCCGAGGTGATCCATGAGTGACTGATAGTTGCTCTTTGTGCTGACGCCGACCTTTGTGATTCCGCAACCCACCATTCCGGAAAGGCAGAAGTCAATGAGGCGGTATCTTCCGGCAAAGGGAACCGAGCCCATTGTCCGGATTCCGGTAAGTTCGCTTATGTATTCGTCATAGACGTTTGAATAGATTATTCCGAGAACATTTGAAGCACGCATCACTTGGCCTCCTTTACATCTTTGTCAACCATTGCCTTTGCGGCAACGGCGGCGTTTTTGCCGATACGGACCTTTTCTCCGACCACGGCGATTCCCCAATCGTCATAGGCGTTGCTCATTGAAGCCGGGTCATTGCCAACGTGGGCGTTTTCCTCAATAACGGCGTTTTCCGCAACTATCGAATATTCAACAAGGGCGCCGGATTTGATAACGGTTCCGGGCATCACTATCGAATAGCGGACGGTTGCACCCTCTTCAACGGTAACATTTGAAAAAAGGATGGAGTAGTCAACCTCGCCGTCAATTTCGCACCCTTCGGCAATCATCGAGTTTTCAACCTTTGCCTTGTCTGAGATGAAGTGCGGCGGAGCGGCCGTTGTTTTTGAATAGATTTTCCAGCTGTTGTCTGAAAGGTCAAGGTCAACCTTGGGATTGAGCAGGTCAAGGTTTGCCTCCCAAAGCGAGTCGATGGTTCCAACGTCTTTCCAGTAGCCGTCAAACTGATAGGCAAAGAGCCTTTCGCCGGCGGTGTGCATCGCCGGGATAACATCGTGGCCGAAATCGTTTCCGGAGTCCGGGTTGTTCTCGTCATCAATGAGATATTTCCTCAGAACGCTCCAGGTGAAGATGTAAACGCCCATCGAGGCCTTGTTGCTCTTCGGGTTTTTCGGCTTTTCCTCAAACTCGCTGATTGAGCCGTCATCGTTGACGAACATCAGACCGAAGCGGGACGCCTCCTCCCATGGAACCTCAAGCATTGCAATGGTGCAGGCCGCGTTCTTCTCCTTGTGATAGGCGAGCATTTTTGCATAGTCCATCTTATAGATATGGTCGCCGGAAAGGACGGCAACATACTCGGGATTATAGCGGTCAATGAAGTTGATGTTCTGATAGATTGCGTTGGCTGTTCCTTTGTACCACTGCGTGCCCTTGATCTGCTGATAGGGTGAAAGAATGTGAACTCCGCCGTGGGCGCGGTCAAGGTCCCACGCGGCGCCGTTGCCGATATAATCGTTCAGCTCCAGCGGCTGATACTGGGTCAGCACGCCAACGGTCTCTATTCCCGAGTTGATGCAGTTTGAAAGGGGAAAATCAATAATACGGTATTTTCCGCCGTAAGGTACGGCAGGCTTTGCAATGTTCTTTGTGAGTATGCCAAGGCGGCTTCCCTGTCCGCCGGCAAGGAGCATTGCAAGGCATTCGGTTTTCTTTGCCATAAAGTTCCTCCTTAGTATATTAAGTTTGGTTTATTTAATCAGTGCCTTTGGCTTTTTTGCGCTTTTTTCTTCTGTCGCTTTTTTCTGCGGCTTGGGTTTTCTAATGAGATAAAGGCAGGAAAGGCCGGGAAGGTCAAGGGTAATGCTGTTTTCAAAGCCGTGCATCGGCTTTTTCTTTGAGGATACCCTTGTTTTTGTTCCCTTTCCGCTTCCGCCGAATTTTTCGCTGTCAGAGTTGAGGATAACCTCATAGACCCCGTCTTTTTCAACGCCGAAGGAATATTTTTCGCGCAGGACGCTCGTCAGATTGCAGACGCAAACGAGTGCGTTGCCGCTTTTGTCTTTCCTTGTGAAAGCAATAACGGAATTGTCGCAGTCATCGCTGACGCACCAGGAAAAACCGTCCCAGCCGTAATCAATCTCCCAAAGCGCGGGATATTTTTTATAGATTCCGTTGAGCTTTTTAACATAGTCTTGAAGAGCCTTGTGTTTGTCATAGCCGAGCAAAAGCCAGTCAAGCTCCTCGTCAAAGCGCCATTCAATGAACTGGCCGAATTCCTGACCCATGAAGCAGAGCTTCTTTCCCGGGTGGGCGGTCATGTAGCCGAAGAAGGCGCGCAGGGTGTCAAACTTTTCGTCATAGGTTCCGCTCATCTTTCCAATAAGCGAGCATTTTCCGTGAACAACCTCATCGTGGGAAATCGGAAGAATAAAATTCTCCGAAAAAGCGTAGAAAAACGAGAATGTGAGGAGGTTGTGGTTATATTTCCTTGAAAGACCGTCGAGCGAGAAATAGCGGAGGGTATCGTTCATCCAACCCATGTTCCACTTGAAGTTGAAGCCGAGTCCGCCGGCGTCAACGGGTTTTGAAACAAGCGGCCAAGCCGTGCTCTCCTCTGCAATCATGAGGGCGTATGGATACTCGCGGAAAACGGTTGAGTTGAGTGTTTTGAAGAATTCGATCGCCTCAAGATTTTCGTTTCCGCCGTATTTGTTCGGTACCCACTGGCCGTTTTCGCGGCCGTAATCGAGATAAAGCATTGAGGAAACGGCGTCAACGCGCAGTCCGTCAATGTGATATTTTTGGAACCAGAACGCCGCGGAGCTGATAAGGAAGGAGACAACCTCGGTTTTTCCGTAGTCAAAGACCTTTGTTCCCCAGTCCTTGTGTTCACCTTTCCTCGGGTCGGAATATTCATAGCAGGGTGTTCCGTCAAAAAGCGAGAGCCCCTGAAGGTCGCGCGGAAAATGCGCCGGAACCCAGTCGAGAATGACGGAAATATCGTTTTGGTGGCAAACATCAATGAAGTACATAAGCTCGTCCGGGGTACCGTAGCGCGAGGTTGCGGCAAAGTATCCCGTAACCTGATAGCCCCATGAGCCGTCGAACGGATACTCCGAAAGCGGCATAAGTTCAATGTGGGTATAGCCCATTTCCTTAACATACGGAACAAGCTCGCGCGCAAGGTCGGAATATGAAAAGGGGCTGTTGTCCTTATACCTGCGCCAGGAACCGGCGTGAACCTCATAGATGTTCATCGGGCTTTCATAGGGGTTGACCTTCCCCCTTTTTTCCTGCCACTCGCCGTCTTTCCAGCTGTAGGTGTCAAGTTCATAATACTTTGAAGCGTCTCCCGGGCGCGTTTCGCTGTGGAAGGCATACGGGTCGCATTTTGCCGCGGTTGTTTTTCCGTCCGGAGAGGTCACAAGATATTTATAGCTGTCGAACCGCTTAACAAGCGGAACCGAGCACTCCCACGTTTGGCCGTCGGAAAGGCGGAACATTTTGTTCTTTTCTCCGTTCCAGCCATTGAAGTCTCCGATAACGCTCACCGCGGCGGCGTTCGGCGCCCAGACGCGGAAAGTCACGCTGTCCTCACCGGGAGTTTTGTGTGCGCCGAGGTAATCATAAACGCGGCAGCCCTTTCCCGAATGAAAGAAGTAGAGAGCGGTTTCATCGCCTTTCCTGTTTTTTTCTGTTTCCATGTTACCACAGCCTTTCCGGAACAAATCTTTAAAAAATGTGCTGAATCGGTCTGTTCCAAGGGAATATCCTTATCGAGTATAGCACGTCTATGATAATAATATCACCCGGAGGGTAAAAAGACAAGAGGTATTGTTATTTTTGTTAGAAACTCTCAAAAATTTTCCTCCAAAAATTGTGCATTTTGTTAGAAGATACGATTGTCCCTCTGCGGCGCGGCACCAAAAAGATATATTACTCCCTTTTCTGCGCGAAAAATGGGGAATTTTGCGCGGAAAATAAAAACCGGATGCCTAAAAAGACATCCGGCCATTGGTTGATTTTGTTATTAATATGTGAAAGTCCAGGTTTCCGTCTGGCTGCCGCTGAAGGAGGCGTTGCCCTTAACAACCTTGAGCGAGGCGGCGCCGTAGCCGTCCATCGGAAGATACAGCTCAAGCTTAACAAGCTTTCCGTCGCCGTTGACCGTTGCGGTAACGGACGAGCCGGGATAGTGCATATTAGCCTCGGTAATTTCAGCGCCGTTGATTTTGTCGGAAATCTTTGTCAGGTCAAGATAACCGATTGCGGCGGAGTTGAACTGCGGAACGGGATTTTGGAGCGTTGTTGATTCCTCTTTAATTTTAATTGTATAGACGGTGTCGGAGCCGTTCTTTTTTGCTGTGGCTTCGGTAACACCGGCCTCGGTGATGTCAAAAGTTCTGTTTTTGGGCGGAATAACCTGAGTCGGAGAAACAACGCCCTCGTCCTCAACCTCCTTGCCGTCCGGTCTAACACCGGTGGCCTGGCCGTTGACGAATTTATAGGTTGCGCTCTTTTCGCCGGTGAAGCGCTGAACAATGCTGTTGACGAGGCTCGTGAGTCTGGAAACGCTGCAATCGTTGACGGTTATCTGAACATTTTCCGCTTGAACCGCAGTCATGTTCTGCTGGGTCTTGACGGCGTCGATAGCCTTTTTGGCGGCGGCAATAACTTCCGCTTTGGACATTGCGGAGGGATCCTTTGCGGCCGGCTTTGTTGACTGCACGGCAGCGGAGGAGGAGGTCGGACTTTCCGGATAGACGGAAAGCGATTCCGACGACTGAGTCGGCTGTGTTGCGGGCTGAGTTTCGCTCGGCGCGGTGCTTGACTGCGAGTTATAGCTGCTCTGGCTCACGGGCTGAAAAACCTGCGTCTGGTTCGCTTTAATGTTCTTTTTTTCGCGGTATGAGCCAAGCTCAAAGCCGGTGAAAAAGAGCAGAATTGAAAGCACGGCACAAAGTCCCATCATTAGTTTTTTATTCATTGATGTATTCGTCTCCTTAATGCAAACTGGCCGGCAGCGCCGGAGAAAAAGTGTATAATCACTTATAATATACAATACCCAATTTTGAATTCAAAGTCAAGAGATAAAAAACAAAATTCACAAAATCGTTGCCTTTTCTGAACACTTCATACCGGACGGGGAAAGCCGTGCATATTCGCTTTCCTCATGATTGACAGCGGAAACTTTTGCTGTTATTATATTACAGGTAATAACTGACAGAAACAAAAGGAGAAAACGGATGAAAAAAACTGTTCTTGTAACCGGTGCTTCGGGCGGAATAGGCAGTGGGATTTGCCGCGTTTTTGCCGAAAACGGCTATGATGTGATTATGCAGTACCGAAAAAACGAGAAGGCGGCCTTTGCGCTCAAAGATGAGCTTGAAACGCGGTTCGGGGTGGAGGTCTTTCCGCTTTGCGCCGACCTTTCAAAGGACGGAGAATGCGAAAAGCTTTCAAAAGAAGCGCTTGCTCTGCGTTCAAAAATTGACGTTCTTGTGAATAATGCCGGGGTTTCAATTAGAAATGTTTTTCAGCTTGTTGAAGAAGCGGACGCAAAAAGACTTTTTGCCGTCAATATCGAAAGCGCCATGCGCCTTTGCCAGCTCATTCTTCCGCAGATGATAAGGCGAAAAAGCGGAAAAATTGTCAACATCTCCTCAATGTGGGGCGTTTCGGGCGGCTCGTGCGAGGTGCATTACAGCGCTTCAAAAGCTGCAATGATAGGTTTTACCAAGGCGCTTTCAAAGGAAGTCGGTCCATCGAAAATCAACGTCAACTGTGTTGCGCCCGGCTTCATTGAAACAGAGATGAACGCTTGCTTTGACGAAAAAACAAAGCGCGAGATTGCACTCGAAAGCTCGCTTCAAAAAAACGGAACTCCGCGTGACGTTGCCGAATTGGTCTTTTTCCTTTCAAGCGAAAAAGCGGCTTTTATCACAGGCCAGACCATTGGCATTGACGGCGGAAGATAAGGAGAAAGAAATGGAACAAAACGAAAGACCCAAAAATTCAATCCAACCGAAACCGCGCATCCTCTGGCTTGACCTTTTGCGGGTAACGGCGATTGTTCTCGTTCTTTTCATTCACGCATCGGCACAGAATTTTCATTCGCTTCCGCTTAATTCAACAAGGTTTTATGCGCTTGTGATTTATGACGACCTTTGCCACATTGCGGTTCCGCTGTTTGTAATGATAAGCGGTTCAATGCTCCTTGACGGGCAAAGGCATTTTGACACGCGGCGGTTCTTTTCAAAAAATGTTTTCAGAATTGTTGCTGCCTTTTTGTTTTGGAGCACGGTTAACCTTGTTTATGACACGGTTCGGTATTATTTTGAACACGACGGTTTTTCCGGCTTTTCGGTTGAAAAGACTCTCAGAAGCTTTTTTGTCGGAAAAATATATATGTGGTATCTTTTCATGATTTTCGGGCTCTATCTGATAACGCCGCTTGTCCGCTGCATCACAAAAGAGATGAAGAACGCAAAGTATTTTCTTCTCCTGTTTTTGATTTTCGGCTGCCTTGTTCCCACTCTTGTTGAACTCGGAAAGGTTTTT
The DNA here is from genome assembly GCA_934511365.1 of uncultured Eubacteriales bacterium. Taxonomy (GTDB): domain Bacteria; phylum Bacillota; class Clostridia; order Oscillospirales; family Acutalibacteraceae; genus UBA6857. Next base: position 88,114 of record CAKSWC010000007.1, read on the forward strand.
GACATAACCGTTCTCAAGTGGCTTGACGCAATGAAAGGCAATATGCGTTTTTACTTCGTTCTCGGATATACGGGTTATTACGTCATGGGTCACGTTCTTTTCCGCTCAAAGGTCAGCAAACGCACCGAGTATATTTTATATGCGCTGACCGTTCTTCTTTCCGTTGCCTCGGTCATAGGAACAATAAAGATTTCTCAAATGAAAGGGAAGGATTACACAGGTCTTATGACTTTTTCAATGCCGAACATGGTTGTAAGCTCGGCGGCGGTCTTTATCTTTTTCAAAAACCGCGTTTCAAAGCTAAAATTGCAAAAATTCAAAAAGCCGATTGTTCTTCTGAGCAGCTGTACGTTCGGAATTTATCTCACGCATATGTATGCTATTGACTTCCTTGAGGCCGTTGGCTTTGACAACGGTTTGTTCCACGCGCTTTTCAGCGTTCCGGTGCTTTCCCTTTGTGCGTTTGTTTTGAGCTTTGGTCTCACATATATAATACGGCGCATTCCGGGACTTAACAAATATGTTGTCTGAGTTTGAAAAAGGAGAGAAAAAATTATGTCAGTCTATATTTTCGCCCTGCTTGTGCTCTGCCTTGTTGGAATAAAGTTCAGCTTTAAAGACGGGTTTGAGGATTATATGTCTGTTCAGAAAACAGGCTCGATAAAGGGTATTTTTGTCATCATTGTTTTCCTTTCGCACATACGGCAGTATGTCAAGCTTGAAAAAACGGCACTCAACGAGCCGTTCACGGACTTCATGCTCTTCCTCGGTCAGCTGATGGTTGTTGCGTTTTTGTTCTATTCGGGCTATGGAGTTGCACTGAGCCTTGAAAAAAAGCCGCGCTACGCGCTGACAATTCCAAAACGGAGGATTTTCTCCGTTTGGTATCACTTTGCTTTTGCAATCGTAATCTTCTTTGTTGTCAGCCGTCTGCTCGGAACAAAATATGACTTTGTTCGCCTGCTCAAGTCTTTCGTTGGGCTTTCCGCCGTTGGAAACAGCGTTTGGTTCATCTTTACGATACTGATGCTCTATGCGCTGACGTTCCTTGTCTTTGCTTTTGCAAAGGACAAAATTGTTATTCCAACCGCCGTTTTCACCGTTCTTGCCTTTGCACTGATGGTTGGTCTGCGCATTCTCAAAGGCAAGGAATACTGGTGGTATGACACCCTCATGTGTTATCCGCTCGGAATGTGGTATTACATTGCAAAGCCGACGATTGACAAATATCTTTTGAAAGACTTTTCAAAGTGGTTTTCCGCGGCGGCCATCACAGTCACCGTTTTTGGATATCTTGCCTATCTTCTTCCGATATATCACAAGATGCGCAAAATCTTCATTCCCGAGGCTTTGGTTTTTGCGCTCGTCATTGCCCTTGTTTCAATGCGCGTCAGTGTTGACAACAAGGTTTTGCGCTGGTTCGGAAAGCGCGTTTTCAGCGTCTATATTCTCCAGAGAATACCGATGATGATTTTTTCAAAGTTCAATCTCAATTCAAAGCCGGTGCTGTTCACCTTGGTCTGCCTTGTTTCAACGGTGATTATTGCCGAGCTGTTTGACCGCTTGCTTGACAAATGTGACGTTCTTCTGCGCATCAAAAAAGCGCCGCAAAAAAAGACTGCACCGGCCGCGGCCAAAAAGGAAGAATAAGCAAAAAGGTCAGTATAAAATAAAAACCCGGAAGGAGCAAAAAAGATGGTTCAGGTTGTTGCGGCCCTAATCAGAAAGGGCAACACGTTTTTAATCTGTCAGCGCCCGGCGCACAAAACACGCGGACTGCTCTGGGAGTTTGTTGGCGGAAAGGTTGAGCCGGGAGAAACAAAAAAGCAGGCTCTTGCGCGCGAATGCCGCGAGGAACTGGACGTTGAAATCAGTGTGTCGGACGTTTTTACCCGGCTTATTCATGAATATCCGGACATGACGGTTGACCTCACGCTTTTCAATGCGGAAATTATAAAGGGACCACTCCGTTTGCTTGAACATAACGACATAAAATGGATAACGCCGCAGGAAATTGAAAACTTTGATTTTTGTCCGGCGGACAAAGATATACTGAAAAAAATTAAAGAGGAGTTTTGAGGCGGATGAACAAAAACACAGAACGCGCCCTCTCCGTTTTAAAAGAGGAGAACCTCACCCTTGTTCTTTGCAGCAAAGAAGAAACGCTCAAAAGCGAAAAAAGGGGCGTTGCGGCGTTGCTTGAGCTGTTCGGCAAAGGAAAAGACCTGTCTGCTTTTTGCGCGGCGGACAGAGTGGTCGGAAAAGGGGCGGCCGTGCTTTTTTCCGCGCTCGGGGTGAAAGAGGTTTACGCCTCTGTCATGAGCCGTGACGCGCAGGAGATACTCGGGGAAAACGGAATTTCCTTTTTCTGCGGAGAAACGGCTGACTGCATTTTGAACCAGCAAAAGACCGACCTTTGTCCGATTGAAAAGGCAGTTGGAGAGGAAAGGAACATTAAAAATGCTCTTGAGCGGATTCAAAGGAAGGCGTTGGAGCTTTCCGGCAGAGCGTAAGAAAATAAAGAAAAACAACAACACAAAAACAGGAGCCGCCGGTCAGGGCAGCTCCTGTTTTTTCGTTGAATATCTTCAGCTTTCGGAAAATAGTCTGATTATACAGTTTCCTTTTTAAGCAGTGACTTGAAGAAATCATAAATATAGTTAACGATTTCTGTAACAAAGTCAAAAATGCCGGTGAGTCTTGCGATGAGATTGTCCATTTTTTTACCCTCCTTTCAGCATTCACTGGGAATATTTTATCATTTTTGCCGTGTTATGTCAATTATGAACTGCGTATGAATGGAAAAAATGACCGCAACATAGCACTTTTTTGCGTTTGGACTGCACAAGAAGAAAAAAATTATCTTCCTGCGCCACGGTGCGACAGTTTTCTTTCAAAAAAATTTTTATAATAGCCCGGAAAACATATCTTTGAAAGGACGAGCTTTATGAAAACCGAAGAAAGAACCGCGCCGGAAATTAAAAACATATCGTCGCTCATAATTGATAACGAAAAGGAGCTTGCGCCGTGGGTAAAACAGCTCTGCGCCGCGGCGGTGTCTTTTCTCCTCTCTCAGCTCAATGCGCTCGGAACGCTTTCGCCGTTTTGCTGTTCGTTTCTGGCCGGGGTTGAGTTCTCCTTTGTTGCGGCCTCGCTCATCGGCGGAGTATGCGGATTTTTTGTTGCCTTTCCGTGGCAGACTGCTTTGAGGTGCAGCGCCGCGCTGCTTTTGTGCGCCGCCTGCCGCGCCGCCTCGGAAAAAAAGTTTCCTGCTTTCAAAAGTGCCCTTGCCTGCCCGCTTATGGCGTTTTTCTCCTGCCTTCTTGCGTCCGGCGCCGCTGCCTTTTTTGGCGAAACGCGGCTTCTTTCGCTCCTCTTTGCCTTTTGCGAGGGTGCGGTCGCTTTCTGCGCCTCCTGCCTTTTCATCCGCAGCGAAAAGGCGCAGGTTTTCCGCGTCAGTCTTTCCGCGCTGAGCGCTCAGGATATTGCCGCAGCCGGGCTTTGTCTGTGCGTTCTTTTGCTTTGCGCCTGTGGCCTTACGCTCGGCCCCATTGTTCCGGCGCGGACGGCGGCGGTTTTGCTTGTTCTTTTTGTTTCTCATTACAAAGGTGCGGCTGCCTCCTGCCTTTTCGGAATATGCACGGCCGCCTCGCTTTCCGTTTCTGCCGAGGCGAGGTTCCTTTTTCCCGTTATCACGGTTGCGTCTCTTGTCTGCGGTGTTTTTGCTCCGCTCGGCCAGTATGCGGTGTCCGTTTCCTTTGCGCTTGCCGCGGCGGTGATGTCTTTTTTTGGCGGGTTTTCTCAGAATGCGTTTTGGAGCCTGCTTGAAATTGCGGCCGGGTGCGCAATTTTTGCCTTCATTCCGTCTAAAAAGCTTTTTGCCGTTCACACCGAGCTTGAAAAGAGTCTCCTTTCCTCCGATGACGGGCTGAACCGCCGCGTTTGCGCCTCATTGAGACGTGCGGCGGAGACGGTCAGCGAGGTTTCGGACATTGTGACCAAGGTCAGCGCAAGGCTTGACAACGTGATCAATCCGGAGATAAACCGGATTTTTGCAAAGCTTCAGCAGAATATCTGCTTTGGCTGCTCATTCAAAAACGAATGCTGGAGCGAAAATTTCAACGAAACCGCCGCAGATATTCTCACTCTGAGCGGACTCAAGGAGCCGGGAAAGGAACGGACAAAGCTTGAAAAACGCTGTCCGCGTGCAAATGCGCTTGTCTCTCAGGTCAATTCATCATACAGTGATTTTGTCACGGGAATGGCGTCAAAAATGAAGGTACGCGAGATGCGCTCGCTCGTCAGCGACCAGTTTTCTTCAATCGCCGAGTTCCTTTCCGAGTTTGCAAAGCAGGTCTGCGCAAACAGGGTTGTTGATAATGCACGCTCGCGCGCGCTGCGGACGGCGCTTGCGGACGCGGACATCTATGTTGACTGCGTGAACTATTTCACAAATTCCGGCGGAAGAATAACTATTGAGGTGAATGTTCTTGAAAATGCGTTTGACCTCAACCTTCAAAAAATGAAAACGATTTTTGAGCTGACGACCGGCCGCGTTTTTGAAAAGCCGGAAATTGCCGTCATGGAGCTGCGCTCGGTGATAACATTTGAGGAGCGTGCGGTTTTCCGCGTTGTCACGGGTTCGTGCCAGATTCCGTTCAAAAACAACAACGTATGCGGAGACTGCATTGCTGCGCTTAGAGATATGAACGGAAACGAGATCGCCTTGATAAGCGACGGAATGGGAACGGGTTCGCGCGCCGCCGTTGACTCAACGCTGACGGCAACGCTGATGGAAAAGCTGCTCTCCTGCTCCTTTTCTTTTGAAAGCGCACTGAAAACGGTGAACTGCGCGCTGATGGTGAAATCGACCGATGAATCCATTGCAACCGTTGACGGAATCAGCGTGAATGTATACACCGGAGAAACGGAATTTTACAAAGCCGGAGCCGCGGTTTCGTTCGTCCGGCGCGGAAAGGAAATCACTGTTGTTGAAGAGCAGTCGCTCCCGGTCGGAATAATCCGCAACGTCTGCTTTGCGCGCAGAAAAACGGTTCTTGAAGCCGGAGACATTGTTCTCCTCCTTTCCGACGGCGCAACCGGCGGAGACTGCGGCTGGATAAACGATGAGCTGCTTGCCTGGAGTACGAACGACATGGACTCGCTTGCGTCTCACATTGCCTCACTTGCGCGGCTGCGCAGCACAAAGGAGACGGCGGATGACATTACCGTCCTTGCGCTCAAGGTTACCGCCAACTGACGGTTTAACCGACGCTCTGCCATGAGAAAAATGAACGAAAAAAATTAAGAAGAAAAGAATAATTTATTGCAAATCTCCGACAAGGTATTACAAATGCTTAACCTTTGTTTACAAACCGGTCGCGCGGATGTATATTACTTAATGTGGTGGGGACTCTTTCCCCTCCCGAACTCTCTTTTTAAAAAGGGGAACTGAGTATGAAACACATTAAGCAGCGCGTCCTTGCGGTCTGGCACGGGATTTTTGAGGAGATATCGGTTGCCGAATACATATCATGGTGGGTTGTCCGCCTGCTTTTCATCTATGCCGTCATAATGCACACCGATGAAAGGCAGAGGGTTCTCTGCGCGGTCAATATGCTTGCGCTTTATGCGGTGAGCATTATCCGCTTCATTGCGCCCAAAAAAAGCCTTTTTGCGAATCTTTCGTTCCGCACGCAGCACATCATCAACCTTATGGAAATTTGCGGCTCCTTCCTCGGGAATTTTATCGACCTTTATTCCGTCATTCCCAAATATGACCGCATCCTTCACGCCGTTTCCGGACCGGCGGCAGCCATCGGAGGCTACTACATCTATAAGGCTATCCTCAAAAAGGAGAATCATCTTGACAGCATTTCGCCGCTCATGGGTACGCTTTTCGGAACGCTTTTTTCCTTCATGATAATCCCGGTGTGGGAGATAACGGAGTTCATGGGAGACTTCCTTTGGGGAACGTCGAACCAGTGCTACTGGTATGCTCCGGGCGATGACGATATCTTTTATAAAATTTTTGGCCACGGAAAAGTTACGGACGGCGGCCAGCTTCCGCTTTGGGACACGATGATGGACATGATTGACGCAAGCATGACAACCATTGTTTTTGCGTTTATAATGTATGCCGTGCTGTATGTTGTTATCAAAAAGAAGAACACTCAAGGAAAAGATAAGCTTGAGTCCGTTTCAAAGGTTTCAATAACAAAAAAGCCGCTTTCAAAAAACGCGGCTGCTATGAGTGAAAACTAAAGAACAAAAAACAATACCGGGGCTGTTCGTTTTGAACAGCCCCGGCTTTTTGCGTTTTTATGCGTTCATATATTTTTCGATGAGCTTAATGGTGTCTCCAACGGTTTCAATTCCGAGCGCCTCACGGTCGGGAATTTCAACGCCAAACTCGTCCTCAATGGCAACGGCCATGTTGATAAGCTCAAGGGAGTTCAGGCCAAGCTCGGTTCTGATGTTCGTCTCCTCGGTGATCTTATCGGCAGGAATTTCCGCATATTCGCAAATTACTTTTCTGAGTCTTTCGAGCATTATTTATATCTCCTTTTGAAATGATTTATTACTTAACTTTATCAAGCAGTTCACCTATGGTGATGTCCGGATTTTCAATTCCGGCAATAACTGTTTTGACCATGCTTTCGTGAAGATTGTTGATGTCTTCGCTCGTTGCAAGCTTCACGCGATACATATATTCACACTTGATGCCCTGGGTTTCCGGGTCGGGGTGAGTGATAACATAAAGCGGAGTGAAATATCTTCCGAGGTTGTAGCCGCGGAAATCAAACTTGAACGGAACAAGCGGACCTATCGGAACCGGTATCCATGAGAACATCATGCACGCCGGGCCTTGGAACATATTGTAATTGTATATCTCACGCGAGAGGTTCAGCGCAAGGCCGTAAGGATAGGCTGAATGCATGAACAGGCTTGTTCTTGTTCCCGTAATTTCATCAAGAGCGCGGCCGAAGGTGTAATCTTCCGGAATGATTGTTCTCAGCTGCAAGGGCTGCGTGATGCAACCGCCCATGTTCTTTTCGCTGTGCTTTGCGCGCTTGCTGCAAAGCGACTGGATGAAAACATCGGGATTCCTGCCGTTGACGGCGGAGCAGTATGTCCGCAATCCGAGCTGAAGGAGGCTTTCCGGTGCAATTTTCTTTTGGAGGCAGAAGTCAAAAATCTTCTTTGCGTCCTCGGGGGCAATGCTCTTGACAATCATGTCGCTCTTGTCCCAAAGCGGATTATAGGCCGGGGGAACGCGCAGGTTGGGATTCTTTTTCTTTTTCCTGTATTTTTCAAGAAACTCGGGACCGTGGATGTTCGCGTGGAACGGCTCGCCGCCCTTGAGGAAGTATCGCTTATAAAATTCCTCGTGCTTTGCCATCTTCTTTTTGTCCGAAAGGCGGAGAAATTCTTCTTTGATGTAATCCTCATATTTATCAAGCGGTTCGGGCATTTCCGTTTTGTTGATGAGTGCTCTGTATACCCTGAGCAGGTCAACAAGGGTGATAACAATTCCCATTGCGTCAAGGCTGAGGTGGCTGACATTGAAGTAAATTCCGCTTCCGGCGCCCTCGGTCTTGAAGAACATCACTCTGTAGCACTCATCCTTGAGGAAGTAGATGGGTTTTTGCGCGTCTTTTGAAAAGAACGCCTCCTGCTCCTCAATGTTTTTGAAGCGCTTGACCTGGATATAGTTCATTGTGTAGCGGTCAAGAAAATACTGCTTGATTTTTTTGTCAACAACAACATAGCGCAGGCGCAGGCTGTCATTGCGTTCAATTTCAATATTGAATGCCTGTTTAAGGACGCCGAAGTCAAGATTCTTTTCAACGGAAAAGGAAATCGGAATCTGAACAAGCTGTTTATGGAAGCTGTATTTAACCATCATATACATGGTTTGCTGAGAGGGAATGAGGTCATAAAGCTTTTGTGTTTCAGGCACTTTTGTTTTTTTCATTCATTCAACTTCTTTCCGAAATTTGTTCTCTTTGGAGAATAGGATATCACAAAGCAAATATCAAGTCAATAATATTCGCCCTTAAAAATTGCCACACAGTGTATCAATTTTTAAGTTTGTGTAACAATTTTAACATCCCGGCCATTTTTGGGCAAACGGCGCGGAAAGTCAGAGCACTTCGGCAGCGAGCGAGGCATAATTTTTCATGAGGAATGAAGCTGTGCCCTTGCCGAGGGAAAGAGTCTCCTGGTAATGATTGAAAAGAAGACCCATGCAGTAGTCGTTATCGGGAACAACATAGCCTATTGCATCGTTAGCAAGACCAAAAACAATCGTGTCTTTTCCAAAGAGGTCATAGACGGTTTTTTCCGTAAAGTCCGTTTTGTTTATTGAGCCCTCCTTTGTCAGCGAAGCACCGCCGGCAACAAGATCCTGGCTTATTTCGCCGGGCATCATGACAATTTTGTGGGAGCCGAACTGCGCAAAGCCAATTTCCGTTGCAATCGCAAGTCCGCTTTCGGTTTTTATCATGGTGTGATTCGCAAGCCTGAGCTTTCCGGCAAAGAGGATGACGTTGTTCGTAACGGGAGCAATGACGGACTTCACGCGGACGTTGAGGAGCGGTTCAACCTTTTCCTCCGGAACGGATTTCCAGTTTTTATACCAGAGGGTGTAGCCCGGGCGGTTCATATCCTCCTCGCTGTCTCCGGTTACGGAGAGGAACGGGTCGCTCTTGATTTCATCCTCGGTCATGTTCATTGCAAGCAGAATCCGGCCTATTTCGCGGCCGTAGCGCACGGAGATGTCAACTCTGCGCGGAAGCTCAACATTGTCCGATGTCGGTGTTCTTCCGATATATATTCCGCAGATTGCGCCGTTGAAGAACATGAAGTTATAGCCGGCCTTGTTCAGAGTTTCGCCAATGTAATAGACATAATCGCCGGAAAGAATCTGACCCTTTGAGTCGTCGCCCTTTGTCGGAAGGCCAACAATGTCCGGGTGCGCGGCCATGTTTGCAATAATCGTAGGCGTTGAGCCGTCGTCCGGAGTAAAGGTGAATTTTGTGAGGTTGCTGAGAACCGCCGTTGCGCTCGTTCTGTTTTTGTTGTTGAAATATTCGGCGCCGAGATCTTTTTGAGAAAAGGTCAGTTCGCCTTTTTTCATTCCCAAAACGGCGTTTTTGACCGAAAGGGAGACTGTGTCAAACAAAAACTGCATATATTTCGGGTCCGTACCCTTTTTGACCTCTCCAATGTGGGTATAGGCGGAAAACATATTTCCGAGGATGGTTTTAACATTGTCCGTCCAAAGTCCCTGGGTGTCAATGCAGGAATGGCAGTGGGTTGAAAAAATGTTGATTGAATTGATGCCGTTTTCCTTTGCAAAGGAGCGCAGCTGTTCGCGGATTGAACGGATGTCGGTGTTTGTCATTCCGATGCAGTCAATGGTTGCAAAAACGGCGGTGCCGCGTCCGCTTGAGTCGGAGACGGCTATTGTTCTGACCTTCATGTCGTCATAAACATCGCGCAGTTTGTTTGAAAAGCCGTTTTCAATCGCCATGAAGCCGCCGAGATAAAGATTATAGTTTTCCCTATCCTTTGGAACAAGGCTCTGCGTGTCATAACCGAGCGCCCAGCGGGTGTTTTTTGCCGGCGCGGAAAGGAGAGTTTCGGTACCGGAATAAAAATCGGTGAGGTTGAAGTCCTTTTCATCAATGGCAACGCCGTCAGCGGAAACGGAGTTGTTGATGAAGCCCGTCACGGTTTCCATGACAAAGCCGATGGTTTTTGTCAGAACATCCTTGAAAAAGGACTTGACCTGTTCGCCGCCGTCGGCAGCAAACGCAGGAGTTGCCGTCAGCGAAAAGAGCATTGAGACGGCAAGCACAAATGAAAGAACTTTTTTCTTCGTCATAATCATATCTCCCTTAAGCAACCAAAGGGCGCTTTTATATTTTGCTGTTACATTATCCCACAAAAAAACGGTTATTGAGTTCGGTATTGTAAATATATTGTTTTTAATGCTTTTGCGGCTCAGTTTTTTAACTGACCGATATCAACAAAATCACCGCGCCGAACGGCAGGAAAATCAACGCTTTTGCCCATTGAAGCGCAAAAGGCTTTTTGCTATACTTTATTATGTTGTTTTGCGCTGCGGCGCACGTTTTAATTTTGCTTATTCGGGAAGTTTTAAAGATGAAAGAAAACAGAAAGAACAATCTTGTCGGAAGTATCCTCCTTGCCCTCTGCGCCGTGATTTGGGGCAGCTCTTTTGTTTCTCAGAGCACCGGCGCCGAATATGTGGGCCCGTTCACGTTCATGGGTCTGCGCTCGTTCCTCGGCAGCGCAACGCTGCTTCCGGTGATTATAATCAAGGACGCCGTTTTGAAAAAGCGCGGAAAATATGTTGGGATGAAAACAAAAAAAGAGCGTTTGTTTTTTGCAAAAGGTGCGCTCGCGTGCGGCGTTTCCCTCTGCGTTGCCTCGTGTTTGCAGCAGATAGGAATTGACAAGGGTACCCCGTCCGGAAAAGCGGGGTTTATTACCGCGTTTTATATTCTTCTTGTTCCAATTTTCAGTATTGCGCTCAAAAAGAAGATTCGTCCGATAATCTGGCCTTGCGCGGTCGCTGCGCTGGTTGGCCTATATCTCCTTTGTGTTAACGACAGCAGCGTTCAAAGCTCAGACGCATATGTTCTTGCCTGCGCGTTCTGCTTCACGGTGCAGATACTCATTGTTGACGCCGTTTCGCCAAAGGTTGACGGAATCAAGCTTTCATGCTGCCAGTTTTTTGTTGTCGGAGTGCTTTGCCTTGCGCCGATGTTTATTTTTGAGGAAGTCACGCTTGAAAGCATAAAAGCCGCGGCTCCGTCCATTGCATATTCGGGAATTATGTCAAGCGGCATTGCATACACGCTCCAGATTCTCGGCCAGAAGCGGACTGAGCCCACCGTTGCCTCAATGCTGATGAGTCTTGAGTCGGTCTTTGCGCTGATTACCGGAATGATAATTCTCCATGAAATGCCGAGCGCGAGAGAGTTTGCCGGCTGCGTTGTCATGTTCGCCGCAATAATTGCAGCTCAGCTTCCGGAAAGGAAAAAGGCGGAAAAATCCGCTTGAATTAAAAAACTATTGCTATCTGAAAACGACCCCTGCATCCGTTTCAAACCGGAGCAGAGGTCGTTTTTTGTGCTTCTTTCATGAGTTGTATCGGCTCATGGCTTCATCGGTTTTTCCGTCAACCATCAGTCCGACCGCCTCGCAGGCGTTGTCTGCCGCCGCGCGCAGAGCTTTAAGCGCTTCTTTTGAAAACGGCTCAAGTACCCACGCCGCAAGGTCAAACTCCGGGTGCGGCTTTGCGCCGATTCCGAGCTTGATGCGCGGAAAGGCGTCACTTTGGAGCTGATAGATTATGCTCTTGATTCCGTTGTGGCCGCCGTCCGAGCCTTTGCGGCGGATGCGCAGCCGACCGGGTTCAAGGCTGATATCGTCAAAAATAACGATGATTTTTTCCGGCGGAATTTTATAAAACGCCGCCGCGTCCCGGACGGCCTCTCCGCTGAGGTTCATAAAGGTTTGCGGCTTCATCAAAAGGCAGCGCTTTGAATTTATCCTTGCCTCGCCAACGAGGGCTTTGAACTTCAGGCGGTCAATTTTAACGTCCAGCTTTTGCGCAAGCAGGTCAATGCAGAGAAAGCCCGCGTTGTGCTTTGTGAATTCATACTTCTTCCCCGGGTTGCCGAGTCCGACTATCATGAAGTCATAAGCGGCGCTCTGAGGAAACTTTTCCTTTTTGAAAAACATTTATAAATACTTCCTTATTCCATTCCCCTGTAGGGTTTCTTTTTGAGCACCCAGTCCTCTTTGTTTTCCTGTCTTGCGCGCGCAATGGCAAGAGCGTTTGAGGGAACGTCCTTTGTTATTGTTGAGCCAGCGGCGGTGTAGCCGTAATCGCCGACCTTGACCGGAGCAACAAGGTTGGTGTTGCAGCCGATGAACGCATGGTCTCCGACCGTTGTCCGGAATTTTTCCTTCCCCGTGAAGTTGACGGTGACGCAGCCGCAGCCGAAGTTGACGTGCTTTCCAACGTCGCTGTCGCCGACATAGGTCAGATGGGAAACGCTTGTGCTTTCTCCGATGACGGAATTTTTAACCTCAACAAAATTTCCAAGGTGAACGCCGTCTTTGACAAAGCTGTTTGGCCTGATGTGGACAAACGGGCCGATGTTGCAGCCTTTTCCGATTTTGCTTTCAAACGCCTGAACATAGTTGAGTGACGTTCCGCTTTCAACGCTTGTTTCAAAAAGCACCGTTCCCGGGCCTATCACACAGTCTTTTTCAACCGTTGTTTTTCCGAGCAGATGGCAGCCCTCAAGAATGACGGCGCCGCTTTCAATCGAAACGTCTTTCCCAATGAAAACATTTTCCTCCATCGGGATGAGCACGCCGTTTTTTCTGTGGTTTTCAATAATCTCTTTCCGTTCTTCTTTTGAAAGGGAGAGAATTTCCGCGATTGCTTCTTTGTTCATGATATCAGATCTCCGTAAATTTTTTCTTTTGATTCAGACTCAAGCCGAGTTTTGAAAATTATTACTTACAGTATAATTATGCCAACAAATCCGCCGATAATCAAGCCTTTTGCCGCTTTTCGGGAGCGGAAAACAAAAAATTATAAAAAATTAACAAACTATTTTTCAAAAACGCTCTTTCATTCTTTGATATATGTGATATAATCAATAAATCTATAAGTATAATGACCGCGGTGTGTCCTCTTTTTTGGGGGAAAGCCAAAAACATATAAAGCGAATGGTGAAAATGGATAATAAAAACAATCAGGAAAACACTCAGCTCATAATCGGCCGCAACGCCGTTCTTGAAGCGCTCAGAAGCGAGCGCGCAATCGACACTCTCCTTGTTGCAAAAGGCGAAAGGAACGGCTCCATCGGGAGAATAATTGCCGACTGCCGGAACAGAGGCGCGGTTATTAAAGAGGTTGACAAAAGGAAGCTTGACTTCCTTTGCGGCGGAGGGAACCACCAGGGCGTTGCCGCCTATGCCGCGAGCCACGAATACGCCGAACTTGAAGATATCTTTTCCCTTGCGAAAGAAAGGGACGAAAATCCGTTTATAATCATTTGCGACGAGCTTGAGGATCCCCATAACCTCGGCGCAATCATCAGAACGGCCGAATGCGCCGGCGCACACGGAATTATTATTCCGAAAAGGCGCAGCGTTTCGCTGACCTGGGCGGTTTCAAAAGCCTCCGCCGGTGCGCTTGAATATATGCCCGTTGCCCGTGTGACGAACCTTGCCGCGGCGATTGACGAGCTGAAGGAGCGCGGCGTCTGGATATACAGCGCAGATATGGACGGAAAGCCGTTTTTTGAAACGGACTTTTCCGGCGCTGTCGGACTTGTTATCGGCTCGGAGGGCAACGGAGTCGGAAAGCTTATCCGCGAAAAGAGCGATTTTATCGTTTCGCTCCCGATGAAGGGAAAAATCAATTCCCTCAACGCCTCTGTTGCGGCCGGAATTTTGATGTATGAAGTTGCAAGACAGCGGCTCTAATTAACAAGCAACCGCTGATTGACCGAGAGTGGCAAGGCTTGACGGCGTATTTGCACTCTCATTTAATCGGCGGCTACACAAAGGGTGAAAAAACAATGACTTCCAAAAAAGACAATCAGTCAAAATTTTATGAAGCCGGTTTTGAAAAAGAAAACAAGTCCGCTGCGTCCGTTTCAGAACCGGACAAGGGGCTGAAAAATGTTAACTCGCTGCTTGAGTCGGTCGGCCTTTCTCCAATAGACAACGAGGCGGACAACGCAAAAACAATGCGCGTTCCGGACAGCGGAAAAACAAAGCATTTTAACCTTAAAAAAGAAAAAGATTCTTCTGGCTCCGAAAAAATCGGAAGAACCAGGAAACTCTCCCTCGGTGGCCATGAGGGCGAAAAAAAAGCCGGAGCGGTTTCCGACAGTGAGGTTGAACGCCGGCTCAAAAAAGCGCGGCAAAACCTCATTGAAAACTTCCGCGTCCTTTCCAATGAGGACTCGGACAAGGCTATTCTTGAAAAGGAGCCGACCGGAAAGGGCGGTGCAAGTATTGCCGATTTCCTTGAGCCGAAAAAGGGCGAAAACCTTTTTGACGCGGTTGAAAGGGCCGGAGACAGAAAAAAGGGGAAAAATCTTCTTGAAAAAACAATGCGTGCCGTCGGGCAAAAAACGCGGCTTGAAAAGCTCAAAGAGGAGCTGACGAGCGCAAAAAACGAGCGCAAAACCCTCAGGCAGCAGACCCGGCAGCAAAAAAAGCAGCTTAAGATTTTTCTTGCTTTGTTTGCGCTTTCCTTTGTTTTATATTTCATGCTCTGCGCCCATTCTTCCTCAGGGGCGTTCTCTTTCCTCTTTGCGGGGAACGGCGCGGCGTTTGTTCTTTTGAATGTTCTTTTGGTTTTGACCGGCGCGTTTTTTTCAAGGGGCATTCTTAAAGACGGCTTCGGTCAGGTTTTGAAGTTCCGGCCGCAGGCGGAGTTCTTTGTTTCTCTTTCCGGCGTTTTTACGCTTCTTCAATGTCTTTCGCTGCTTGTTTTCAGGCCGGAGGACGTTTCGGGATACACCGTTTATACCCCGTTCTTCTTTTTCTCGCTGCTCGCTTTTTGTGCCTCGGAATATCTCCGCGTTGAATGCGTTCGGCGCGACCTTGCCGTTCTCATGCGCTCAAAGGAGCTTTCCACGCTCAGAACGGTTGAAAACAAAAACGATGCCGATTCGCTCGGCTACGGAATTTCAAAGGGCGAGCCGAGAATACTTTATACCGCCGACTGCGACCTTCCGACGGATTTTGAGCGCTTTTCGCTCTCTCACACGGCGGATGAAAAACTGCTTTTTGCCGTCGGTGTGTTTGCTCTTGCCGCGAGCGTGGCGTTTGCGGTCTTTGGCGCGGTGCGGGAAAGGAGCGCATGGGCGTTCTTCTCCGGTTTTTCCGGCAGCTTCTGCCTTTGTGTTCCCGTTCTTTTCCGCCTTGTTTCCTCGCTTGTCAAGCTGAAAAACGATAAAACCCTTTCCGCTTACTGTGCCGTTGCCGCCTCGGCGGACAGCGCTCAGAGCGTTGCAAAGGCGAACGGAATCGTTGTCTCTGCCGATGAAATTTTTGAAGGCAGGGTTTCAAAATTCAGAACCGTTCCCGGCGTAAGAATTGCGCAGACGGACGCCGTTGTTTTTGCTGCGAGTGCGCTCAAAAACACGCGCAGCGTTATAAGGGACGCGTTCGACCCGTTCCTTTCCGAGGAGGGCATCCGACCGCCGGAGGCGGAGGATGTTCAGTATGAGGAAAAGCTCGGCTATGCCTGCTGGGTAGCCGGGAGGCGCGTCCTTGTCGGGAACCGGGAAATGCTCCTTGCCCACAGCATTTCCGCTCCGACCGAGGAGGAGGAAAAGGCTTTTTCAAAGGGCAGGAACGTGATGTATGTTGTTGTTGAGGGCGTCATTATTGCTTTCTTTGTTGTTGACTACCGTGTTAGGGGCGAGGTCAGAAAAAGCGTTCGAGACTTCAACCGTACCGGCCTTGTTCTCATTCTGGACTGCGGCGACCCGTGCCTCACCCAGGAGCAGGTTTCAAAAAAGCTTATGGCAGATATTGCGGCAATCAAGCTTGCTTCAACAAAGGACAGCGCGCTCATCTCCTCACTCAGGGCGAATCCTGCTTTGAAAGAGGAAAGCGGCCTTGCCTGCGCAAAAAAGGACAAGAACATCCTCCTTTTGATTGCTGCGGCGCACAATCTTTTTGAAGCGGACAGGCTTTCAAAAATTGTGATGCTTGCCGGACTGGGCTTTAGCTTTGTTCTTTGCGTTGTTTGCGCGGTGCTTAAAGTTTCCCTCGCGTTCAATCCGGTAATACTTGTTGCTTTCCAGCTCATCTGGGGCGCAATAGCATATATGGCAGGAAAAACAAGAATATATTAAGAAAGGCGAATGATATGAGTAAGATTATCAACATTTCCGATCTCAGAAAGTCATACGGCAGCAAGGAAGTGCTCAAAGGCGTCAACTTTTCTTGCGAAAGCGGCCAGATTGTCGGTCTGCTTGGGCCGAACGGCTGCGGAAAAACAACACTTATCAAAATTCTCACCGGCCTCATCAAGGACCACACCGGAATGGTGCGCATTGACAACGAGGAGCCGGGTGTCCACACAAAGAGCATTATTGCCTACCTTCCGGAAAAGAGCTATCTTCCGGATTGGATGCGCCCGTGCGACGCACTTGACTATTTTGCGGATTTCTATAAGGATTTTGACCGCGACAAGGCCGAAAAAATGGTCAATAAGTTCGGCCTTGACATGAAGCAGAGGCTCAAAACAATGTCCAAAGGTCAGCAGGAAAAGCTGAGGCTGGCTCTTGTAATGTGCAGAAGAGCAAAGCTTTATATCCTTGACGAGCCGCTTGGCGGTGTTGATCCGGCGGCAAGGAGCCATATTCTTGACCTTATCATGGAAAACCACGAGGCGGACTCAACCGTTCTCATTTCCACCCACCTCATCAGCGATGTTGAGTATATTTTTGACCGCGTCCTCATGATAAACAACGGACAGGTTGTTATTGATGCCCATGTTAACGAAATTAAGGACAAGGGCAAAACCGTTGAGGAAGTATTCAAGGAGGTATTCAGCTATGCTTGGTAAGCTTTTAAAACACGAATTCAAACATTCCGCGCGATATGTTATGGCCATTTATGCCTGCACGGGAGCCGTTCTTTTGGTAATGGCGGTTGCAATGCTTTTAAAAATTGCGTGGCTGAGTGTTGCTGCGTCAATGGTGCTTTATTTTGCCGGAATACTTGTTGTTGTCATGACCCTCGTTTCCGTTATTAAGAACTTTTATGACACGCTTTACACCAATCAGGGCTACTTGAGTTTCACCCTGCCGGTCAAGTGCAGCAGCCTGCTTTTTTCAAAGGTTATTGTTTCGTTCGTTTGGATCATTCTTTCGTTTGTTGCTCTTGCGCTCATTTATTTTGTAATTTTCCTCAACGCAAGGAACCAGACCGACGGAGAAATGGGAAGCATTATTGAAATGCTCAAGGACAGCGGCGTTCTTGATATGCTTCCGTCCGGCGCAATGATTGCAAAGTTCATTGTTTTGGTTGTTGTTCTTGCGCTTTTGGCCATTCTTACATTTGTTGGCTTTGTCTATTTTGCGGTTACACTTGCAAACACAAGGCCGCTCCAGAATCATCCGAAAATTTTCGGCTTTTTGATTTTCTTCGGCTCATATGCCGTTTCAAATTCAATCGGTGCAAAGCTGACATACTCGCTGCCGATGAGCTTCAGCATAACAAACGATGGACTTAAGTTTGCGTTTTCCTCAATGCAGAACAGCGAGGCAATCTTCTCGTTCGGAATCGGAGGAACACTTTTCATGGCTCTCGTTGCGCTCGGAATGCTTTTTGCAACGGGCTGGATTATGGAGCATAAGGTTAATATTAAGTAAGTCAAGGGTAATTAATGATACCCATAAAGGAGCAAAAATAATGAAAAAGAACGAAAGCAATCCCGTTGCGGCCGTTTGTGCCGTTGTAACACTTGTTGTTATTGAAATGGCGGTCAGACACTGCATGAAAAAATACGGCGGAAAAAAGAAGCTCGGAAGATAACAAATGAAAAAAAGAACAGCAAAAAAAGAGGGCAGAGGCAACGGCTGCCCTCTTTATAAAAAATGCGGCGGCTGCCAGCTTCAAAACCTCAGCTATGAGGAGCAGTTGTCATATAAACAGGTCAAGTGCATCAAAGCGCTCGGAAAATTCGGCCACGTTGAGGAAATCATCAAAATGGAAAATCCGGTTCATTACAGAAACAAGGTTCAGGCCGCGTTCAAAAACATCGGGGGAAGAATTATTTCCGGTGTGTACCAATCCTCAAGTCACAGAGTGGTTGAGGTCAACGAATGCATGCTTGAGGACTCCCTTGCCGATGAAATAATCGTATTCATCAGAAAGCTTCTCCCCTCTTTCAGGCTCACGGCCTATAACGAGGACACGGGACGGGGCTTCTTGCGCCATGTTCTTGTTCGCCGGGGCTTTTCAAGCAAAGAGGTCATGGTTGTGCTGGTTACGGGCACAGAGCTTTTTCCAAAAAGAAAAGAGTTCCTTTCCGCGCTTCTTGAAGCTTTTCCGTCAATTACAACCGTTGTTCAAAACATCAACAGCGCAAAAACAAGTCTCGTTCTCGGAAAGAGGGAAATTGTGCTTTACGGAAAGGGCTTTATTGAGGACACTCTCTGCTCCTGCCGTTTCCGCATCTCGCCGCGCTCGTTTTATCAGATCAATCCCGTTCAGACCGAGGTGCTTTATAACACGGCAATAAAATTTGCCGCACTCAAAAAGGGTGAAAAAGTTCTTGATGCATACTGCGGAACCGGCACGATAGGCATTGTTGCGGCAAAAAGCGCAGCCATTTCCGTTGTTGGAGTGGAGCTTAACGAAGATGCGGTTTCGGACGCAAAATTCAATGCCCGGCTCAACGGATGCGAGAACATCTCCTTTTTCTGTGCCGATGCGGGAAAGTTTATGGTTGAGGCCGCAAAGGCAAGCGAGAAATTCAACGTGGTTTTCATGGATCCCCCACGTTCCGGAAGCAGTCCGGATTTTCTCAAAAGCATTGTTAAAACCGCGCCGGAAAGGGTTGTATATGTTTCCTGCTCGGTTGAAACACTGGAAAGGGATCTGCGTTTCCTTTCCAAAAACGGCTACCGGGTGAAAAAGATTCAGCCGATTGATATGTTCCCTCATACAGGGCACGTTGAGACGGTATGCCTCTTAGTTCTGAGAAATCCGGTAACACATATCAACATTGATGTGGATGTGGAAGAAATGGTGCAGGATAAAAGAGGGACGGCAACCTATGGTCAGATCAAGGATTACGTTCTGGAACGCAGCGGCTTGAAGGTCAGCAGTCTGTATATCGCACAGGTGAAGCAGAAGTACGGCATCATCGAGCGTGAGAATTACAA
>CAKSWC010000008.1 GCA_934511365.1 uncultured Eubacteriales bacterium
TTCGGCTAACAGTTCCTACTGCCAAGTCTGTAGTGGACTTTCACCACCAAGTTATTACGCGTGCCGAGCACACACATGAAAAACCTCCGCACGTTATTAGTACATGCGGAGGTTTTGTAAAGTTGAAAGTATATTACCAAATGGCTTTGGTTGCGATGTCGTTTTTAATCATTGCTTCAAAATCAGCAATAGAATAAGAACCGATATCTCCGACACCGCGCTTGCGGACGGAAACGCAGCCGTTTTCTGCTTCTTTGTCTCCGATAACGAGCGTATATGGAACTTTTGCAAGTTGACTTTCGCGCAGTTTATAGCCAAGTTTTTCGCTTCTTGTGTCAACTTCAACGCGCTCAATGCCTGCGTCCTCAAGTTGCTTTTTGAGGGCGAAGGCCGCCTCCTGATGCCTGTCGGCAATCGGAGCAATGCGGACCTGCTCCGGAGCGAGCCAGACGGGAAATGCTCCGGCAAAATGCTCGGTGATAACGCCGATAAAGCGCTCGATTGAGCCGAGAACAACACGGTGAATCATAACCGGACGGTGCTTTTCGTTGTCGGCACCGGTGTATTCAAGCTCAAATCTTTCGGGAAGCTGCATATCAAGCTGAATTGTTCCGCACTGCCATGTTCTTCCGAGGCAGTCGGAAAGGTGGAAGTCAAGCTTCGGGCCGTAGAAAGCGCCGTCGCCCTCATTGATGACATAATCTTTACCCATTTCCTCAATGGCCTTTTTGAGTGTTTCGGTTGCAAAATCCCAGTCCTTGATATCGCCCATGTGATCCTCAGGCATGGTTGAAACCTCAATCTGATAGGTAAGGCCGAAAACACTGTATACTTCATCAAAGAGTTTAACGACATTTTTGATTTCATCCTTCATCTGTTCCCATGTCATGAAGATATGAGCGTCATCCTGAGTGAAGCAGCGGACGCGGAAAAGTCCGTGGAGGGCACCGGAAAGCTCGTGGCGGTGAACAAGACCAAGCTCACCCATGCGCAGCGGAAGATCGCGATATGAATGCGGCTGTGATTTATAAACAAGCATTCCGCCGGGGCAGTTCATCGGCTTGATTGCAAAGTCGGTGTCATCAATGACTGTGGTATACATATTCTCTTTATAATGGTCCCAATGGCCGGAACGCTCCCAAAGTGAACGGTTGAGCATCATTGGTGTGCTGATTTCAACATAACCGTATTTTTTGTGAACCTGACGCCAGTAGTCAATGAGGGTGTTCCTGAGCAGCATACCTTTCGGAAGGAAGAACGGAAAACCGGGGCCCTCGTCAAGGAGCATAAAGAGGCCGAGTTCCTTTCCGAGCTTTCTGTGGTCACGTTTTTTGGCTTCTTCAATCATTTGGAGATATGCCTCAAGATCAGAAGCTTTGGTGAATGCGGTTCCGTAAATTCTCTGAAGCATTTTGTTCTTTGAATCTCCGCGCCAGTAAGCGCCGGTGCAGTTTGTGAGCTTAAAAGCCTTGATGCGTCCGGTGTCGGGAATATGCGGACCTGCGCAAAGCTCTTCAAATTCGCCTTGGCGATAGAATGAAATCTTTTCGCCTTTGTCTGCGTGTTCTTTTATAAGTTCAACTTTGTAAGGCTCGTTTCTGCTTTCCATGAGAGCGATTGCCTCATCGGGGTCAAGCTCAAATTTTTCAAGAGGAAGAGCCTCTTTGACGATTTTCTTCATCTCTTTTTCAATTTCCTCAAGAACTTCCGGCGTAAAGGTTACATCGGAATCAAAGTCATAGTAAAAGCCGTTTTCGATCGAAGGGCCGATGGCGAGCTTTGTTTCGGGGAAAAGACGCTTGACCGCCTGCGCAAGAACGTGTGAGCAGGTGTGTCGGAAATTCTCTTTGCCTTCAGCACTGTCAAAGGTAAGAATTTCAACTTCGCAGTCCTCGTTGAGTGGGGTGCGCAGGTCAACCTGTTTTCCGTTGACTTTGCAGCCGCAGGTTGCCTTGAAAAGCCCTGCGCCCAGACTTTTTGCAATTTCAAGGACGGTTGTTCCGTTTTCAAATTCCTTAACAACGCCGCCTTTGAGTGTAACATTGATCATTTGTTTTACTTCCTTTCGTAAAATATTCAACAAATAAAAAAGCCTCACCCAAAGCATATAATGCACAGGGATGAAGCTGAAAAGATCCAGTTCCACGGTTCCACCCGTATTCCGCAAAAGCGGCACTCTGAAAAAACCTTAACGCGGTCAAAACGGCGCGCCTTATCGAACGCCTCGGCGCACAGCTCGGGAGGGGTAGCAATTTCCTTTTTCAAAGCTCCGCTTTCAGCCGCGGCAGAGCATCTCTTTTTGATAAAGAAGCGAAAAAACTTTCTCCGTCAAAGCCTTGTAATGGGATCAACTTTTTATGTGAATTATTTTATCAAACCGGATGAGCTTTGTCAAGGATAAGAATAAAAAATATTGCGGATTTGCATAAAGATTATTAATATAGGTTATCTTGATTTTCACGCAATAATTGTGTATAATAAAATGATTAAATATTTGCTCATTAAGAGGTGTACAAATGAACGCAAAGGAACTTTGTTTTAAACTTGCGGCCGCCGACGGAACTTCCGGCGATGAAACGGCTGCTTGCTCTGTTTGTGAAAAATATCTTTCAAAATTCATGCCTGTTAAAACGGACACTATAGGCTCGCTTGTCGGCACGCTCGGAAACGGCAACTATAAAATTCTTCTTGACGCTCACATCGACCGCATCGGACTTGTTGTCAGAGAAATTGACGAGCAGGGATTTCTTCTTGTTTCTTCGGTTGGCGGCATTGATGCGCGTGTACTTGTTGGCGCTGAAGTTACCGTTATGGGAAAAGAGCCGTTGCTCGGCGTAATTTGTTCAACACCTCCGCATCTTCTTACAAGCGAGGACAAGGAAAAAGGCGTTGAGGTCAAAAATCTTGCTGTTGACATCGGTTTTTCAAAAAGCGAGGCCGAAAAGTTTGTTTCCATCGGCGATCGTATTCTGATTTCTTCAAAGCAGCTTACACTGCTCAACAGCAAAATTTCCTGTGCCGCGCTTGATGACAGAAGCGGTGCTGCCGCTCTTATTCTTGCGGCCGAAAAGATTTTCGGAAAACTTAAAAATTGTTCGGTTGCATTTCAGCTTTCAGCTCAGGAGGAGGTTGGCGGAAGCGGAGCAAAAACGGCCGCATATGCCGCCGACAGTGACGCCGCCATTGTTGTTGATGTTGGCTTCGGAACCGACCCTTATTGCGACAAAGCCGAAACCAACACTCTCGCACAGGGGCCTTCAATCGGAATTTCTCCCGTTCTTGACCGGGCGTTCGTTAAGGAATTTGTTGATATTGCCAAGAAAAACAGCATTCCGTATCAACACGATGTGATGAGCGGAAGGACAGGCACCAATGCCGATCAGATAAATATTTCGCGCGGGGGAGTGAAAACAGCTCTGCTTTCAATTCCTCTTCGTCATATGCATACTCAGGTTGAAGTTATTGACACAAGAGATGTTGAATACACTGCCGACCTGATTGCCGCATACATTCTCAAGAAGGAGGCTGAACTCAATGCTTGAAACGCTTAAAACACTGTGTGAACTGAACGGAACCTCCGGACGCGAGGAAAAAATCCGCGATTATATTTTAAAGCGCATTGAGAGCAAGTGTGAAACAAAGGTTGATCCTCTAGGAAATATAATTGCTTTTAAAAAAGGAAAAAACAAACCGAAAAACAAAGTCATGATTTCTGCGCACATGGACGAGGTCGGGTTCATCGTTACCTATATCACCGATGAGGGATATCTGCGCTTTGACACGGTTGGCGGCATTGATGAAAAAGTTATTGTTGGCCGTTCTGTAACTGTTGGGGACAGCGAAATTCCCGGTGTTATCGGCATCAAGGCTATTCATTTGACCGATAAAGCCGACAGCGGTAAGGTTCCGCCGGTTTCAAAAATGTATATTGACATTGGTGCGAAGGATAAAGCTCAGGCCGAAGAATATGTTTCTGTTGGCGATAGTGCTTACTTTGCTTCTGATTTCAGCCGGTTTGGCGAAAACAAAATTAAGTCAAAGGCTATTGATGACCGTTTCGGCTGTGCGGTTATGCTTGATATGATTGAAAATGAAACGGAGTATGACGCATACTTCTGCTTCCTTGTTCAGGAGGAGGTTGGTTTGCGCGGCGCTTCTGCGGCCGCATATACCGTTGCTCCCGATTATGCAATAGTTCTTGAGGCAACAACCGCCGCGGATGTTGCCGGAGTTAAAAAAGAAGATTCTGTCTGCCGTCTTTCAAAGGGTGCCGTTGTCTCGTTCATGGACAGGTCCACCGTATATAACCGTGAGCTTTTTAAACGTGCTTTTGAGTTGGCGAAAGAGAAAGACATTTCATGCCAGACGAAAACAACTGTTGCCGGTGGAAATGATGCCGGAGCCATCCATAAAAGCGGAAAAGGTGTGTATACACTCACGGTTTCTCTCCCGTGCAGATATATCCATTCGGCAACAAGCGTTGCAGATATAAACGATATGGAAAGCTGCAAAAAGATGGCATATGCCTTGCTTTCGGAGTTTGCTAATGCTTAAAACGGCGAGCGTCAGCAACCTTTTGAAGCTTAGTGCTTTTTGCGAGGACAGCGTTTTCGGTGCATATGTTATGTGTCGGGCAGAGGCGTACGGTTTTGAAAGAAGTTTTGCTCAAACATATCTTTGTGTAAGTGATGCCGGTGAATTGGTCGGCGTGGTATCCTCGCTTGAAAACAATGCGGTTATACTTGCAAACGGGCGCTGCGATTTTGAAGAGCTCTCGTGTTTTGTTGCATCTTCCGGGTTTAATACTATTTTAACCGATGAGGCAACGGCAAAAAAATGCGGATTCAAAGATTATCAGATTAAAGATGTTCTTTACTTTAATTTGGATAACGAATATATTGCAGTATCTTCCGAAGCGGATAGCAAAAGAATATATGAGCTTTTTTCCTCCTGTTTTCCGGAAAGTTATCCTGCTGAAAAAGATTCCTATCTTTCCTGGCTTTCCGATTTTATGTTCAGAAAAAACCGTGGACTTGCGCGGCTGAAGGCTGTTTTCGGCGGAGAAACACTTTGCGCCGCGGCGGTAACCGGTGCCGAATTTGAAAAAGCAGCCGTTATTTCTTCCGTTGCCTGTCGCAGTGACTGCCGCAAAATGGGATATGGAAAGGCTGTTACTCTGGCTCTTGCCGGTGAGCTTAAAGCGGAAAACAAAAAGGTATATGTAATTTCCAAAGACAGGGACACGGCGGCTTTTTATCTGAAGCTTGGCTTTAAAAACTGCGGAAGGGCCGCATACATAGAAAGGTTATAAAAATGTTTGATTTTAATGAAAAGATATATAAATATTCCACTGAAGCGCTTGAAAGTGTAAGGGATGAGTTTAATTCGATTGACAGAATTACCGAGTTCAATCAGCAGAAGATGCTCAAAGCTTTTATTGAAAACAACGTCAGCGAGTCGATGTTCAGCGGAACAACAGGCTACGGTTATTCGGACAGAGGACGCGAAACGATTGACAAGGTTTTCGCTCGGGCTGTTGGCGCCGAGGATTCGCTTGTCCGCCATAATTTTACCTGCGGAACCCATACTCTTGCTGTTGCGCTTTTCGGTGTGTTGCGTCCGGGTGACACAATGCTTTGCGTGACCGGAACGCCGTATGATACCATTCATCCGGTTATTGGTCTAAATGGACAGGACGGCTCCGGTTCATTGAAAGATTTCAAAATCAACTATAAACAGGTTGAATTGAAAGCGGATGGAACTCTTGATTTTGAAGCGATTGAAAACGCCATTGACAGCAGTATTGCCATGGTATATATTCAGCGCTCAAGAGGCTACAGCCTCAGACCCTCGCTTTCCGTTGATGAAATTGGAAAAGTTGCCGAAATTGCAAAAAGAAAAAGCAATGCGGTTGTCATGGTTGACAACTGCTATGGTGAATGGGTTGAAGAAAAGGAACCGACACAGGTTGGCGCAGATCTTATTGCAGGTTCGCTCATCAAAAATCCGGGCGGCGGAATTGCAAGAACCGGCGGTTACATTGCCGGAAAACATGACCTCATTGAAAAATGCGCTTGCCGTCTCATTACGCCGGGCATTGGACGAGAGGTTGGCGCAACACTCGGAATGAACAGAGAATTGTTCCTTGGTGTATATAGCGCGCCTCACGTTGTTGGTGAAGCGCTCAAAAGTATGGCTTTCGCTGCGGCGCTTTTCAAAAAGCTCGGCTTTGATTCAACTCCGGCCACGGGCGAAACAAGGCATGACATTATTCAGGCCATCAAACTCCATAACGAAAAGAACCTTATCGCTTTTTGCCGCGGAATTCAGAAATGCTCCCCGGTTGATGCGTTTGCCGCTCCGGAACCGTGGGATATGCCGGGCTATGACAGCAAGGTCATCATGGCTGCCGGCGCATTCACTCTCGGTTCGTCTATTGAGCTTTCGGCTGATGCACCGCTCAGAGAGCCGTTTGCCGTGTGGATGCAGGGTGGGCTCAATTTCCACAGCGCAAAGCTTGCAATTATGAGTGCGGCGGACGAGGTATTGAAAGTTCAGTAATATTTTTTGAAAGGAAACCGCAATGGACAGTTTCAAAGGTTTCGACAGAGACACTTTTTTCATGCTTGCCGAAAACAAATTTAATGACAGCAAGCCGTATTATGAATCGGTAAAGGAGGAACTAAAGAAAAAAGCTATTGTTCCAATGCGCGAAATTTGCGCCGACCTTTCCGGTCAACTGTTTGAAATTGATAATTTAATGAACCTTATTCCGGTAAAAATGGTTTCAAGAATACGCCGTGACACACGCCGCGCTAAAAATATGAATATGTATCGTGATAACGTCTGGTGTATGTTCATGCGCAACAAATATGAATGGAACCATCAGCCGTGTATGTGGTTTGAAATTATGCCGGGCTGTTATTCAATAGGCGTTGGAATGTTCAGAACCGATTCCGCTTTCCTTGAGTGCTACCGTGATGTGTTCAGGGAAAACCAGGGCGAGTTTAGAAAGGCACTTGAAATTGTTCTTTCGACCGGAGCACAGAGGGATCTTGAGCGTTACGCCAAGGATAAACCGGGAAAAGTTGACTTTGACCTTTCAGATTATTACAACGCAAAAAACCTATATTTTATCAAAAGCAGTTTTGATATGGAGCCGTTGTTTGATGGCAGCGTTCTTGAAGAACTCAGAACAACTCTTGCCTCTTTTGCTCCGATGTATAAATTCTTTTTGAAAGTAACCGAAAAATCTATCTCTGAGAAAGGAAGATGACCCAATGTCAAGATATGAACTTTATAAAAAACTCAAAAGCGGAACCGATATCAGAGGTGTTGCCGTTGAAACGGAAGGTTCTCCGGTTCAGCTCGATGACCTTGCGGTTTATGATCTGACCTGCGGATTTTGCGAATGGCTGCTCAAAAACGGCGCTTCTCTTTCCGGAAGAATCGCCGTCGGCCATGATTCGCGCATTTCGGCCGAAAGAATTAAAAAGCAGGTTATCAGCGCGCTTTGCACCTATGGATTTTATGTTTATGACTGCGGCCTTTCTTCAACTCCGGCAATGTTTATGACAACGGTTGATCTTGGCTGCATTGCCGCCGTCCAGATTACTGCGAGTCATCACCCGTTCGACAGAAACGGCTTGAAGTTTTTCACAAAACGCGGCGGACTTGACAGCGAAGATCTTGATGCGGTCATTGAAAACACGCGCAACTGCACACTCCCGAAAAAGCACAGGTTTGCAATCGAAAAATGTGATTTTATGTCTGTATACGCAAAAAGACTGCGCGATATGATTTGCAGCGAGGTCAATGCGGCCGATTATGAACGCCCGCTTTCCGGCTATAGAATTATTGTTGACGCAGGAAACGGTGTCGGCGGTTTTTATGCAACAGAGGTTCTTGAAAAGCTTGGCGCCGATATCACCGGAAGTCAGTTCCTTGAGCCTGACGGAATGTTTCCGAATCATGCACCGAACCCGGAAAATGAGGAGGCAATGAAGTCGATAAGCAACGCTGTTATCAAAAATCACGCTGACCTTGGAGTTATTTTTGACACTGATGTTGACAGGGCAAGCTGCGTTGATGAAAACGGAACCGAGATTAACCGCAACCGCCTTGTTGCGCTCGCTTCAATTATTGCACTTGAGGGCAACGAGGGCGGAACGATTGTTACCGACAGCGTCACCTCAACGGGTCTTACAGACTTCATTAACAATTTCCTCGGCGGTGTCCATTACCGCTATAAGCGAGGATACCGTAATGTTATCAATGAACAGCTCCGTCTCAACCGCGAGGGGGCCAACTGTCCGCTTGCCATTGAAACCTCCGGCCATGCTGCTTTCAGAGAAAACTATTATCTCGATGACGGTGCTTATCTTATTACAAAAATTGTTATCAAAATGGCACAGATGGGCAAGAAAGGCATGAAGCTTGAATCGCTGATTGCTGACCTGAAGGATCCGAAAGAAGCGTGCGAGCTTCGCCTGAAAATTAATCAGGAAGATTTCAGAGCGTTCGGAAACGGCGTTATTGCCTCGCTCGGCGAATATGCCGAAAAAAGAAAAGGCTGGAAAACGGCCGATGACAACCGCGAGGGAATCCGCGTATATCTTGACAAAGATCACGGAAACGGCTGGTTCCTGCTGCGTCTCAGCGTTCACGATCCCATTATGCCGCTCAATATTGAAAGTGATTCCGTGGGCGGAACAAAGAAAATTGCGAAAGAGCTTTATTCTTTTCTCAAAGACTTAGACGGTCTTGAAACAGACGTTGTAAAAAAATATATCGGTTAAGTTTGGCTGTTCAGGCTGAAAGGGAGTGAAAAGCAGATGAAAAAATTCACAACAGTCGTTATTCTTCTTACTCTTGTTGCGGCCGGTTTGCTTCTGCTTTTCAGCTTGAAGTCAAAACCAATCGACTCGCTGCTTCATGCGCCTGTGCGCGATGAAGAGAGTGCTCAAATTTGGCAGGTTTTTGAAAAAGCAGCCGGGCGCAATTATACGCTCAAAACGCCCACAGCCGGAAAGCACAGGTCCGCACTCATTCACGCCGACCTTAACGGCGACAAAAATGATGAAATACTCGCCTTTTATTCAAAAGACGGTGCAAGCGAAACCGTGCATCTTCAGATTTTCGGAACGGACGATAACGGTTGGGTGGCTCTTGCCGGAACGGAAAGCGGATTCAATGAGGTCAAACAGGTTGAATTTGCCGATATCAACGGCAACGGAACGCTTGAAATTATTGTTGGCTGGGGACTTCAAAGCAGCAAACTTATGCAGCAGGTGAGCATTTACACCGTTGATATTGAAAATTCTGAAATCAAGTGTATCTTTTCAACTAAGTATTCCGCATTCGGCGTTTTTGATCTGAATGCTGATGAAAAAAGTGAGCTTGCCGTGATTTACGGAGACAGGTCGGTTGACTCCGCGCTTTCGGTTATTAAAGTTTTTTCCAGCATCTCAGAAGAGATTAAACAAATTTCCTCGCTTGATGTTGACCCGATAATTTTAACCATTTCTCAGATAGAATTTGATTTTCTGCGCAGAGTTGGTGAAAGCCGCATATATATTGACGGCTTTACGGCGGACGGACAAATGACAACGGATGTTCTTCGTTTTGATAACGCAAAGAACAGACTCAGCCGTGTGTTTATTGACGGAAAGACGGTTTCCGGAATTTCAAAACGTAGCACGAATGCCGTTTGTGAAGATATCAACAGTGACGGTGTTATTGAAGTACCGGTTCAAAAAAAACTTGAGCAAAAGGAACTTTCCTCGTCCGTCATTGAATGGGATGCAGTCATAGAAAATAAGCTTTCAAAGGTTACGTCATATTTTGACAACAGAGAGAATGGCTATTATTTTGAAATCCCGGAACAAATTGAAAGCAGTGCAATACCTGTTCTCCTTTCCGATAATGAAACTATGCGGGTTTATATTCTTAAAGGTGACGAAAAGGGCGTTCTTCAAAATGTTCCTGCTTTTGAAGTCCGGATCGAATATGAAGAGACACACGGTTTGCTTTCCGCTCAGTTCAGATTGCTTGGAAGTTATAAAGGAAAGAAATATTACTACAGGATTTTTGCCGCAGGAAATGAGCTTGGCGTTACCAAAAAAGATGTATCATCGGGAATTATTTATAAGTAACGGATAATCACATAACAGGGGTGAGGTTGTTGAAAAAAATTCTTGTTGCCGAAGACGAAGGCTCAATCAGAGATTTTATTACGCTGAATCTTGCTCAGGCGGGCTACAGCGTCTGCGAGGCTAAGAACGGAGCGGAAGCGGTTGAGCTTTTTGAAAAAGAAAAAGACTCGATAGACATCGTTCTTCTTGACGTTATGATGCCTTTTATGAACGGAATTGAAGTTTGCCGCCATATACGCGAAAAGTCTCAGAATGTCGGTGTGATTTTTTTGAGCGCAAAGGCTCAGGAACAGGACAAGGTCTATGGGCTTTACTGCGGCGCCGATGACTACATAACAAAACCGTTTTCGGTAACGGAGCTTCTTGCTCGGATTGACTCCGTGTACCGCAGAGTGCGCCTTAACAAGGAACTGCTCAATACCCACAGTGATGAAATTACTTGCGGAAGCTTTGTTTTGAGCACTAAAAAGCGTGCCGTTTTTAACGGCAAACAGCGCATTGACCTTTCCCAGATTGAATTTCAAATTCTTGAATACTTTTTCTCGCTTCCCGGGAAAACCATCAGCCGCGAGGAGCTTCTGACTCGGGTTTGGGGAGAAAGTTATTACGGTGACGACAAGGTTGTTGACGTGAATATCCGACGTCTGCGATTGAAAATTGAAAAAGACCCTTCGTGTCCAGAACACCTTATAACTGTCTGGGGCAAAGGCTATAAATGGGTTGAAAATTAAGGCTGATATAATAACCAAAGGACGGTGAGCATTATTAAACGAACAATCAAAGCGCGTTGGTTTCGCAATATTTTTGTTGTTACCGTTGCAATTCTCATTGTCTTGTCCGGAATACTTGCCTATTCCGTGTATCTGCGATATAATCATGCTGCGCAGATGGTGCTGAGGTCATGCGACACCGGCGTTGCAGATACATATTTCAGCTATTACTATCCTCTCGATTCAAAAAGTTTTTCAGAAGCTGCATCGAGCTTTGTTGAAAATTATGAGTATCGCGACAAAATAGAAATATGGATAATTGACAAAAACGGAAATCCGCTGGTTTCTTCAGGTGGATATGAAATCGGAGAATACTCCGAAATGCCGGACTACTATGAAGCGCTGAACTCGGAAAGCAAAACCGCGCTCAAAAGGTGTCGAACTTTTTGGGGTGAGCCGGTTATGGCTATGAGTTATATTCTTAGAAATTCTTCCGGCGAAAACTGCGGCGCCGTGCGATATCTTGTTTCGCTGCGCGATGTCAACCGTCAGTATGGCCTTATAATCGGTGCTATAGCCATGGGCGTTATTCTTATTGCAATGATGATGTTTAATTCCGGATATTACTTTGTTTCTTCAATCGTAAACCCGGTCAAAATTATCAATCAAACGGCAAAAAGAATTGCTAAAGGTGATTTTTCCGCGCGCATTTCTGCTTCGCATACCGATGACGAAATCGGAGAACTGTGCGAAACAATCAATGATATGGCTGAGCAGCTTGGTCAAACGGATGAGATGAAAAACAGCTTTATTTCAACCGTATCTCATGAAATCCGGACGCCGCTGACTGCCATTAAGGGCTGGAGTGAAACTCTTTTGGCTGCGGCGGAAAAGGGCGGCGATGAAGTTATGAAAAGGGGACTGAAAATCATTACGTCCGAAACGGGTCGTCTTTCATCAATGGTTGAAGAATTGCTTGACTTTTCAAGAATGCAGAGCGGAAAACTTAAAATAAAAAACGGCGTTGTTGACATTATCGCCGAGGTTCAGCAGGCGTATCTGATGTATCGCCCAAAGGCGGAAAAGGAGAAGAAAACCCTTGAACTTGCTTTACCGAAAAATGCGGAAAGCTTTGTTTTCGGAGACAGCGACAGAATTTGTCAGGTGTTCATCAACATTCTTGATAATGCGTTGAAATATACGGAAACGGGTGGAAAAATCATAATTAAGGTTGAAAACCTGAAAAAATATGTTAAAATATCTTTCAGCGACAATGGCTGCGGAATTTCAAAAGCTGATCTTCAGCATGTCAAAGTAAAGTTTTATAAAGCCAACAACGAAAAGCACGGAACCGGAATCGGTCTTGCGGTTGTTGATGAAATAATCAAACTTCATAACGGCCTATTCAGGATTGAAAGCACGGAAGGCAAGGGAACAACGGCTGAAGTTCTGCTTCCTGCATACTCGGCCTGAATGGTCTTTCCGGTTTTTCCGGCATAATATAAAGGAGGACTGAAATTGAGTAAAAACAGCAATGTTATTCATAAAACGTCGGTTGGCGGACAGGCTCTCATCGAGGGCATCATGATGCAGGGTCCGAAAGGTGCGGCAATGTCCGTTCGGCTTCCGGACGGTTCGATTGACACGGAGGAAAAAGAGTTCCGCCATATCAGAGACAAAATTAAGTTTCTCGGCTTTCCAATTATACGCGGCTGCGTGAACTTTGTTGAATCAATGATTTTCGGCTACAAATGCCTGATGGAATCGGCCGAAAAATCAGGCCTTGAGGATATTGAAAACAGCGAGGAGAACCAATCGAAACTTGACAGATGGCTTTCAAAGCACCTGAGCAAAAAGGTTATGAGCGCCATAACCGGAATTGCTTCGGTTTTGGGTGTGCTTCTTGCTTTTGCACTGTTTTTCTTCCTGCCATCAAAAATTACGGACTTTTTCAACAATCTTGCCTCCGGAGCGCTCACCAATTTCCGTGCGCTTATTGAGGGCGTCATGCGAATGCTGATTTTTATTGCGTATATTGCGCTGGTTTCACTTATGAAAGATATCAAAAGAACTTTCATGTATCACGGTGCCGAGCATAAAACAATTTTCTGCTATGAACACGGTCTGGAACTTACCGTTGAAAATGTTCGCAAACAAAGCCGTTTCCATCCGCGCTGCGGAACAAGCTTCATGTTTGTAATGATAATCATCAGCGTTATTATTTCTTCTATAATCTCTGTTGCATTTCCTAATCTGAGAAACAACATTGCCGTTTGGATGGTTGTTAAGCTTCTTATTCTGCCGCTTGTTATGGGATTTGGATATGAATTCATCAAGTATGCCGGAAGGCACGATAATCTTCTTGTTAAAATTCTTTCCGCACCCGGTCTCTGGATGCAAAGACTCACAACTAAGGAGCCAGACGACTCAATGATTGAAGTCGGCATTGCGGCATTCAAAGCCGTTATCACCGACAATCCGGAGGATGACGCAATAAGATGACCGTTTTTGAACTTTACAATTTCTGCAAAAGTGAACTTGAAAAAAGCAGCAAGGAAAACGCAGACAATGAGGCGAGGTTGATCCTTCAAAAAACACTTGGCTTTGACCGTACGCAGCTCATTATTAACAAGGACAATTTTGCGAATGTCAACGCCATTGCCGAAACGCAGGAAATTATAAAACAGCGCAGAGGGAACATTCCGCTTCAATATATCTTGGGTGAATGGGATTTTTACGGACAAACCTATAAGGTCGGTGAAGGTGTTCTTATTCCGCGGCCGGAAACTGAGGAGCTTTGCTTTGCCGTTATTGAAAGATTGAAAAAAATGCATTCTCCGACTGTCTTTGACCTCTGTGCCGGAAGCGGGTGCATCGGAATAACGCTCAAAAAGCAGGTTTCGCAGGCGAATGTTTATCTTGTTGAGTATTTTGACGAAGCACTCGGCTTTTTGAACGAAAACCGAATGGCGCTTTCCGTTGCAAGATCTGTTCCGGCAATCAAAGGAAACGTGCTTGACGGATATGAAAAATTCGGCTTTTTGCCGCGGCCTGATGTAATTGTTTCCAATCCGCCGTATATTAAAAGGAGTGAACTTGCCTCGCTTCAGAGCGAGGTCGGTTGCGAACCGGCCACTGCTTTGGACGGCGGCGAGGACGGGCTTATGTTTTACCGTTCGCTTTCGGAAAAGTGGCTGCCGTTTATTAATAAAGGCGGCTTTATGGCCGTTGAATGCGGTGAAAACCAGGCGGAGAAAATTGCTTCAATGTTTGAAAAACACAGTGCGGAAATCAATATACTGAAAGATTTCAACGGCGTTGATCGCTTTGTCATTGCCGGGAAAGGATAATATATGATTTATGACCTGTTTAAAGAGGGCTTCACAATTCAGGTGGTTCTCAATCTTTTTGCAAGAGTGTTTGTAATGTTCTGCATCCTTCCGGTGCATGAATTTGCCCATGCCCTCATTGCAACAAAGCTTGGCGATCAGACGGCACGCCTTTCCGGCAGACTGACTCTCAATCCGCTTGCCCACCTTGACTTTTTCGGTGCGCTGCTGATGATAATTGCCGGATTCGGCTATGCAAAACCTGTTCCGGTGAACATGAATAATTTTCCGCCGAAAAAGCGGAAACCCTATATGGCGCTCACCGCACTCGCCGGTCCGCTTTCAAACTTGATAATGGCGTTTGTTTTTTCGGTTTTTTATTGTGCGGTATTCAGATTTGGTTCCCCGGTTGAGGGCAGTATGAGCCAGGCGATTCTTCTTTTCTTCCTTTATGTTGCACAAATCAATGTTTCGCTTGCCGTGTTCAATCTTATTCCGGTTCCGCCGCTTGACGGTTCAAGAATACTCACGTCTATTCTTCCGGACAAGTATTATTATTCACTCATGAAGTATGAGCGTTACATTGTGTATGCGGTGCTGGCTCTTGTTCTTTTTGGTGCGCTTGATAAGCCGATATCGGTTGCAACAACATATACAATGCATTTGTTCATTAAACTTGCCGGACTTATATTCGGTTTGCACGTGGGTTAAAGAATGGAAAAGATTAATTATAAGCTTGAGGTTTTTGAAGGTCCTCTTGACCTTTTGCTTCATCTCATCAGCAAGCATAAGCTCAATATAAACGACATTCCGATTTTTGAACTTGTTGAGCAGTATATTGATTACGTCCGGCGTATGGAAGAGAGCGATATGGACGTTGCAAGCGAATTTATTGAAATGGCGGCGCGTCTTGTATATATCAAAACGGTTTCTCTTCTCCCTGTTCATGAGGAGGCCGAACAGCTGAAGCTCGAACTTACGGGTGAACTTATTGAGTACCGCGACTGCAAGCTGATGGCTGAAAAGCTTTCAAGGCAGGCGGACGGTGTTGACTATTTTTATCGTGAACCTCAGCAGCTTCCGAAGAATATGATATATAGCCGCGTTCATGATCCGCGTGATATTCTTTCGGCGTATCTCAGCGCAATAGGCAAAGAAAAGCGGAAACTTCCGCCGCCTATTGAAGCTTTCAGCGCCATTGTTTCCCATAAAATAGTCTCTGTTAATTCGCGCATTGTTTTCATTTACCGTAAGCTTCTCAAAAGTGCGAGACAGCGGTTTGCCTCGTTTTTTGAGCACAGCACCTCACGTTCGGAGATGGTTGCAACTTTTCTTGCAATACTGGAACTTGTCAAAAACGGGCGCGTCAGCCTCAATGACGAAAACACCGTTGTTACTCTTAACAGGAAAGGAAAAAGCTGAAAATGAACATGAAAGCTTTGCAAAATACTCTTGAAGCGGTTCTTTTCGCCGTTGGCGAGCCGATTGAGCTTGAAAGGCTTGCTCAGGCACTGGAGGTTGATGAGCTGCTGTTGAGCCAGGTGCTTGAAAATTTGCGTGCCTCATATGATGAACGCGACAGCGGACTCTGCATATTAAAGCTTGACGATAAATATCAAATCTGCTCAAAAAAAGAGTATGCGGACAGCATAAGAAAAGTGCTTGAAATTAAGCGTAACGCACCTCTTTCCCAAGCTGCGTTTGAGGTTCTTGCAATTATTGCGTATAATCAGCCTGTCACAAAAGCTTTTACCGAACAGATAAGAGGCGTTGATTGTTCCGCGGTCATTTCAACACTCTGCCAGCGTGGTCTCATTGAGGAGAAGGGCAGGCTCGATCTTCCCGGCAGACCGCTTATATACGGAACAACACCGAACTTTTTGCGTTGCTTTTGTTTAACTTCTCTCAATGATCTTCCGTCTGTTCCGGAAAATTCAGGCAGTGAAGCGGAAAAAGACGGCAAAAATGAAGAAAATTTACAATCTGAACAGGCTGATTTTAACGAAACGGTTGACGAAAATTAGTTTTTAGGGTAACATATAGTGTATGTAGCAACTGATTAACTGCGGAGTGCAAATTTTGACTGTAGTTTGCACTCTCATTTCAATCACCGGTTGCATAGCGTTCAGTTATATGTTTGAAAGGGGGCGGTGCTTTGACGGGATTTCAGATATTCCTTTGCATTCTCGGCGGAATAATTGCTTTTTTTGTTCTTATTCTTTCAATTCCGGTTCATGTTTCAATGCATTATGGCGATAAGATTTATCTCACCGTCCGCTATCTTTTTGTTAAGCTGAACATTCTCCCGCTTGGCGAAAAGAAGGAAAAAAAGCCTAAAAAAGAAAAGCCAAAAAAAGAAAAACCGGAAAAGCCCAAGGAGGAGCCGCAAGAAAAAAAGCCTAACCCGATTTTAGAAATGATCAAAGCTAACGGCTATGACGGAATGATGGAAGTGCTTTCTAATTTCGGCCATATTCTTGCTCTTTACGGCGGAAAACTTTTTAAAAGCATAGTTTTTGAAGATATTGAGATATACATATCAGTCGGAACGGGTGACAGCGCCGAAACCGCAATAAAATATGGCAAAACCTGCCAGAAAGTTTATCCGCTCCTCGGCTTTTTGTGCTCAAATAACCTCGTAAAAAAATATGAAGCTTCGGTTGAGCCGGACTTTCTTGCGAATAACAGCGAAGGCGAGTTTAATTTTGAGTTTTATCTTGTTATTCGTAAGATTATTAACGCAACACTCGGAATGGTGTTCAGACTTATTTTTAAAGTTGTTTTGAAATTCCTGAAAAACGGAAAGCAAAAGAAAGAACCGGTTCCCGACCCGAAAACGGAAACAAAGAAAGGATGATATATAATGTCAGAAAAATCAGCAGGTGCTATCCTCAGCTCAACGATTGAAAAAATCCGTGATCTTGTTGACACAAGCACAATTATCGGCGAACCCATTTATGCCGAAGGCGGAGTAACAATTATTCCGGTTTCCAAGGTTACATACGGCTTTGCTTCAGGCGGCGCAGATTTCCCGTCAAAAAACAATAAAGAGCTTTTCGGCGGCGGAGGAGGAGCAGGCGTAACAATCACTCCTGTTGCTTTCCTTGTTGTCAGTGACGGTGAGGTTACTCTTAAGCACATTACCGCATATGATAATGCCGCTGAAAGAGTTGTTAACCTTGTTCCCGAAATGTTTGACAAGGTTACCGGACTTGTTAATAAAGCAAAGAAAGACGCAGACAAAAAGGCTGCAACCGATGCTGCCGTTGACGCTGCACTCAGCGAATAATAAAACACAATAATTTTTCAACAACCGCCTGCATATCATAAAAATGGCAGGTGGTTGCTTTGTTGATTAAAAAGATATCAAACTATTTATTGTTGTTGGTTTTAGCGCTCTTTTGCCTCGTTTTTTGCGCCGGCGCGGTTGATGTCAGCGCAAAAAGTGCGGTTGTTATTGACACTCGTACTGGTGAAATTGTCTTTCAAAAAGACGCTTTTGAAAGGCGCTCAATGGCAAGCACGACAAAAATCATGACGGCTCTTCTTGCAATAGAATCCGGCAGACTTGATGAAGCGGTGAACATTACGGGTGAGATGACGCGCGCAGAAGGCACATCGCTTGGGCTTCACGCCGGTGACAAGATCCGGCTTTCTGATCTGGTTTACGGAATGATGCTTGAATCTGGCAATGACGCCGCAAACGCTGTTGCATTGCATCTTTCGGGGAGTTTTGCCTCCTTTGCAAAGCTTATGAACGAAAAAGCACGTCAAATCGGAATGGATAACACGTCTTTTGTTACTCCTTCCGGACTTGACGATGAAAACCATTATTCAACGGCGTATGATATGGCTATTCTTGCCTCATATTGCGTTAAAAACTCAGTATTCAGAAGTGTCTGTTCAACAAAAAAATATACTGCACAGCTGCTTGAACCGCAGACAAAGCTGTATTTTTCAAACCATAACAGATTGCTTTCAAGTGTTGATGGTGTTTTCGGTGTTAAAACGGGCTTTACAAAAAAGAGCGGTCGGTGTCTTGTCAGCGCTATTGAAAAGAACGGAGCTGTTCTTGTTGCCGTAACGCTGAATGCTCCAAATGATTGGAACGATCACAAAAGGCTCTATGATTATGCGCTTGAAAAGCTTGATGCAGTCACGGCTGAACCCAACTATCCGGATACGCTTTGCGTAATAGGCGGCGTTAAAAAAGGAGTGGGAATCAAAGCTTCGTGCGGTAATTTTTCCGTTGCACTTTACGGCAAGAGAGAGTTGGAACAGAAGGTCTATTTGCCGAGATTCATTTATGCTCCGGTCAGTATCGGAGATCGACTTGGAAGAATTGACTTTTTCTGCAAAAACAACTGCATAAAAACCGTCTGGCTACTTGCCAATGAAAGCGTTGAACGAATTGAGGCAACTTATGTGCCCAAAATTAGTTTTAGAGAGAGAATTATTAATAGATTAAAAAGTTTGTTTAAATAAGGAAGTGTTGTTTTTGGCAGACAACAAAATAAGACTCCAAAAGTTTCTTTCCGAATGCGGCGTTGCCTCAAGAAGAAAGAGCGAGGAAATTATCGAATCGGGTGCCGTTAAAGTTAACGGAAGAACCGCCGCAATAGGCGATAAGGTTGACCCGAAGCGCGACACAGTTACAGTCCACGGAAAAAAGGTTATCAAGAAAAAAGAAAATGTTTATATCATGCTCAACAAGCCGCGCGGCTTTATCACAACCATGAGCGATGAGATGGACAGAAAGTGCGTTGCAATGCTCGTTAAAGACGCACCTGCAAGAGTTTATCCGGTCGGACGGCTTGACAGAGAGTCTGAGGGTATGCTGATTTTTACAAATGACGGTGAATTTGCCAATGCGTTGACTCACCCTTCAAAACACGTTCCCAAAACGTATCGTGTTACTGTTCGCCCTCCGGTGAGCGAGGAACAGCTTACTGCGATTGCAACCGGAATTGTGATTGACGACAGAAAAACCGCTCCGGCCGAGGTTCGTGTTGTTCTGCGTGAGGAAAACCGTGTAGTGCTTGAAATTGTCCTTTATGAAGGTCGCAATCGCCAAATCAGAAAAATGTGTGAGGAAATCGGACTTGAGGTTGCGCGGCTGCGCAGGATTGCCATTGGTTCCGTTAAGCTCGGAATGCTCAAACAGGGCGCTTGGCGTGAACTCAACGCCGAAGAAGTTCGCAAGCTTATGCTCGCTGCCGGCATGGAGGTAAAAAAGAGATGATCTTTTTTAAGCCGACAGAAATTCATTCGGGCGAATGCACTGCGATATTTGAGGCTTTTTCCGGAACGGACAGGCTTGGTGAATGCCGACTCAGAATAGACGGCAACTTTGCCGATGTGTTCTGTCTTGAATATGATGCCAATTCCCCGGAAATTGGCGAGGGTCTTTTAAAAAGTGCATATAACTATGCCGCGAACCATGGCGCATATATCGGCATTCTCTCGGCAAACGATAAAGGACTGGCACACGCTTATCTGAATTTTGAACTTAAAGACGGTGTATATTCAAACGATATTCCAGCGCTGCTTGCAGGTCACTGTCATTGCAAAAGCAATATTTGACAAAAAGCGTAAAACGATATATAATAGCTGTTAATTAACAATTAACTGAAAGACATAGCATTTTGTTGCTTGTTAATTAATAGTGACTGTTCGGAAAATGAAGTATAAACATTCGGATATACAAGGAAAGGCATGAGGAATATAATATGATTAAAAGTATGACCGGTTTCGGCCGTGCGCAGATGCTTATTGACGACATGAACATCTCTGTTGAACTCAAAAGTGTTAACCACAGATATTTTGAATTCAGTTCCAAGGTTCCAAGAACATATGGCTTCCTTGAAGAAAGGCTTAAAAATCACGTTCAGTCAGTTGTTTCAAGGGGAAAAATTGACTGCTATGTTGCCATTGAAGAGCTTGGTGAGGATAACTGCACCGTGAGCGTGAACCATTCACTTGCAGGCGGTTATATCAACGCACTCAAAGAACTTTCGGAAAAATATGGTATAGAAAACGATATCACCGTCACCTCGCTTGCAAAGTATTATGACATCTTCACTGTCCATAAAGACGAGGCGGACGAGGAGCGCGTTTGGAATGCGGTAAAAACCGTTCTTGACAGCGCACTTGAATCCTTTGTTGCTATGCGTGAAAGAGAGGGCGAAAAACTCAGGAACGATATTCTTTCCCGCTGCGATATGATCATTGAAAATGTTGGCTTTATTGAAGAACGCTCTCCTCAGACTGTTGCCGAATATAACGCAAAACTTCTTGAAAGAATGAAAACGGTTCTTGAGGATGTTCATGTTGATGAACAGAGGCTTTTGACCGAGGCTGCGATTTTTGCGGATAAGGTTGCCGTTGCCGAAGAAACCGTCAGACTGCGCAGTCACATTGAACAGATGCGTGAATTTATGAACGGCGATACTGCAATAGGCAGGAAAGCGGACTTCCTTATTCAGGAGTTTAACCGCGAGGCTAACACAATCGGCTCAAAGGCGCAGGATGTTGCCATTGCAAAAAAGGTTATTGATATCAAAGCTGAAGTTGAAAAGATCAGGGAACAGATCCAGAACATCGAATAACTTATTATCCGTCTAATTGGCTAAAAAAGGGGAATTTTAATGAAGCTTGTTAACATCGGATTTGGAAACATGATTAATGCCGCGAGGCTTATTGCGGTTGTCAGCCCGGACTCCGCACCTATAAAGAGAATTGTTCAGGAGAGCAAGGAGCGCGGAACTCTCATTGATGCCACTCAGGGAAGAAGAACAAGAGCTGTCATAATGATGGACAGCGATCACGTTGTTCTTTCATACCTTCAGTCCGAAACGGTTGCAAGCCGCCTTAACGGCGACACGGACGAGTCTTTTGCGGAGGAAACGAACGATGAATAACGGACTTCTTGTTGTTCTTTCCGGCCCGTCCGGAAGCGGAAAGGACACTGTTTTAAAAGGTGTACTCAAAAGAATGGACGGGGACGCTTTCCTTTCGGTTTCAATGACAACGCGCGCAATGCGCCAAGGTGAAAAAGAGGGCGTTGATTACTTCTTTGTTTCAAAGGAGCAGTTTCAAAAAAACATTAAAGACGATCTGATGCTTGAATATGCTCAGTATGGCTCAAACTATTACGGAACGCCTATCGGTCCTGTTAAAGAAGTTTTAAAGTCCGGAAAAACCGTTTTCCTCAACATTGAGGTTCAGGGCGGCGCAAATATCCGCCGTCTTATGCCGGAGGCTGTTCAGATTTTCATTGCCCCGCCTTCAAGAGAAGAGCTTGAAAAACGCCTGCGCAACAGGGGAACTGAAAGCGAGGAGTGCATCTGTGAACGGTTGCGCATTGCACAGGAAGAAATGAAACACGCCGATGAATATGATTATGTTGTTGTTAACGATGCGCTTGAAGATGCGATTGAAGAAGTGATTTCAATCGTGAACAAGGCTTTAAAATAATTTAAATTTAATTTTGTGAGGTAATCAATATGCTTAATCCTGATCTCAGAATACTTCTTAAAGACCATATCAGCCGCTATTCGCTTGTTACCGCTGTTGCAAAACGCGCAAGAACTATCACTGAAGATCCTGTTCTCAGCGAAAAATGCGGAACAGAAAAGCCTGTTTCATTTGCACTCGATGAGTTCCTTGCAGGAAAATTTGAAATCAGGGAACCGGACGAGATTAAAAATATCTGATTGAATTTCAAGGAAGTGGAATGATATGGAACAGACTTTGGCCGCGGTTGCAGTTGAAAATGTTTCATATCATTTTGATATTTTATACGGTTACATCGTCCCGGAAAGATTTTCAGGCTGCATCAAAACCGGTTCCCGCGTTATTGTGAATTTTGGAAGGGGAAAAGACAGCAAACGACAGGGCGTTGTTTTTGGCTTTCAAAGACCGGAAAAGGGAAAAAAATATAAAGAAATCTTAGATATTCTTGATGAAACTCCGGTGCTGACCGCGGAAATGATTGAAATTGCCGCATTTTTAAAGGAGAGGACTTTCTGCACATATTTTGAAGCCGCAAAAGCTCAGCTTCCGGCCGGCTTCAACTATATTATTAAATCGTCATATGTTGCACTGAGCGGAAACGAACAATCCGTCTCTCTCACTGAGCGCGAAAAGCAGGTCTATGACTATATGCTTTCAAAGGTAGGTTTTCTCACCAAAAAAGCCGTTTTCTCCGCTTGCGGCATTACTTACGGAAGCAATGTTCTTGAACGGCTTATTGAAAAAGGCTTAGTTCAAAAAAACATTGAAACGCGCAAGCAGGTTGGGGAGCTTTTTGCAAAAACGGCGGTGCTGAACATTTCCGGAATTGAACTTGAGGACGCATTTGAAAAATTGACAAAAAAGCAGGCAGAAGTTCTCCGGGTGCTTGCAGACGCCGGCAGCGCAAGAGTTAAAGAGCTTTGCGAAATTACCGGTGTTTCCGCTGCGGTTGTTAAAGCACTTGAAAGCAAAGGAATAATCAATATCACCGATGTCGATGTTTATCGAATTCCGCAATCCGGCTATTTCGGTGATGACTGCGTTTCAAAAATCAGTCTTACACCTATGCAGGAAAAGGCTTACCGCGGATTGCTCAATAAATATCAAAACGGCGGTGGAGTTTCGCTCCTTTACGGAATTACCGGCAGCGGAAAAACCTCGGTTTTTCTGAAGCTTATTGACAACGTGCTTAAAGACGGAAAAAATGTTATAGTAATGGTTCCGGAAATTTCTCTCACGCCGCAGATGGTTTCTCTTTTTAAAGGCAGATATAAAAATGAAGTTGCTGTTTTTCATTCGGCGCTTTCAATGGGTGAGCGCAAGGATGAGTACCGTAGAGTTAAAAACGGCGGTGTAAGAATTGTTGTTGGAACGCGTTCCGCTGTGTTTGCACCGTTTGAAAATATAGGGCTAATTGTTATAGACGAGGAGCAGGAGCATACATATAAATCAGAATCTTCTCCGCGATATCATGCGAGGGATGTTGCCCGTTTCAG
Organism: uncultured Eubacteriales bacterium; assembly: GCA_934511365.1. Classification (GTDB taxonomy): domain Bacteria; phylum Bacillota; class Clostridia; order Oscillospirales; family Acutalibacteraceae; genus UBA6857. The sequence goes on from CAKSWC010000008.1 coordinate 23,205, forward strand.
AGCAAAAAAGCACTCCGCACTCCTTCTCCTTTCTTCAGCCACTCCGAGCATTGAAAGCTATTCGCTTGCAAAAAAAGGCGTGTATTCGCTTGAAAAGCTCACTGAGCGTTACGGCACAGCCGTTTTGCCTGAGGTTACGATTATAGACATGAAAGCCGAAAAAAGTAAGGGAAACAAGTATTGTATCAGTGCAGAACTTCTTGACCGGCTAAAAAGCAATCTTGAAGCGAAAAAGCAGTCCATACTACTAATGAACCGCAGGGGATATAACACATTTGTTGCCTGCGATAGCTGCGGAAGCGTTGTTACTTGCCCTTATTGCAGCATTTCAATGACTTTCCACCTTTCAAACAAAAAACTTATGTGCCACTATTGCGGATATACAACGGATTTCAAAACAAAATGCGATGTCTGCGGAAAGGAAAATGTCCGTTATTCAGGCTACGGCACACAAAGAATTGAAGAAGAACTCCACAGCCTTTTGCCCGAGGCTCGCATTTTGCGCATGGATACTGATTCAAATTCCGGAAGATACGCATTTGAAAAAAACATTACCGCTTTTGGCAACAATGAGTATGACATAATGCTGGGAACTCAAATGGTTGCAAAGGGTCTTGATTTTGAAAATGTTACTCTTGTCGGTGTTATCAATGCCGACCAGCAGCTTAATAATGACGATTTCAGAAGTGAAGAACTGACTTTTGATCTGCTGACTCAGGTTGTTGGACGTTGCGGACGAGGAAAAAATAAGGGCACAGCCGTTATTCAGACAATGACCCCGGAAAACAACATTATTGCTCTTGCAAAAACACAGAACTATGATGAGTTTTATAAGGATGAAATTGAAATTCGGCGCATGATGACATATCCGCCGTTTTGTGATATCTGCGCAGTTTACACGGTAAGCGAGGATGAACTGAAAGCTCTTTCGGCGGCAAGAATTTTTCTTGAAGAATTCAAAAAGAGGGCGAAAATTGAAAAGGATGCGCTCAAGGTTATTGTTCTTCCGGTTATGCCGCCGAGAATTGCAAAAGTTAACAATAAATTCAGATACAGAATAATTATTAAATGTAAGAATTCAGCCGCATTTAGAAAAATCATTTCAGAACTGCTCATTGAATTCGGTGCAAGCAAAACATTCGGAGATGTAACGGTGTTTGCGGACATCAACCCGTTATCTTTGGTTTAAGGAGAATAGTTATGGCAATCAGAAAAATTGTAACAGTTGAAGATCCGGTGCTGAGAAAGAAAAGCCGCCCGGTTGTGAAATTTGACGAAAAGCTCTGGATGCTTCTTGATGATATGAAAGAAACTTTAAAAAAGGCCGACGGTGCAGGCCTTGCCGCCGTTCAGGTCGGAATACTGCGCCGCGCGGTTATTGTTGACGTTGGTGACGGAAAACCGCTCGAACTCATCAATCCCGAAATTGTTGAAACAAGCGGCGAGCAGGAAGGTCAGGAGGGCTGTCTTTCGCTTCCGGGTAAATGGGGTGTTGTTTGCCGCCCGGAGTTTGTTAAAGTACGCGCACAGAACCGCAAGGGACAGTGGTGCCTGTTCAAGGGAGAAGGACTCAAGGCGCGTTGCTTCTGCCATGAAATTGATCACCTTGACGGAATAATTTTTACCGACCGCGCAAAGCATATGCTGACGGATGAAGAACTCAGCCGCCTTAATAATAACGAATGAATAACAAACAATTACGAGGTTTAGATATATGAAAATTGCATTTATGGGAACACCCGATTTTTCCGTTGAATGTCTTAAGGCGCTTGCCGCTTCAAAGCATGAGGTTGTTGGCGTTTTCTGTCAGCCGGACAAGCCCGTTGGAAGGAAGCAGGAGCTAAAAATGCCCGATGTCAAAATTGAGGCACTGAAGCATAATTTTACCGTCTTTCAGCCTAAAACTCTGAAAAACGGTGCCGGAGTTGAAATTCTTAAGGAGATTGAGCCGGAGCTTGTAATTGTTGTGGCATACGGAAAGCTTCTTCCGCCAGATTTTCTTGCCTATCCGAAATATGGCTGCATCAATATTCACGCCTCAATTCTTCCGAAATATCGCGGTGCTTCGCCGATTCATCACTGCGTTCTTAACGGTGAGACTGAGACCGGAGTAACTTCGATGCAGATGGATGCAGGGCTTGACACGGGCGATATGCTTTTAACGGAAAAAATTCCTATCGGAATCAATGACACAACTCTTGATATGTTTGAAAAGCTCTCCGTTCTTGGCGCCGATGTAATGATGAAAACAATAAACAAACTTGAAAAGGGTGAACTTAAGCCTGTTAAACAAGATGACTCAAAAGCAACCTACGCCGGATTGCTTTCAAAGGACGAGGGCCTTGTTGACTGGAGCAAAAGCGCACTTGAAATTCATAACAAAATCCGCGGACTTTACTCTTGGCCGGGCGCGTTCACAAAGCTTGACGGAAAAACGCTTAAGCTTCACAAAGCGGTTTTGAGCGATGAAAAGGGAAATAATATTCCCGGCTGCATTGTTCCGGTGAACGGAAAGTTTGTTGTCTGCTGCGGAGACAACAAATGTATTGAACTCAAGGAAATCCAGCTTGAGGGAAAAAAACGCATGGATTCCGTTTCGTTCCTCAACGGCCACAAGCTTCAAAACGGAACAGTGCTCGGCTAAATTGATTTATATATAAAAGGAGCGCATTATGATTTGGTATGACTATTACTACTTTATTCTTGTTTTGCCGGCGATAATTCTTTCGCTTGCTGCGCAGATTGCCGTTAAAAACACTTACAAATCAATGTCTCGCGTTAGGAATCGTTCCGGACTCACCGGTGCGGCAGCCGCCGCAAGGGTGCTCGCGTATTACGGCATTACTAATGTTCGCATTGTTCCGATTGACGGCAATTTGACGGATCATTATGACCCGAGAGATAATGTTATCCGCCTTTCTTCAAAAGTCTTTTCCGGCAATTCAATAGCATCGGTGGGAATCGCCTGCCACGAGGCCGGTCACGCGGCTCAGCACGCGCAAAACTATGCGCCGATAACAGTACGAAACGCCATTTTGCCCGTTGCCAACATCGGTTCTTCCGCCGGAATTCTTCTTGCTGTTATTGGTTATGCACTCGGTTTTGGAATTTTGACAAAGGTTGGAATAATTCTATTTGCGGCCGTTGTTGTTTTTCAGCTTGTTACGCTCCCGATTGAATTCAATGCAAGCGCAAGAGCAATGAAGGTTATTGATGAAACCGGAATGCTTGCATCTGATGAACAGCGCGGCGCAAGAAAGGTTCTCACCGCCGCCGCAATGACTTATGTTGCTGCACTTCTTGTTTCAATAATGTCGCTTTTAAGACTCGTTTTAAGATATAATTCAAAAGACTGAACGGAGATAAAATGAAACCGAACGCAAGATTGATTGCTTATAATGTGCTTTTAAAAATTTTTAAAGATAATGCATATTCAAACCTTGCCTTAGACGCCGCGCTGAAAGAGTCGCGGCTTGATTTGCGCGATAAGGCTTTTGCTTCGGCTCTGGTTTACGGTGTTTGCGAGCGCCTTGTTACCCTTGATTACGCACTGTCAGCCCATCTTTCAAAGCCGATAGGCAAATTGAAAATTCAGGTTCTTACCATACTGCGTCTCGGTGCATATCAGCTTTTGTTCATGGAATCGGTTCCTTCATCGGCGGCTGTTAACGAAAGCGTCAGCCTTTCAAAAAAAGTCGGCTGCTCATATGCCTGCGGCCTAATCAATGCCGTTTTGCGTAATCTTGACAGAAACGGCTTTACGCTGCCGGACGAAAAGGACAAGGCTCAGTTTTTTAGTATCAAATATTCTTGCCCGCAGTGGCTTGTTGAAAAATGGCTTTGTGAGTATGGTGCGGAAAAAGCGGAGAGCATTCTTTCGTGTTCTGTTAAATCCAACAGACTCACGGTCCGCGTAAACACACTGAAAACCACAACCGATTCCCTTTGCGAACGCTTTAAATCCAAGGGCATCGAATGTGAAAAAGGACTTGCCGCAGACTCGCTTCTGCTCGGCTCATTGCCTTGCTCGATTGAAGAACTTGAAGAGTTCAAAGTCGGACTTTTTCATGTTCAGGGAATTCCGTCTCAGCTTTGCGCCAAAGCACTTGGAGCGAAAGAGGGAGATACTGTTTTTGATCTTTGCGCCGCTCCGGGCGGAAAAACTTTCACAATAGCACAAAGTATGAATAACAAAGGAAGAATCAGAGCGTTCGATCTTTATGAAGGTCGCGTTTCGCTCATAAAAAAGGGCGCTTCAAGACTCGGACTTGTCATTGTTGAAGCCGCTGTTGGCAATGCTTTAACTTTTGACCCTTCTTTGGAAGAAAGCGCCGACTGTGTACTTTGTGATGTTCCGTGCTCCGGACTTGGTATTATCTCCAAAAAGCCGGAGATTAAATTTAAAAATCCAAAAGATTTTGAATCCCTTCCGGAGATACAGTATGAGATTTTGCAAAACGGCTCAAGATACGTCAAAAAAGGCGGCCGGCTTGTTTATTCAACCTGCACTTTGAGCAGGGCGGAAAACGAAGATGTATGCCGTCGCTTTGAAAAAAACAACCCTGAATTCAGAGCGGAGAAGCCGTTTGAAAAAATCAGCAAAGATTGCTTTGCAACCATTTTTCCGTCAGGAAACAACAGCGACGGCTTTTTCACCGCGCTTTTTATTAAAGAGGGGGCGAGCGATTGAAAGACATACGTTCAATGAGCCTTGCGGAGATTAATGTGGAATTTGCATCCGCAGGCGAAAAATCATACACAGCCTCTCAGGTTTACTCATGGCTTCATAAACACCAGGTTTCATCTTTTGATGAAATGACAAATATTAAGAAAGATCTTAGGGAAAAACTCAAAAAAAACTATTACATTTCTGATTGCACTATTGCAAAAAAATTGGTTTCAGTGTATGATGAAACAGTTAAATATCTTTTCAGGCTCCATGACGGAGAATTGATTGAATCCGTTGTCATGAAGTATAAATACGGAAGAACAATCTGCGTTTCAAGTCAGGTTGGCTGCAAGATGGGCTGTTCGTTCTGCGCGTCCGGTATTGCCGGCTTTATTCGCAATCTCCTTCCTGGAGAAATTCTTGCTCAGGTTTATACTGCTCAAAAGGATCTTGGAATCAAAATTTCACATATCGTTATGATGGGTGTTGGTGAACCGCTCGATAATTTTGATAATGTGATGTGCTTTCTTGAACTTGTTTCAGATGAAAACGGTCAGAATATCGGAATGCGGAACATATCTCTTTCAACTTGTGGTGTTGTCAGCGGAATTTATAAGCTTATGGAGAAAAAATTGCAGCTCACGCTTTCAATCTCGCTCCATGCGCCGAGCGATGAAATACGAAACCGTACAATGCCCGTCAACAGCCGCTGGAACATTGAAACACTGTTGAAAGCCTGCCGCGATTATACCGCCGCAACTAACAGGCGCATCTCATTTGAATATGCCATGATAAGTGGTGTTAACGATAGTGACGACTGCGCACGCCTGCTTTCAAAAAGGCTTAAAGGAATGCTTTGTCACGTTAATTTGATTCCGGTCAATTCCGTCAAAGAACGCGATTACACAAAAAGCAGCACAGAGCGTATAGCTGCTTTCATTAAAATTCTTGAAAAAAACGGTATAAACGTAACAGTCAGGCGAACTCTCGGCAGCGACATCAACGCTTCATGCGGTCAGTTGCGCAGAGGTGAAAAATGAAAGAATTAGACTGATTGCTGTTTGGCTATCGGTTCTATATTATAAAATTGTTTTCGGAGGTGAGAGCATGAAAGTTATCGGAAATTCCGACATCGGAAAAGTCAGGGAAACGAACGAGGACGCGTTTCGTTTCGGAAAATATGATGACGGTTCGGTTTGGGCTGTTGTTTGCGACGGCATGGGCGGAGCCTCCGGAGGAAGACTTGCAAGCTCTATTGCCGCTGATATGGTCAGCAGAAAGATTGAAAAGAGCTATAACAGGTCTATGTCCGGAGTTTCGATTGAAAATATGCTCCTGTCGGCCATAACAACGGCGAACGTCACTGTTTTTGACCGCAGCTCGGTTGACAGTGGTCTGAAAGGCATGGGAACAACAATAGTCGCCTGCGTTGTTAAAGGCAAAACAGCCTGCATAGCTCATGTTGGAGACAGCAGAGCATACATAATTTCCGGAAACTCGATTAAGCAGATTACCAAAGACCATTCTCTTGTTCAGGAAATGCTGGATAAAGGCCAGATAACAAAAGAACAGTTTGATAACCACCCGATTAAAAACATCATTACAAGAGCTCTCGGCGTTGATGAAGAAATTGAAATTGATTTTGATTATATCGACGTTAATGAAAACGATGTAATAATCCTCTGTTCAGACGGGCTGAGCGGTTTTGTCAGACCGGAACGGATTCTTGAAATATATAATAACAATGAATTTGAGTCGTTGTGCGATGTCCTCATTGCGGCAGCCAACGAAAACGGCGGACGTGACAACATCACGGCGGTTGCCGTCAAATGTTAAGGGAGTGTCAGATTTATGGAAAACTATGTCGGAAAAAGGCTTGACGGGCGCTATGAGATTATTGAAATCATTGGCGTTGGCGGAATGGCCGTTGTTTATAAAGCGTTTGATAATATTGATAACAGGATAGTTGCCGTTAAGGTCCTCAAGGACGAATTCTTGCAGAACGAAGAATTCAGACGCAGATTCAAAAATGAATCTAAGGCGATTGCCGTCCTTTCCCATCCGAATATCGTTAAGATATATGACGTGAGCTATGGCGATAATCTTCAGTATATTGTCATGGAATATGTTGACGGAATTACACTCAAAGAATATATTGAGCAACAGGGCAGGCTTGATATCCGCGAGGCAATTTACTTTGTCACCCAAATTCTCAAAGCGCTTCAGCACGCACATGACAAAGGCATTGTTCACCGTGATATTAAGCCGCAGAACATTATGCTCCTTTCGGACGGAACGATTAAAGTTACCGATTTTGGCATTGCGCGTTTCAGCCGCAGCGAAACAAGAACAATGACAGACGGCGCAATCGGTTCGGTTCATTATATCAGTCCCGAACAGGCAAAGGGCAGTGTGACCGATGCAAAAACCGACCTTTATTCTGTTGGCGTTGTGCTTTATGAGATGCTTACAGGCAAGGTGCCGTTCCAGTCGGACAATGCGGTTTCTGTGGCTCTGATGCAGCTTCAAAACGACCCCGTGAGACCGCGCGAGCTTAACCCGGACATTCCGGTCGGACTCGAACAGATCATTATCCGCGCAATGCAGAAAAATCCGAATGACCGTTATCAGTCTGCGTCTGAAATGCTCATGGATATTGCTGAATTCAAAAGAAATCCCAACGTAAAATTTGATTATTCATATTTTGTTGACAAGCAGCCGACAAAGTATGTTCCTTTGAGCAGTATTGAAAACGCAGCCAAAAATTCCGAGAAGGCGGAAAACTATGAGTATGACGCCGAGGAAAGTGATGAGGAAGAAAGCAAGTCCAAGAAAAAAACAATAGGTGTTCTTGCCGGAGTTCTAGGTGCCTTGGTTCTTTTTGCGGTTATTATCGTTGCAATCGTTCTTCCGGATAAAAACAAAGTCACCGTTCCAAGCTTTATTGGTCTCAATTTCACCAATGATGTTATGAACGCCGAGGAATACTCGGGAAAATTTGTTTTCAACTGCATTGAACAGTCATCAAATGACAAAGCGAACGGAACAATTCTTGACCAGATGCCAAAAAAGGGCAAAAAAGTTACCCTCGGATCGGAAATTACTCTTTATGTTGCCAAGGCTGCAAACAAGGTCAAAGTGCCAGACGTTTACGGCTATGAATACAGCACCGCGCAGTCAAGGCTTAAAGAAATGAACTTTGACACTAAGATTATTAAAGAAAAAAGCTCAACCAAGGACGCCGGCACAGTCATAAGAACTTCACCGGCACGCGACACTGAAGTTGATGAGGGATCTCTTGTTACAATTTATGTTGCAACCACCGAGGATGCTGAGCCGGTCGATGTTCCGAATCTTAACGGACTCACGGTTGAACAGGCGCAAACGGAGCTTGAAAAAGTTGGTCTTACTCTTGATTCCTCACGAACCGAATATCGCAGCAACGCGGCTGAACGGGGAACAATAATCGGATATGAACACGTTGGTGAGCAGGTTGCTCCCGGCACGGCCATTGCCGTCTATGTCAGCACCGGTCAACTCCCGACTCAGAGCACAACGGAATCAACAACAGAGCGGACAACGGAAAGCACAACGCAAAGAGCAACAACAAGCGAGCCCAGACGTTCAACAACGCTTCCTCCGGAGCCTGCAAGCACAACGGAGTCTACCAAGGCTCCAACAGCTTCAACGGAAAAGCCGACATCTTCCGCTCCGTTAACCGAAAACAGCGACCCTGTAATTGAGGAATAAAATGAGTAACAAGAACGAATCAGTCAAAAAAAGCGGTATCATACTTAAAGGTATCGGCGGTTTCTATTATGTGGAAACCGCCGACGGCGTTTTTGAATGCAAAGCAAAAGGAAAGTTTCGCAAGGAAAGAATTACTCCTTTAGCCGGAGACAAGGTTATAATTGAAATTAACCACAACGCAGAAAACACTATCTGCTCTGTTGAAGAACGCAAAAATTTTCTCAGGCGGCCGCCTGTTGCAAACATTGACAAGCTTTTAATCGTTGTTTCAATGCGCGACCCGGAGCCGAATACGCTTGTTATTGACAAAATGACAGCTCTTGCTCAAAAAAACAACATTGAGCCGCTTATTGTTTTTTCTAAGACAGATCTTGCACCAGCCGAAAAAATGATTGATATATACAAAACAACCGGCTATCATATTTATACCATATCGCCGGAGGATCAGTCGGACATTGAAAAAATCAGAGCCGAGCTTTCAGGCAATTTGACCGCTTTTACCGGTAATTCCGGCGCCGGAAAGTCAACGCTTATCAACGCTCTTTGCCCGTCTCTTTCGCTTGATACGGGCGAAATAAGCGCTAAACTCGGGCGCGGCCGCCACACTACTCGGCAGGCTGAGATTTTTCATATTGGTGACGGTTTAATCATTGACACGGCCGGTTTTTCCTCGCTTGACCTTGTTTCAAATGATCCGATTCTGAAAACCGAGCTTGCTTATTGTTTTCCGGAGTTTGAAGAGTATCTCGGCCGGTGCAAATTCACTTCCTGCGCCCATATAGGTGAAAAGGGCTGCAAGGTTTGTGAGATGGTTGAAAAAGGTGTCATCAGTAAAAGCAGGCACGATAATTATATTTTGCTTTATAACGAGGCAAAAAATATTAAAGAATGGACTCTTTCACAATAAAATCGTTTCTCCGTATAATGTTATTGAGCCTGAACAAAGCGCCGGGCAAATAATATTGTAAAGGATTGATGGTATGCGTGATCCCAGGAATGGCAGCAGGGGACTTGTGTTCGCCGCTTTCGGCGCCGGTCTTTTGCTTGCCCTGTGTTTTCCAACAAAGATTATGCTGTTTATTCTTGCAATAATGCTCGTCATTCTCGGCGTAATTTCATGCTCAAGGTAATCACCGATTGCCAAGATAACACATTATATCCGGGAGGTTCTGCAAGATGAAAGTTGTTGTTATCAGAAGCCCGAAAGCCCTGAGGGGCATTTTAAAGCTGATCTTTAAGATCAAGGATACCGAAGCTTCCTGAGGCTCAAACGAGCCTCTTGATTTTTTTTGAAAAATGTGTAAAATATATCTGTTGTACTATATGTTGTTTCAATTATGAAGTTTGCTGGCGGATTTTGTGTTCTCCGCCCGAATCAGAAAGGATTTTGATTAATAATGGCAAAAAAAGGCGGCTACAGTGACCAGGATATTGAGGTTCTTGAGGGTGCCGATAAAGTCAGAAAGCGTCCTGCCGTAATATTCGGCTCGAACGGAATTGAGGGTTGCGAGCACTCAATGTTTGAAATTCTGTCCAACTCGATTGATGAGGCGCGTGAAGGCTATGGAAATAGAATTATCGTAACGAGATATCTGGATGGCTCCGTTGAGGTTCAGGACTTCGGACGCGGAATTCCCGTCGGCTTCAACGAAAAATATGGCAAGTATAACTGGGAACTCGTTTTTTGCGAGATGTATGCCGGCGGAAAATATAAAACCAATTCCGGCGGAAGCTATGAATACTCACTCGGTCTCAACGGTCTCGGCCTTTGTGCAACGCAGTATGCCAGCGAATACATGGACGCAGAAATCCGGCGTGACGGTCAAAAATATACCCTGCATTTTCAAAAAGGTGAAAATGTTGGCGGACTGAAAGCCGAACCTTACGCAAGAAAGGACACCGGAAGCCGGATAAAGTGGAAGCCCGACCTTGAGGTTTTCACGGATATTGACATTCCGCTTGAATATTTTCAGGAAGTTATCAAACGCCAAGCAATAGTCAACAGCCGCGTCCATTTTGAACTTAAAAACCAAATTAAAGGCGGTTTTGAAACTTTTGAATACTACTATGAAAACGGAATTGCCGATTATGTCCGTGAATTTGTTGGCGAGGATGCAATCTCTTCCGTTCAATTCTGGACGGCGGACAGAGCCGGACGAGACAGGGCAGACCTTCCCGAATACAAGGTCAAGCTCAATGTTGCTCTCACTTTTTGCAACAAAAGGCAAATGATTGAGTATTACCATAACTCAAGCTGGCTTGAGTTTGGCGGCTCACCGGAAAAGGCCGTCACAAGCGCCTTTGTTTCTCAGATTGATGCATATCTTAAGCAGAACGGGAAATATAGCAAGTCTGACCCGAAAATCAAGTTTCAGGACATTGCGGACTGTCTTGTTCTTGTTTCATCCTCATTTTCAACCGAAACGTCATATCTGAATCAGACAAAAAAAGCCATAACGAACAAATTCATTCAAGAAGCGATGACGGAATTTTTGCGCCACCAACTTGAAGTATACTTCCTTGAAAACAAAATGGAAGCGGAAAAAATCTGTGATCAGATTCTTGTCAATATGCGCAGCCGCGTCAAGGCAGAGGCAACGAGGGTCAGCATCAAAAAAACACTTTCCGCTTCAAACGACCTTACTAACCGTGTTCAAAAATTTGTTGACTGCCGAAGCCGCGATGTCAATGTCCGTGAGCTTTTCATTGTTGAGGGTGATTCTGCTCTCGGCGCCTGCAAACAGGCGCGCGATTCCGAGTTTCAGGCGCTGATTCCCGTCAGGGGAAAAATTCTTAACTGCCTCAAATCCGAATATGACAAAATTTTCAAGAGCGAAATTATTGTTGACCTTATCCGTGTGCTCGGCTGCGGCGTTGAGGTCAAAACAAAGCACATTCCGGATAAAAATATGGTTACATTTAACATGGACAACCTGCGCTGGAGCAAGATCATCATTTGCACCGATGCCGATGTTGACGGCTATCAGATAAGAACGCTTATTTTGACAATGCTTTATCGCCTTGCTCCATCGCTCATCAGCGCCGGAAAGGTGTTCATTGCCGAATCGCCGCTTTATGAAATCACAAGCGGCGATCAAACATGGTTTGCGTATACGGAAAAAGAAAAAGCCGATGCAATCAATGAAATCGGAAACAAAAAGTATTCTATTCAACGCTCAAAAGGTCTTGGCGAAAACGATGCCGAGATGATGAACCTTACAACTATGAACCCGGCGACCCGCAGACTCATTAAAATTGAGCCTTCCGAAGCCGAGGCAACGGCAGAAAAATTCGACCTTTTGCTTGGTGATAATCTCGCCGGCAGAAAGGATTATATTGCAAATTTCGGTCATCTGTATATTGATATGACCGATGTCAGCTGAGGAGAAAATAAATGGCAAAGAAGAAAAAGACACCTAAAAAGACCAATGACATTACTGAACTGCTTGAACACGCTCACATATCCTCAGCCGGCGATATTGTTGACCAGCCGATAGTTGACGCTCTTGAAATCAACTATATGCCATATGCCATGAGCGTTATCCTTTCAAGAGCAATTCCGGAAATTGACGGACTTAAGCCGTCGCACAGGAAGCTTCTTTATACAATGTATAAAATGAATCTCCTTTCATCCGGTAGGACAAAGTCCGCCAATATAGTGGGCCAGACAATGAGACTCAATCCTCACGGCGATGCGTCAATTTATGAAACAATGGTTCGCCTTGCGCGCGGAAACGAAACGCTTTTGTGTCCGCTTGTTGATTCAAAGGGTAACTTCGGAAAGGCATATTCGCGCGATATGCATTATGCGGCGGCAAGATATACCGAAGCAAAGCTTGAACCGGTATGCAACGAGCTATTTCGTGATATTGACAAGAACACCGTTGACTTTGTCGATAACTATGACAGCACAACAAAGGAACCTGTTCTTCTTCCGGTAACATTTCCGTCAATACTTGCAAACGTAAGTCTCGGAATCGCCGTTGGAATGGCAAGCTCAATCTGCTCGTTCAACCTTAAAGAACTCTGTGAAACAACCATTGAGCTCATCAAAAATCAGGATTTCAACATCAGTGAAACCCTGATTGCTCCGGACTTTGTCGGCGGTGGAACAATTATCTATGACAAGAAAGCCATTGAGGATGTCTATAACACCGGCCGCGGTTCAATTAAAGTCCGCGCAAAATACAGATATGATAAAGACTACAACTGCATTGATATTTATCAAATTCCGCCAACAACCACGGCTGAAGCTATAATTGATAAGATAATTGAACGCATCAAGAGCGGAACATTCAAAGAAATCAGTGATATCCGCGATGAAACCGACAGACAGGGACTTAAAATTACCGTTGACCTCAAAAGGGGAGTTGATCCGGAAAAGCTTATGCAGAAGCTTTATAAATCAACGCCGCTTGAGGATTCTTTTTCCTGCAACTTCAATGTTCTTATCAACGGCTACCCAAAAGTCCTCTCCGTCAGAGAAATTCTCATTGAATGGATAAGGTTCAGAGGCAAGTGCGTTTTTCGGCGCATCAGTTTTGACCTTGAAAAGGCGAAAGACAGACTGCATTTGCTTAAAGGTCTTGAAAAAATTCTTCTCGATATTGACAAGGCAATCGCCGTTATCAGAAACACCGAGGAGGAGAGTGAGGTTGTTCCGAATCTCATGATTGAGTTCGGAATTGACAAAACGCAGGCGGAATATGTTGCTGAAATTAAGCTGCGCCATCTTAACCGTGAATATATTCTCAAACGCCTCAAGGATATTGATAACCTGACAGCATCTATTGCCGACATGGAGGATACTCTTTCGAGCAAAGCAAAAATCAGAAAAGTTATAATCAAAGAACTTGAGGAGGTTATCAAGAAATACTCAATCGAAAGGCGCAGCGATATTCTCTATGCGTCCGAAATTGAGGAAAACGAGCAGGAGGAGGAAATTCCTGATTACCCCGTTACCGTTTTCTTTACCCGTGACGGATATTTCAAAAAGATTACTCCGCAGTCACTCAGGATGAGCGGTGAACAGAAGCTCAAAGAGGGCGATGAAATCATCCTTCAGACCGAAACAACAAACGCAAAGGAAATTCTTTTCTTTACGGACAGTCATCAGGTTTATAAGGCAAAAATGAATGACTTTGCCGACACAAAGGCAAGTGTTCTCGGCGATTACGTTGCCTCCAAACTTTCAATGGATGAGGGTGAAAACGCCGTTTTTGCCGCGGTTTTGAATAATGGCTACGAGGGCTATATGCTTTTTGTTTTTGAAAACGGAAAGGCCGCAAAGGTCAACCTTTCATCATACGCAACAAAAGCTAACCGCAAAAAGCTTATCAAGGCCTATTGCGACAAATCGCCGCTTGTTCAAATTCTGAAGCTTGACGAGGACAAAGAACTTGTTATTGAAACAACCGCCGGCCGCTACCTTCTTTTTGACACCGCGCTCATTTCTCCTAAAGCAATGAAAGACACCCAAGGCGTTGCCTGCATGACGCTCAAAAAGAGCAACAGAATTTCTCTAGTCCGCGATTACAAAGAAGGTGAATTTGTCAAGCCGTATCGCTATAAATCAAAAAATCTGCCCTCAACCGGTGCGCTTCTCAGCACAGAGGACGCAGCTCTCAAAAACAATATTCAGTTTGAGGGCTTTGGGGAATAAAAATGCAGGCTGTGGTTGTTCACAGCCTGCATAATTAATGTTATTGAAATTTTTGGCTTTGAGCCACCGCAAGATTGTCGCAGCGTTCGTTTTCCGGGTGGCCGGCGTGGCCTTTTATCCATTTTATCGTAACAACGTGATTGTCGATAAGCATGAGCAGTTCATCCCAAAGTTCGGGATTGAGCGCAGGCTTTTTGTTCTTTTTGCGCCAATTATTAGCTTTCCAGCCCCTTGCCCAGCCAAGATTGATTCCATCGGAAACATATTTTGAGTCGGTTATGACCGTAACCTTGCATTTTTCCTTGAGTGCCTTTAATCCCTCAATGACGGCGGTCAGCTCCATGCGATTGTTGGTAGTGTTTTTTTCACCGCCGGAAAGTTCTTTGCGCCTGCCGTTATAATCAAGAATTGTTCCCCAACCTCCCGGGCCGGGATTTCCCGAACAGGCGCCGTCAGTAAAAATCGTAACTTCTTTCATTTCTTACCTCGCCTTTAAGTTTCATAAATAGTACCACAATCATGTTCTTTTATCAAGAGGTGTCTATGTTCTTTTTCGCCTGTCAATAATCATTTTGCAAAGACCGGTCCGATTGACGGGAATAATTTGATAAACATTGTGTTAATATGCCGCGCTTTTCTTGACACCATAGTAAAAAAATAGTAAAATATTCTGTAAATATCAATGTAACTATATTGCGGATTTTTTCGATTTTACATATAAATATAATTTTTAAGGAGTGTATGTTCTGACATATGAATGAAAAAAATACCTCGGCCGTTAAAACGGTCAACAAAACAAATAAAGCTAAAAAGAATCAAAAATTTTATTATTATAAAAAGAAAAAGACCCCAAAAAAGAAAACGGAACCCACCAAACCGATTAAAGTCTCTTTCCTCGGCGGCATCAACGAAGTCGGAAAGAATATGACCGTCTTTGAATATGACGGTGATATGCTTATCGTTGACTGCGGTCTTGCTTTTCCGGATGAGGATATGCTCGGAATCGACCTCGTTATTCCGGATTTTACCTATGTCACCTCCAATGTTGACAGGGTAAAAGGTATCGTTATCACACACGGACATGAAGATCACATCGGTGCTCTTGCATATCTTCTTAAAAGCTGTAATGTTCCCGTATACAGCACAAGGCTCACAAACGGGCTTATTGAAGGCAAGCTGCGTGAACATGGACTGCTTGAAAAAGCGAAGCTCAATGTTGCCGCTCCCGGAGACCATATAACACTCGGAAAATTTGATGTTGAATTTATCCATGTCAACCATTCGATTCCCGATGCCGTTGGTTTTGCAATCAAATGCGCGGGCGGAACGGTTGTTCACACAGGAGACTTCAAAATTGACAGTACACCCGTTGACGGCGGAATGATTGACCTTGCCCGTTTCGGCCAGCTTGGAAATGAGGGCGTTCTCTGTATGCTTTCAGACTCAACTAATGCCGAACGTCCCGGCTTTACCCAGAGCGAACACAAGGTCGGCGAATCGTTTGAAATGCTCTTCAGAAAGGCCGGAAACAGGAGGATAATTGTTGCAACCTTTGCTTCCAACATTCACCGCGTTCAGCAGATTATTGACGTTGCCGAAAGTTTGGGAAGAAAAGTTGCTCTCTCCGGCCGCAGCCTTGAAAATGTTGTGGCAGTAAGCCGCGACCTCGGTTACCTCAGAGTACCCGAAGGTGTTCTCATTGACCTTGACCTAATTAACAAGTACAGCCCAAGCGAGCTGGTACTCATCACAACCGGCAGTCAAGGCGAACCCATGTCCGCACTGACAAGAATGGCTTTTTCCGACCACAGAAAGGTCAACATCAGCCCCAACGATTATGTTATTATTTCCGCAACTCCGATTCCGGGCAACGAGAAAACTGTCAGCCGCGTTATTAATGAGCTGATGAAGCTTGGAGCCGAAGTTGTTTATGAAAAAATGTATGACGTTCACGTTTCCGGCCACGCTTGCAGCGAGGAGCTCAAGCTTATGCTCGGAATTGTTAAACCGAAGTATTTCATTCCTGTTCACGGTGAGCAAAAGCACCTTCAAAAGCACGCAAACCTTGCCGTTTCAATGGGTATGGACAGAAAAAACATTGTTATTGTTGAAAATGGCGCAAGCTTTGAAATAACCGGAAAGTCAATCAAAAAGGCCGCAAACGTGCCAGCCGGACAGGTATTTGTTGACGGACTCGGTGTCGGCGATGTTGGAAGCATTGTTATTCGGGACAGAAAACACCTTGCGGAGGACGGCATAATAATTGTTGTTGCCGCAATCGACAGTGCGAGTCATATGCTGATTTCCGGCCCGGACGTTGTTTCAAGAGGTTTTGTTTTCGTTCGGGAAGCGGAGGAACTGATGGAGGAGGCGCGTATGACAGCCACCAACACCATTACCCGCTGCTTTGACCGTAATATCCGCGAATGGGGAACAATTAAAAGCAGAATACGCGATGACGTTTCAAAACTGATGTATGAGCGCACAAAGCGCAGTCCGATGATTCTGCCGATCCTTATGGAGATCTAAAAATGAAAAAACTTTGGAGAAAATTTGACACTTCGATCGTTTCATTCCTGATTGCGAGCTTTTGCGTTATTGCGACGTTCTTTCTGAGCGTTCCGCTCGCTTTGAGTGAATGCGCTCTTTTTGTCATTTTGTTCATCGTTAAATGGCAATATCAAAAACGTGTTAAGCAAAAGCTTCTCTATCAGGTCAACACCGTTGCCGATGAGCTTGACTTTGAGCGCGGCGAAGCTTTCAAAAAGTTGAGCGTTGCCTGTGCCGTTATTGAAAAGGACGGCCTTATTGTCTGGATCAATGACAGCTTTAAAAACAGCTTTTCGATTAATGAGAAAACACCGGTCTGCAATATCAGAACGGTTCTCAAAAGGGATGGTTCGATTGACCGCCTCATTGATGGAAAGGGCTTTAAAATTAAGGTCAATTCTCAGTATTTTGCCGTATACTCAAGCGAAATGAAGGTTGACGATGAGGAACTTTATCTTCTCTATTTCTTTGATGAAACAAAGCTGCGCATCACGGAAAAGGAATATTATGACTCGCGTCCTTCTCTTATGCTCAGTGTTATCGACAATGCCAACGAAATATATCAGAGCTTTAAGGAAAGCGACGCGGCTTCAATCTTTAGCCGCATTGAACAGGAAATTGATAACTGGGTGACCTCATACGGCGGTCTTTGCAGAAAGTATTCAACGACCAGAATGCTCTTTTTTGTTGAGGAGCGCTCTCTCCAGAAAATGATTGCCGATAAGTTTTCAATTCTTGAAACAATACGCCAGATGAGCTATGACGGAAAAAACTGCGGTGTAACTCTTTCAATAGGCGTTGGAAAGGAAGCAACGCTCAACGCTTCAAACGAGTCTGCGAAGCAGGCGCTTGATATGGCACAGAGCCGCGGCGGTGACCAGGTTGCAATTCGTCATGACGCACAGTATAAGTTCTTTGGCGGCGTTTCCGCCGGGTTTGAAAAGCGGAATAAGGTTAAAACACGTCTCATCTCGCGCTCCATTGCAACGATTATTAATGACAGTGATAATATTCTTATCATGGGTCACCGTTTTTCGGACTTTGATGCCTTTGGTGCAGCTGTCGGAATGTATGCGATAGCTTCACATTTTTCAAAAAAAGCGAACATTGTTATTGACACTGATACCACGCTCGCTTTGCCGCTTGTCAATGCATTCAGAACGCATTTTTCTTCCGATGTTCTTGTCAAGCCGGAAAGAGCACGCTATATGATGGGCGAAAACACACTGCTTGTTGTTGTTGATACGCACAAGAAGGATTTCTGCGAGGCACCGGAGCTTGTTGATGCCGCAAATAAGATTATGGTTATCGACCACCACCGAAAGTCTGTCGGTTTCATTGAAAACACGGTTATGTTCTATCATGTTCCAACGGCGTCCTCTGCTTGCGAGATGATTTCAGAGGTGTGCGAATATGTTGATACCGCTCCGTTTATTGATAAATTTACCGCAGAAGCGCTTCTTGCCGGAATTTCGCTCGATACGAGAAACTTCATTATCCGAACCGGAGTGAGAACATTTGAGGCCGCAGCATATCTGCGCTCAAGATCGGCAAGCCCGCTTGAGGTTAAAAAGTTTTTTGCAAACGATATGGATGTTTTCCATCTGCGCAACGCTGTGATAGATAATTCTCACATCTATGAACGCGGCTTTGCAATCTCATTTGCTGAATTCAAAAGCAGGAACATTCGGCTCATCACCTCACAGGCGGCTGATGAAATGCTCAATGTTGAGGGCGTCAGAGCATCATTTGTTTTGTTTGAAACGCCCGGAATAATCAATATTTCGGCAAGGTCATACGGAGAAGTCAATGTTCAGCTTATTATGGAGATACTCGGCGGAGGTGGTCATCAGACCATGGCAGCCTGCCAGCTTCCGGGACTTACGGTTGACGAAGCAACAGAACATCTCAAAAAAGCTATTGATAAATATATTACAGATACAACGGAGGTTAAATGATGAAAGTTATTTTAAAACAGGACGTTAAAGGTCTCGGAAAAAAGGGAGAACTTGTCAACGCATCTGACGGTTACGCCAGAAACTTCCTTTTCCCAAAGGGACTTGCGGCCGAAGCAAACGCTCAGGCAATGTCTGAGTTTAAAAATAAGCAGCAGGCCGAAAAATACAGAATTGACACCGAAACCGCAGCAGCAAA
This sequence comes from uncultured Eubacteriales bacterium, assembly GCA_934511365.1. Classification (GTDB taxonomy): domain Bacteria; phylum Bacillota; class Clostridia; order Oscillospirales; family Acutalibacteraceae; genus UBA6857. Next base: position 41,990 of record CAKSWC010000008.1, read on the forward strand.
AGCAGCTGCCGAAAGAGTTTCCGGAAAGACCATTCATATCACGGCAAAGGCCGGCCAGAACGGAAAACTTTTCGGCTCGGTAACATCAAAGGAGATTGCAGAAAAAGTCAAAGCCGAATTCGGCATTGAAACCGACAAGAGAAAAATCATTGTTGACGATATCAAGCAGTTCGGCACCTATGAGTTTGAAATCAAGCTTTATCAGGGAATTTCCGCAAAACTTTATGTAATGGTTGGTGAATAATCATGCCATCACCCGGAAACATTATCAGCCTTGACGATGTTAATATTCCCTTCAGCCTTGAGGCCGAACAGGCTGTTCTCGGCAGTGTTCTCAGCGAGCCGGACTGCCTGTCTCAGGTTATGGTGATTGTCAAGCCTGAATATTTCTATATGCCTGCTCATAGGGCAATCTTCATCATTATGCAGGAGATTGATGCCTCTGGCGGGAAAATTGACCCTCTGATTGTTCTTGAAAAACTTAAGGCGGACAAAGTGTATGACGATGCAGGCGGAAAGAACTATCTCTATCAGCTTGCTCAATCCGTTCCTTCAACCGAAAATGTTGAAAGCTACTGTAAAATCGTTAAGGAAAAGTTTTACATACGTTCGCTCATCAATGTTTCAAAGGATATTATTGAGGAAGCGTCCTCAACGGAAAATTCGGCGGATTTGCTGCTTGATTCCGCTGAACAAAAAATATATGACATCCGTCAGGGTAAGGTCACCAGAGGCCCGACCAAAATCGGCGATATAATCGTTAACGAAGTTTATACAAAGCTTCAACAGCTGAGCTCTGCCGATAGAGACAAGTATAAAGGCTATACCACCGGCTTCACTGACCTTGACAAGGCGATAACCGGTCTCAACCGTTCGGACCTTGTGATTATCGGTGCTCGCCCGGCGATGGGCAAAACGAGTCTTGCGCTGAATATTGCACGCAACACAGCCATGGTCGGAAAAAAGAAGGTTCTGTTCTTTTCCTTGGAAATGACAAAAGAGCAGCTTGCCCAGCGTGTCCTTGCAACCGAAGCCAGGGTTGAAAGCACCAAAATGAGAACAGGCAATCTGAGCGGTGAGGAGTGGGGCAGGCTTGCAACCGCCGCCGCAATGCTCAGCAACTGTGAACTTTATTTTGACGATACTTCCAACATGACCGTTCCGGAGATGAAATCAAGGGTTCGCCGTTTGCGTGACGTTGACGCCGTCTTTGTGGACTATCTTCAGCTTATGAAAAGCGGAACAAGAGTTGAAAGCCGCGTTCAGGAGGTTTCAGAAATTACCCGTAATCTTAAGCTTATGGCGAAGGATCTCAATATTCCGATTGTTGTTCTTGCTCAGCTCGCAAGAGCGACTGAGGCGAGAGGAAAGTCTCACAGGCCGCAGCTTTCAGACCTGCGTGAATCCGGTTCAATCGAACAGGACGCCGATATTGTCATAATGCTTTACCGCGATGAGTATTACACCGATACTCAGGATTCGGACGGTGCTGCGCAAGAGGAAGTCAAGGCGGTTAATGAGGCCGAGTTCATTATTTCCAAAAACAGACACGGCCCAACAAATACCGTAAAAGTTGCGTGGAACGGTGATTACACGCTGTTCACAAATTTGGAGACACTGAGAAATGATATGTAAGGTCAAAAAAACAATCGAACGCTTTGGAATGCTCAAAGGCGCAAAAAGCGTTGCCGTTGGCCTGTCCGGCGGTGCAGATTCAGTTTGTCTTTTTGATATTCTTCTGAAACTCAGGAATGATTATGGCTACCGCCTTGTTTGCGTCCATATCAATCATAATCTTAGGGGTGATGAAGCAAAAAGAGACCAGGATTTTGTTCAGAGTCTCTGCAAAAAAAACGGTATTGAACTGAAAATTGTTTCCGCCAATGTTGCTGCACTTGCAAAAAAACGTCATATCGGCATTGAAGAATGCGGAAGAGCAGTGCGCTATGAGGCGTTTGAAAGCGCCGGCTGCGACAGAATCGCCGTTGCCCACAGTCTTTCCGATTGCATTGAAACCTCGCTTTTCAATCTTGCACGCGGAAGCTCCCTTTCGGGTATATGCCGGATTGCTCCGGTCAGAGGAACGATTATTCGTCCGCTCATTGATTGTTCATCGCAGGAGATTAGAGATTACTGCAGGGAGAACGGCCTTTCGTTTGTTGTTGACAGCACTAACTTTCATGATGATTATACACGCAATTTCATCCGGCATAACATTATTCCGGAGTTTAAAAAGATAAACGCCGATTTTGAAAAAAGTTTCAGTCGCTTTTATGAAACTGCAGAACGTGATGAGACTTATCTTGAATCGCTTGCGCAAAATGTACTTGCCAAAGCGAAACAGGATAACGGTTTTTCCCGTTCCGTTTTGCTTGAACAGGACGATGCCGTACTTTTCAGATGCGTTCGTCTCATGCTTGAAAGCAGAATGAAAAAGCAGACCGAAAAAAAACATATTGACCTTGCCGTCAATATTATTAAAAGTACCGGTACTCTTCAGCTTGGAAAGGACTTGTATATTTCCGCAAGCTGTGATATAATATGGTTTCATTCGGCAGAAAGCTGTGAAGAATCATGGTTCGTCAGCGGATCGTTCGGTAGGTTTGGTTCTCCATATAAAACATATGAATTGACTGTTGTTCCGTTTGATAAATCATGTCTCACGGGTGACAATAATATTTGTGACGCTTCGTTTCTTTCTGCCAATGTTATAATGCGCAGCCGGAAAGCCGGAGACAAAATGACTCTTTTTCCGCGCAATGTTACAAAAACGCTGAAAAAGCTTTTTAACGAGGCAAAAATTCCTCAAAATGAGCGCGGCAAACTTGCCGTTCTTGAATCCGACGGAAAACTCATCTGGTGCGAAAAATTCGGTGTGAATGCTCCGTATCGTGTCAGCCGGGACACAAAAATGATTGCAATAATTAAAACCAAGGAAAGGTAATCACTATGCTTAATGATATTAAAGAAATTTATTTTTCCAAAGAACAACTCAAGGAGATCACTGACAGGATTGGCGCGCAGATCAGCCGTGATTTTGAAGGCAAGGATCTTGTTTTGATAAGTGTGCTCAAGGGTTCGGTTATTTTTATGGCTGACCTTATGAGGAGCATCACAATTCCGTGCAGAATTGACTTCATAACAGCCGCAAGCTACGGACAAAGCATGACTTCAAGCGGAAAGGTCAACATCAAAAAGGACATTTCAGACAATATTGAAGGCTGCGACATTCTTCTTGTTGAGGATATTTTTGACAGTGGAAATACTTTGCAGCATCTTTCCGATTATCTTGCAACCAAGAATCCGGCAAGCATTACCCTCTGCACCCTTCTTGACAAGCCGAGCAGGCGCAACCCGAATGTTAAGCTGGTGCCTAAATATATCGGCGCCGAGGTTGAAGATCAGTTTGTTGTCGGATACGGTCTTGATTACAACCAGAAATACCGCAATCTTCCGTTTATCGGAATCCTTAAGCCGGAAATATACACAAAATAAGCGGCAGAAGAATATATTAGCTCTTTTATATAAGAGAAAAAGGGGCGTGTTTAATGAACACCGGAAACAGAAAATGGGGCAATCTTCTTTATTTGTTGCTCCCGATATCTATGATAATCTTCATTGCAATTTTTCTGAATTCTCAAAATGCAACCAAAATGAAGTATTACGAGGTTGTTGACCTTTTCAACAGCCACAAAGTCACCGAATATTCAGTTAACCTCAGCAGCGGGGCTCTGACATATAAACTTGCAGGTGACGAGACTGAAAAAAAATATACACTGCCCAGCGTTGACCTTTTTGTTAAGGATATTCACGAGGGTGTTATTGAGTATAACGAACAGAATCCGGATAAGGCTATAAAATATGACTACAAAGCCGGTTCAAATTCGTCCTGGTGGGCGAGTATGCTTCCGATGCTTCTTTCCGGTATTCTTGTTGTTGGAGTTATGATTTATTTCTCCAAGAAAATGGGTCAAACAATCGTCGGCGAAAACAACCGCACTTTGAGTTTTGGAAAAGCGCGTGTTACTCTCGGTAAAGATGCAAAGGTTAAAACAACCTTTGACGATGTTGCCGGTGCAGACGAGGAAAAGGAAGAACTGAGCGAAATTGTTGAATTCCTAAAGAATCCTGCCCGTTTCAATGAACTTGGAGCAAGAATACCTAAGGGCGTTTTGCTTGTTGGCCCTCCGGGTACCGGTAAAACGCTTCTTGCAAAAGCTGTTGCAGGCGAGTCCGGTGTTCCTTTCTTTTCAATTTCCGGTTCGGACTTTGTTGAAATGTATGTCGGTGTCGGTGCATCGCGTGTCCGTGACCTTTTTGCTCAGGCTAAGAAAAACGCTCCGGCAATCCTTTTTATTGATGAAATTGATGCAGTCGGACGTCACCGCGGTGCAGGAATGGGCGGCGGACATGACGAGCGTGAGCAGACTCTCAACCAGCTTCTTGTTGAGATGGACGGTTTTGGTGCCAACGAAGGCGTAATTATAATCGCCGCCACCAACCGCCCTGATATTCTTGACCCGGCACTCCTCAGACCCGGACGTTTTGACCGCCAGGTAACGGTCGGATATCCCGATGTCAAAGGCCGCGAAGCTATCCTTAAAGTTCACTCAAGAACAAAGCCCCTTGCTCCCGATGTCAGACTTGATGTTATTGCTCAGTCAACAGTCGGTTTCACCGGTGCCGATCTTGAAAACCTCCTTAATGAGGCCGCGCTTCTTGCCGCAAGACGTAATAAAAAGGCCATCACAATGGCTGAAATTGAAGAAGCAACAATCAAAGTTGTTGTTGGAACAGAAAAGAAGTCGCGCAAGATCAGTGAAAAAGAAAAGCGCCTTACTGCTTACCATGAATCCGGCCATGCAATCGCAACCTATAATCTTCCGAGTCAGGATCCCGTTCATCAGGTTTCAATCATACCCCGCGGTATGGCCGGCGGCTTTACGATGTCGCTTCCGAAGGAGGAACGCTCATATAAAGCACGCGGTGATATGCTTGACGATATTGTTGTTCTCCTCGGCGGCCGTGTTGCCGAAGCACTTATTCTCGGTGATATTTCAACGGGTGCTTCAAACGATATTGAGCGTGCAACCGATCTCGCAAGAGATATGGTTACCCGTTACGGAATGAGCGATCTTGTCGGACCGGTTTCATACAGCTCCGGCAACCATGAAATCTTCCTCGGCAGAGATTATAACAATATGCGCAACTATTCCGAAACTGTTGCGTCCGAAATTGATTCGGAAATTAACCGCATTGTCAAAGAATCATATGCAAAGTGCGAAGCAATTCTCAAGGCCAATACCGATAAGCTTCATGAGCTTGCAAAGTATCTTATTAAACACGAAAAAATTGATGCCGCAGACTTTGAAAAGCTGATGAAAGGCACTCTTGAGGGCGAAAATGATTCCGACATTGAAGCCGAATCGTCCGAAAAATAAAATTCGTATATTCGGCGAACACCAACATTAACAGTATAAAACCGTTTTGCTTTTTGCAGGGCGGTTTTTTCCTGTTTTTTCTTGCTCTTGCGTTTGTTTTATGTTATAATAACTTTATGTTCAAAAACTTTGTTTCAGTGGCAAAATTGCTGCACCGGAACATGCAAGATGTTTATGTCGGAGGAAATTTATGATAGAATACATTAAAATTGCGGTCATTTCTTTAATTTGCGGACTTCTTGCTCCGCTTCCGTTTTCATATGCTGCGTCATATTCCTTTCTTAGCTATATTCTTGATTTTAATAAAAGTACACAGTTGTTGGTTTTTTATTACTCAATAATATCTGTTACGTTTTCTCTTGCAATTTTTATTTCACTGCGCAAAATATATTCAAAAGGTTTTAAAGCTTTGTTTAGCACAAAAAAATCCACTATGCCGAACAGAAGCGGATACCGCAAATTTATGCTCAATCTGCTCATATCTCTTATTCCGGCGGTAGTTATGTTTGTTCCTTATAAAAAAGACAAGTTTTTGCTTGACTATTTCAGCGAGCAAATAGGCTCGGAGCATCTTCTCGTTACCGCCGTTTGCTGCGCGGTCAGCGGCCTTTTCCTTTTGCTCGGAAGCTGGTATGTGAAGCAGAAATATGCACAGACAAAAAGATCATCAGATTGGAAATCTCTTATAAGATTCGGAATTTATCAAGTTGCATCATACTTTTTCCCGGGAATTTCAAGCGTTTCAATGGGGGCAACAGGCTTCTTGATTTCCGATGTTGACAACAGAGTAATAGTACGCGAAATTTTGACCTATATTGCTCCGTCAATACTTATTACCAATGTTTTCAGACTTGTACGCGCTGCAATGACCGGCATTGTGCTTAACCCTGTTGTGATTATTCTTTGCGTTGTTTTTTCAGCCGTTGGAAGCGGTGTGATGATTCATCTCATTTCAAAAATCGACTTCAGAAAGACCTGTCTCTATTTCAGCATTTTTTCAATTATATTTGCGGCTGTCAGTGTTGCCGTGCTTTTCGTCCTTTGATATAATTCGGCCGCCGCAAAAAACGGCGGCAATGTTTTCAATATTTCCCCATAACACACTACTTTGTGAGGCATTTAAATGGCAAATTCAAAAACAACAAAATCCAAAAAAACTTCCGCAACAAAAAAGAAGCCCTCGGGAAAGAAAAAAAGCAACAAAAAGCAAAAACCAAGCTTTTATGAGAGCCACCGTTCGGCAATAATGTTCGTTTATCTTATTGTTTCATTGATTCTTTTGACGGTTGCGTTCATTCCCGGCCGGAATGTTTGGGCTTCTGTCAGGGGCTTTTTCTTCGGTTTCTTCGGACTTGGCTTTTATTTGTTTGATATTTTTCTTCTTATCATCGGGGTTCGCGTTGCGTTGAATACGCTTAAACGCTCGTGTGTACTGACCACCGTTTGCGCTTTTTTAACGTCGGGAATGTTCAGCGCCGTAATACACCTTGCTGTTAACTCCATTACAACCGGAGGAAAAGAAGAATTTCTGAGTCAGCTTTCCTCGGCATATGAGTTGGGCAAAAATTTTAACGCTTCTTTTTCTGTTACCGGCGGAGTTCTTGGTGCTGTTTTCGGCGGCGGGTTGCTGCATCTTCTCGGCAAAGCCGCAGCTTTCGTTGTTGCCGTTTTGCTGCTTGCCGTTTTCCTTTTCTTGTTTCTCAATATCAGCTTTTCCTCGGTCAGCGACTGTGTTTCAAACGCAATCAACGACTCAAAAGAGAAGCTTGATGAAAGCAGTGAGCAACGGAAAATCAAACGTCTTGAAAGACGCGAACAACGCGAGCAGGAAAGGCTCGAAGCCGAGGCAGAACGTGAAAGGGAAAAACTTTCCGCTGACGATGCTTTTGATTTTTCAAAAACGCAGATTGAGCTTGACGACAATATGTCTGTCAGGCGGAAAAAACGTACTGCACGTCCATATAAGCCGCAGGACAGGCTTTTCACTTTCTCCGAGGAAGATATCAATGCTTTAAAAAGGGAAAAAGCCGAGCGCGAAGAAATTATTGAAACAGAGGACGTTGAACCGATATCTGAAAAGAATTCAGATATCAGCGAGGCTATCGAAGCCGCCGCAGGACTTAACACCAAGGAAAATGAGCTTCCGGACGGTTTTGAAGAGGTTATAGATGCTGCTGAGGAACCGGATCTTGACGCCGAGGCTCAGAATATTGTTGACGCAGCAATCACAAAAGCGGATTTCAACGCAAAGAAAAATATTGAAGAAGTTAAAAGTTATACCGATGAAAAAAGACCACGGAGAGAGTATTGCCTTCCACCTATTGATTGCCTGAGGGAACCTGATTTCAGCAGGGCAGGAGACTATGCGGCCGAGATGAAAACAACGGCAAAAAAGCTTGTTGATACTCTCAAGAGTTTTGGTGTTGAAACAAATCTTATTGGCGTCAGCCGCGGCCCGTCGGTAACAAGATATGAACTTCATCCGGCGCCGGGTGTAAAAATCAACCGAATCACCAACCTTGCCGATGATATTGCGCTGAATCTTGCTTCTGCCGGTGTCAGAATTGAGGCGCCGATTCCGAATAAGTCCGCTGTCGGAATAGAAATTCCGAACCAGCATAAGTCAATGGTTACACTTAGAGAAATAATTTCTTCTTCTGACTTTCAAAACGCTAAAAGCAAGCTGAATGTTGCGCTCGGAAAGGATATCACGGGTAATGCTACCTGCACTGATATTGCAAAAATGCCGCATCTTCTCATCGCAGGTACCACCGGTTCAGGAAAATCCGTTTGTCTCAACTGCATGATTGTCAGTATTCTTTATGAGGCCAAGCCGTCTGAAGTCAAGCTCCTGATGATTGACCCGAAACAGGTTGAGTTTTCAATTTATAACGGAATACCGCACCTGCTTGTTCCCGTTATCTCCGATGTTAGAAAGGCCGCTGGTGCGCTTGCGTGGGCGGTCAGCGAGATGGAAAACCGCTATAAAGCATTTTCTGCCTGTGGTGTCCGTGACATCAAGGGCTTCAATAAATATGTCCTCAATCATCCGGAGCAGCAATTCATGCCCCAGATTGTCATTTTTATTGATGAGCTCAATGACCTCATGATGGTTTCGCCAAAAGAGGTTGAAGATTCAATTTGCCGCCTTGCGCAAAAAGCACGAGCCGCTGGTATGCATCTTGTTGTTGCAACGCAGCGCCCGTCTGTTGATGTTATCACCGGAATTATCAAGGCGAACATTCCGAGCAGACTTTCACTTTTTGTTTCGTCTCAGGTTGATTCAAGAACGATTCTCGACACCGTTGGTGCCGAAAAGCTTCTGGGTAACGGAGATATGCTCTTCAATCCGGTCGGAATGTCTAAGCCCGTTAGAATTCAGGGTGCGTTCCTCTCCGATGAAGAAATTGAAAATGTTGTTTCGTTTATTAAAGAGCAGGAAGAAGTTGAGTATGACAACGACGTTATGGACGAAATTGCACGCAACGCCGCTGCCGATAACAAAAAGAAGTCTGCGCAGGCTTCCGCCGGTGATGAGGCCGGTTCAGCCGATGAAAAGGTGATTGCCGCCATTGAGGTTGTTGTCAGCTGTCAGGCGGCTTCAACAACACTTCTCCAGCGTAAGCTGGGTCTCGGATATGCAAGAGCTGCGCGCATTATGGACGAGCTTGAACAGCGCGGAATTGTTGGCCCATCGGAGGGCAGCAAACCGCGAAAAGTTCTGATGACTCCGCTCCAGCTTGCAGAAATCAAAGCTTCAAGAAATGTCGGACAGGATGATTATGACGTTTTGTCAGATCAGTGAGGAACAATGAACAAGTTTTTACCTATCAGTTATGACGAAATGAAAAAGCGCGGGTGGAACGAGGTTGACTTCGTTTATGTCAGCGGAGATGCCTATGTTGACCACCCCAGCTTTGGTGCGTCAATTATTACAAGAGTTCTTGAATCGCACGGGTTCAAAATCGGCTTCCTTGCTCAGCCGGATTGGCATAGCAAGGAGGCTTTTATGCGCTTTTCAAGGCCAAAATACGGCTTTATGGTCTCCTCCGGAAACATTGATTCAATGGTTGCACACTACACCGTTGCAAAGAAAAGGCGGAGCACTGATGCCTATTCTCCCGGCGGAAAAATCGGCCTGCGCCCGGACAGAGCCGTAATTGTTTATTGCAACAGAATCAGAGAAGCCTATGGCGATATACCGATAATTATCGGCGGCCTTGAGGCGTCTTTACGTCGCTTCGCACATTATGACTATTGGGATAACAAAATCAGACACTCAATTCTTTTTGATTCGCAGGCGGATCTCCTCATTTACGGCATGGGTGAAAACCAGGTTGCAGAAATTGCCGAACGTCTGCGAAACGGTGAACCCGTTTCGTCAATACGCGATGTCCGTGGAACGTGCTATATTTGCAACACGGATGAGACACCGCTTTACGGCGCAGAATGCCCATCCTTTGAAAATGTTTGTGCCAGCAAAAAAGAATACGCCGTTTCCTGCCGGATTCAGCAGGACGAGCAGGATCACATCAGAGGAAAGCTTATAAAACAAAAGCACGGCAAGAAAATGCTTGTTCAAAATCCTCCGATGCCGCCGCTGACTACCGAGGAGCTGGACCGTGTTTATGCTTTGCCATATGCCAGAACCTACCATCCGGTTTATGAAAAGGATGGGGGAGTTCCCGGAATTGAAGAAGTTCGTTTTTCAATCGCGCATAACCGCGGCTGTTTTGGCGCCTGCAATTTTTGCTCCATTGCCTTTCACCAAGGGCGTTTTGTAACAAGCAGAAGCCATGAATCGGTTCTTAACGAGGCTAAAAAGCTCACTGAACTTTCGGATTTCAAGGGATATATCCATGATATCGGAGGGCCGACAGCCAATTTTCGTTTTCCATCGTGTGAAAAACAGCTTAAAGCCGGTCTTTGCAAGGGGAAGAAGTGCCTTGCTCCGAAGCCCTGTCCGGCTCTTGTTGCCGATCACAGTGATTATCTTGAACTTTTGCGTGAAGTCAGAAAGCTTCCGAATGTTAAAAAAGTTTTTATTCGCTCCGGAATCAGATATGATTATATGCTCAAAGACAAAAGCGATGAGTTTTTCAGAGAGCTTGTGCGCTATCATGTCAGCGGTCAGCTTAAAGTTGCGCCTGAACACTGTTCAGCCGCGGTGCTTGACAAAATGGGCAAGCCGCATATTGAGGCATACATTGATTTTTCAAAGAAGTATTTTGAGCTTTCAAAAAGCAATAACAAACAGCAGTACCTTGTTCCGTATCTGATGTCATCACATCCGGGTTCAACGCTAAATGATGCGATTGAACTTGCGCTGTTTTTGAAAAAGCGTTCCATCCGTCCGGAACAGGTTCAGGATTTTTATCCGACTCCGGGAACAATTTCAACCTGTATGTTCTATACCGGGCTCGACCCTTACACAATGAAGGAGGTTTACGTTGCGGTATCGCCTGAGGAAAAGGCAATGCAGCGCGCACTTCTTCAATATTACGATCCGTCAAAACGCAGCATAATTGAAAAGGCACTCAAAAAAGCCGGAAGGTATGACCTTATCGGTAACGGAGAAAAATGCCTGATAAAACCGCTTAGCAATGGCCGCTTCAGCGGTGCTCAATCACCGCGCAAGTCAAATTACGGAGGATATAATGGCAAAAAGAGGAAGAAAAAGTAAACAAAAATCTTTTTTCGCGTCACTGGCCTTTATCGTTGCCGTCATTGCGGTTATACTCGGCAGATTCAACAAGAGTTTTGATTCTGTAAACAACACCGTTTTGAACGCTGGAAACATTACCGGTGTGCATTTTATTGATGTCGGCCAAGGTTCATCAGTGCTTCTTCAATCGGAAAAAAGCGGTGTTCTCATTGACGCCGGCGAGAAAGAGTACGGCGAGTCCGTTGTGCGTTACATCAAATCTCAAGGCGTTGAAAAGCTTGATTATGTTATTGCAACTCATCCGCACACCGATCATATCGGAGGGCTGACAGCAGTTCTTAACAGTGTTGATGTCGGTGCAATCATTATGCCTAAACTTGCGGCCGAAAATGTGCCGACAACAAAAACCTATCAGAATCTTCTTGAAACAATAGCTCAGAAGAAAATCAAGGCCATTGCCGCAAAGCCCGGAAAGAGTTATACGGTCGGAAAAATCAATTTTGAAATTCTTGGTCCCGTTTCTCAGGAAAATGATCTTAATAATATGTCCGTTGTTTGCAGAGCCGATGTCAATTCAACAACCTTTCTTTTGACCGGTGACGCCGAAAAGCCGGAGATGAAGGATATTATGACACTTTCACCGAACCTTTCGTGCGATATAATGCTTATGGGTCACCACGGAAGCAAAACTTCGCTTGAAAGCAGTTTCCTTTCCGCTGCATCTCCAAACCTCGCCGTAATTTCCTGCGGTGAAGGCAATTCCTACGGTCATCCGCATGAAGAGGTTATCAAGTATCTTCAAGATAACAATATTAAGTATTACCGTACCGATAAGTCGGGCAGCATTACGGTTTTTTGCACCGACAGTGGTTACAGCATTAAAACGCAGAAATAACAGGAGGAAACAATGGAATATCTGAGCGTTGACAGGATTGAAAACATGATTGCAATCTGCGAAAGGGAAGATATGTCGTTAATTGAGATTCCACTTGCCACTCTCCCAAGCAATGTTAAAGAGGGGAGTGTCCTGAAACTTGAAAACGGTGCATATTCACTTGATACAAACGAAGAAATGCACCGCAAAAAGTATATACTTGAACTTCAGAACATAGTTTTATCAGATGACTAAGTTTTGTTGTTAAAAACAAAAAAACAGCGGCGCGTCAAAACGCAAAACCGCTGTTTTTGGTGCGGGTAACAGGGGTCGAACCTGCACGCCGCAAAGCACAAGATCCTAAATCTTGCGTGTCTGCCAATTCCACCATACCCGCATATGCTTTTCAAATTATACAGCATTTTCCCTCAGTTGTCAAGAAACGGATGTTTCGGTTTTGTCCGATTCATTTTTTGTGCTGCTGTGCCATAGTAATTTACGGGTGATTACTATGAAAAGACAAATATATAAGATTGTCAGTGCAAAACAATTTGTTTTCACACTTTCTGCCGTTATCATTTCAGCCTTGCTGATATTCGGCATTGACATTGTTTATTCAACGGCAAAATCCGAAAGCAAAACCAATGCGCTTCCTGTGATAATCATTGACGCCGGTCACGGCGGAGAGGATGGCGGAGCGCAGTCCTCAAGCGGCATTCTTGAAAAAGACATCAACCTTTCAATTTCAATGAAGCTTAAAGCGGTTTTTGAATCGCTCGGTTTTGAAACCGTTACCGTACGCGAAACCGACTGCCTGATTTATGACAGCGGCTGCAACGCAATGCGTGAAAAAAAGGTTTCGGATATCCGAAACAGAATGAACATCATGCTGAAATATCCTGACAGCATTTTTTTGAGCATTCATCAAAATCATTTTGACCAGAGTAAGTATCACGGTGCACAGGTGTTCTATTCAAAGAATGACCAACAAAGCAAAATCATCGCCGAATGCATCCAAAGCTCTATTGTTGAAAAGCTCCAAAACGAAAACACGAGGAAAATCAAGCCTTCAGGAACGGAAATATATTTGCTTTATCACGCAAAAACACCTGCCGTAATGGTTGAATGCGGTTTCCTTTCAAATCCCGGAGAAGCCCAGCTTTTAAATGATGAAAGATACCAGAAAAAAATGGCCGTCTCAATCGCAGACGGTGTCTTGAAATATCTCAGCAACCGTGAAGCTGCTTGAGTAACCGCTGATTGACTGATATGCAAGCGCAAATTTGATGTTTGCCACTCAATCAGCGGTACATAAAAAAGGAAGTGAATAATAGTTGGCTCAGAAGTCAAAAACAGTTTTTGTCTGCTCAGCTTGTGGTTATGAGACGCCGAAATGGCTCGGAAAATGCCCTGAATGCGGCGAGTGGGCAACTTTGCAGGAAGAAACAAGGATTGCGCAAAGTCCTTCGTCAGCCGCCAAATCCGCAAAACCGTCAAGCGTCCGTTCATATGCCCTTAATGAGATTGAACCGGACAATGAAATACGCTATAAAACGGGTATGTCAGAGCTTGACAGAGTTCTTGGAGGCGGAATTGTCAAAGGCTCGCTTGTTTTGCTCAGCGGCGACCCCGGCATAGGTAAATCAACCATTCTTCTTCAAATTTGTCAGCAGCTCGGAAAAAAGCTCAATATTATGTATGTTTCCGGTGAAGAATCATACAACCAGATTAAACTGCGCGCCGAGCGATTGAAAGTGACAACGGATAATTTGCGTATACTTTGCGAAACCGATGTTCAGGCTGTATGCGAACATATCAGAAGTGTTGGGCCGGATATTGTTATTGTTGACTCGGTTCAAACTATGAATTACACCGAGGTTTCATCCTCACCGGGTAGTGTAACACAGGTCAGAGAATGCGCGAATTTGCTTATGCGTGTTGCAAAGTCGATGTCTGTTCCCGTCATAATGGTCGGTCATGTTAACAAAGACGGAAACATTGCCGGTCCCAAAGTTCTTGAGCATGTTGTTGACGCTGTTTTGTATTTTGAGGGTGAACGGAATCTTTCGTTCAGAATCCTGCGCGCCGTTAAAAACCGCTTTGGTTCAACAAACGAGATAGGTGTTTTTGAAATGACAGACAGAGGGCTTGACGAGGTTGAAAACCCTTCAGAGATGCTTATTGCCGGAAGGCCAAAGAATACCCCGGGAACCTGCGTTGCCTGTGTAATGGAGGGAACAAGACCTATTCTTGCAGAAATACAAGGCCTTGTAACACCTACGGCATATGGCAATCCGCGCAGGATGACAAACGGCTTTGATTACAACAGAATGGCCATGCTTATTGCCGTACTCGAAAAGAGGGGAGGGTACTTCCTGAGCAATTTTGATGCATATATCAACATTGTCGGTGGCATGAAGCTTGATGAGCCTGCGCTTGATCTGACAATCGCAATGGCTCTTGTTTCATCGCTCAAGGATTATGCAATCCGCGACGATGTTCTCGCTTTCGGAGAAATTGGTCTTGCCGGTGAAGTGAGAGCAATTTCCCATTGTGAGCAGCGCGTTAAAGAGGCAGCGCGTCTCGGGTTCAGCAAATGCATTATTCCCAGACACAACCTTAAATCCGTTCCGGCTGAATTAGCAAAAAGAATTGAGGTTGTCGGCGTTAGAACAATTAGACAGGCGTTTGAGGCTTTAATAACATGAGCTTTATAAAACACGGAAATCTTCCGGATTTTCCCGTTAAAACTGCAATTATCGGAAAGACAGACCAGGAGCTTTTAGAGTTTGTTGAGTCTTTCGGCATTAGTGTTTTGAACACAGCAAAAAACATTTATATTGATTCGGCAATTTCCTGCCATGCAGATATTAACACACTTTATTTGGGATACGGAAAAATATTGCTTGACAGAAGTCAGGCTGCGCTTGCCGATCCGTTAAAAAAGCACGGAATAAAAGTAATTTTTGCTGAAAACCATGTTAGCGGAAGCTATCCGAACGATTGCAGACTGAATTTTGCCTTGCTTTCCGGCAAAATTATCGGAAGAATAGATGTTGCCGATGAAATTATAAAGAATATGGATTGTTTCAAAATTAATGTCAGGCAGGGCTATGCAAAATGTTCAACCTGTATTGTAAATGGGAATGCAGTAATTACCGATGATTTTTCAATTAAAAAAGCCTGCGTTGAAAACGGAATTGATGTATTGTTGATTGGCAAGGGTGATATTGAATTGCCGGGTCATGAATACGGTTTTATTGGTGGTGCGAGCGCATTAATTGATAAGAATCATATTATTTTTTTCGGTGATATTACCAAGCATCGTGACTTTTGCAAAATTGATGCGTTTTTAAATAAGCAAGGCTGCAAGTATTCATTTTTAAAAAACCATGTACTTACGGATATAGGCGGTATGGTTGCTTTTGAAGAAAGGATAAATACAGTCTATTAAAGCCCGACAGATATAACTTGTTCGGGTTTTTTTGATACAGTGAAAAATTTAAGGGAATATTTCAACATTGTCAACCATACAAAATAAATATTTTGTATGGTTGAGGGGAGTAATTTTCATAATATTAACCAAAACTTTCCTCAAATATGCTATAATAAAACCACAATATAAAATATCAGATAATACCGCTTGGAACTGAGGTGAACCTATGACTGAATATGATTCCGGCCTGCTTCCGGAACGAGTCAACGAATTTGTCAGCTATATGCTTGCAGTCAAAGGCTGCTCAAAACTTACAGCCGACGGATATGTTCGTGATTTACGTCTGCTTTTTGAATATCTTGCTGCCACAAAAAAAGAACATATTTCCCCTTCCGATATAAAGAACGACTATGATCTTTCATTTATAGACGACAATTTTCTATCTAAGATTTCAATCGCAGATATTTATGCGTTTCTTGCATATTGCACTTCTGAACGCACAAATAATCTATCAACAAGGAACAGAAAGGCTTCGTCAATACGCGGCTTTTTCAAATATATTGCTGACAATATGAAGTATATCCCGAGCAACCCGGTTTCACACTTGCAGCTTCCATCAGATAAAAAGAAACTGCCGCGTTACCTTACTCTTGAACAAAGTGTAGCTCTTCTCAATGCGGTTGATGGTGAAAATGCCGCGCGTGATTATTGCATTCTTACAATTTTTTTGAACTGCGGATTACGCCTTGCGGAGCTTGTCGGCCTTAATTTGAGCGATATTAACCTTGAGGAATGCACGATGAAAGTTACCGGCAAAGGTAACAAACAAAGAATGCTCTATCTTAACGGTGCCTGCGTAAGCGCAATTAGATCATATATGGCTGTTCGACCGGCAGATGGACTCAAAGGTGAAGATGCAAGAAGTGCACTTTTCGTCAGCCGGCTTGGAAAGCGTATTGGCAGACAGGCAGTTCAGTTGATGGTTTATAATTATCTGAAAAAAATCGGACTTGACGGCCAGCATTATTCCGTTCATAAGCTGCGTCACACGGCTGCAACACTTTTATATCAGTATAATGATACCGACATTCTTGTTCTTAAGGAAATGTTAGGCCATGAAAACCTATCAACAACCGAAATCTATACCCATGTTGAAAACAAACAAGTCCGTGCCGCCATTGAAAACAGTCCTCTTAACAAAGTGCGGCGAAAATAAATATAAGCATTACCAAATATCAATCTTGCGGATATTCGGTAATGCTTATTTATCATAACACGGGCAGAAAATGACCGGAAACAAAGCGCAAAAGCAAAGTATCCGTCAGGGCTGCGACAACAAATATTATTGCGGCAACCGCATTGCGCAAAAGATAGAACTTAAAATTTATTGACTCGGTGCTGTTTCCGTTTAATATTCTCCGTGTTTTGCAACAAGTTTGAAAACAGTTTTGAACAGAAAGAAGCAGAGCAAAAAACATAAACAATCTACCCGGAATAATGACTATCAAAAAATACTTTAACCCTGCAAAGCCAAACTTATCAAAAAGGTATGCACCGAGAGCGCCAACACCGAAAACTCTGAAAACGGACGTTGCAAGAATTGGAACACGCCCAAATGCACTGACGCCGAAAATCGTAATAATAACAAGTATGGACAAGTCTGCCGCGAAAAAACCGGAAAATGCTTCAAAAAAGCTTTTTCCGGTGATATCGGTAGAAAAAGCAACAAACGTGTCAAAAACAGCCGGACTGAATGATGAGCTTTTAATTTTATAAACAATAGCGCCGGCAATGACAGAGATGAACATTGCCCCAAAAATTGCAAGCAGCGTTCGGTCGAACATATCAAATCTATCACTCTGCGCTTTAATGCGCGGTTTTTTTGTTATAACAGCATTGATTTTCACTTTATGCGCCCCTTTTTGACCTTGATTCTCATGTTAACAGATACAATTCCGCCAAGCATTGCTGCAACGCTCAAAATAAAAAACGAAATAAGCGCTGTTAAATCAATTTTAAAAGAGTTTGAAGCAACAGAGGCAATTATTACAACGGAATTCATTGGCAGACAAAACAGAAAACCTATTGATATTCCGTTTTTATGTATTTTTCTTCCGGCATAAAAAGCACCGGCAAACGAACAGCATGAAAAGGCAAAGACGGAAAGATAAAACGCGCTGCCTTTTGAAATGTTCATTGAAAGGCCAACGGCAGCGCTAAGAAGAAAAGCAAGCGTATAGAGCACCGATGTCAAAAACAGCGTTTTTAGGAAGATTTTGACCGGCAGCGAAAGTTGTGAAAACTGTTTCGATTTTTTGATTCTTTTTGAAGCCATGAAAAAAGACCTCCCCATATCCTCTTGATTAAAGATATGACGAGGTCATTTCAATTATTACCTAAACTTAGTCTTCTTTTTTACCCTTTGATTTTGCGGCCTTCTTTTCGGCTTTAGCCTTATCGGCAGCTTCCTTAGCGGCGGCTCTTTCGGCGGCAAGTCTTGCGTTGGCGGTGTCATTGCTCTGGATTGCCCAGCGGGTAATCTGCATTCTGTTTCTGTCGGCGCCGGTTTCAATGATAAGGTGGTTTTCCTTAACGGTAACAACGCGGCCGCAAATTCCGCCGATAGTCGTAATTTCGTCGCCGATTTCAACGGCATTACGCATTTCCTGCTCTTCCTTCTGTCTCTTCTTCTGCGGACGAATCATAACAAAATACATAACGGCGAACATACCAACAAGGAGAAGAATCATTGTTGTTGGGCTACTTCCGGTTGCGGCGCCTGAGCCGCCAGTTGCAAAAATTAAGTTCATTTTCTTGTTCCTCCAAAAAACATAATGAAAATATTATACAGGTTATTCTCAGACTTTGCAAGAGATATTTGAAGATTTAAGCCAAAAAGCAGTAAAAAGTCGAAAAAAACTCAGATTCTTGTGTCTAATAGATCAACATTTGCATTTTTGAACTCTTCAAATGTACCGTTGTCAAGTTCAAAACGTATTCTTTCAAGCAGACTGTTGTAAAAATAAAGATTATGCATTACGCAAAGACGCATTGCAAGCATTTCCTTGCACTTAAAAAGATGCCGAATATATGCACGCGAAAAATTCCGGCAGGTCGGACAGTCACACTCCGGGTCGATCGGAAGTGCATCTCTTTCATATTTGGCATTATTTATATTGATGATACCTTTATGAGTAAAAAGATGTCCGTGGCGTGCATTTCTGCTCGGCATAACGCAGTCAAAAAGGTCAACTCCGCGGCTGACTGCTTCAAGGATATTGCCAGGTGTTCCGACGCCCATGAGATAGCGAATTTTATTCTTGGGCATATACGGCTCAACGGCAGATATAATTCTATACATATCTTCCTTAGGTTCGCCAACGGCAAGTCCGCCGATTGCGTAGCCGTCAAGGTCAAGTGCAGCAATCTGCTTCATGTTTTCAATGCGGAGATCCTCAAAAGTACAGCCCTGATTGATTCCGAACAAAAGCTGGTGTGGGTTGATAGTCCCCTCTTTTGCGTTAAGCTCAGCCATTTTCTTTTTGCAGCGCTCAAGCCAACGGACAGTCCGTTCACACGATTGTTTTGCGTATTTATATTCAGCAGGGTTTTCAACGCATTCATCAAATGCCATTGCAATGGTTGAGCCGAGGTTTAACTGAATTTCCATACTCTCTTCCGGCCCCATGAAAATGCGTCTGCCGTCAACATGGGAAGCAAAAGTTACTCCTTCCTCGGTTATTTTGCGCAGTCCGGCAAGGGAAAACACCTGAAAACCGCCGCTGTCTGTAAGAATGGGCCCGTCCCAGCGTGTAAACTCATGCAGTCCGCCCATTTCGGCAACAAGTCGGTCACCCGGTCTGACATGGAGGTGATATGTGTTTGAAAGCATAACCTGACACTTCAGCTCTTTAAGGTCAAGCGCAGACAAAGCACCCTTGATTGCTCCGCAGGTTGCAACATTCATAAATGCAGGCGTTTGGATTGTTCCGTGAACGGTAACAAATTCTCCGCGCCTGGCGGTGTTTTCGGTTTTTAAAAGCTTATACATGAATTACCTCTTTCAAATGTTTTACTTTCCGTTAATTCCGGCAAGGTCTTTAATAACTTCTCCGGCGATTATTAAACCAACAACGGACGGAACAAAAGCAGTTGAGCCCGGAATATCGCGTCGCACAGTACATTTTCGCTGTGTTCCGGGGGGACAAATGCAATGATTGCGACAACCCGCCTCAGTATCATTTATTGGGCGCGTTGGCTTCTCTTGAGAATATACAACCTTAAGACTTTTAATTCCGCGCTTTCTGCATTCATATCTGATTACCCGTGCAAGCGGATCGACCGAAGTTGAATAGATGTCCGCAACAGCAAAAGCAGTCGGGTCAAGCTTGTTGCCTGCACCCATTGAAGAAATTATCGGAACACCGGCTTTTTTTGCATTCTCAATTAGTGCCAGCTTTCCTGATACGGTGTCGATTGCATCAATAATGTAATCATACTTTGAAAAATCAAATAAACTTTCAGTATCTGGGAGATAGAATGTTTTATAGGTTTCAACTTTACATTTTGGATTGATTGACATTATCCGACATTCAGCCTCATCAACTTTATATTTTCCAACGGAATCACACGTTGCCAAAAGTTGGCGGTTAATGTTTGTCAAACAGATTTTGTCATCATCAACAAGATCAAGAGCTCCGATGCCTGACCTTGCCAAAGCTTCAACGGCATATCCTCCGACTCCGCCGATGCCGAAAACGGCAACGCGGGAATTACGAAGCTTTTCCATTGCTTCCTTTCCGAAAAGAAGCTCGGTTCTTGAAAATTGGTTGAGCAATGTACATTCCTCCATTTTCTAATTATCAGGCAATGAAACACGCATCACCGAACGAGAAAAAGCGATACTTGTTTTCAACGGCAACCTTATAAAAATGCATTGTGTTTTCATAGCCGCAAAATGCACTGACAAGCATTATCAGCGTGCTTTCAGGAAGATGGAAGTTTGTAATGAGTCCGTCAATGCACTTGAATTCATAGCCGGGATAGATAAAAATGTCTGTCCAGCCTTCGCTTTCCTCAATCTTTCCGTTGAAAGTTGCAACCGATTCAAGAGTTCGGCAACTTGTTGTTCCAACAGAAATTACACGGCCGCCGTTAGCTTTGGTCCTATTAATAAGTTCAGCCGTTTCCTTCGGTAACCAATAATGTTCGCTGTGCATAGTATGCTTTGTGATGTCAGAAACCTTGACCGGCCTGAAAGTACCAAGTCCGACATGAAGCGTAACATATCCGATTTCAACGCCCTTTTCTCTGATTCTCTCAAGCAATTCCTCGGTGAAATGGAGGCCGGCTGTGGGCGCCGCCGCAGAACCGAGTTTTTCGCTGTATACCGTCTGATAACGCGACTGGTCATTAAGCTTCTCGGTGATATACGGCGGAAGCGGCATCTGGCCGATTTCGTCAAGAATATTAAAAAAGTTACCCTCATATTCAAATTTTGCAAGTCTGTTTCCGCCCTCAAGAACATCCAAAACTTCACATTTGAGCTGACCGTTTCCAAATGTGAACCGCGAGCCGGGCTTAGCCCTTTTTCCGGGGCCGGTTATAACTTCCCAGACATCATCTCCACGGTTGACAAGCAGCAGAAATTCAACGTGCGCTCCCGTTTCTTCCTTGACGCCGTAAATTCTTGCCGGCAGGACTTTTGTGTTGTTGAGGATAAGGCA
This sequence comes from uncultured Eubacteriales bacterium, assembly GCA_934511365.1. Taxonomy (GTDB): domain Bacteria; phylum Bacillota; class Clostridia; order Oscillospirales; family Acutalibacteraceae; genus UBA6857. Next base: position 63,132 of record CAKSWC010000008.1, read on the forward strand.
GTCTCCGGCTTTAAGTTCATCAACAATGTTATAGAAATGCTCGTGTTTTATCTCTCCGCTTTTTCTTCCAATAACCATGAGCCGTGAACAGTCTCTTTTTTCGGCCGGATGCTGCGCAATAAGCTCTTTAGGCAAATCATAATAAAAATCCGATGTTTGCATATTTACACCTCAAAGCAATCAATATAATCAGTTAAACGATTGACGAATCGCAGTTTTCGTGATATCATATAAAACAACTTGTTTATTATAGTGCAATCTGACAGTTTTGGCAACAGTTTGCGTTAAAATACTTAAAAAATTGAGGTGCATATCATGAAAAAATACAATGTCGGAATAATCGGCGCAACGGGTATGGTCGGTCAACGGTTTGTTCTTCTGCTTTCGCAGCATCCGTGGTTCACCGTCAAGGTTGTTGCTGCAAGCCCGAGATCTGCCGGAAAGACTTATAAGGACGCCGTTGGAGAAAAATGGGCATTTGAATGCGAAATTCCGGCGGAGATTGCATCTCTGACCGTTAAGAATGCAACGGATGATATTGCGGAGATTGCAAAAGAGGTTGACTTTGTCTTTTGCGCCGTTGATATGAAAAAGGACGAGATAAGAGCACTTGAGGAGGCGTACGCAAAAGCGGAATGTCCGGTAATTTCCAACAACAGTGCTCACCGTTCAACTCCGGACGTTCCGATGGTTATTCCAGAAATCAATGCTGACCATATCAAGGTTATTGATTCTCAGAGAAAGCGCCTTGGAACTAAGCGCGGTTTCATAGCAGTCAAGTCTAACTGCTCACTTCAAAGCTATGTTCCGGCTATTTATCCGCTTGACCGGAAATTCGGCATTAAAGAGGTTCTTGTCTGCACATATCAGGCAATTTCCGGGGCCGGAAAAACATTTAAAACGTGGCCGGAAATGCTTGATAACGTCATTCCGTTTATCGGCGGCGAAGAAGAAAAGAGCGAAACCGAACCGCTCAAAATCTGGGGCAAGGTTGAGGACGGAAAAATTGTGAATGCCTCTTCACCGGCGTTCACCGCCCAGTGTATCCGTGTTCCTGTTTCAGACGGTCATATGGGTGCTGTCTTCATGCGTTTTGAGGATGGGAAAAAGCCGAACCGCGAAGAAATCCTCGATTGCTGGAAGAATTATTCCGGAAGAGCTCAGGAACTTTCCCTCCCAAGTGCTCCAAAGCAGTTTTTGCATTATTTTACGGAAGACAATCTTCCGCAGACGAAGCTTCAAAGAAATCTTGAGGGCGGAATGGCAATTTCAATCGGAAGACTCCGCGAGGACACACAATATGATTACAAATTCGTCTGCCTTTCACACAATACCCTGCGCGGTGCTGCCGGCGGCGGAGTGCTTCTTGCCGAATTGCTTTGCGCAGAGGGTTATATTGACTGAACGGAGGTATCGTAATGACTCCCCTCTTTATCGGCAGCGGCGTTGCTTTGGTAACGCCCTTTGATAAGGACGGAAAAATCAACTTTGAGCTTTTTAAAAAACTCATCGAAATTCAAATTGCAAATCATACTGATGCCATTGTTGTTTGCGGAACAACGGGAGAAGGCTCAACGCTTACTGTTGAGGAAAGGCTTGAACTGTTTTCTGTTGCGAATGAGACAATAAAAAGGCGTGTACCTTTAATTTGCGGAACCGGCAGCAACAGCACTTCCTTTACCCTTGATGTTGCAAAAAAAGCTGAAGAATGCGGTGCGGATGCTCATCTGATGGTTACTCCATATTACAACAAAACCTCGCAGGAGGGGCTTGTAAAGCATTATTACACCCTTGCCGAAAAGCTTTTGAAACCGATAATCGTCTATAATGTTCCGTCAAGGACAGGTATGAATATAAAGCCTGAAACATATAAAAAGCTTTCACGGCACGAAAACATTGTTGCCGTGAAAGAGGCTGACACCTGCATAACAAAGCTTATTAAATCAATCGTGCTTTGTGAAGATAAGCTTGACTTCTACTGCGGCAATGATGACCTTGTTTCGGTTTGTGCTTCATTCGGTTTCAAAGGTGTCATCTCTGTTCTTGCAAACATAATGCCGCAATATACGCATAAAATGGCTATGTGCGGAATAAACGGAGAATGTGAACAGTGCGCACGGATGCAGAAAGACTGCATGGAGTTGATTGAAAACCTGTTCATTGACGTTAATCCCGTTCCGGTTAAAGCAGCGCTTAAAATTGCCGGAATCGACGCCGGAAAATGCCGGCTGCCACTTTGCGGCTTATCTGCTGACTGCGAAGAACTTCTGACAAGGTCAATGCAGAAGCATCTTGCCGAAATTAAATATGAACTGAGAATATGAAAAAGCGCGGCCTGCAAAAAGCAAGCCGCGCAATATTTTTGATTAAAAGCCGAACGCTCCGGGAATTGCATATGTAAGAACAGACATAATGATTCCGGCAGCGAGAACGCCAAGGGCAATAGTCGGAAATGAATGGCGGATTCTGATGTCAAAAAGATCGGCAGCCAAAGCGCCCGTCCATGCGCCCGTTCCGGGAAGCGGTATTGCAACAAAGAGAAATAACCCAAAAAGGCGGTATTTTTTAACTTTATCAGCTTTCCGGATTGAACGCGCCTCAAGTTTTTCAATAATCCTCTCTGTCTTTTTAAATCTTTTGAGCCAGCCAAAAATCTTTCTGATAAACAAAAGGATGAACGGAATGGGAAGAAGGTTGCCAATGAAGCAAATTATAAATGCACGGAAGAACTCAATGTTCATAAGTTTTGCGGCAATAAGCCCGCCGCGCAACTCAAGAATCGGCAGCATTGAAATAATAAAAGCTATAATCTCGGAAGAAACCTTTCCGTCAAGGTTATCAACAAAAAAACGAGCTATTGATTCAGCCATGTTCAGCCCCCGATACAGTCAGTAAGAAGATATTGTCTGGCTTGTTCAAGAATACGCTTGTCGTTGTCATAATTGAGTGTTTTAATCGCGTCTGAATAAGAAAACCAGCCGCATTCTTCAATTTCTTCAGCCTGAATTGTATATTCAACATCATCTGTCTCAGCAAGAAAAATTGAAACGGATTTTTCAATTCTGCCCTGAATTGTATATTCGGAGCACTTTTTAAAGCCCGGCAGGATTTTGATGTTGATTCCGGTTTCTTCAAGAACCTCGCGGATGGCAGTCTGCTCGTGGTTTTCTCCGGGTTCAATATGACCCTTCGGGAAGCCCCAGTGCGCACTGCGCTTGTTGCGGATGAGCAGATATTTTTTGTCGCTATTATCATTACGGAAAACAACGGCGCCGCAAGAGCTTTCATAAAGACACTCAAGCGTGAATCCGTTCCTTCCCTCCGCAAAATCAATTGCGCGGCGTACATCGTTAATAATATAGCGTGTGCTTTTAGGTGCAACAACAAGGACAACACCCTTTCCGCCGTTACGGCGGACTATGGCAATAACCCTTCCGTCAAAATTCCTAACCGGATGATTAATGCCCATAATGTAAGCGCTGATAACGGAATTCTTCTGAGTTTTTCCGCCCTCAACAATACCGTAGTTCAGCTTATATCTGAAGCCGAACCGTTTATTATAAGAGTGCATCGGGGAAGTTACACGTACTCTGACGAATTTACCTAACATTATTTGTCCCCTTTAACAAAATGCAGCCGGAAACCAACGCCCGGAAAAACGAGGCAAAATGCCGCACCACGGACGCCGACCGCACAGGATAATATGCTATATATTATACTATGTTTTTCCGATATTTCAATAGGTTTTTCATATTTTATAGTTTATACATATTTTTTGCCCGATTGAATGTATATTTTTGGTTAAAAAAATTTCATAGACAGTTGTCTTTTTGCGCATCGCATGATATAATATTCGGAGACAAAAAACAAAGGAACGTCTTAAAAATGCGAACTCTATTTATAACCGACCTTGACGGAACCTTTTTAAATCCGGACGCCAAGGTTTCTGCCGAATCTGCGGCAATCATAAACGACCTCACGGAAAAAGGTCTGCTGTTTTCAATCGCAACCGCCAGAACATATGCAACGGTTATTCCGCTTTTTAAAAAGGTTGACCTGCGTGTTCCGCTTGTTCTGATGAACGGTGTTTGCATCTATGACCCGACCGAAAAAAAGACCCTCTCGATTCACTCCATCCCGCCTGAAACGGGATCAGAAATTGATTCTCTCTTTTCAAAATTCGGGAAGAATCCCCTTCTATATTTTGAACGGGACAACAGACTGACTGTGAAATATAAAGCACTTGACAATGATAACATACGCTCATATGTTACTGAGAGGGAAGCATTCTTCAATAAAACATTTGAACAGGTTTCTGCTTTTGACTTTTTCGGCAGCAGTAATTTTGTTTACGTTGTTACCCTTGACAAAAAAGAAGCGCTTGAAAGTCTTTATAGCGAGATGAAAAAGTTCAAAGATATCACTTGCAATTTTTACGGCGACAACTATACTGACAGCTATTTCCTTGAGGCGATGTGTGCCGGAGTGAACAAAGGTTGCGGCGCTGCCGAACTCAAAAGAATGCTCGGAGCGGACAAGCTCATTGCTTTTGGCGATAATATTAATGATATTCCGCTTTTTGAAGTTGCCGATGAGTGCTACGCCGTTGAAAACGCCTGTAGCGAGCTTAAAAAAATTGCAACGGGAATAATCGGAAGCAACAAAGATAATTCGGTTGCAAAATTCATCGAGAAAAAATTTAATGAGGACAGGCAGGTGCTATAATTGGGAAAACTTTATAATTACTATTGCAAAACATATAAACTTACTAAAAACAACAGCGAGGGGTTTTTCGATGTTGTCGGCGATATATATTTTTCCGATGAAGTTCAGTCTCTTGCAAAATATGAGCAGCATCTGGACATCAACCGCCTCCAGCACATAACCGGCGTTGCGTTTCTCACTTATGTTATCTGCAAACGCCTTGGTCTCAACTACCGTTCGGCCGCAAGAGGTGCAACGATGCATGACCTTTTTTATTATGATTGGCGCGATGGGGAGACCGGAAGATGGCATAAACTTCACGGATATAAGCATCCGCACTATGCTTTACTCAACGCTAAGGAGCTTGACTCAAACAGCGATGCAATCACACTTAACTGCATAAGAAGGCATATGTGGCCGCTCACGGTTGTTCCACCGAAATATGCTGAGGGTCTCATTGTGAGTCTTGCCGATAAATACTGCGCAACGCGTGAGCTTATGTATTCGCTGAGCAAAAAATATAAGCAACGATTTTTAAAAGACATTGAAAGGATTAGCCATGAATAAAATTCCATTGTATATCCTGTCGTTTTTCTTTTACAGTGCTGCCGGTTGGTTTATAGAAAGTCTATACCGCTCAATCGGCGAAAAAAGGATCATAAACAGTGGCTTTCTCACCGGCCCGATGTGTCCAATTTATGGAACGGGTGCGCTTGTTATGACGGTATTCTTATATAACCCCTTCAAAGACAAGCCTCTTCTTGTTTTTCTGCTCGGAATGGTTCTTTGCGATATTGTTGAATATATCACAAGCGTCCTCATGGAAGTTCTTTTCCACGCAAGATGGTGGGATTATACCTATGAGTTTTTGAATGTTAAAGGAAGAATCTGTCTCAAGCACACTCTTTATTGGGGTATTGTTGCAATATCGTTCGTTAAGCTCATTCATCCCCATGTTGACGGTGTTATAATGAACCTGGACGTTAAAACCGTACGTCTCATGCTCATTGGAATATTTGTTGTTTTCTTCATTGACGTTGCGAACTCTGTCCGCAAGGCTCTTGATATCAGAAAGCTTCAGGTTAAACTCAGCAGTATTCTCGACTCAATCGGAAACACATTCAACAGCGTTAAAACAACATTCGGCTCAAAAAAGAACTCCATTCAGCAATCACTTGAAAACAAGGCAGACAAGCTGAGCGACACGAAAGACGAAGTCTTTGAACAGCTTCAGGATGTTATTCATGAATTTGAGCTGAGACTTTCAAAAGGTACCAGAGACAAAAAAGATAAAAATAAATACTCAAGCAGATTCTTCAGAAACAACCTTTCAATAGAAAAGAGTATCCGGAAACAGCTTGAGCGAATTCAAAAACTCAGAGACGATATTAAATCCAATCTTAACGAGGACGGTGAAAAGCAATGACGGAAACCAAAAACAAAAGAACGGATATTCGCGTCAGAAGGACTTATAACCAACTGACTGAGGCACTTATCAGGCTTCTTGCACACAAGAATTTTGATGACCTGACAGTTCTTGAAATATGCACCGAAGCCAATGTTCACAGGGCGACGTTTTACAAGCATTTTGTTGATAAACACGACTTTCTCAACTGCTGCTTCAAAATGAAACTTGCGGAGCTTGATTTTGAAAAATCAGACAAAGAGTTTTCAATCGAGCAGATGAACGAAACCTGCATGAAGATGGTTGCAAAGGTGATTTCATTCATTGATGACAACAAAGAATTTGTGTCCTGCGTCAGTTCCGAACATTACTCATCATCGTTCACAAATGCGCTTTCAGACGCTATAGCAGAGTTTATTATTGAACAGATTCAGTCCAAGGCAAGCTTCAGCGAAAAGCTCGGATACAATCTTCAGCTTATGGCGTATTATTACTCCGGTGCGATAGTCAGTCTTGCGCGCTGGTGGTCAACTTCGGAAAATGTCTGTCCAAAAAGAATGTTCCTTGAGTTTGCAAAGAGAAAAATTGATGACCTTTGCAATTATTTTGCGTCCTTTTACGATGGAAAGCTATAATAATCAAGACCAATTTAAGGCTTTCTATGCACGCACAGAAAGCCTTTTTTGCGCCATACACGCGTTTTATTAAATCGCAGACACGGCGGACATATCCGTCCGCCGTGTCTGCGTTTTCGTGAAGGGTGTGAGGTCAAATGGTGCTGTGCACCTCACATTTAATGTATATCACATATTATCTGAATTGTCAACCCCAAAATCAGATTTTTTATAAATATTTGAAGTAAAAATATAAAATAGTTTGCAATGACCGCTCCGGTGGTGTTTCTGATTCCGATAGCATCGCCTTGCACGTTGGCTATCGTTGATTTCCAAACTAGGCATGGAATAATTAAGCGGTCTGTGGAAAGCGCAGTGTTGGCGGTATATAAATCAAATGGTAATGGGGCGTGTGAGCTGTATGCGGCTTACACGCCCTCAGTGTGCATGCCACGACCGCGAAATCTTAGGATATTTTGTGTCCCATTTTGCTGCCCTCGCTTCCGGGCTGCCTTTTTACTTTGCATAATCTAAACCTCCAAGATGTTATTTAATTCTATACCATCTCGGAGGTTTTCAAAAGATTTTTGATGTGTCGATTAATTCTTAGCCAAACAAAACAGCATTGATTTCGCTTTCAAGAAGCTCCTGTCTGCCTGAAGACGGAGCACTGCAGGTTTTCTTTTCTACGGCAATTTTTGAAAGTTCCTCGAGCGTTGCTTTTCCACTTCTGATTTTTTCGCCGAGCGGAGAAGCAAAGCTCTTATATTTTTCCTTTACAAAGTCATCAATTATACCGGTTTCAATTATCTCAGCCGCTTTGATAAGTCCGAGTGCAAAGGTATCCATGCCGAGAATGTAACCGAAGAACATATCTTCCGCAGTGTTTGAAGGCCTGCGATTCTTTGCGTCAAAATTGAAGCCGCCGGTAAGTCCGTCGCTTTTAAGAACTTCATACATACACATTGTTGCCGAGTATACGTCGAACGGAAATTCATCGGTATCCCATCCGAGGAGCATATCGCCCTGGTTTGCGTCGATGCTTCCGAGCATTTTGTTAATTGCGCAAATTCTCAGTTCATGCTGAAAAGTATGTCCGGCAAGCGTTGCATGGTTCGCTTCAATGTTCAGCTTAAAGTCCCTGTCAAGACCGTACTGGCGCAGAAAGCCGATTGAAGTTGCGGCATCAAAATCATACTGATGTTTCATCGGTTCTTTCGGCTTAGGCTCAATATAAAAATCTCCTGTAAAACCGATGCTTCTTCCGTAATCAACAGCCATGTGCATAAGAGACGCAATGTTTTCCTGTTCAAACTTGACGTCAGTATTCAAAAGGGTTTCATAGCCCTCTCTCCCGCCCCAAAAAACATAGCCTTTGCCGCCGAGTTTGACTGTGATGTCAAGAGCTTTTTTAATCTGCGCCGCAGCAAAGCAATAAACATCGGTACTGTTTGTGCTTCCGGCTCCGTTCATAAAGCGGCGGTTGGAAAACATATTCGCCGTTCCCCAAAGGCACTTTATGTCCGTACCTTCCATTTTTGAAAGAATATAATCAGAAATTTCATCAAGGCGGGCGTTGGTAATATTGATATCAGCGTCTTCCGGAACAAGGTCAACGTCATGGAAACAGAAGTATTTTATTCCGAGCTTTTTCATAAATTCAAAGCCTGCGTCTACCTTTGCTTTTGCGTGTTCCATTGTTCCCGGAACGGTACCGAACGATTTATCTGCCGTTGATTTTCCAAACATATCGACTCCGTCTGCACCGAGGTTGTGCCACCATGCCATTGCAAACGGAAGATGCTCGCTCATCTTTTTTCCCAAAACTACCTTTTCCGGATCGTAATATTTGAATGCAAACGGATTTTTGCTTTTTGGACCCTCAAATTTTACTTCATTAACAAAATCAAAATATTCCATTGTTTTTCACCTCAAAATTTTAATTCAAATTTGTTGTTCATTGCGTCTTCGCTGTCTTGTCCGACATAAATGTTGTATTCTTTTTCAAGATACCAATACTTGATTTTCGGATTGTAGTATTTAAGGTCATCTTTTTCAATTTCAACAGAAACAGTTATTTCTTCTCCGGCTTTGGTGAATACTTTTTTGAAGCCCTTAAGAAGTTTAATCTGATGTCCGCTTGAGCCGGCGTAAACCTGAATAACCGTTTTTCCGTCGCAGAGTCCGTTGTTTTTGACTTTCAATGCAACATTAATTGTTTCTTCTCCGTTCTCGACATTGATATCTGAATACTCAAATGTTGTATATGAAAGACCGAATCCGAACGGGAAAGCCGCTCTTTTGTTTTCTTTGTCAAGCAAAGTGTAGCCGTGATATGCGCCGTAATCAATCGTTCTTTCTTTGTCGCCGGGGAAAAGGAAAGGCGGATAATCGTTTTCATTCTTTGCCATTGTGAACGGAAGGTGACCGCTGAAATTCACGTCTCCGGCAATAAGTTCGGCAAGCGCGTTGCCACCCTCCATTCCCGAATAAAACGATTCAAGAATTGCCGCGGCTTCGTCTTTCCATTCCTCGATTATGTATGCGCTGCCTCCGATAATATTGACAACTGTGTTTTTACATTCGGCACAGACTTTATGAATAAGTTCAACCTCTTCTTGCGGTATACGAAGCGAATATCTGTCGCCGCCGAGAGCTTTTTCGGTTGTTTTATCGCTGCTTGAAAAATTGGCAAGATTTTCGCCCTCTTGTTTATAGTCGCTTCCAACGCAGACTATCACGGCGTTGCAGGCTTTGAGTTCATTGACCTTTTCGCTGATATCGGTACCCTCAACAAGAATTACACGCTCTTTGCCGTAACGGCTGCACAAGCCTTCATACGGTGTCACGGTATACGGGCTGAAAACGCTGCTAGAACCGTGGTCGCCGACATTGATTTTGTTTGCATATCTCCCGATAACGGCAATTTTCCCGGCAATTTTAAGCGGCAGAATGCCGTTGTTTTTGAGAAGTACCGTGCCCTCAAGAGCCGCGGTTTTTGCAAGTTCGGTGTGCTTTTTGCAGCAGACAACGCTCTTTTCTTTCGGCGTAATTTTCGGTGTGATTTTTATAAGACCCGCAAGAATGTGCTCGACAGCCCTGTCCACGTTCTCAATCGAAACCTTTTTTGTTTTAAGAAGCAGCGGAAGAAGCGCATAGTGCATCGTTATCGGCATTTCAATATCCATTCCGGCTTTAAGAGCTTTTTCAGCGTTGCGAACACCCATTATAAAGTCAGAGATCGTAAAGCCCTCAAAGCCCCAGTCGTTCCTCAAAACATCAGTAAGAAGATACTTGCTTTCGCAGCAATGGTCGCCTCTGAAAAGGTTATAAGCACCCATAATTGACATGGCTCCGGCTTCAACGCATTTTCTGAAATGCGGAAGATAAACCTCATGTAATACTGTTTCATCAGCTTCAACATTTACAGAAAAACGAATGTTTTCAATGCTGTTAACCGCGTAATGCTTCGGGCAGGCAATGACACCTTTTTCCTGAACGGCCTTTGTCAGCGCAACACCCATTTTCCCGGTGAGAAACGGATCTTCGCCGTAACTCTCCTGAGCTCTCCCCCAACGCGGATTGCGAAGAAGATTAATGCAGATTCCGGCAAAGTAGTTGCCCTTTCCGGCGATCACTTCGTCCGCAATGGCCGAACCGATTTCATATTCAAGTTCATCGTTGAACGAGGCCGCTCTTGCCATTGAGACGGGAAAGCAGGTGCTTTTTCCCATAACAACACCTCTGGGTCCATCGGAAAAAGCAACGGGCGGAATGCCGAGCCTTTTCACTCCACCGGCAAGGCACGGCCGGTAATTATACTTTTGACCTTTTGTAATAAGGTCATAGGCGTTTTTGAGAAGGAACTGACGGCCGGAAATCATTCTGAGCTTTTCTCTTGTTGAAAGTTCTTTTCTCAAATCTTTACAAACAGCTTTAAGATTTTCTCCGGTTGGGTCGCTTTGATATTTTTTGACTGCTTCGTTAAAATTCATATCTCGATCTCCTTTATTGCAGGATAAAGTTTTAAAAAGCTTTGATATTTTCTTTCGTAATATTCACCGAGTTCTTTATTCGGCTTGATGGTTGAACTTGTTTTATAGAACTCCTTTTCCATTGAGTGATACTTCTCCAATGTGAGAGTGCTTTTTGCTGCGAGCATTGCCGCACCGAGAACACCACCATGCTCAAGAGTCGGAATCAAAAGTTCAAGATTCAGAACAGCCGCAAGGATTTCAAGCCAAAGCTTGTTTCTTGCTCCGCCCCCACATATTTTTGACCTTTCGATTTCAACGCCGAGTGAACGGATTATATCAATGTTCTGTCTGAGTGCAAAAGCAACACCCTCCAAAACGGCAAGGGTCATCTCTTCCTTTTTTGTATCCGAGGAAAGTCCGAAGAACGCGCCCCTCACCTTTGTGTCGTTTATGGGTGAGCGCTCACCCATAAGGTACGGCAAAAAAATGACTTTGCTTTTCCCAAGGTATGGCTTAACGCTTTCAAAATCATATCCGACATTCAAAATATCTTCAAGCCACCATTTTTGGCATGAAGCTGCTGAAAGTATGCAGGCAAGATAATGATATTTTCCGTTTGCGGAGCAAAAAGAATGAATTGCGTTCTCTTTGTCGCAGCAAAACTTATCGCTTAAAACAAAAACCGTTCCGGAAGTGCCGAGCGAAATATTGCAGTCACCGTTATTCACCGCACCGGTTCCGATTGCCGAAGCAGCATTGTCGCCTGCCCCGATAATCACTTTTACGTCTTGTTTCAATCCGAGACTGTCCGCAATTTCCGCTCTAATAACACCGACTGTTTCATAGCTTTCATAAACTTTCGGCAACATATTTTCTGTAATATGCAAAAGGTCAAGCATCGGTTTTGCCCATTGGCGGTTTTCGGTATCAAAATACAGCGTTCCGGCCGCATCGGAAACATCGGTTGCAAATTCACCGGAAAGTTTATACGCAACATAATCTTTCGGCAGGCAGATTTTTCTTATACGGTCAAAGTTTTCTTTTTCATTTTTGAACATCCATAAAAGCTTTGGAGCGGTAAAGCCGGAAAAAGCTATATTTCCAGTATGTTCAAGAAGAAAATCTTTGCCGATTTCGTTGTTGAGAAAAGCGGTTTCCTTTTCGCTTCGTCCGTCATTCCAAAGAATTGCCGGGCGAATCACATTGTCGTTTTCATCCAACGTCACAAGTCCGTGCATTTGTCCGGAAAAGCTGACGGCTTCAACTTCTTTCGGGTCAATGTCTTTTATAAGTGTTTTGATTGCTTCAACGGAGTTGGCGTACCAATCATTCGGATTTTGCTCCGACCAACCGTTTTCGGGATAATACACAGGATAATCAAAACTTACGACATTAATAATCGTTTTTTCGTTTATAAGCATTGCTTTAACGCAGGAAGTGCCTATATCAAGTCCGATAAAATATTTCATAAAGACTCCTTTCAAAAAAATTTTTTATCCGTTTAAATTATAGAAAACAATGCTTGAAAAATAAAGAAATATCTTTTATAATAGTAGAAAAATATTTGTGTGGTGAAAGTATGATTCTTTATGAAGCCGAACGCAGCGTACAAAGCGAATACTTATATCATCAGTTTGATGACAACCTTTCTTTTCAAAAGCACACTCATCACAGCTATGAAGCGGTATTCTGCCTTGGCGGCGAACTTTTTTGCGAGTCAGACAATATAGGCTACACTTTGCACAGAGGTGAAGGTGTTTTGATTTTGCCCGGTCACATCCATTCCTACAAAACAAAAATAAAGAGCAAAAGTTACCTTTGCGTTTTTTCTCCGGACCTTGTCGCATCTTTCTATGAAAAGACAAAAAGCAGCAATTTTTCAAATGTTTTTTTCACGTTTTCCGGTCAAAAGCAAATTGAAATTCTTACCAACGAAAAAATTAGTATATATTCAAAGCAAGCTGTTCTTTATGAGCTTTGCGGAAAAATTTTTGAACAAAGCGAGATTTCATCGGTCGACGCTTCATATTTTGCGCTGACAAACTCGCTTTCAATGTACATCCAGAACAATTTCACAAAGGATATAAAATTAAAAACAATAGCAAAAGAATTCGGCTATGATTACAGCTATATCTCTTCCTTTTTCAACCGGAATTTCGGCATGGACTTTTCGTCCTTTGTCAACAACTATCGCATTCGTTTTGCTAAATCATTTTTAGAAAAGTCTGAGCTTACCATTACAGAGGTTGCAATGAAAAGTGGTTTTACAACGATTAGAAATTTTAATCTTGTTTTTAAAGAAATGACCGGAGTGACACCGGGAATGTATAGAAAAATGAAATTTGAAACAAAAAAATAATTCTTAAAGAATCTCAAGAAAAAACCGAACCGCGGCAGGACATGAAATTGTTGTGGAGTACAAAGTCGAAGTTTGTGTATAAAGGTAATATTAATATATACTTTCAGCTATAAAATAGCCGCTACCCGCATCAATTAATGATGTGAGCAGCGGCTTTCTTCAAGTATCACGCGCACAAATCAGTACCCTTCAGACAATAAAAAATCAGCCCACTGGTCTGAATTATCAACATATTTCAAGTATCCGCAGTCGGTCAGAACGCTGATATATACCACAAATTCCATAGAAAATTTCAACCGTCAGCTCAGAAAAGTAACTAAAAGCAAAAGCAGTGTTTCCAAATGATGACGCACTTTTAAAAATGCTTTATCTTGCTCAAGTCGATATTACGAAAAAATGGACAGGCAGGCGCAGAGACTGGGGAGAAATTCACTCTCAGCTTGAAATTTTCTTTGCCGACAGGCTGCCCGAATAGCAGAAATTTCGGTTCATATCAAGGGTAAAATGAACGGCTGATAGATCAGCCGCCCTTGACATGAACCGATATTTCCGCTAATATGGAATCACGGACGTGTAAGCCGCTTTTCGGCTCACACGCCCGGTTACCATTTAAAATTTTATACTGTCATGGTGTGTTTACACAAAATTTGAAGGAGAGCCTATATCTAAAATTTATATTCTATTTCAAAACAAAAGTTTGCTTAATAATATTTATTAATTTAATTATCCAATCAATAATCTTTTTTAACAAAGTAACCACTCTGTTTATTGGAAAAGAATTATTCATAACCCTTCCGCACTCGTCACATACTCCATCCATGTTTTCATCAGTGTGGCCTTTTGCCGCAATGATTACTGTTTCGACTGCACCACAAGTGCTACATATTCTTGTTCTAATACCGGATTTAGTGCAAGTTTCCTTTATGGTTATTTTCCATTCCGAAAAAGTATGAGCATGTTTTTTGTCAAGAGCTACAAATTCAAATGCATTTTCGGTAGCATATCTTTCTGCAACAGTACCGATATATCCGTATATTGTAAAGTCTTTGACTTTATTGAACCCATTATCATATCCAAAAGAAAACGAACCAATACTTAATACGTTGTTGGGAATTGTAACACTTTTTAAACCAGTACAATTTCTAAATGCAGAAGAACCGATTTCGGTTACATTCTTTCCAATCGATACAGATTTAATCTTTGGAGCTATGTAATCACCAATCGAACTGAAAAATAAATATGCCGGAATATTTTTAACATTGTCACCGAAAACAACATCAATTCCATTATTTTTACTTCCGGCACCGGAAAATCCATGATGATATTCTCCAAAGTCATTTACATTTTCTGCTTCCCAATTTATTTTTGTTAAGTTTGTGCAACCGTTGAATGCAAAACTGCCGATTGTTGTAATGCCACAACCAATTGTAATACTTTTTAAACCGCTACACATACTGAATGCGGATCCATTAATAGTCTTAACACCATTTGGAATTATTATACTTGTTAAGTTATAGCAGTTACCAAAGGAATATAGCCCTATATATTCTACATTGTTGGATATTTTTATATCTGTTAAGTTTTCACATCTATAAAATGCATAATCGGCAATTCCCTTTGTATCGTTCAAAATTGAAAGTTGAGTGTTTTGCGGCATATCACCTTTATATTTATAAAGAACCTTTCCTGCATAGACGATACCATTCGGTTTATTGCTATACCACAGCGTGTTATTGAATGCGTCAATTCCAATTTTTATTACACTTTCTGGAATTACTATATTAGTTAAATCAGTGCAATTACTGAATGCACCAGCACCAATATTTGTTACACCGTTAGGAATTGTTATACTTGTCAAGCACTTACAATCACTGAATGCAGAATTGCCAATGCTTATTACGCTTTCCGGAATTGTTACGCTTGTCAATTTAACGCAATCTCTAAATGCTGCGTCACTGATGCTTGTTACACTATTTGGAATTGTTATACTTGCTAACTCAGTGCAACCACAAAATGCTTCATCGGCAATTCCTTTTACGCCTTCTGGAATATCGATACAAGTATTATCCGGCATATTGCCTTTATACTTATATAAAACTTTTCCTGCATAAACTATATCATCCGGCTGTGCGTCATACCATTTTGTTCCATCGAATGCAGAACCGCCGATATTTGTTATGCTTTCCGGAATGATTACACTTGTCAAGTTGGTGCAATCTTTAAATGCAGAGTCTCCGATACTTGTTACGCTGTTCGGAATTGTTATGCTTGTCAAGCCGAAGCAGCCATTGAGTGCCCAATTGCCGATGCTTGTCACCGGATAACCGCCAAGCGTTTCCGGAATAACAAGTTCACCGCTGATTTCTCCGTTATGACCGGTAATTGTTGCTTTGCCATTTTCAACAGAATAAGTCAGTTCTCCGGATGTTGCCGCCTGCGCCGTGGTTGAAAACCAATTTGCAACGCCGGAAAGGTCAAGGTCAGCGATCCCCGCAAGCGGTACACCCGTCAGCATTAGTACCACCGCAAGCAAGCACGCAAGCGTTTTTTTGAGTCCGTTTTTTACTTTCATTTCAAAATCTCCTTTTGTTTGAATTTTAATGCATCAACTTCAATTAATATATTATCACAAATAATTTTGAATTGCAATAAAAAAGGTAAATATTGGCAGAATTTCGACATAAATTACCAATCATATTTCATCAGACGATTCGCAAAATAATAAAGCAAACGCAAGAAATATGATAAGTAAGGAGTGTTCAGCAATGGCAAAAAGCGGTAGCTCAAAGGGCATGGTTCCCGAAGCACGCGACGCTCTCGACAGATTCAAGATGGAAGCTGCATCGGAAGTAGGCGTTAACCTCAAGCAGGGTTACAACGGCGACCTCACTTCCCGTGAAGCCGGTTCTGTCGGCGGTCAGATGGTTAAAAAGATGATCGAAGCTTACGAGAGAAACATGAAATAACACAAAAAATTGAACCACTGCACTTTGTCTGTTACGGCGGACAAAGTGCAGTGATTTGTTGTGTTCATATCGAGTTTTTCCAGTGGTCGCTCAGTATAAAGATATGTGCAGATCGGCAACAATTTTGCTGCAATGAAAATATAGAGGCTGTCGCATTAAGACAATCTCAAATAAGAGAAAAAACAACCGGGTGACCCGAAAAAGGGTTGCCCGGCTGTTGCTTTCGTAGTATAATTTAGTTGCAGAAAAAATATAGAAAGCAGTGAAATTTTACTATGTTTAGAAACAGAAATCAAGTAGTTTTACCGTTGGAAATTGAAAAAATTATCCCGAAAGACGATACAATGTTGAAAAACACTGTAACAGAATCAATTCCAATCGCTTCGGACAGTCTTTGTTAAAAAAATGATTGCTTAACTTCGTAAAATTCAAGAGAATATACAACAAAAGAGGTCGATTTTTCACCGACCTCAGCTTTGTCGTCCATTCCGCCGTTAAATTCTGACGATGGTTTTTCTTTTTATTGGTTTTTCTCAAAAAAACGAGGACTGTCGCTATGCGTTTTCACGTTTTGCGACAGCCCCCATTTCTGGCAGAGGTATGAGAACCAGACTGGCGAGAGCAGTCGGAACCTCGGCGTTCGCAAGCTGAGCTTGCTCGGCTAAAGGATTCGATTATTATTAGTCATTTAAGGCTCGAATCCTTACTAATTATAATAAAAAGCAGCCCTAAAAGGACTGCTATTTCTGGCAGAGGTATAAGGATTCGAACCTTAAATGACGGAGTCAGAGTCCGGAGTGTTACCGTTACACTATACCTCTATGTTTTCACACATCTGTTCTTTGCAAGAACAAGTGGTATTATACACACACAAGGCAGAAAAGTCAAGTGTTTTTTAAAATTTTACATCAGTTTTTTTATTACCGGATTGCAAAATCGAATATAGCAATATTTCTTTGCAAAAGTCCGCAAAACCGTTTGTAATGCGTAATGGTATCAGTTCGGAGATTATACAGATTTCGTTTCGTAATCATCAAGAAAATTATATTTGAAGCTGCCCTTGTGATATCCGATAACGGTTTCAAGATTCACGTTATGGACACTTCTGAAAATATTCATTTCTATGTTGGAGTTGGTCTTTCTGAACTGAGAGATCAGCTCTTTCATTTCTTTGCGCTTGGAAAGGTTTTCATGTTCCGCAGTGCTGCACGCTTCCGTAAAACGGCAGGCGCATTGAAGAAATTCAAGCTGATTATATCTCACCCATGCTTTAATATCGCTTTCACGCACCATATAAAGCGGTCTGATGAGCTCCATACCAGCAAAGTTGGTGCTATGCAGCTTTGGCATCATGGTCTTAATTTCGGCCGAATAAAGCATACTCATCAGCGTTGTTTCAATAACATCGTCAAAATGGTGACCGAGGGCAATCTTGTTGCAGCCAAGGCTCTGTGCGTTTTTATAAAGATGTCCCCTTCTCATCCGCGCACAAAGATAGCACGGGGAATTTTCAATGTCAACAACATAGTCAAAGATTTTTGCATCAAAGATTTTAATCGGTATATCCAAAAGCTTTGCGTTAGCAATAATTTTTTCACGGTTTGCATCGGTATATCCCGGGTCAAGAACCATATATTCGGCTTCAAACGGAAAATCGCTGTGCTTCTGGAGATGTTGAATGCATTTTGCAAGAAGCATGGAGTCCTTGCCGCCGGAAATGCAAACGGCAATTTTATCGCCGGGCTTTATCATCTCATATTCATTAATGCCGGCAATAAAACGCTTCCAGATTTCCTTGCGATACTTTTTGATAATGCTCCGTTCAACTTCAATATGCTTTTCCATTTGACCACCAACATTAAAATTATATTTCGGTGCAGACACCGTAAAACAGAGATAATTCTACACTATTTTTGTTCGGAATACAACCCCGGAAAACCAAAAGTTTTCTCTTGGCAATGCTTGCTTAATCCATACAGACGCAAAAAGCTCCTCCCGCCTGGAGCGAGAGAAGCTTTGGTTGCAAACTAATAGCATTCCGTCAGATTTTGAAAAGAACAAGCAATGACGAAACAAGCGCAAGAACAAAGAAAATTGTTCCGGCAATCTTAGTATACTTAGCAAGCTTTGCTTCCATAGTTCTGCCTTTGTTCTTGCCAAAGAAGCTGTCTGCCGCGCCGGCGATTGCGCCGGAAAGGCCTTCCTGCTTGCTTTCCTGGAAGAGAACAAGAACAATGATTATAACGGAAACAATTATTGTAACAATAGCCAGAATATACTGAAGAGCAGTCATGTTTTAACCTCCTCAATTTTTATGCTTAAACATTTTATCACAAACAGGCAATCAATGTCAATAGCATTTTTACACTTTTTGTCGTTTTGCGATAAAGCTGTTTGTTTTAGCCTCGTTTGTTTCATCGGCGCGCTCGCCATATTCAAACAAAGGCTCACCCTTTCCTTCAACAACGTCTCTTGTAACAGTAATTTTTGAAATTCCGGGTTCAGACGGAACGTCATACATATACTTCATCAAAACTTTCTCAAACTGCGAGCGGAGACCTCTTGCGCCGGTGTTGGTTTCAAGCGTCTTTTCGGCAATCGCTTCAAGAGCGTCGTTGCTGAACTCAAGCTCAACTCCGTCCATTGAGAACATATATTTATACTGCTTAACAAGTGCGTTTTTCGGTTCGGTGACTATGCGCACAAGAGAAGCCTTGTCAAGCGCATTAAGCGTTGTAATAATCGGCAGACGTCCGACAAGCTCGGGGATAAGGCCATATTTCACAAGATCATGGTGAACAACCTGCTGCATGAGCCTGCTTGCCTCAACTTCTTCCTTGCTTTTGATTTTTGCGCCAAAACCAAGGCCGGAGTTGCCCATACGCTTTTCAACAATCTTTTCAATTCCGTCAAATGCGCCGGCACAGATGAAAAGAATGTTCGTTGTGTCAATCTGAATGAACTCCTGCTGGGGATGCTTTCTTCCTCCCTGAGGCGGAACATTTGAAACGGTACCCTCGAGAATTTTCAAAAGTGCCTGCTGAACGCCCTCGCCGCTGACGTCGCGTGTGATAGACGTGCTTTCGGACTTTCTGGAGATTTTGTCAATTTCATCAACATAGATAATTCCGCGTTCGGCTTTTTCAACGTCATAATCGGCCGCCTGAATAAGGCGCAGGAGAATGTTTTCAACATCCTCGCCAACATAGCCCGCTTCGGTGAGCGTGGTCGCGTCAGCAATGGCAAACGGAACGTCAAGAATGCGTGCAAGTGTTTGCGCAAGCATTGTTTTTCCAACGCCGGTCGGGCCAAGCATTAAAATATTGCTTTTTGCAACCTCAACATCGGACTTATTCTTTGAATAAATACGCTTGTAATGATTATAAACCGCAACGCTGAGTGTACGCTTTGCCTCGTCCTGACCGATTACATATTCATCAAGGCGAGACTTGATTTCATGCGGCTTCGGCAACGAGGAAAAGTCGGCCTCATCGCCTTTTTTTCGTTTTGCATCCGGTGCTTCGTTTATAATCGACTGGCAAATGTCAATGCATTCATCGCAAATATAAACTCCGGGACCGGCAATTAGGGTTCCGACCTCGCTTTGAAGTTTTCCGCAAAACGAACAGCGCACCGGCTTATCTTTGTTTTCTTCAACTCTTGCCATAGGCTTTACCTCTTCTGGTTATCTTTTATAGAGAATTTTGTCAACAAGACCGTATTCAAGCGCTTCTTCGGCAAACATAAAATTGTCGCGTTCAGTATCGCGTGCAATAACATCAATGGGCTTGCCGGTGTTTTCGGCAAGAATTCTGTTGAGCTTCTCTTTGGTTTTAAGAATCTGGTCGGCAACAATTTTAATGTCCGTTGCCTGACCCTTTGCACCGCCGGAGGGCTGGTGAATCATAATTTCGCTGTTGGGAAGAGCATATCTTTTGCCCTTGGCACCCGAGGAAAGAAGAAATGCACCCATGCTCGCCGCAAGACCCATGCAGATTGTTGAAACATCACACTTGATATACTGCATTGTGTCATAAATTGCAAGGCCTGCCGTTACAACACCGCCGGGGCTGTTGATATAAAAACTGATGTCTTTCTCAGAATCCTGACTTTCAAGGAAGAGGAGCTGAGCCACAACAAGGCTTGCAGTTGTGTCATTGACCTCATCGGAAAGCACAATAATTCTGTCATTCAAAAGTCTTGAATAAATATCATACTGGCGTTCGCCGCGGTTTGTCTGTTCAATAACATATGGTACCAATGCCATAAATTACGCCTCCTTAATATGTGAATAATATGCGCTCTTACCGGCACAGCAAACAGCAGGTGCCGGCAAGAGTGGTACTTGAATATTGTTGGAAAGCAAAAGGAAAACTAATCAGAAAATTATTCGGCGTCAGCCGCTTCTTCCTTTTCTTCTGCTTTTTCTTTGGCTGCTCTGGGCTTTCTTGCCGTTGTAACCTTTGCGTTCTCTCTGACAAGTTCAATAGCCTTGTCTATAGCCATATCCTTTTTAAGTCCCTCGGCAGGAATGATGCGCTTAATCTGGTCAAGCTCCATCTGATACTGAGAAGCGAATTTTTCATATTCCTTTTCAATATCTTCGTCAGAAACTTCAATGCTTTCAAGCGCGGCAATTTTTTCAAAAGCAAGACGGAGTTTAACCTGCTTTTCAGCGTCCGGCTTTGCTTTTTCTCTGTATTGCTCAACGGTCATTCCCATATACTTGAGGTAATTTTCAAAGCCGATGCCCTGAGAGGAAAGCCTGTAATCAATATCCTTAATCTGATTGTCAAGTTCATTTTCAATCATGACATCCGGAATTTCGGCAACAACATTTTCGGCGAGCTTGTCGAAAAGCTGAGTTCTGATTTCTCTTTCGTTCTCTTCCTCTTTCTGCTTTTTAATTTCATCCTCAAGACTCTTCTTGAGGTCGTCAACAGTATCGCAGTCAGCGGCGTCCTGCGCAAATTCATCGTCAACTTCCGGAAGTTCTTTGACCTTGATTTCATGAAGCTTGATTTTGAAAACTGCGTCCTTATCTGCAAGCTCCGGTGTGTATTCTGACGGGAACTTAACATTCACGTCAAACTCATCACCGCTCTTGTGGCCGATAATTTGCTCTTCAAAACCGGGAATGAATGAACCGGAACCGATTGTGAGTTCATATTCTTCGGCCTTGCCGCCTTCAAAAGTCTTTCCGTCAACAAAGCCCTCAAAGTCGATAACGGCAATGTCACCGTTCTGAACTTCGCGGTCGTCAACAGAAACGATTCTTGCGTTCCTTTCAACAAGCTCGTTGATTTTGTTTTGAATTTCTTCCTCGGTTGCTTCAACCTTTTTCTTTGTTGCCTTGAGCTCTTTGTAAGCCTTGAGTTCAACTTCGGGTTTTACAAAAACTTCAACGGACAGCGAAACGCCGTCTTCACCGATCGACTTGATATCGGCTGTTTTTGTTCCGACAACCTCAAGGCCAGCCTCTTTAATCGCGCCCTCAACGGCATCGGGATAGCAGATGTCAAGCGCTTCTTCATAAAGGAAACCCTTGCCGTAAAAATTTTCAGCCATTTTTCTTGTAACTTTACCTTTGCGGAAGCCGGGAAGGGAGATACGGTTCTTCTGCTTGCCGAAAGCTTTGACCTGTGCGTTTTCAAAATCCTCCGCACTGATTTCAACTTCAAGCGTGTAAAGATTGGTGTCCGTTTTGGTTGATGATTTAAGACTCATTTTAATACTCCTTTTTTAACGGGTAAAACACTCATACATACCCATTATGCATTTTAACCATAGTATTATATCAGTGTTTGTTAAAAAATTCCATAGATTTTCAAAAATTTTACTGTATTTTAAAATTTTTCGATGAGTTTTGGGCAAAATTTGAGGTAATCGGCGGAAACAAGGTCAAATTTTATTTCATCTTTCTCTCCGGTGAACGCATTAAAAACCGATGCACCGTGAAGATGGCCGTAAAAGCAGCGCTCAATACCCTCCTCTTTTAAAACACTCATCATTTCGTCGCACTGCAAAAGCTTTGTCACAGGAGGATAGTGGAGGAAAACAACAAGACTTCCGCCAAGCTTTTTTCCCTCGGTTATCGACATCCGCAGCCTCCCCGCCTCGCGCAGGAGGACCTTTTTGTCTGCTTCCCCTTCCGCGTCAAAAAACCAGCCGCGGCTGCCGCAAATTGTGGTATCTCCGAAACGGTAGGCATTATTGAACAGAACAGATATGCTGTCAAACGATTTTTCAGACAGAAAATTATCCATTTTTCTTTTGGTGTTCCACCAATAATCATGATTACCTTTCATAATTATCTTTCTGCCCGGGAGTGAATGAAGAAAACGCAGGTCGTTTTCGGCGTTTTCAAGGCTCATTGCCCAGGAAATGTCGCCCGGAATGACAACAACGTCATTTTTTCCAACCACTGCACGCCAATTTTTTTCAAGTCTCTCAACATAATTGTCCCAGCCTTTAAAAATGTCCATGGGCTTATCGGTTCCAAGCGAAAGATGTGTATCGCCGATTGCAAAAATATTCATTCTATCCCTCCCTTGCCGCTTTGAAATTTTGCTGAACATAATCATGCTTGCAATCAGATATAAAACGGGGTTACAGACCGAAAGAAGCCCATAAGGACTTCTTTGCGAACAAGAAATTAATCGCTGATACCAAGCATCTTATAAACAGCTTTTGCCATATCTTCTTTGTTGCAGCATTCGGTAAAACGCGGCGTTTTGCCTCTAAGTGATGAAAGCTGCGGCGGACAGGGAACGCCGCTCTCTTTTATGAGAAGTTCAACCTGTTCAAATTCATCGGCTTTTGAGTGGTCACAGCTGTCAATAGACTTGAGAACTGCGGCGGAAAACTTATACGGATTGGCCGTTGAGGCGATAACAGTCTGCGTTTTGTCCCCTGTTTTTTCAACATAGTCTTTATACACTTTAACGGCAACCGCAGTATGCGTATCAAGCAGATAGCCGTTTTTAAAGGTCTCTGCAATCGTTTGGTTGGTTTCCTCATCGTTACAGCAGCCTGCATCAAAAAGGTCAAAAATCTGCTTTTTAACGGCATCGCTGACTTCATATTCACCTTTTTCGGAAAGAGACTTCATCCATTCTCTTACAAGCACGTCATTTTCGCCGCAAAGGTGGAAAAGGAGGCGTTCAAGATTTGATGAAATAAGAATATCCATTGATGGTGACTCGGTTGTATAAAACTTTCTGTTTTTGTCATACCTGCCGCTTTCAAAGAAGTCGGTAAGCACATTGTTCGCATTTGAAGCGCAGATGAGTTTTTTGACAGGGAGTCCCATACGTTTTGCGTAATAGGCCGCAAGAATATTTCCAAAATTACCGGTAGGTACAACAATGTTGATTTTTTCCCCGTTTTTGATACTGCCGTTTTCAATAAGATCGCAGTATGCGCTGATGTAGTAAACAATCTGAGGAACAAGGCGTCCCCAGTTGATTGAATTTGCAGAAGAAAACATCATGTTGTTTTCTTCAAGCTTCTTTGCAACGGAAGGATCAGTAAAAATTGCCTTCACACCGCTTTGGGCGTCATCAAAGTTACCATTGATTGCGCAAACGCCAACATTTTTTCCCTCCTGAGTAGTCATCTGAAGCTTTTGCATCGGGCTGACACCATCGTTCGGATAAAAGACCATAATTTTTGTTTTTTCAACGTCTTTAAAGCCCTCAAGGGCCGCCTTTCCGGTGTCTCCGCTTGTTGCAACAAGAATAACAATAGTCTTGTCAGCAACTGTCTTTTTTGCGGCAACAGTGAGAAGATACGGAAGAAGCTGAAGTGCCATATCCTTAAATGCGCAGGTGGGACCGCGCCAAAGTTCAAGAATATTCTCACCTTCCGCAATTTTTTTGACGGGAGCGATCTTTTCGCTGCTGAATTTTCCCTTGGCATACGCGCCGCTCACGCAATAATCAATTTCATCGTCTGTATAATCAGTAAGAAAAAGGGAGAGAACTTTTTTGCATCTTGAAATATAGTCTTTTCCAACGAGCGAGTCAATGAAACGGGAATCAATTTTCGGAAGCTCAGCCGGAACAAAAAGACCGCCCTCCTTTGAAATACCGTGTGCAATCGCTTCGGCGGATGATACTTTAACGCTTTTATCTCTTGTGCTTGTATAAAGCATAAACATTCCTCCATTTTAAAATATGGATTATAATAACACAAAATTTGAAACTTGTAAAGCAAACCTAATCTGATTATCGGATATTACCGCACTCATAACAAGAAAATCAAATCAGATTAAAAAAGTTTTGAGCATTGCAAAAGAACAATTTGTCAAGCAATGCATCGTCAAAGCCTTTACGGCCAAGAAACGCCCTGAGGTTCTTAACATCTTGCAAAGAGTTAAGACTGCTATCCATCTTCGCTCCGTCAAAGTCGCTGCCGAAACAGACAAGGTTTTCTCCTCCAAGCTCAAGTGCATGATATATGTGCTCATATATGAGCTCAAAAACATCGCCTTTTCCAAGAAACAGCGGATAATAGCAGATACCGAGGAGTCCGCCAACGGAAAACAGCGCCATTAGTTGTTCGTCATCAAGGTTTCTTGTGTGCGGACAAAGGGCAGCACAGTTTGAATGAGTTGCAATCACAGGCGCTTTTGAAAGCGATATGCAGTCATAAAAGCCGCTTCGGTTAAGATGTGAAACATCGGCAACAATACCGAGGCGATTCATTTCTGAAAGAGCCTCTTTTCCGTATTCAGTCAGGCCGCCTGCATCAGGAAAAGACGAGCCATAACCGAGCGCATTGGCGCCGTTCCATGTGAGCGTCACTGCCCGGACTCCACGCTTTTTCCATGTTGTAATATTGTCAAGACTGTTTCCAAAGCTTATGGCGTTTTCAAGAGTAAGAAACGGCGCGAAGCTCCGGTTTTTTGAGCATAATATATGTTCCTTAAAGTAAGTGTAATATTCACCGGCTTTTTGAAAAGCAATATCCGAAGAAACGCTGTCGTTAATCCAAATTGCAAAAGCCTGTGTGTACCGCTCAAACACCCCGGAATTGTTCAAAGCTATGGCACAATCCGCTTTTCCGTCAGCCATTGCGGTCACTGTATCACAGTGAAGATCAAAATAATTCATATTCGCCTCCAAAAGCTGAAAGGTCAAATGCGTTTTTAATGTGGCTGAATTTATATATTCCTTTTCCGTCATGCCAGACCTCAAAAACATCAAAGCGCGGGGTTTTCTCCTTTGGATGCGTTTGAAGATACATGAGCGCTGTCAGAATGATTTTCCTTTGCTTTCGGTTGTCAACGGCTTCACGCGGCATTGAGGCACTTTTTGAGCTTCTTGTTTTCACTTCAACAAACGCGATAGTGCTATCGTTTTCGGCAATAATATCAATTTCACCGCAACGCAGATGAAAGTTGCGCTCTGTTATCAAATAGCCTTTTTCTGTGAGCCTTTCGCAGGCAAAGTCCTCACCTCTTTTGCCGATTTCACTTTTATTCATCGGCATCACCGAAAAGTTTTTTCAAAAAAGTTCTTCTGTGTTCTTCGCAGATGCCGAATTTTTCAATCATTTCATAATGAAGCTTTGTTCCATATCCCTTGTGCTTTGCAAAGCAGAACTGCGGATATTTTTCATCAAGTTCTTTCATATATCTGTCCCTTGTAACCTTTGCAAGAATGGACGCAGCAGCGATGGAGATGCACTTGGCGTCGCCCTTAACGATTGTGACCTCGTCAATGCCAAGTCCGGGTTTCCTGTTGCCGTCAACAAGAGCAAGGTCAGGCTCGGTTTCAAGGCCGTTCACTGCCCTTCTCATTGCAAGAAATGTTGCCTGAAGAATATTAATTTCATCAATTTCTTTTGAGCTTGCCATTGCAACTGAATATGCAACAGCCTTTTCTTTGATAACATCAAACAAGGCTTCTCGCTTTTTTTCGCTAAGTTTTTTTGAATCATTGATTCCCTCAATTTCGCAGTCAAGAGGAAGAACAACTGCCGCCGCGCAGACCGGTCCGCACAAAGGGCCGCGTCCGGCCTCATCTATTCCGCAAATGAGCTTGTAGCCTTTATTATAATATTCCTTTTCAATATCGTAGTTCATGATTACTTCCTCATATGTATAATAATCTTGTGTTTTATATTAAAAAAGCGGCAGGAAAAAGACCCTGCCGCTATGTTTAGCAAAACTCAGATAACTTTGCAGAAATTGAAAATCGAAGCCGGAAGTTCTTCTCTGTCCGCTGAAACGGTGAAAATGAACTTCTTATCCTGCGCTTCGGCAAGTTCATAAACATCCTCAAGGAACTTTGCAAGCTCGTTGTAATCTCTTCCGCCGATTCTGAGGGTAGCGTCAACAAGAATATCGGTAATGTCATAATTGCCGGCGCAAACGCCTGCAAGAAAACCGTAAAATGCATGATAGCCCTTTATTTCAAAATCATCGGTGGCAATGAGTCTTGCGCGACGATCAATGTCAAAAGTGAGTTTGGTTTCCTTTTCGACACAAACAACATTGCCCTTTGAGGTTTCGATCGCTTCGTTCAAGCAAGTAATGAGATGTTTGGTTTTTCCGGAGCCTTTGTGTCCTAAGATAAGAGAAATCATGAATAATTTCCTCCTTTATATAATTTCCACTTCCGTGGATTTTTTACATCATTATTGTATCACATTGAAAGCCTTTGTTCAAGTGTTTCTTTTTCTTTTTCATAGCCTGGTTTTCCAAGCAGAGCAAACATATTTTTCTTGTAGCTTTCAACACCGGGCTGATCAAACGGATTGATTCCGAGAACATAGCCTGAAATGGCGCAGGCTTTTTCAAGGAAATAGATAAGGTATCCGAGGTTTTCCTCATCCATTGCATCAACGTCAAGAACGATGTTAGGAACGCCGCCGTCATTATGGGCGAGAATCGTGCCCTCAAAAGCCTTTCTGTTAACAAAAGCCATTGTCTTTCCGGCAAGGAAGTTGAGGCCGTCAATGTTTCCGGCTTCCTCCTTGATAACAATTTCCTTCTGCGGCTTTTCAAAGTTGAAAACAGTTTCAAACATGATGCGCTCGCCCTGCTGAATATACTGGCCAAGAGAATGGAGATCGGTTGAAAAAACAGCGGAGGTTGGGAAAAGGCCCTTGCCCTCTTTGCCCTCGCTCTCGCCAAAGAGCTGTTTAATCCATTCATTCATCATGGTAAAGCACGGCTCATATGAAACAAACATCTCGGTAGCCTTGCCTTTGTTATAAAGAGCGTTTCTGATTGCAACATATTTATAGCAGTCATTCTCATTGATTGAGTCAGACATAAGCTCTTTTCTTGCTTTTGCCGCACCGCTCATGAGTGCATCAATATCAATACCGGCGGCGGCAATCGGAAGAAGGCCAACGGCTGTGAGAACAGAATATCTTCCGCCGACATCATCGGGAACAACAAATGTTTCATAACCTTCGCTGTCCGCAAGCGACTTAAGGGTACCTTTCGCCTTATCGGTTGTTACAAAAATTCTGTCTGCCGCGCCTTTCTCGCCGTATTTATTGATGAGCATTTCGCGGAAAATACGGAATGCTATTGCAGGCTCGGTTGTTGTTCCGGATTTTGAAATAACATTGACGGAAAAATCTTTTCCGTTGCAAATTTCAATCAGTTCGGAAAGAGCCGTTGAACTAATGCTGTTGCCGGAAAAATAGATTGCCGGAGTACCGTTTCTCAATGCATTGTGGTTCTGTGATTTGATGAATTCAATAACCGCTCTTGCACCGAGGTATGAGCCTCCGATACCGATGACGATGAGAATATCACTGTTTGACGCAATCTTCTTTGCGGCGGTCTTTATGCGGGCAAATTCCTCTTTATCGTAATCAACCGGAAGGTCAACCCAGCCCGTGAAATCGCTGCCTGCTCCGGTTTTTTCGTGGAGCATTTTATGGGCTGCCTTAATTTTTTCAGAATATGAATCAATTTCCGAATCCGTCAAAAAAGAGGAAACGTACTTTTCCGTTAATTTTACTGACATTTTGAATCCTCCTGTGCCATGGAAAAATGTGGTATTTTTATATTTTAATACATCTTCAAAAATTTGTCAACTTATATTTGTTATTATGCCCACTTAAACCGCCGTAAATCAAATAACACTACCCTTGGTAAGCCAAACTATGCTCTAACACTCAATGCTCTGAGCAGTCTGAGCAACATATCGCCAAAGTTAATTTTGCGTATTTCAACCGGAGAAACAATATTATAGCTTGCAATGCTCTTTCCGTCAATTTCAAAATCAAGAGTGCCGAGCACCTGGCCCTTTTCAACCGGAGCTTCAACGCTAAGCGCAAGGCTGATTTTCGGCTGAATTTTGGCTCCTGTTCCCGTTTCAAGAGTCATTGGAAGGACCTTTTCAACCTGCGGCGCAACAGATGACTCTATTCCTTTAATAACCGTCACATCCGTAATAAGACTGCTGTCAAACTTCGGAGTCACGGTCTCATAATTTGCAAACCCCCAGTTAAGAAGTGCCTTTGCGCCCTCGAAACGGTCAGTGCTGTTTTCCGCGCCGAGGATAACGGCAATAAGGTGGAGGTCTTTGCGCATTGCGCTTGCGCTGATGCAATGTCCGGCTTTTGATGTTGTTCCGGTTTTGAGTCCGGTGGTGCCTTTATAAAAGCGAACAAGTTTGTTAGTGTTAACAAGTTCGGTTGCGCCGGAACGCAGCGAATCCATCCAAACGGTTGTGTAATTCTGAATGCGTTCATGGCTGAGAAGCGCACGAGACATGAGTGCAATGTCATATGCGCTCGTCAGATGATTTTTTGTGTCATCATCGAGGCCGGTGCAGTTTTCAAAATTTGTATCGTTCATTCCAAGTTCTTTTGCTTTTGCGTTCATAAGCTTAACAAAGCCCTCCTCGCTTCCGGCAATATGCTCGGCAAGAGCGGTGCAGGCATCGTTGGCACTTCCGATTGCTGAGGCGCGCAAAAGTTCATCAACAGTCATTGTTTCTCCCTCTTTGAGCCAAATTTGCGAGCCGCCTTTTCCGGCCGCAGCGGTGCTTGCCGTAACTTTATCCTCTAGGGAGAGTTTTCCGCTGTCAATTTTTTCTATGACAAGAAGAAGCGTCATTATTTTTGTGACCGATGCCGGATACAGTCTTTCATGCTCATTTTTTCCAAGCAACAATTTTCCGTTTGAAATGTCCATCAGAGCATAGCTTTTAGCTTTGACATTGAGCTTTTCCTCATCGTTTTCTGAAAAAACAGGAAAGCACACAACTGCTCCTATCGTCAGAATACAAAGCAAAAATGAAAATATTCTCTTCATAGTATCATCTCCTCACAATTATATATGACCGACAAAAGAAAATTAAAACAAAATATTGAAAACCGCAGCCGTTTGATTTATAATATTTTGAATACCGTTTATGAATCATTTTTGCGAGGTTAACCATGAAAGTATCTTTTTATACGCTCGGCTGCAAGGTCAATCAATATGAAAGTCAGTCTTTGAGCGAGCTTCTCAATAAATTCGGCTATGAAACAGTCGGAAAGGATGAAAACGCAGACGTCTATATTATCAACTCCTGCACCGTCACGGCAGAATCGGACAGAAAGACCCGCCAGGCTGTGCGCCGCTTTAAAAGGAACAATCCGGACGCCGTTGTTGTTTTGACCGGGTGTATGCCGCAAGCTTACCCAAAAGACGCTCAGGCTCTTGTTCAAGCAGATATTGTTATCGGCAACAAAAGCAATGCAGATTTACCGGAAATTCTTGAAAATTACTTCAGAAACAGGGAAAGAACCGTGCTCACCTCTCAGCACGAAAAAGGCGAATCGTTCTCGTCATGTTCAATTTCATCTTTTGATGAACGAACAAGGGCGTATGTTAAAATTCAGGACGGCTGCAACCGCTTTTGTTCATACTGCATTATACCCGTTGCACGCGGCCGCGTGCGCTCAAAACCGCTTTCACAGCTCAAAACAGAGCTTGAAGGGCTTTCGGCGGCCGGTTACAAAGAGGTTGTTCTGGTTGGAATCAATCTTTCTGCTTACGGTCAGGATCTCAATGAAAAATTCTGCGATGCCGTTGAGCTTGCCTGTTCGATTGACGGAATTGAACGGGTTAGACTTGGTTCGCTTGAGCCGGATCACCTGACGGACGAGGTTGTTGAAAGGCTTTCAAAATGCAAAAAGCTTTGTCCGCAATTTCATATTTCGCTCCAAAGCGGATGTAACAAAACGCTTAAAAGCATGAACAGGCATTATACAACTGATGAATACCGCTCGCTCTGCAGCAGTCTGCGCACTCATTTTAAAGACTGCACACTCACAACAGATGTTATGGTGGGTTTCTGCGGCGAAAGTGAAGAAGATTTTGAAGAAAGTCTGAGGTTTGTTAAAGAAATCGGATTTGAAAAGGTTCACGTTTTCCCTTACTCCGTCAGGGTCGGAACAAAGGCGGAAAAAATGGACGGCCATCTTCCGAAGGCCATCAAGGAAAAACGAGCGGCAATCATGATTTCCGAGTGCGAAAAAATGCGAGATAGCTTTTTGAAGTCACAAATAGGAAAGACCGTTAATGTCCTTTTTGAAAGCAAAGAAAAGGACGGAATGATTCTCGGTCATACAGCCAACTACACTCCGGTAAAGGTTTACGGTGGTCATGAACTTTGCGGAAAATTTTCAAACGTAAAAGTCACCGGCACAGGCAATGACTGCTGCACCGGCGAAATAATAATCAATGATTAACTATGAAGCACAAATATCGGGCTTGTTTGTTCACGCGAACAGCCCGGTATTTTTTTTGAAAAAAGCGAGAAGTTGTCTGTGCATTCACACTCAAGCTCATAAATGGCTTTTGCGTTTTTTTCAAGCTTGTCAGCGTCAGCTTTTTTGGCTATAACCGGAAGGCTTATATTCCGTTCTCTTAAAATTTCAAAGCCTTTTTTGTTTACAGCAAGTATTTTAACATATGGCGGGCGTTCTTTCGCCATATCTTTTGGTATCTTTAAAAAACATGAAAGCACAGCACGTCTGACAGCGGCTTCGGTAATGCATTTTACCTTGACTTGTTTGATCAATTCAGGCATTGTCTGAGCTGTGCGCGAAGCAGAATAAAGACGCTGAGCAAGTCCGTTTTCATTGAAAATATACTTTTTTATTTCATCAAGCGTCATTCGGCGCAAAACGGCCAAAACAGCGCGGCCTGCGTTTTCAAAGGAGCACGGGAAAAGTCCGTTTTCCTCCTCTCGGGCAAGCAGTGAAAACATTTCCGGCGGCAGATAGTTTTTCATCGCTTCGGCATTAGAAAGCCCTCTCAATGCGCTCGCGCTTGCAATATTGCTTGATGGAAGAAAGCAATCATTATGCCCTGCACTTTTTCTTTTGACAGCCAAAAGTTCAAATCCGGCTGAAAGTTTTTCTCTTTGCCGGATGTATTCAACGGCCAGAGTATTGTTGGGCGCGGACAGAATTTCAGCTGCCGCTTTTCCAAATTCCTTTTCAACACTTTTTTGAAGTGCGGACGGATATGTATTTCCTAAAGAAACGAGAGTGCGCACCGACTGAGAAATTGATGGCGAATCAACGGCAAGGGCTGTTTTTTCAAGCAGAGATATGTCATCGGTTTCGCAACCGAAAGAGAGAAAATCAATCCCGAGCGCCGTAAGAATAGAGATACCTCCCCTTGCAAAATCCTCGGCGCCGGAGCATGCCCACGGAGTCGGAATTTCAACAACAAGATCCGCCCCGGCCAGAACTGCGGCCTTTGCGCGAATAAACTTATCGGCACAGGCGCAGTCGCCGCGCTGAACAAAGTTACCACTCATTGCGCAAACAATGTGTGTTGCTCCGCTTTTTCGTGTTTGTTCAAGATGATACAGGTGTCCGTTGTGAAACGGATTATATTCGCTGATTATTCCCGCAAGCTTCATATTCTCGCCTCCTTTTTTATTATTTTAAATTAGAGACTTCGGCTTGTCAAGCCCGAAAGCCGCAAAAACGGGGCTGTCGCATTAAGACAATCTCAAATATGAGAAAAAACAACCGGGCGACCCGAAGAAGGGTTGCCCGGCAGTTGCTTTCGTAGTATAATTCAGTTGCAGAAAAGCCATACAGAAAGCAGTGGAATTGTACTATGTAGCAGTGAAATTGTACTATGTTTAGAAACAGAAATCAAGTAGTTTTACCGTTGGAAATTGAAAAAATTTGTAAAGTCGTCAATGATAGGTGACACTATTACTCAAAAAAATATGATGTCATTAAATATTGCTTTCGGAACCCGAGAAAAATATCTTTAAGCAGGGCGTAGCCACCGCTGGTATAGCCCTCATTATATACGCAGCATATAGAGCTGGAGCTATAATAAGGAGAACGAAGCGTCCAACATGAATAATGACTGTAATAAACCCTAAGGCCCTGACTCTTAGCATAGTCTGTGCCGGACGCCTTTCTTGCTGCATCATAAGCCGATTCCGATGAACTGGAATGCCACGCCAGAACCATTAACGAGCTAGTCCATCAGGATGCTGTCGTCAAGGCAATCAATCAGATGCTTGGAGACAAAAGTAGCTATCAGACACAGCTACAGCTAAACATTGCTTCAGTCATTCGAGCTTCGCAAGCAACTTCCGTTGAGAACATCGACGAGAAGCTAATGGCCTTGCAGCAGGAACTCATCCAGAAAGCCCGAGCAAAGAAGCCTATGACGAAAATTCCGATGAAATATTCAGGCTTCGGGAACTGCGCCAGAAGACCACCGTCGATACCGCCGCAAGGGACGAACAAATAAAGCGAATCAATGACCTGCAGGATTATATCGCACAGCAGACTACCCACCTTACAGAATTCGATGAAGCACTGGTGCGACGCTGGATCAAGCAGATCACCATCTGGGATGACCGCATCACCGTCGAACTTAAGTCCGGTGTTAGTATCGATATGGATGCATAAGTTCCATAGATGCACGAAGGCTCCTCACCACTGGATAGTTTCCGGTGATTGGGAGCCTTTTTTCATTCTGGCATTGAACCAAAGCAAATTGCTGGAATATTGAAAGTGAATCCGCCATACGTTATAGTCTGGTATGTTATTGATGTATCTTCAGGAAGACTTTCTTCGTACTCATGATTTCGAATAATATGAAATACCGAAGCTGGTGATTTGCTGCCAAATAATTCCTTTAATTTCTTTAAATCGATTACCGGAACATACTTATTCTGTGTTCTAATATTATGTCTCGCAACAACGCAGCAAAATAAATCTACATCATCACAATCATCAACTTGAAACACATTTTTCATAAATGTTCTTTTATCCTTCATAGCATATGCCATAATTTGTGATGACTGTTCGCAGCCATGAGTAATATCATCTTCTCTTGCATATACTTCTTTAGAAGAATCTGCAGCCATAAACCATTTTAATTCACATAGTAATACTGCATTAGAATTAGGCTCATAAACACCTAAATCTATATCTGGCAATCGTCCTTCTAAATTTCTATGCTTTACGATCATGAGATTTGAATGATTTTTCAATATCTCTTCAATTTCTTCCACCATTAAGTTCTCTAAATCGTTAACTTCCTTGGAATGCTCAAAATCCGTCTTAGAGCTGACTACAGATAATAAATTTCTCTCTGGCCTGGAACCTACAAATAATATTGGCGCTATAACCATAATACTTCCGGGCATAACTACTATCGGCTGATACATAATGTCGACATTCTTTTTTTCAGGTTCAAACGTAATATACTCAAGTATATTTTTGATCACATTTTTATCTATACTCGTCATGGATTCAACATAACTTATAATATTATCCATCGGTTGTATTATCGTACTATTTTTTAGTCTAATCAGGGCATCCTGTATTGTCAAACTACTAAAAAGGCGTATGTATGATACGGTTGCTAATGCAATCCAAACCTTCCTGTATTCTTCTAACGAAAACAAGTCAAATTTCCATGAAGATGGAAGCGTTTTTGTAACCTCCCATTGCTTTGAAGCAATCTCAGAAAAAGCATCAATTACCTCTCTTGTCAGATCATAGCATAACTCTTCATCCTGTATCGAAATACGCTCTTTTAATTTTTCGTAGGCTGACGATATTTTTATAGGATTCACAACTTCCATAAATCCTTTAATCCCAATTTGACTTGTTTCTCTCAAAATGTCATTCCATGCGGACTTATTTCCGTTTTCTGGAAAATCAAACGTAACATTATTTTCTTCTACACTAGCTGTTAATCGTTTTCTTGAGTACGAAATATATCCACTGCATATAACTGAATATGGCAATGCATAATCATTTATAAGTGAAGCACAATTCTCATACCTGCTCTCTTCAATTCTCGAATTAATTGGAACTTCCGAAGAACTAAGAGAGCTATTATGCACCCAGTTTAAGGCTTGATTTAATGCATCCATATAATCCGTTATTTTTTTCAAAGAAAATGGATTTAACATACTTCCAATTATCGCCAAAGAACATAAATCTTCAAATGTCGCAAGTAAATCATATGCCATCTGTTGCTTTGTTCCAGTAAACGCCGGATGTTTTTCATGAAACGTATCAATTATTTTTTCTATATCTCTAATATCCATTTGCCACCTAAACCTCCTGTTATCTATTTCACTGCCAAATCTGCCCCTTAATATCGAGTGGCTTAAACTGCGGTCGGCTCTGACAACAATCCTAGTGTCACAACCTCTGACATCTAATCCACAGCCTAAACCCTACAGCTATTCTCCGACTACTCAATTTTTCTCCGGTCAAACCGAAAAGTAGATATGTTTCCATACAAGAAAACCGAGCTTTCCGCAAGGCTTCTCTGATGATACCAACCTTACAAAAAGCCCGGAAATACGCCACTTTTCAGCACTTGATTTTATTTTCTTGACAGCAAACAGACCGTCTCAACGGTATTACCTTTTTCCCACAAGTGCCGCCTTACCTCTTGACCATCCCGATATATTGGGAAATTAAACTCTATCGACTTCAAAGGCTGCTCTGACTCCCCA
>CAKSWC010000009.1 GCA_934511365.1 uncultured Eubacteriales bacterium
CCGCCGTGTACGGAACCGTACGCACGGTGGTGTGAGAGGTCGGCTACTCAACTAATGGGTAGCCTCCTACTCGATTTTCTTTATGAATCAGCTAAACGAATATGTTTTTCCCTTTTCGGTCAAAAACTCAGTAATGCCGTCATTGAATTGGGCAGAAATTTCGTTTTTGTTTTCGTCCTCAATGATTGCAACCTTTCCGTCAAGATAAAGATTGCATTTTCCGCCGAGCTTAGACTCAACCGTTCCGCCTTTGAGCCGCCCGTCTTTCCATTCTGCGCTGACAACAAAGCCGCCGCGCGCACAAAGTCCCTTGAACTCTCCGCTCCTCCAGTCTTTTGGTATAGCCGGAAGAATTTTTATCACGCCGCCGTGACTTTGGAGCAGCATTTCCGCAACGCCTGCGGTGAAACCGAAGTTCCCGTCAATCTGGAACGGGGGATGGGTACCCCAAAGGTTTTTAAGGATGGTTGTTTTGAGAATCTGCGCAATGATTTCCTCACATTTTTCCCCCTCGCCGAGCCTTGCTCTGCAAAGCAGACGGTGCGCAAGCGCCCAGCCTGTTGTTTTGATTCCTCTGTCATTGAGTGAGGCTGAGGCCGCGGCTTGAAATTCCGGCGTCTCGTCCGTAATTTGTTCAAACGGATAAACACCGAGCAGGTGGGAGATGTGTCTGTGATGTTTTTGAACGCCGAGAAGCTTTCCTTTGAAAGAAAAATTGTCCTCGTTCGCCCATTCTTTAATAAAGCCATGCCGCGTTTTTGAATATGGCTTGAGTTTTTCAATCTGATACTTGAGCTTTTCAATAAGCTCAAAATTAACACCGGCGTCTTTTCCGTTTTCTTTGAGCACCGCTGCGAACTTTATGACGGAGTCGAACAGCGCATAAACAATGCTTTGCTCAAATGTTCCGCCCGCGCTGACCGGGCCGTGTTCAGCAGAAAAACAGGGCGAAACAATGAGTCTGTCTGTGCCCTTTTCGGGAATAAGAAGCTGCGACCAAAGCAGCGCCGCTTCCTCCATTGCGGGATATATTTCCTTTTCAAGCTTTTCCGTGTCACCGGTGAAAGAGAAGTATTCGCCCATTTCATAAGCTGCCCATGCGCCGTTTGCCGGAGCCCAGCCCCAGCGCCAGCTATATCCGGGAGCAACAATTCCAAGCGGTGAAACCGCTGTGTGACAGACCCAGCCGGTCGGCTTTGAGTAATCAAGCGCGCCGTCCTTTCCGGTTGCGCCGATTCCAAAGGAGTTGAAAGCCGCAACTCTTCCCGGCTTTTTGAGCGAGTTGATGAAGTCTATGTATGGCAGTGCCGTTTCGGCAAGATTCGCCGTGAACGCCGGCATATAGTTCATTTGAAGGTTTATGTTGAGGTGATAGTCGCTTTCCCACGGCGGATTGTTCTTTGCGTTCCAAATTCCCTGAAGATTCGCCGGCAGCGAGCCGTCTCTTGAGGAAGCGATTAGTAGGTAACGTCCGTATTGGAACAAAAGCGTGATAAGGTTGCGGCGAAATTCCCCCTTTTTGCCAAAGCGGGAGAGCATATAATCGGTCGGGTGGGTGCTTTCCTCCTCACCGAGAGTAAAACTCACGCGCTCAAAAAGTGCGCGGTAATCCGCAAGGTGAGCCCTGTAAAGCTCGCCAAATGTTTTATCGGCCGCTTTGTTGACGGTTTCAACGGCTTTTTCAAGCGGATCCGTGTCAGAAAAATAATTCGGATAATCGTTTTTATAGTTTGTTGCAAGGCTCATTATGACAAGGATGCTTTCCGCGTTTTCAATAATAACATGGCCGTCTTTTGTGCTTGTTGTTCCACCTTGAGCGAGGAATTTAACGGCGCAGCCGTATTTCATCGAGTTCTTGTTTTTTCCGTCCTTTGCACCAATTCCCTTGTTGTCTTTAACGGTGCCAGAAAGGAAAATCATGTTACCCTCGCTTTTGATTTCTCCGTTCTGCTCTGAATCGAGATAGGCGTCAACGCTGACGGGAACGGGCGTTTTGTCCTTTTCCTCGCAGGCAATTCTTCCAACAAAAACATTGTCCGGATAGCTGACAAAATAATGGCGGATGTGGCCGGCCTTTTCTTTTCTGAATGAGACCA
Organism: uncultured Eubacteriales bacterium; assembly: GCA_934511365.1. Taxonomy (GTDB): domain Bacteria; phylum Bacillota; class Clostridia; order Oscillospirales; family Acutalibacteraceae; genus UBA6857. Next base: position 2,097 of record CAKSWC010000009.1, read on the forward strand.
TTGCCGAGGCGGAGGAGAGGTCAAGGTCGCGGACATAGCTGTCTCCGCTGTCATCGCCAAAGTTCAGATAAAGATTGCCGAATGCCTGATAGGCGCCGAAACCGATGTGGTTGCCCTGAAGATTTTCCATGAGGGCGGTCGCTTTTTTTTCGTTGCCGCTTTCAAGAGCCTTTTGAACGGCGCGGAAGTTTTCTCCGCGGCTTGTGTCGGAAATACCGTAGTTAAAGCCGGGAACGTCTTTTCCGCCGGACCAGAGTGTTTTTTCGTTGAACTGAATCAGTTCGCAGCCCTTTCCGCCAAAAACTTTTGCGCCGATTTTTCCGTTGCCGAGCGGCATCGCCTCATTCTCCCAGCCGAAATAGCTCATGTTTGCCGGTGTGTTATAGCATAAAAACATAATTCTTACCTCGTTTGAGTATTTGTTTCAGATGTTTATTATATATTTTTATCCCTTATTCTGTCAAGTGAAAGGAGCGGATAGCGTTTAAACCGGTGTTGTAAAAACTGCGTCAAAGTCAATAAAAAAACAAAAATATTATGGTACAAAGCACCAATAGCTTTCCATACGCCATTGTATTTAAAAATTACGCAAACAAAATAAAAAATCAGTTCAAATTGCATTGTCAAAATCAGGGAATTGTGTTATTATTAGATGTAATAGTAGCCGCTGTGGAGAGAAGGACGGCGGCTTTGCCGGCTAACAGAGTCGGCTGCTCGGTTAATATTAATTTGGAGGAGATTTCAGATGTCAGTAGTTGAAAAAATTTCGATTGAACGCGCAAAAAGCGCTGAATCGGTCGGTGTTTCATCAAAGACCGTTCAGGCCTTTGTGGACAGATGCATGGAACTTAACAAACAGCTTCATTCGCTCATGGTTATCCGCCACGGAAAGGTTGCCTGCGAGGCATTCAGAGATCCGCTCGGCCCGGAGTATAAACACATGATGTATTCCGTCAGCAAGAGCTTCACCTCAACGGCAATAGGCTTTGCCATTGATGAGGGCTATTTTAAGCTTGACACAAAATTTGTTGAAATTTTCCCCGAAGCAAGGGGAAATAAGCCCGATCCCTACCTTGAAAAAATGACCGTTGAGGATCTTTTGACAATGCGCAGCGGCCTTTCGGTAACACCGTTCATGGACAAGACCAAGGATCGCTGGTTCCATGACATAATCTCAAGCAAATGGGTCAGCGAGCCGGGAACGGAATTCCTTTATATCAGCGAAAATATGTATCTTCTTTGCTGCATCATTCACAAGATGGTGAAGATGAGCGTTATCGAATATCTTACACCGCGCCTTTTTGAGCCGCTCGGCATTGTTGACCCTTATTGGGAGACTTGCCCGCGCGGAATTGAAACCGGCGGCTGGGGTCTTATGATCCGCACCGAGGATCTTGCAAAGTTTACCCTTTGCTATCAGCAGGGCGGAAAGTTCGGCGGAAAACAGGTTGTTCCCGAATGGTGGGTAAAGACCGCAACTGCATATCATTCAGACAACAGCATGAATGACGAGCTTGACTCAAGCAAGGGCTACGGCTATTGCTTCTGGCGCAACGGCGGCTATAAGAATTCATACCGCGCCGACGGAATGTTCTCTCAGTTCGGCATCGTTTTTGAGGATCTTGACGCCTGCTTTATAATGACCGGAGGCGAGATTGACGAGCAGAGAATGCGCGACGTTATCTGGGAGTTCTTCCCCAAGGCGTTTGACGATAACGCAAGTGAGGATGACGCCGTTGAAGTTAAAATTCCGGCCTATCCGCGTCTTCCGAAAAGGCCGCGTTCATTTGAAGAAAAACTCCTCTCCGGAAAAAAGATTGTTTTTGCAAAATCTCCGATCCTCAATATCGCCGGTTTCCCAACGAGCGTTCTGACTCTTCCGGCAACTTTCATGGCGCGCGAAAAGGCCGGAAACATCACCAATGTCAGCTTTGAGCCGCTTGAAAACGAGCTTGTCATGACATGGAGCGAGGGTAAAGAGGTCAACCTTATACACATCGGAATGGACGGTGAATATCGCTGGGATAATGTTGTCATCGGCCATGTTCCATACACAACCTGCGCGGTCGGCTGCTGGAACAGCGAGCGCGAGCTTGAAATTCACATCAGAGCGATTGAAACAACCGCGGAAAGAATTCTTGTTTTCACCTTTGCCGATAATAAGGTCACATTGAAGCCGACAATGAATCCGGAAACGGCAACAATGGTTTTCAACCTCAAGGAATCGGTCAAGAGCGTTGTCAAGCAGCCTGTTCTTCAGTCAATCGTCAGCCAGGCAATGCCGTATCTCACTCCGATTGTTGAACTCCCGCTGCACGGAAAAATTGTCTGATTTTTGCCTTAACGCTTCATAAAGAAAGGAGTATACCTATGATTTGGAAAATTCTGTTTGCCGTTGTTGTTGCGGCGGAGTTTGTTTTTGTTCCGCTTTTTCTCAAGTATTCGTGGCCGGAAAAATGCTGGAAGTCGTTCGGTTTCAAAATGATCTGCTCGGCGCTGTTTTTTTCCGCCGGTCTGCTTGCAATGAAAATCAGCGGCCACTCCGCTTCAGCCTCGCCGTATACAAAGCTTGTCCTTTGGGGTTTGTTTTTCGGCTGGCTCGGCGATATGTTCCTGCATCTCATTACGGATAAAATCTGGGTTTTCGGTCTTGGCCTTTTTGCTTTCCTCGGCGGACATATCTTTTATATTTTTGCTTTTCAAAAAGCGATTGCAAAAACCTACCCGGATAAGGGCTTTCTTGAATGGTACGAGGTTCTTGTTGTTGCCGTGCTTATCGGCCTTATCCTCGCCTATGCCACAGTCAAAATCAAACAGGGTAAGCTTGCCTCCGGAAAGTTTTATATGACTTTTGCCGTTATGCTTTACGCCGTAACAATTTGCACAATGCTTGCAAAGGCGTTCAGACTCTGTATCGGCGAATGGCTTTACGGAACGAATGAACATATCGTGGCTCTTTTTGTCACCGTTGCCCTCGGTGCGGTGCTGTTTGTCCTTTCGGACGGCAGCCTCGGAATGATTCTTTTTGCCGGCCACAAAAAGAACCGTCCGCTCAAAATTTTTAACATTGCAACATATTTTGCTGCGCAGATACTCCTTGCAAGCAGTATCTTCGTTGTCTATACACCGATTCTTTATGGGACTTAAATAAACCGTTGGGGCTGCCGCATTGCGGTAGCCCACTGTTTTGAATATTTTTTTGAAAGGCGGTTAATCATGAATATAAGCGGAATTCAAAAGCTCACCTTGCTTGATTTCCCCGGAAAACTTGCCTGCACCGTTTTCACGTCCGGCTGCAATTTTCGCTGCCCTTTTTGCCATAACGCCTCGCTCGTTCTTCCCGGAATGAGCGAACATATTGATGAAGGCGAGGTGTTCTCGTTTCTGAAAAAGCGCGAGGGCATTCTTGAGGGCGTTTGCATCACCGGCGGCGAACCGTGCCTGCAAAGCGACCTTGAAAGCTTTATCGAGAAAGTCAAAGCCCTTGGCTTTTCCGTTAAACTTGACACAAACGGAAGCTTTCCGGAAAAGCTTTCCGCGCTTCTTGAAAAAGGCCTTCTTGATTATGTTGCAATGGATATCAAAACGTCGCCGGAAAGATACGCCGAGGTCACCGGAGTTACAAACGAGAGCTTTTTTGAAAACGTCAAAAAAAGCGTTGAACTGCTCAAAGAATGCGGCATTCCCCATGAGTTCAGAACAACAACGGCAAAGGAACTTCAGAATGCGGAAGATTTTTTGAAAATTGGGCAATGGCTGAAGGGTGAAAAGCGCTATTTTCTTCAGCAATATGAGTCAAGCGGAGAGCTTGTCGGCAAGGAGATGACTCCGTATGAAAAAGAGGAGATTGAAGAGTTTAAAAAACTGATGGAAAATTTTGTTGAAGATGTTGAAATAAGAGGCATCTGACGCCGTTAAACACAAAATATAGTGTTTCACAAATCAAGATGTAGTAAAAAAGTCAGAGAAAGGCGCAAGATATTGTGTTTTTACTCTTGACTTTTTTGTTTTGCTGTATTATACTTGACGGGCACAGCAAAACGCCGGGCGGGGGAATCGGAGAGTTTTCTTGCCTCGGTTTATCGAATATGCCGCAAAATTTTGCGGCCTTTGGAAGGGAGAACAGATTATGTTTGACGTTAAGAAAAGAGACGGAAAATTTGTCGGCTTTGACATCAACAAAATTTCCGATGCAATCAAGTCTGCTTTTGAGGCGCAGGAGGTCAATTTTAACGATGACCTCATTGATTTTATTGCCCTTAAGGTTACCGCAGACTTTGAAAGCAAAATAAAGGACGGCCATATCGCCGTTGAGGATATCCAGGACAGCGTTGAAACCGTCCTTGTCAAGGCCGGTTATTCTCAGGTTGCCAAGGCCTATATCCTTTATCGTAAACAGCGCGAAAAGCTGCGCAATATGAAGTCAACCATTCTTGACTATAAAGCCGTTGTTGACAGCTATGTCAAGGTTACAGACTGGCGTGTTAAGGAAAATTCAACCGTGACCTATTCCGTCGGCGGCCTCATTCTCAGCAATTCCGGCGCCATTACCGCAAACTACTGGCTTTCGGAAATCTATGATGAAGAGATTGCAAACGCCCACAAGAGCGGCGATATCCATCTTCATGACCTTTCAATGCTCACCGGATACTGCGCAGGCTGGTCGCTCAAGCAGCTCATCAAGGAGGGTCTCGGCGGTGTTACGGGAAAAATTACCTCCGCTCCGGCGAAGCACCTTGCAACCCTCTGCAACCAGATGGTCAACTTCCTCGGAATTATGCAGAACGAATGGGCCGGCGCTCAGGCTTTCTCATCGTTTGACACTTATCTTGCCCCGTTCGTAAAGTCTGATAACCTCACCTATGACCAGGTCAAAAAGTGTATTGAGTCGTTCATTTACGGCGTCAACACTCCCTCGCGCTGGGGCACTCAGGCTCCGTTTTCAAACATCACCATTGATTGGACCGTTCCCGATGACCTTGCTGAGCTTAACGCAATCGTTGGCGGAAAAGAGATGCCGTTCAAGTATAAGGACTGCAAAAAAGAGATGGACATGGTCAATAAGGCGTTCATTGAAACCATGATTGAGGGCGACGCAAACGGAAGAGGCTTCCAGTATCCGATTCCGACTTATTCAATAACCAAGGACTTCGACTGGTCAGACACCGAAAACAACCGTCTCCTTTTTGAAATGACTTCAAAATATGGCACTCCGTATTTTTCAAACTATGTCAACAGCGACATGGCTCCGAGTGATATCCGCAGTATGTGCTGCCGTCTGCGCCTTGATTTGCGCGAATTGCGCAAAAAATCCGGCGGCTTCTTCGGCAGCGGTGAAAGCACCGGCTCTGTCGGCGTTGTAACAATCAATCTTCCGAGGATTGCATATCTTGCTTCCGATAAGGCGGACTTCTATGAAAGACTCGATCACCTCATGGATATCTCCGCGCGCTCGCTCAAGGTTAAAAGAACAATCATAACAAAGCTCCTTGATGAGGGTCTTTATCCTTATACCAAGCGTTATCTCGGAACTTTTGCAAACCATTTTTCAACCATCGGCCTTATCGGCATGAACGAGGTTGGTCTCAACGCAAAGTGGCTTCACGCAGACCTGACTCACAAGGAAACCCAGGATTTTGCAAAAGAAGTTCTCGATCATATGAGAGAGCGCCTTTCGGACTATCAGGAGCAGTACGGCGATTTGTATAACCTTGAGGCCACTCCGGCGGAAAGCACAACCTATCGCTTTGCAAAGCATGACGTTGAGCAGTATCCGGACATCATCACTGCGGCGGAAGAGGGCGGAACTCCGTATTACACCAACTCCTCGCATCTCCCCGTTGGCTATACTGAAGATATCTTTGCGGCTCTTGATATTCAGGATGACCTCCAGACCCGTTATACCTCCGGAACCGTTTTCCACGCTTTCCTTGGCGAAAAGCTCCCCGATTGGAGAGCCGCGGCGAAGCTTGTTAAAAAGATTGCCGATAACTATAAGCTTCCCTATTACACCCTTTCGCCGACATATTCCGTCTGCAAGGATCACGGCTATCTTGCCGGCGAGCAGCACACCTGCCCCGTCTGCGGAGGCGAAACCGAGGTTTACAGCCGCATCACCGGCTATTACCGTCCTGTCCGCAACTGGAACGACGGCAAGAGCCAGGAGTTTAAGGACAGAAAGGTTTATGACCTCACAAAGTCCACTGCTCCGGAGAGCGTGAAAAAGCAGCAGGAAAAAGAGACGGAAAAGGAGTTCTCCGCCATAGGTGACGGAACCTTCCTTTTTGCAACAAGAACCTGCCCGAACTGCAAGATGGCAGAAACTTTTTTGAACAAGGCCGGAATTTCCTTTGAAAAAATCTATGCCGAGGAGAATCCCGAAGTAACAAAGAAGTTTGGCATAACAATGGCTCCGACCCTTGTTATTGTGAACGGTGACGATGTTCAGAAAATCGGCAATGTTTCAAACATCAGAAAGTATATTGAAACCGTCTGCGCCCAGTGATTAAAACAAAAAGTAAATATAATATGCCCGATGAAAGTCGGGCATATTTGCGGTATTGAAAGGTGAAAAGAATGTACGACATAGTAATAATCGGAGCAGGACCGGCCGGGCTGACCGCCGCGGTCTATGCAAGACGCGCGGAAAAAAGCGTCCTCGTTGTTGAAAAGGAGACTTTCGGCGGCCAGATCACTCATTCTCCAAAAGTTGAAAATTACCCCGGAACGCTCAGAATGAGCGGCAACGAGTTTGCGGAAAAGCTTGTTGAACAGGCTCTTGCCCTCGGCGCGGAAATTGAGCTTGATGAAATCACCTCAATAGAAGCCGGGGAAAAGATAAAAAAGGTAATAGGAAAAAACGCCGTCTATGAGGCGAAAAGCGTTATCATTGCTTCCGGCTCAAAGCACAGAACCCTCGGCGCGGAAAACGAGGAAATGTTTGTCGGCGCCGGTGTTTCATACTGTGCTGTCTGTGACGGTGCGTTTTATAAAGACAGAGAGGTTGCCGTCATCGGCGGCGGAAACACCGCTTTGCAGGAAGCCGTCATGCTTTCCGAACTTTGCAAAAAGGTTACGCTTGTTCAGAACCTCGCTTTCTTTACGGGCGAAAAGAAGCTGCTTGACCTGCTTGAAAAAAAGGAAAATGTGGAATTTATCACAAATTCCGTTGTCTGCGCGATTGACGGAGATGATTCGCTTTCGTCAATCAGAATAATCAATACAGAGACAAAAGAGGAAAAAACACTTTTTGTTGATGGAATTTTTGTTGCAATCGGCCAAGAGCCCGAAAACGAACCGTTTAAGGCTGTTTCAAGCCTTGATGATTACGGATATATTATTTCGGGCGAGGAGTGCGAAAGCGGAACAGAAGGCATTTTTGTTGCAGGAGACTGCCGGACAAAGCGCGTGCGCCAGATTGCAACCGCCGTTGCGGACGGAGCCGTTGCTGCCGTGAATGCTTGTAAGTTTGTTGATTCGCTTTAAAAAAGACAGCACCGTGTCCATTCCTTTGGACTGCGGTGCTGTTTGCTTTATTCTTCGCTGTCGGTTTTTTTGACTGCGGTTTCATCGCCGTTTTCGTCGTCATCCGAATCATCGACATCTTCCTCAACAAAGTCTGCTGAGTGGGGGATGAGGTGATATGGCTTTTCGGGAAGCGGCTCGGCTCTTCTGTGGCTTTCAAGCGCGTCTTGGAACATGATGTCCATTATGCGCTCTGTTGCGTGGCCGTCACAGGAGGACATGAATTTCTCTCTGAATGCGTGAACCCTTTCCTTGTCAAAAAGTTTGTCGATATTCTGGATATATTCGATAATTTCCGTTGTGCTTTTGACAACGGGGCCGGGAGCCAGCTCAAAGTAATCATAGTAAAAGCCGCGCCAGTCAAAAAACTCGTCAAGGTCATGGGCAAGGAAAATCATCGGTCTTTCAAAAAGCGAATATTCAAAAACAAGCGAGGAGTAGTCCGAAATGCAGATATCGCTGACGCACAGGAGGTCCTCAATCGTCATTTCATCGGTGACATCACGCGCAAAATCGGCGCAGACCTCAGGGATTGCCGGGCGTTTTCTGACGAGCGGATGGTGCTTGAAAAGAAGAACATACTCATCTCCAAGGACATACTTCATGAATTCCGGGCTGAGAACATTCGGTGTTCTGGCTTTTGCAACCCTTCCGCGGAATGTCGGGGCATAGAGAATAACCTTTTTTCCTTTTGCTTGCGGCATAACGGAATAGAGCGTTTCATAGGCTTTTTTAATGAAGTTTTTGTCATAGAAAATGTCCGTGCGGCTGCTTCCGAGCGCTTTAACAACGCCGCTTTCGTGGCTGTAGTTCATCGCTTCCTCATATGCCCAGATAACCTCCGGGCTGCTGACGGTGACGTTTGTGTAGCCGCGGTTGAACGGATATTTGTCCATCTCCTTGCGTGACGCACCGAAGATTGCATCGGCGGTGCTGTAGCCGAATTTTTTGAAAGCGCCGCAGCCGTGCCAAAGCTGAGTGATAACGGTTTCCGGCCTGAATTTAACGTGGGAGGTGACGTTTGTTGCCTCGTCAAAAAAGACATACTTCGCCGTTGCAATGTCACTGAGCATTTTTACGCAGTTTCTTCTGTAAGTTTTGCGGTCAACATAGGTGTTGCGCAAAAAGTGGCAGTGAATGTCAAAGTCATAGTTTGTGTAAAGCGTGTCATACATGAGCTTGAAGCTGTTTGTGAGGTTCGGAAGCCTCAGCTCAATAAAAACAACCTTTTTTTCGTCAACGGGCTTTTTTGCGCTTTTTCTGTATGCGGACGGAAAAAGAATTTTAAAAGTGTAAAACTTATAAAGCGGATTCGTGGCCTTGATGAGCCACGCCTTGAACTTTCTGAAGTTGCGGACAAAAAAGAGATAAATTGTATATAAAAATGTGCTCTGAAGAAAATCTTTGATTTTTTTAGCCATGTATGAAAAAACATCCTTTCGCTGATGTATGAACAGTGCATAATATCGACCAAGTCAGACAAAGTATATTTTATACAAAATAAGAGATTTGTCAAGATTTGCCGGGCTATTTGTCTGCATCGGTCGAAGTTTTGCTCCGATTTTGATGTAGCGCAGAAAAATTCTTGATTTTTTCTTTCCTCAATGCTATACTGTCTGAGAAAGTTCAGATGAATATTTTTGCCGTTAGTATCGCGGCCGTAAGGGAGTTTTTAAAAAATGTCTCATATTAATGTTATTTCCCATAGAGGAGCCAATATTTATGCTCCGCAAAATACAATTCCGGCGTTCAAAAAGTCGCTTGAAATTGGTGTTGATGGCTTTGAAACCGATATCCACATTACAAAGGACAATGAGCTTGTTCTTTGCCATAATTACACCATTGACAGCACTTCCGACGGAAAGGGCAGCATTTCGCAGATGACGCTCTCTCAGCTCAAAAATTATGATTTCGGCTCATATTTCAGCCCGAAGTTTGCCGGAACGCGGATTCCAACGATGGATGAATTTCTTTCCCTTGTTGAAAACGCAGAAATCTCCGTTCTTAACATTGAGCTTAAAAGCCCCAAGGAGAACGAGACTGCCATTGTCAGCGAAACAATTCGCCTTGTTAAGGAGCACGGCCTTTTTGAAAAGCTGATTATTTCAAGCTTTGACCCCAAACTGCTTGTTGAAGCGAAGGAGATTGACAAAAGCTGCAAAACCGGTTTTTTATACAGTGTGAACAGGAAAACCGCTTGGCCAATGCTGCGCCATTCGGTTGAGGTTGCAAAGGAGCTTCAGGTTGACGCGCTCCATCCGCAGAATGTTTTTGTCAATGAAAAATATGTTTATGAGGCGCACGAGGCCGGATTGATTGTTAACACATGGACGGTGAACTCGGTCAAGGATATTGAAAAAATGATACGCTGCGGTGTTGACGGAATAATCACTAACTATCCCGATGTCACCAAAGGCATTATTGAAAAGCATACTTATTAATTCCAATGAAAATGGCTGCCGCAAAAAAGCGACAGCCATTTTTAATGCAATCAAATTACCCAGCTTTGGCTGTTATTCTGGAGGTCAACCATATGGGAATAGATTCCGTTTTTCTTATAAAGCTCGTTTGTTGTGCCCTGTTCAGCAACAACGCCGTCTGAAAGAACAACAATTTTGTCTGCCCCGGCAACGGTACGCATTCGGTGGGCAATGACAAGAACGGTTTTGTTTTTAATCAGCCTTGAAAGCGCCGTCTGAATCAAAGTTTCGTTTTCAACGTCAAGGCTTGCCGTGGCCTCGTCAAGAAGAATAATCGGTGCATCTTTCAAAAATGCAATAGGTTTTTGTAAGAAAGTTAATTTGTTAAAGAGGAGCCGCCGCAAAAGCGCAGCAACTCCTCTAAAGCCTTCAATGATTAATTGATATACAGAATTTTCATCTGAATATTTACATTCTGAATCATCAGCCGTTAAAACCGGTTTTATAATCACTTGACAACATATGAAAGTGCGTAGTCATTAATAAGACTGTCCGCCTTTTTCTGGCATTCAGGGTCGTTTGAAAGATTATGGTCGGAGTTTGGATATGCAATGAAGTCATGCTTAACACCGAATGCTTCAAGTGCGGCGGCAAGTGTAACCGCGTTTGAATAGGGAACCGTTGTGTCCTTTTGGCCGTGCGTTATAATTGTCGGCGGGCAGGAGGTGGTAACATAGGTGAGAGGCGACGCCTTTGCGAGTGCGGCAGAAGCTTTTCCAAAGTTGCTTTTGTTGAATTTGTATCCGCAGGCTTTGGACATAAGGTCATAAACAAAGTCTTGGCTTCCGAGCGTTGAGCTTGCCGAATAGAAACCGGAGTCGGCAAGATTTGTCGGGCCGCAGTTTGAAACGATGCAGGCGATTCTCATCGGAGCGCTTGTGACGTGAGAGTATCCGTAAAGCAGCGAAAGGTGGGCGCCGGCGGAGTAGCCTATGAGCATTACACGGTTGATGTTTATTTTGCTTTCGTTACCCTTTATGCGTATTGCCTTGAGCGCGCTGTCAATGTCATCCATGATGTCAAAAACGTCAACAGAATCGCTGACATAGCGGTAGTTCATTGTTGCCGCGGCAACACCCATGCCCTCGCAGGTCTTTTTAAGAATATCCTTGCTGCACGAGGATTTGTCTCCGGAAATCCATGCGCCGCCGTGGATGAAAAGAACAAGGCCGCAGCTTTTTCCCTTTGCGCTCGTTGGAACATAGAGGTCAAGAACCTGACGTTCTTCTGTGCCGTATTTGAGATCGGAATAAGAAATGCTTTTAACCTTGTTTCCGCCGAAAAGAGAAGCGAAAAACGCAAAAATCGCCATGAAAAATGAAATTATTCTCTTGAACATATGTATTTCTCCTTAAATAAAAAAGTTTTCTCTTTTGAGATTTTACAATATAAAAAGACGTTTTGTCAATATCTTAATTATATTGTGTTCAAAAAAACTATATGACAAAAAAGATCGGTGGTTCCTCGGCGGCAGTTTGAAGTGAACTTTCACAAAAAAGTCTTGCTATTTTTGTATAAATCATGTATAGTTAATTGTCTTTTGAATTTGTTTTAAAAACAGGTGTGTTGAATGAAAGAGAAAAATAAAACTTTGCTATCCGAACTGCTTTTAGGCCTGACTGCCGCCGGGAAAGTTTTTCTTCCTGCGTTTGCGGCGGCGGCCTGCCTTTCGGTGAATGTGTATTACGCCCTTGTTTCGTCGATTGTTTGCCTTGCTCTGTCTGTTTCGCTCAAGAAAAAGCTGATTTCCGTGAACGCCTTTTTGCTTGTACCGGTGATTTTTGTTGCCGCCTCTGCCGGAAAAGGCACTTTCCCGATTGCCGTTGTTTTAGGCTCGGCGCTCTGCGTTCTGCTTTCGCTTTCAAAAAAGCCGCTTGCGTTTCCGGATTACATCAAGGCCGGCGCGGCAATAGGACTTGCGTTTTGTGCAACGGCGCTGCTTACAACATATTATTTTGGAATCGGAGCAACCGGAAGCACGGCTTTTGAAATGCTTAAAAACTATCGCTACCTCGGTTTTCACCCGAACTGGCGCGGTGTGTTTTACGGAACGGTCACGCTTTTTTTGATGATTATATATCCTTATAGGTTCAAAAAACTTTCAAAGTATCTTCCGGCTGAATTTGTTTCCTTAATTTTTCCGCTTGTTCTGAACCTTTTTCTCAATCCGGATAAAAGCTCAACACCGATTCTTGAAGTCGGTGCGCTTTCCGATATGACGTCTCTTACCGGCGTGAAAAGTTTTCTTCCGATTGCGGACTTTTCGGCGTTTTCAAACGGTGAAAATGCTTTTTTCGCCGTTAAGGGTGCGTTTGCGCTTGCGGTTGTCTGGGCGCTTTTCAAGCCGCAGGAAAAAACCGATTCGCTCACAGCCGCTTCGTGTGGCGCTGTTTCCGGTCTGCTCGGCGGCTTTCCGGCCGCTCGGCGGAACATTCTTCAATATACTTCCGTTTCGGCGTTTGCCGCTCTGGCCGTGACCGTTTTGGTCGCTGTACTTTGTCCCGGTGCGCTTTCAAGAATGCCTTTGCATTCACTCGCTTCAATGATGATTGTTTCGGTTTGGCAGAGAGTTCCGTTTAAGCTTGCCGCGCCCGTGTTTGCAAAAAAAGACTTTGTTGGTCTTGCGCTGTTTTTTGTCAGTGCGCTCGGGTTTGTTTTTCTTGACCCGTTCATGGCGGCTGTTTTTTGTGTTATTTTTTCCGTTGCGGCAGGGAGGTTGAAATCATGAATAAAAAAACGCCGGCCGAAAAAAAATCCGTGAACAAAAGGAAGCTTGCGGCTGATATTTTGAGAAAGCTTGTTGTTATTGTAATGCTTTCGGTTTTTGCGCTTGATGTTTACACCCTTGTTCTTTGCAATAAATATGAAAAGCGGTATTCTTTCACCGCCGAAACATTTGACCATAAAAGCGGCGATGACAGGATACACTTTCTGAACACGGCGAATTCGGATTGCATACTTATTGAAACCAACGGACACTTTGCGCTTGTTGATTCCGGCGAGGGAAACCGCAACCCGCGCAAAAAGACCGAGTATCACGGTTTTCGTGACGATGTGATAAACTATCTCAAAAAAGTTGCGGCCGGAAAAGACGGCAAAGCTCATCTTGACTTCATTCTCGGAACGCACTGCCATTATGACCATTACGGAAACTTTGAAGACATAATCAAAGATGACGGAATAATCATTGATAAAGCTTATTTCAAAACTTTTGATTCGGGTGTCGGAACAAATCTTGAAAGTGAAGGCTGGGGCAATGCCGAAACCTATAACGCAATTATGGCTGCACTGAAAGAAAAGGATATCCCCGTAATCAGTGATATTCCGGACAAGGAATTTATGTTCGGAGATTTTAAACTGAAATTTTTTAATTCCGTTACGCCGGATGACCTCAAAGGCAACGGTGAAAACGCCGCAAGTATCGGCATAAAGCTGACAAAAGGTGAGCGTACGGCTTTTCTTGCTGCGGACTTCACGTCAAATTCCGGCCTTGAACAGCGGTACGGCGATGAAATCGGCCACGTTGACCTTTTAAAAATCGGCCACCACGGCTATTTCGGCTCGTCCTCAAAAAGCTTTCTCAAGAAGCTTTCTCCGAAGATTGCAATAGTTACAAACTACCTTGGAAAGATTTATCCGAATGTTAAATGGAATCTTACCGTTGCAGCAAAAGTGCCGATTTATTCCTGCGTGAACCGAGACGGAATTGTTGCAACATTTACCGATAACAATGAAATTCTTTTGACTGACCACGCAATGTGATTTTCTCGGGCACTAAAACAGACGGTTAAAGCGGATAACGGCGCACTTAAATATGATGAAAAAAAGCGCTTTTAACGGATATTTTTGCAAAAATTTCAAAAACTACTTGACAAAAGCAAAGAGCGGTAGTATTATATTCAGGCAACAAAGCAGAGCATTGTTTCGTTCTCACCTTCCGAATTTTGTTTTTGAAGGTCAATAACTTCTTGAAGTCATTGTGCGTGAACGGAGAAACTCTGTTCACGCTTTTAGTTTTTTACCTAATTTTTGGAGGTGTATGAACATCGCTATCAAAGAAATGCAGATCAATGAGGAAATAAGAGACAGAGAGCTTCGCGTTATCGCCGCGGACGGCGAGCCTATCGGCATTATGTCTGCCGCTGAGGCGCTGAGGATCGCTGAGGAAAAAAACCTTGATCTTGTCAAAATTGCTCCTCAGGCTAAACCGCCGGTGTGCAAAATCATGGATTACGGAAAATACCGCTTTGAACAGACCAAACGCGAAAAAGAAGCAAGGAAAAATCAGCGTGTTATTGAAATTAAGGAAATTCGCCTTTCTCTCAATATCGACAAGCATGACTTTGAAACAAAGGTCAATCACGCAAAGCGCTTCCTTGAAAGCGGAAACAAGGTCAAGGTTTCAATCCGTTTCCGCGGCCGTGAAATGGCTCACCCGGAAAACGGTCTTGTAACAATGAGCAACTTCTCGGAAGCCTGCTCTGAATTCAGTTCGGTTGAAAAGCCGGCTAAGCTCGAGGGCCGCTCAATGCAGATGTTCCTTGCACCGAAAACAAAAAAGTAATTACAGGAGGAAAAATCATGCCTAAGATTAAAACTCACAGTGGAGCAAAAAAGCGCTTTAAGCTCTCCAAAAACGGTAAGCCCATGCGCGGCCACGCTTACAAATCACACATCCTTACCAAAAAGAGCACCAAGCGCAAGAGAAATCTTCGCAAAACAGAAGTTGCCGACGTTACAAATCAGAAGCAGATCAAACGTCTTGTTCCTTATAAATAAGATGACCTGCGCCGGCTTTGCCGCGGCTCATCTTTAACCAACTTCTGATTTCAGAGAATTATAACATAATAACGGAGGTACTTTATCATGGCACGTATTAAAGGCGCAATGATGACTCGCAAGAGAAGAAATAAAGTGTTGAAACTCGCTAAGGGCTATTACGGCTCAAAGCACAGCCTCTTCAAAACAGCCAAGCAGGCCGTTATGAAGAGCGGTAACTATGCTTACATCGGAAGAAAGCAGAAAAAGCGCGACTTCCGCCGCCTTTGGATAACAAGAATTTCCGCCGCCTGCAAGGCTAACGGAACCAACTATTCAACTTTCATCAACGGACTCAAGAAAGCCGGCATCACCCTTAACAGAAAGATGCTTTCAGAAATCGCAATCGCCGATCCTGCCGCTTTCACCGCTCTTGTTGAAAAGGCAAAGGCTGCTCTTTAATTGACTGTTATGCGTCCGAGACATTCTCTCGGGCGTATTTGTCTTTTTAGGTAACCGCCGATTAATCGAAAAGACGGACTTTGAAAGGGGAAGGCAAAAATGACAAGCGTTATTGAAAGTGCATCAAACGAAAAAATTAAATCCGCCGCAAAGCTTGCCCTTTCCGCAAAGGAACGGAAAGAAAAAAACAGCTTTCTTCTTGAAGGGCTTCGTCTCTGCCGCGATGCGGCGGAATGCGGCGTTTCAATCAAAACATTTTTTTACACACAGAATGCATTTGAAAAACATGAGGCGGACATTCGTTTCATTTCTTCAAAAGCCGAAAATACTTACATCGTTTCAAAAGCCGTGTCGCTGAAACTGAGCGACACTCAGACTCCGCAGGGTTTTTTCTGCGTTTGCTCCTTTCTTTCGCCGGTGGACGAAAAGGCCGTTCTCAAAAGCGGAAAGTTCATCGCGCTTGAAAATGTTCAGGATCCCGCCAATCTCGGCGCGGTTGCGCGGACGGCGGAGGCTCTCGGAATCACTGCGCTCATTACCGAAAGCGGCTGCGATATTTATAACCCGAAAGCGCAGCGTGCGGCCATGGGCTCGCTTCTGCGTCTGCCCGTTATAAGAACGCCTGACCTTTGCGCACTCATAGAGGAGTGCCGGAAAAGGGGGATAAAGGCATATGCAACAACGCCCTCAGCCGGAGCAAAGTCAATTACGACGGCAGACATGAGCGGCTCTGTGATTGCCGTTATCGGAAATGAGGGCAACGGGGTTTCAAAAAGAATTTTCGACTCTTGCGAAAGTGTAACGATACCGATGAAAGGGCGTGCGGAATCGCTCAATGCTTCCGTTGCCGCCGCCCTCGTAATGTGGGAAATTATGAAAGCATAATTTGCTGATAAGGAGAAAAAATTGGATAAGAGATTATACTGGCTTTGGCTCCAGAGCGCTCTCGGCTTCGGCGCCAACACCAACGCACTTCTTTCAACCTATGGTTCGGCGGAAAAGATTTTTGAAGCGTCCGATGATGACCTGCGCCTTTCCGGTGCTTTTTCGGAGGGCTTTTTCGGCCTTCGCGCCGCAGGACTTCAAAGGCTTAAACAAATTGATATTCGCGTCGGGGAAAAGGTGCTTGAATATTGCGAAAAGAACTATATAAATGTTATCACACCGGACAGTCCGCTTTATCCGAAAAGACTGCTGGATATTCAGAATTATCCTCTTGCGCTTTTTGCAAAGGGTGATATTTCCTGCCTTAACGAAAACGGACTTGCAATCGGTGTGATAGGAACAAGAAAACCGTCTGAATACGGAATTAAGGCTGCCGAACAGATTGCGCGCGGCCTTGCAAAAAACAAAGTGACCGTTGTCAGCGGCGGCGCACTCGGAATTGACAGCATTGCCCACAAAAGCGCAATAGCCGAAAAGGACAAAACAATTCTTGTGATGGGCTGCGGTCACGATTCGCGCTATCTCATAGAAAACGAGGCGCTGCGCGAGGAAGTTACACGCAACGGAGCAACGATAACGGAGTATCCGCCTTTGACGATGGCCGGAAAAGGCTATTTTCCGTTGCGCAACCGCATTATTTCCGGCATTTCAAACGGTGTTGTGATAATTGAGGCGAACCTCAGAAGCGGAACGCTCAACACAGCCGCACACGCCAAAAAGCAGAGGCGCGATATTTTTGCGGTTCCCGGCGATGTTTCAAGTGTTTCATACGCTGGCTCAAACAAGCTGATAATTGACGGAGCACACGCCGTTTTCAGCGCAAAGGATATTCTTGAGCGCTATCGCTTTGAGCTTGCCGGTGAACTTGAATTTTCCGTTGCGGAGCCGAAAACGCCGTTTTACGGCATAGATGTTTTTCCTTTCGGTGAAAATGCTGAGCCGGAGGAAAAAATTCCTGTGAAAAAAGCACAAAAACCGTGCGCCGCAGAGCCTAAATGTGAAGAAAAAGCAAAAATTTTAAAAACCGTGCCTGAGGGTATTTCTAAAAACGCCGCGTTAGTGTATAATGTAATGAAAAACGAGGACACGTCTCTTGATGATATTATCAGAAAAAGTGCTCTCCCCGTCAGCAAGGTTCTCATTGCTTTGACCGAGCTTGAAATTGGCGGCCATGTTGCCTGCGTCGGCGGAAATAATTATAAAGTAACAGGCAATTAATTCAAAGCTTTGCGTCAATAAAATTACCACTGATTTGCGAAAGGTAGAAGATATGTCAGATCTGATTATTGTTGAGTCTCCGTCAAAGGCCAAGACTCTTAAAAACTATCTCGGAAAGGGCTATAACATCGTTGCCTCAAAAGGCCACGTCAGAGATCTCCCGGCGGCCCGTCTGAGCGTTGATATCAAGCATGATTTTGCACCCAAATACAGCGTAGTAAAAGGAAAGGAAAAACTTGTCAAAGAGCTTAAGGAAGCTGTGGCTCAAAGCGACAAGGTCTATCTTGCAACCGACCCCGACCGTGAGGGGGAGGCAATTTCATGGCACCTTGCGTCGCTGCTTGGACTCCCTCTTGACGAAAGCAACCGCGTAACATTCAATGAAATCACAAAAACCGGCGTCAAAAACGGAATGGCCGCTCCGCGGAAAGTTGACCTTGACCTTGTCAATGCGCAGCAGGCGAGGAGGATTCTTGACCGCCTTGTCGGCTATAAGCTCAGCCCATTTGTCTCCCAAAAAATCCGCCGCGGACTTTCCGCCGGCCGTGTTCAAAGCGTTGCACTGAGGATGATTGTTGACCGCGAGGATGAGATACGCGCGTTTGTTCCGGAGGAATACTGGACAATCGAGGGCAAGTTCCTTGCCGGAAGAAAGGTTATCAATGCTCAGTTTTACGGCGATGAAAGCGGAAAGCTCAAGCTCTCCGATGAAAAACAGGCTGATGCAATCCTTGCGCGGCTTGACGGCGCCGCTTACAGCATAAGCTCGCTCAAAAAAGGAACAAGAAGAAAGAATCCTGCTCCGCCGTTCATCACCTCAACTCTCCAGCAGGAGGCCGCGCGCAGACTTGGTTTCCGCGCGGAAAAAACAATGAAAGTTGCCCAGGAACTCTATGAGGGCGTTGATATTGAGGGTCACGGAATGGTCGGTCTTATCACATACATGAGAACCGACTCGCTGAGAATCTCTGAGGAAGCAAGGAGCGCAACCGACGAATACGTCCGTTCGGTTTACGGTGATAAATATATGCCCGAAAAGCCGCGCTATTTCAAATCGAGAAGTAATGCTCAGGACGGACACGAGGCAATCAGGCCTTCAACGGTCAGCCTTACGCCTGAATCGGTTAAGGAAAGTCTTTCCTCCGACCAGTTCAAACTCTATAATCTCATCTGGCGCCGCTTTGTTGCCTCGCTCATGTCACAGTGCGTTCAGAACACGGTGAAGCTTGAAATCAAAGGCGTAGGTAAAAATGAAAAAGAGGGCGCATACTGCCTTTTCACCGCAAGCGGATATTCGGTCAAGTTTGACGGTTTCACTGTTCTTTATGACAATGCCTCCGATGACGAGGAAAAGGGCAAGCTTCCGGATGGTATTACCGATGGGGAAAGCCTCAAAGAGCGCGAGATCAGCAAGAATCAGCACTTCACTCAGCCTCCGGCCCGCTTCACAGAGGAAACGCTCATCAAAACGCTTGAGGAAAATGGCGTTGGCCGCCCGAGCACCTATGCAACCATTATTTCAACCATTGTTAAGCGCGAATATGTTTCAAGAAAATCAAAGCAGCTTGTTCCGACCGAACTTGGCGAAACAATAACCAAGCTGCTCAAAGAGAAATTTCCGAAGATTGTCAACACAAAGTTTACTGCGCAGATGGAAAGCGGACTTGACAGTGTGGGTGAAGGACATAAGGATTATATAAAGCTCCTGCATGAGTTTTACGATGACTTTGAACAAAATCTTGAAAAAGTTAAGGATGAAATGCAGGGTGTTAAAATTCAGCTTCAAGAGGATCAGACCGATATCCCGTGTGAAAAATGCGGCCGGATGATGGTTATTAAAACCGGAAGATTCGGAAAATTCCTTGCCTGTCCTGGTTATCCCGAATGTAAAAACACAAAGCCTTATGTCATTGAAACGGGAGCAACCTGCCCGAAATGCGGCGGAAAGGTCATTGCCAAAAAATCCAAGAGGGGCTTCACCTTCTTTGGCTGCGACAACTGGCCGGACTGCGACTTCATGACTTGGGACAAACCTACCGACCAAAAGTGCCCGAACTGCGGAAAATCGCTCTTTAAGGGCAAGGGCGGCGTTCTTGCCTGCCTTGACGAAAAGTGCGGCTATAAATCAAAGTAACAAAACGAGGAGAATATGATGAGTAAGGTTAAGGTTATCGGCGGCGGACTTGCCGGTGTTGAAGCGGCGTGGCAGCTTGCCGGAAACGGAATTGAGGTTGAGCTTTATGAAATGAAGCCGAAAAAGTTCAGCCCTGCTCATCATATGCCGACTCTTGCCGAGCTTGTCTGCTCAAACTCGCTGAAAGCAAAAAGACCGGAGTCCGCTGCCGGACTTTTGAAAGAGGAGATGCGGCGTCTCGGTTCGCTTTGTATGCAGTGTGCGGATGAATGCGAGGTTCCGGCCGGCGGTGCACTTGCCGTTGACAGAGACCGCTTTTCCGCTCTTGTGACGGAGAAAATCGAATCTAATCCGCTCATTACGGTTATTCATGAGGAAGTGCAGGAAATACCGGACGGCAACGTCATTGTTGCCGCAGGTCCTCTTGCGAGCGAGAGTCTCAGCGAAAGTATAAGCCGCCTTTGCGGAAACGGACTGTTCTTTTTTGACGCCGCCGCGCCGATTGTTACGGCGGAAAGCGTTGATCCCGAGTTTTCCTTTTCCGCTTCACGCTATGACCGCGGCGGAGACGATGACTATATTAACTGCCCGATGAATAAGGAGCAGTATGAGGCGTTTCATGAGGCGCTCATAAGCGCCGAAAGCGCCGAGCTTCATTCTTTTGATAAACGAAAAGATGTTTATGAGGGCTGTATGCCGATTGAAGTCATGGCCTCAAGGGGAAAGGATACTATCCGCTTCGGCCCCCTTAAGCCCGTTGGACTGCGCGACCCAAAAACGGGTCACAGACCCTGGGCGGTTTTGCAGCTCAGGAAGGAAAACAAAAGCGGAACGCTTTATAACCTTGTCGGCTTCCAGACAAATTTGAAGTTTCCTGAGCAAAAAAGGGTTTTTTCAAT
The DNA here is from genome assembly GCA_934511365.1 of uncultured Eubacteriales bacterium. GTDB lineage: Bacteria > Bacillota > Clostridia > Oscillospirales > Acutalibacteraceae > UBA6857. The sequence continues at coordinate 22,517 of CAKSWC010000009.1, forward strand.
GATACCGGCGCTTCATAACGCTGAGTTTATGCGGTATGGCGTTATGCACCGGAATACTTATATTGACTCTCCGCGTCTGCTTTCGGGTGATTTCCGCTTCAAAAAAAGAAAGAACCTGTTTTTCGCCGGCCAGATTACCGGCGTTGAGGGATATATGGAGTCCGCCTCTTCCGGAATAATGGCCGGACTCAACATGGCAAGGCTTCTTGCGGGAAAGCAGACGCTCATCCTGCCTGAAACCACAATGATAGGTGCGCTTTCGCGCTATATCAGTGATGAAAGCGTTGAAAATTTTCAGCCGATGGGTGCAAATTTCGGCGTTCTTCCGCCGATTGAACCGAAAATCAGAGATAAAAAGGAGCGCTATGCCGCTCTTTCAAAAAGAGGGCTTGACTCGCTTGAAACGGCGATAAAAGAGCTTTGAGTGCCGTTAAGGAGGTACGTTATGTTTGATGATTTCCAAAAAACAATAGGATATAAATTTAAAAACGAGAGGCTTCTTGAAGTTGCCTTTACCCATTCGTCATATGCAAACGAAAAGCAGCTTTCGCGCGATTGCAACGAAAGGCTTGAATTTTTGGGTGACTCCGTTCTCGGCGTTGTTTCGGCCGATTACTTTTTCCACAATCTCAGCCATCTTCCCGAGGGAGAGATGACCAAGAGGAGGGCAGCATGCGTTTGCGAAAAATCACTTTTCGGTTTTGCAAAGGAAATTGATCTTGGCAAATACATACTGCTTGGAAAAGGCGAAGAACACACCGGCGGCCGCCGCCGTCCGTCAATTCTTGCCGATGCGTTTGAGGCTGTTATTGCCGCAATTTATCTTGACGGAGGCCTTGAGGAGGCGCGTAAATTTATTTTGCGCTTTCTTAAAAAAGCGGTCAATGAAACGCCGAAGTTCAAGGACTATAAAACCGCTCTTCAGGAGATTATTCAAAAGAATCCCGATGAGCATCTGACATATATACTTGTTGGTGAAAGCGGCCCGGATCACGACAAGCGCTTTGAAGTTGAGGTTCATCTCAACAGCAACATTATCGGCTCCGGAGTCGGCGTTTCAAAAAAAGGCGCCGAACAGGCTGCGGCCAAAAAAGCGCTTGAACTTATGGGCATCAAGGAATGAAACACATCAATGTTGCCCTTTTCATTCCGGATGAGGGCTGTCCTCATCGGTGCAGCTTTTGCAACCAGAAAACAATTTCCGGCTTTGTCAAAAGACCTGAGGAGGCTGACGTTGTTTCAGCCTGCGAAACCGCTCTGAATAGCAATAAAGACGTTTCAGGAGGGGAGATTGCCTTTTTTGGCGGAAGTTTCACCGCGATTGAAAAGGGCTATATGCTTTCGCTTTTGAAAACGGCAAAAACCTATCTTGACCGCGGTGCTTTCAGCGGAATCAGAATTTCAACCCGGCCTGACTGCATTGACGAAGATATTCTTGCGCTTTTAAAAAAATACGGCGTGACTTCGATCGAACTCGGCTGTCAGAGCATGGACGATGATGTGCTTTTTCTCAATGAGCGCGGCCACACCGCGGCTCATTGTGCAAACTCCTGCCGCCTCATCAGAGATTGCGGCTTTGAGCTTGGCGTTCAGATGATGACCGGACTTTACGGCGACACGGACGAAAAAGCGCTTCAAACGGCAAAAAAGCTCATCGCTCTCAAACCTGACACCGTTCGGATTTATCCGACAGTGGTTCTCAAAAACACCGCGCTTGAGCGTTTGTATAACGAGGGAAAGTATCGCGCACAGACGCTTGAGGAAGCCGTGAATCTTTGCTCCCGGCTTTTAAAAATGTTCAACGAAAGCGGCGTGAGGATCATAAGGCTCGGACTGCATTCCGGCGGTTCGGTGGAGGAGGGCTATGTTGCCGGCGCGTATCATCCGGCGTTTCGTGAAAAATGCGAAAGCCGCCTTTACCGCGAAAGTATTGAAAACCTCCTTTTTGAAAACGGTGTTCAAAAAGGGGAGGTGACCGTTTCGGTCTCACCGCGATATCTTTCTCAGGCCAAAGGGCAAAGGAAAGAGAATATCGCTTATTTTAAAGAACACGGATATGACATAAAGATTATTACGCAAGAAAACATCGGGCAATACGAAGTCAGACTCGAACGGGCTTTATCCGACCGGGTCGAAAGCACGGAAGGAATAACAGATGATTTTAAAAGAAATTGAAATGCAGGGCTTCAAGTCCTTCCCGGAAAAAACAACACTGAAATTCGGCAGCGGCATAACGGCGGTTGTCGGCCCGAACGGAAGCGGAAAAAGCAACATCTCCGACGCTGTCCGCTGGGTACTCGGCGAACAGAGCAGCAAGTCCCTGCGCGGCTCAAAAATGGAGGATGTCATCTTTGACGGAACAAAGGTCAGAAAAGCTCACGGCTACGCGAGCGTAACGCTGAAGCTTGACAACAGCGACCGCAGCATTGCGTCCGTTGACTCGGATGAAATTGCCGTAACAAGGCGCTTCTATCGTTCCGGCGAAAGCGAATATAAAATCAACGGAAACGGCGTGCGTCTGCGCGATATTAATGAGCTTTTCATGGATACCGGCCTTGGTCGTGACGGCTACTCAATGGTAAGCCAAGGCAAAATTGCCGAGATGATATCCGGAAAAGGCAAAGAATGCCGCGAAATGCTTGAGGAAGCCTGCGGAATTTCCGCATACCGCTATCGCCGAAACGATTCAATAAGAAAACTTTCGCAGGCGGAGGACAATCTTGTCAGATTGCGAGACATTCTTGCGGAGCTGGAAAGCAGGATAGGGCCTCTTAAAACACAGAGCGAAAAGGCGCAGAAATTCCTCCTCCTTTCAGAGGAACGCAAGGGTCTTGAAATCGGCCTTTGGCTCTATAATATTGACAAGCTCAAAGCCGACATCAGAAAGCAGGAGGACAGCATCTCCATTGCTTCTGCTCATTATGAGCGCGCCCAGAGCGAGCTTGATAAAATTGAAAAAGAAATTGAACTGTCATACGGACAGGCTCAGGAAATAACCGTTAAAATTGAAGAAATCCGCCAAACAATTTCCGAGGCGGAGGAGACGGCCTCGGCTCATGACAGCCGGTGCGCCGTTTTTGAAAACTCAATCGAACACAACAAACAGACCATTGACCGCATTCTGGGCGACAAAGATTATTCAAAGCAAAACCGTGAGCAGCTTCAAAAGGAGATTGAAACCGAGGAAAATCTCATCTCTCAGATTAAACAAATTGCTGCAAAAAAACGAGCCGAGCTTGAAAAGGTCAAAAAGGAACTTGAAGAAAAAAGCAATGAGGGTGAGTCGCTTGATGAGCTTTCAAAAAAGCTTTCAGCCGAAATTGCTTCTTTTACTTCAAAACTTGCCGACTGCCGCGTGAACGAGTCCACCGCAAGGTCCTCAATGGAGGAAATTAAGGCGAGGATGGCGTCTGCCAGCGCACTGAGCGCTCAGCGCGAAGAAAGCCTCAAAGCTTTTGAAAAAGAAAAGCAGGAAAAGCTCCTTGCGCTCGATAAGTGTGCAGAGGAGATTGTTGCCATTTCCAACGCGACTAACGGACTTTCGCTCCGGCTCAAAACAAGGAACGAAAAGGCGGACGGGCTTAAACGCAAGCTTGACGAAAAACTGTTTGAACTTCAGCATCTTCTTTCAAAAAGGAAAATGCTTGAAGAACTTGAAAAGAACATGGACGGCTATTCCGGTTCGGTCAAAACCGTGATAAAAGAGGGGAAAAGGGGAACTCTCTCCGGAATTATCGGAACCGTTTCAAAAATTATTTCAATGGACGGAAAATACACCGTTGCCATTGAAACCGCTCTTGGAAACGCCGTTCAAAACATCGTTTGCAAAAGTGAAAACGACGCAAAAAGCGCAATTAATTATCTTAAACGAAACGGTGCAGGAAGAGCAACTTTTCAGCCTGTCTCCTCTGTGAGGGCAAAAAGCTTTGAAGAAAAGGGGCTTGAAAAAGTTGAAGGCTTTGTCAAAATGGCGAACGAGCTTGTGTCGAACGAGCCGGAGTATGATGAAATTGTCCGCTCGCTCCTCGGCCGCATCGCTGTTTGCGAGGACATTGACTGCGCGGTGAATCTTGCAAAAGAATATTCTTATCATTTTAAAATAGTCACTCTTGACGGCCAGGTTGTCAACGCCGGCGGTTCAATGACCGGCGGCTCTCAGAGCAGGAACGCTGGTATCCTTTCCCGTGCGAGTGAAATTGAGCGCCTTTCAAAAAAGCATTCGGAGCTTGAAAAGGAAACCGCCGCGCTTCAAAAAGATTATGACGCTCTTTGCGGAAGCATTGCAAAGGATGAGGACGAGCTCTTTTCTGCAAAGGCAAAGCTCCTTTCGGCTCAGGAGGAAAAAATTCGCCTTGAGGGTGAAAAAAAGCTTTCTGAGGAGCAGTATCTTACCTCAAAAGCCGCTTTTGATGAGCTTGAAACGGAAAAAGAAAGCTGCCTTGAGCGCCTCTCGGCCTTTGAAAAAGCCTTCAAAAAGGCGAGCGAAGAAAGCAAAGTTCTTTCCTTGGCCATTGAAAATAACGAGGAAAAGCTTTCATCTCTCGGCGAAAAGAAAAATGAACTTTCCGCTCAGCGCGAAAGAATCACTTCCGCTCTTTCAAAGCTCAGCCTTGATTTGCATGACGCAGACAAAGACCTTGCCGCAAGAACTCAGGCGATGAATCTTCTCATCTCGCGCCTTGTCAGCCATGAAAACAAGGACAGACAGCTTGACGAAGAAATTGAACAAATTAACAAAAAGAACGCCGAACTGCTTTCGCTCATTGATGAGCTGAAAGAAAAAGCCGCCTCTCTCAGAAAGGGCTGCGGCGAAAGCCGCGAGCAGATAACCGCGCTCCAAAAACAGCGCGCCGAAAAGGAGGAGCAGTCGGTTCGCCTCAGAGCCGCAGAGCGCGAAAAGAGCGCCGAACGCGAATCTGTCGGCGGCGAAAAGGCGAGACTTGAAGAGCGCAGAGAAACCATGCTGCTTGAGCTTGACTCAACCGTTTCAAAGCTTTATGACGAATATCAGCTGACGCTGCGCGAAGCCTCGGCGGAAAACAGCAAAACCGATGACCCGGCCGGCTCAAAGCGCAGACTGGGAGAAATTAAAAACAGGATACGTGCCCTCGGCTCGGTGAATGTTTCCGCCATTGATGAATATAAAGAGGTCAGTGAGCGTTATGAATTCATGTCCTCCCAGCTTTCCGACGTTGAACGCTCAAAGCAGGAGCTTTCAAAGCTCATTACCGACCTTACAGGAAAAATGGCAAATCGCTTCCGCGAAAAGTTTGCCCTTATCAATCAATATTTCGGTGAAACATTCAAAGAGCTTTTCGGCGGAGGAAAGGCGGAGATTGTTCTCACCGATCCGGCGGATGTTCTTGAAAGCGATATCGACATCCGGCTTCAGCCGCCGGGAAAAAATGTTAAGCGCCTTGACGCGCTTTCGGGCGGAGAAAAAGGGCTTTCCGCAATAGCCCTCCTTTTTGCAATACTCAAGGTCAACCCGGCTCCTTTCTGCATCTTTGATGAGGTTGAGGCCGCGCTTGACGATGCAAACGTAACGCGCTATGCGCAATACGTCAGAAGAATGACAAAGAACACCCAGTTCATTCTCATCACTCACCGCCGCGGAACAATGGAAGAGGCGGATATGCTTTACGGAATCACAATGCAGGAGCAGGGCGTTTCAAAGCTGCTTGAGCTTAAAACCGCCGAGCTCGCCGGAAAACTCGGAGTCACCTGAAACAAACCGATATAACGGCACAGTCTTTTTTTGAAAGAAACATTCACAGGAGGAAGTTTATGGGCATTTTTAAGAAATTCGGCTTTGGCCTCAAAAAAACGCGCGAGGGCCTTGACAAAAAACTTGAGGACGTTATCGGCGCATATGAAGAAATTACCGACGATCTTTATGATGACCTTGAGGAAGCGCTCATCATGGCTGACGTTGGGGTAACAACCGCAACAAAAATTATTGACGAGTTGCGCGACCGTGTGAACAAAAACGAGGTCCGCAACCCGAAGCACGCCAAAATGGTCATTGCCGACATCATTGCCGGAATGCTTGACGGCGGCGAGGACTGGGGTCTTGTTACCATTCCGTCCGTAATTCTCGTCATCGGTGTCAACGGAGTCGGAAAAACAACAACAATAGGAAAAATGGCCGCAATGTATAAAGCGCAGGGCAAAAAAGTTATTCTCGGCGCCGCCGATACTTTTCGCGCCGCTGCGATTGAACAGCTCCAGGTTTGGGCTGACCGCGCCGGAGTTGAAATGATCAAGCATCAGGAGGGCTCCGACCCCGCCGCCGTTGTTTTTGATACCATTCAGGCCGGCATTGCGCGCGACAGCGATATTATTATCATTGACACCGCCGGCAGACTCCACAACAAAAAGAATCTTATGGACGAGCTTGCAAAAATCTATCGCGTTGTTGAAAAAGAGCTGCCGTATGCCGACCGTGAAATCTTCCTTGTTCTTGACGCAACAACCGGCCAGAACGCAATCAGCCAGGCTAAGGAATTCATGCAGGTTGCGGAGCTTACCGGAATTGTTCTGACAAAGCTTGACGGAACGGCAAGGGGCGGCGTTGTTCTTGCAATTAAGAACGAGCTGAAACTTCCCATCAAGTATATCGGAGTCGGCGAAAAAATTGACGACCTTCAGCCGTTCAACGAAAAAGTTTTTGCAAAAGCCCTTTTTGAAAATACGGCCGAAACTCACAAGGACGAGGACGAATAATGAAATTCATCATTGCTACGCATAATATGAAAAAGAGGGCGGAGATGGAGCGCATTCTCTCTCCGCTCGGCATTGAGGTTCTCACGGCAGAAATGGCCGGAATAACACTCACAGATGTTCAGGAAACGGGGAAAACCTTTGAGGAAAATGCCGTTCTCAAAGCCGAAAGCGGCTGCCGTGAAAGCGGTATGCCGTGTATCGCCGATGACAGCGGTCTTGCGGTTGATTTTCTCGGCGGTGCGCCCGGCGTTTATTCCGCACGCTACAGCGGCGTACACGGAAACGATGAAGCGAACATTCAAAAGCTTCTCAGAAATCTTGAAGATGCTCCGGAAGAAAAGCGCACCGCGCGTTTTGTCTGCACCGTCTGCGTCTGTTTTCCTGACGGGAGAAAATTCACCGTTTGCGGAAAGTGCGAGGGAAAAATCGGCTTTGAAAAGCATGGAAACGGCGGCTTCGGCTATGACCCGGTTTTCATGGTTGGAGAAAAAAGTTTTGCCGAACTTTCGGCTCAGGAAAAGGACAAAATCAGCCACCGCGGCAATGCGCTTCGCAAGCTTGCAAAAGTGCTGCCGGATTATTTATAAGTAGAAGTAGTATTAGGAGATTCATATATGACAGGAAAAGAACGCGCCGCCTGGCGCGCAAAAGCAAATTCACTTGAACCGCTTTTTCAGATTGGAAAAGGCGGAATTTCAGAAGCACTCATCAAACAGACCGATGACGCCCTGCGCGCAAGGGAGCTTATTAAGCTCAAGGTTCTGCTTGATTCCTCGCCCGTTTCCGTCCGTGACGCGGCAAACGAAATTGCAGAAAAAACATCAGCCGAGGTCATTCAGGTCATCGGCGGGGTAATAGTCCTTTATCGCGAGAGCGAGGAGCTTAAAGAAAAGGCGGCGCAGAAAGAAAAAAACAAAAAGCTTGCCGCCAAAAAAGCCAAGGAAAAGCTCTATAAGGAACGCGCGGCTCAAAAGCAGCGCTTTACCGTCAGAGCGCTCGGAAAGCGCAAATGAGAAGAATCGGTCTTTTCGGCGGAACATTCAATCCTCCGCATAAAGCACATCTGCGCCTTGCCGAAAAAGCGCTTGAGGGCGCAAGGCTTGACCGTGTGCTCATTATGCCTGCGTTTGTTCCGCCGCATAAAGAGGCAAAAGAGCTTCTGAGCGGCACGGACAGGCTTGAGCTTTGCCGGCGCACATTTTGCGGCGAAAAATTTGAAATTTCCGATCTTGAGCTTCAGCGCAAAGGAAAGAGCTATACCGTTGAAACGCTTGAAGAACTTAAAAAGCTGTATCCCGGCGATGAATTTTTTCTTATCATCGGTTCGGATATGCTTTTGAGCTTTGACAGGTGGTATCGCTTTGAGGAAATTTTGAAGATGGCGAAGCTCTGTGTTATGACGAGAGAAAGGGCAGTCAGCCGAAAAATGCTTTCGGAATACTGCAAAAACACCTTGAAACTTTCGCAGGAGGATTTTATTATCCTTGACTGCGATGCATTTGAGCTTTCCTCAACCGAGGTACGCCAAAAAGCAAAGGAGGGCGAAAACTTGAGCAGTCTGCTGACGGAAAAAGCGAATGAATATATCAAAGAAAAGTCGTTCTATTCGGCTGATTCTTATGAAAAAATCAAGGCGCTTTTGAAAGAACGCCTTGATGAGCACCGCTATATCCATTCCCTCGGCGTTGCCGACAGCGCAAAAGAGCTTGCTTTGCGTTTTGGCGGCGATGAAAAAAAGGCATATCTTGCCGGACTTCTTCATGACATCACAAAGAACGAAACGAACGAAAGACAGTTGAAATTGTTTGAAAGTGATGGTATAATCTTAAATCAGGTTGAAAAAAACAACCCAAAGCTCTGGCACGCTATGACTGCGCCCGTTTATATCAAAAACAAGCTTGGAATAACCGACGCGGAAATTCTTTCGGCCGTCCGCTATCACACCACAGGAAAAGCCGGAATGACTCTGCTTGAAAAAATTGTTTATATTGCCGATTACATCTCCGCCGAGCGTGATTATCCCGATGTTGATGTCATGCGTGCGCTTTCCTGTGAGAGCCTTGAAAAGGCGGCGTTGTATTCATTAAAATATACCTTTAAAAAGCTTTCGCAAAGCGAGCTTGTCATTCATCCGGACAGCCTCGCGTTTTATAACGAACTGATTATTCTCGGCATCACCGTTGCCGAAACCGAAAGGAACGATGCTAATGAATGAACTTGAACTCACAAGAGAAATTGTTAAGGTTCTTGACCGGAAAAAAGCCATGGATATCAAGGCTTTGCGTATCAATGAACTTTCCATTGTTGCGGATTACTTCGTAATTGCTTCCGGAACTTCAAACACCCACGTCAAATCCCTTGCGGACGAGGTTGAATACGAGCTTTCGCAAAAAGGCATTGAACCGGCGCATATCGAAGGCCGCGCAACCGGCTGGATACTGCTTGATTACAGCTCGGTCATTGTTCACGTTTTCACCGGAGAAAGCCGCGAGTATTATAACCTTGAGCGCCTTTGGTCCGATGCGGCGCAGATTGACATCAGCGATATTGCGGATAACAGAGATTAATATATACGGAGTGATAAACTTGAATTACAACTTTAAAAAGACAGAAAAAAAGTGGCAGGAAAAATGGGAGGAATCCGGCGTTTTCCATGCGCAGGATAATTCCGACAAGAAAAAGTTCTATGGTCTTGTTGAATTCCCTTATCCCAGCGGTGCAGGTATGCACGTTGGCCACATCAAAGCTTATTCCGGCCTTGAGGTTATCTCAAGAAAGCGCAGAATGGAGGGTTATAACGTCCTTTTCCCAATCGGTTTTGACGCCTATGGACTTCCGACGGAGAACTATGCGATTAAAACCGGTATCCATCCGCGCAAGGTTACGGATATGAATATCGAAAAGTTTTCAAGCCAGCTTAAAAGGGTTGGTTTCTCCTTTGACTGGACAAGGGTTATCGACACAACTCAGGAGGAATATTACAAGTGGACTCAGTGGATTTTCCTCAAGATGTTTGAGCATGGCCTTGCATTCAGGGATAAAACACTTGTTAACTACTGCCCGTCCTGCAAGGTTGTTCTTTCCAACGAGGATTCCCAGGGAGGAAAGTGCGACATTTGCCACAGCGAAATTGTTCAAAAGTCCAAGGATGTCTGGTATCTGCGCATAACCGAATATGCCGATAAGCTCCTTGAAGGTCTTAATCACGTTGACTATCTTCCGAATATCCGCCTTCAGCAGGAAAACTGGATCGGAAAATCAACCGGCGCGTTTGTTGTTTTCAAGGTTAAGGATATTGACGAAAGCTTCAGAATTTATACCACCCGTCCGGACACCCTTTTTGGCGTAACATTCATGGTTATGGCTCCGGAGCATCCGCTGCTTGACAAATATAAAGACCGCATTAAAAACTTTGACGCCGTTGAAGCTTACCGCACCGAATGCGCAAAGAAAACCGAGTTTGAAAGAACTCAGCTTGTCAAGGATAAGACCGGCGTCCGCCTTGACGGTTTTTCGGCAATCAATCCGGTTAACGGAAAGGAAATTCCCGTTTTCATTTCAGACTACGTCATGATGGGTTACGGCACCGGTGCAATCATGGCCGTTCCGGCTCACGACCAGCGCGACTATGACTTTGCAAAGAAGTTCGGCGTTGATATCGTTGAAGTCATCAAGGGCGGCGATATTAACGAAAAAGCCTATACCGGCGAGGGAGAGGTTGTCAATTCCGGCTTCCTCAACGGCTGCAAGCATAAGGAAGAGGCAATCGAAAAGATGCTCACTTTCCTTAAGGAAAAAGGCATTGGCGAAAAGGGCGTTCAGTATAAAATGAAAGACTGGGCGTTTAACCGTCAGCGCTATTGGGGCGAACCCATTCCCATTATATACTGCGAAAAATGCGGAATGGTTCCCGTTCCGTATGATGAGCTTCCGCTGAAGCTGCCTGAGGTTCAGGACTTTAAGCCCGGCTCTGACGGCGAAAGCCCGCTTGCAAAAATCGAATCCTTTGTCAACTGCACCTGCCCCAAGTGTGGAGGAAAAGCAAGGCGCGAAACCGACACAATGCCGCAGTGGGCCGGCTCGTCGTGGTATTTCCTGCGTTACATTGATCCGCATAACAGCGAACGCTTTGCTGATATGGAAAAAATGCGCTACTGGGGTCCCGTTGACTGGTACAACGGCGGAATGGAACACGTTACGCGCCACCTTATCTATTCGCGTTTCTGGCATAAATTCCTCTATGACATTGGCGAAGTTCCGTTTCCGGAACCCTATGCAAAGCGCACTGCGCAGGGACTCATTCTCGGCCCGGACGGAGACAAGATGTCAAAATCCAAGGGCAATGTTGTTGACCCGAACGACGTTGTCGATGGATACGGCGCAGATGTTCTTCGTACATACGTCCTCTTTATGGGCGATTACGAAAAAGCCGCTCCGTGGTCTGAAAACAGCGTAAAGGGCTGCAAACGCTTCATTGACAGAGTCTGGGGACTTCAGGACCTTGTAAGCGATGAAAAAGGCTTTTCAAAAAAACTTGAAAGCTCGTTCCATAAGACGATCAAAAAAGTTTCGAGCGATATTGAAAACCTCAAGTTCAACACCGCCATTGCTGCAATGATGACGCTTCTCAATGAGATTTATGCCGCAGGTTCAATTTCAAAAACGGAACTCAGAACATTCCTTCTGCTGCTCAATCCCTTTGCTCCGCACGTTACCGAAGAGGTTAACGAGGCGCTTTCTCTCGGCTCAATGCTTGCCGTGAGCGAATGGCCGGTCTTTGACGAGGCGAAATGTGCGGATGATACAATAGAAATTGCCGTTCAGGTCAACGGAAAACTCAGGGGAAGAATCAGCGTTCCGGCCGATATCTCCGAAGCGGATGCCGTTGCGTGCGCCAAGAAGGAAGAAAAGGTTGCGGCGGAAATTGAGGGCAAAAATATTATCAAAGAGCTTTATGTCAAGGGCAGACTGGTTAATATAGTTGCAAAATAAGCATCCTTTCAAAAAAATACACTAATTGGCCGGTATTATTGCAAATAAACACTTGACAAGGTGAAAATGATATTGTATAATATTTGGCGTATCCTAAGTGGAAATATACCCCTGCTAAACAGGCGGAGGGAGGGAATTATAGATGAGTCAGGTTAAAGTTAAAGAAAACGAATCTCTTGACAGCGCTCTGAGACGTTTTAAAAGACAGACCTCGCGCGACGGAATCATTCAGGAAGTTCGCAAAAGAGAACATTATGAAAAGCCTTCCGTAGCAAGAAAAAAGAAGTCTGAGGCTGCTCGTAAGCGTAAATACAAGTAAAGCAACCACTGATTAACGGGCGGGCAATGGTTTTCCATTGCCCGTTTTTGTATTGTCCCTTTGTGATTTTTTGATGAAAGGCTGTGTTCTTAATGTCAATCGAAAAGCTTAAAACAATGCTCAAAAGCCGCTCTGCCGCCGCTCTCATCATGAGCGAGGAGAATGTGCGCTATTTCACGTCTTTTTCCTCAACAAACGGCTATCTTCTTGTCACCGGCGAAAACGCCTTTTTCCTCACGGACAGCCGCTATATCGAGGCGGCGCGGAACACGATTAAAACCGTTGACGGCGTTCTTCTTTTTGAAAGCTTTGAAAAGTCTCTTGTTCCTCTTGTCGGTGAACTTGGAATTAAAGTTATTTCCGTTGAAGGCGCAAGAACAACAATTAAAAAACTTGGTGAGCTTCAGGAGTATTTTCCCGACGCCGCTTTTGAAATTCAAAAGCTTGACGGCGAAATTGACCTTCTGCGCTCAATAAAGAGCGAGGAGGAGTGCCAAAGTATCATCAAAGCGCAGCGTATAGCCGAAAAGGCGCTTGAAATGCTGCTTCCAAAAATTAAAGTCGGCGCGGCCGAACGCGAGCTTTCGCTTGAACTTGATTACACAATGCTGAAGCTCGGTGCGCAGGCACTTTCTTTTGAAACAATCGCCGTTGCCGGAAAGAACGGCTCAATGCCTCACGGTGTTCCGGGCAGCAAAAGAATTGAAAGCGGAGATTTTATCACTTTTGACTTTGGCGCCGTTTATAATAATTACCACAGCGATATGACAAGAACCTTTGCCGTTGGCGAAGTTTCGGATAAACAGCGCGATGTTTATGAAACTGTTCTCAGGGCGCAAAAAACTGCCATTGATGCTGTCAGCGCCGGAAAAAAGTGCTGCGATATTGATAAAATTGCAAGAGATATTATTAAGGAAAAAGGCTACGGCGAATACTTCGGCCATGGTCTCGGCCACGGAGTCGGCGTTGAAATTCATGAATTTCCCTCTGTTTCTCCGCGCAGCAATACTGTGCTTGAAAAAGGCCATATTATCACGGTCGAGCCGGGAATTTATATTCCGGGCGAATTCGGCGTCAGAATTGAAGACATGGTTTATGTTACCGAGGACGGCTGCCGGAACCTTACCGAATGTCCGAAAGAACTTTGCGTTTTGTAAAAACTGCATATAATACAGTCAAAGGAGGCGGCAGATATGGAGATGATTGAAAACAGGCAGGAAAAGGAAAAAGCTCTGTTGGTTTCCGTTGATACGGGCGAATTTGACGCTGAGGTTTCAATCGACGAACTTGAAGAACTTGCGCACACGGCGGGAGCACAGGTGCTCGGAAAGCTTATCCAAAAAAAGGAGCGCCCGGAGGCCGCAACCTTTGTCGGCGCCGGAAAGCTTGCGGAAATTCTTGCTTTCTGCTCTTCAAACGATATTGATCTTTTGATTTTTGACAGCGAGCTTACCCCGTCGCAGCAGCGCAATCTTGAAAAGTATACCGGCGTGCGTGTCATTGACCGGACAATGCTTATTCTTGACATCTTTGCCGCGCGGGCAAGAACGGGCGAGGGCAAGCTTCAGGTGGAATTGGCTCAGCTCAAATATTCGCTCCCGCGTCTTGCCGGTCAGGGGCAATCGCTCTCTCGTCTCGGCGGCGGAATCGGAACCAGAGGCCCGGGCGAAAGCAAGCTTGAAAGCGACCGCCGCCATATCAATCGGCGCATTCAGAAGCTTGAAGAACAGCTGCGCGAGCTTGAAAAGCGCCGCGATCTTTTAAGACGGCGGCGCAAAAAAGACGGTGTTCAAACCGTAGCTATTGTCGGATATACAAACGCCGGAAAGTCAACACTGATGAATGCGCTGACAAAGGCCGGCGTTCTTGCGGAAGATAAGCTTTTTGCAACCCTTGATCCAACTTCTCGTGCGCTGACTCTTCCGGACGGGAGGAAGGTCATGCTTGTCGATACCGTTGGTCTTATCCGCAGATTGCCGCATAAGCTTGTTGAAGCGTTTAAGTCAACACTTGAGGAGGCGGCTCAGGCTTCGGTCATCCTAAATGTTTGCGATGCATCAGACGAGCATTGTTCGGAGCATCTTGATGTTACAAAAAAACTGCTTGATGAGCTTGGCTGCGCCGGAACACCGGTGATTTCCGTGATGAACAAGTGTGACCTTGTCGGAAACATTTATTCAATGCCGACATTTGGCAAAACTGTTCTTATTTCGGCGCTGAATGAGCGTGGCTTTGATGAATTGCTTTCGGCAATCGAAAAGGAGCTTCCCCAGACGCGCAAGACGGCCTCGCTTTTGATTCCGTTCAAAAACGGCGCGGCGGCCGCAAGAATACGGAATGAAGGCGTTGTTCACGAGGAAGAATATCGTGAGGACGGACTTTTCATGCGTGCAACGGCGGAAATTTCTCTTCTTGACGAATATAAGGAATGGATAGTTGATTAAAAATTGCCGGTGATTCAAGCTACGGTGCTTTTTTCCTGAGCCTTATTCTGAGGAAAATCAAAGGTGTGCATAAAGCCGGAAAGTTCCGTGCTTGAAATGTCTCCGCCGATAACAACGCCGTCAAGAACAAGCATATTTGCCCGGATAACGCCGTCGCTGTTTTCATAGCCCGGATAGTTTTTAACATTGTATGACCAACATTTTACCCGTGCGCCTTTATATTTTTCAAGGTCGAGCTTCTGCTCTTTCTGAATAACATTATATTGATTATAAACATCGTCAAATTCTTCCGGAATAACAACCTCTTTGACCTCGGCCGGTTCCTCCTCAACCTCCCAGCCGAACTGAGAGAGAAAAGAGAGCCGCTCCTCGGCGGTGCCGGCCTTATAGACAATTCCGTTCATGCTTGCAACAGGTGCGCTTTTGCTCTTTTTAACGGCATACACTCCGCCGATTGTTGCAAAAATCGCTACCGCTGCAATGAGCGCAACGGTTTTAAGACTTGACGATTTTACCGAAACATAAAACATATTCAGTCCACCTTTTATCTTTTTATAGTAACCACTGATATATCCTATGCCCGTTTTGGGCGAATCATGATTCAAAGGAAGTCTTTATGGAATATATACCCTTTAATTCTCGCAGTCCGCTCCACAAAACACCGTTCGGTGCAGTGAAGCAGGGCGAAAAAATTACATTCAAGGTTGTTCTTCCGCGCTCGCTTTCGTGCAGCGGCGTTGAGCTTGTTATCAAAAAAGACGGAGCAGGAGAAATGCGTTTTCCGTTTTTCTGGCTCTCAATGCAGGGCGAAAGCGAGGAATGGTGGTGTCTTGACTATGTTCAGAACGAGACCGGCCTTTATTTCTATCGTTTTGAATACACAACCCCGTGGGGAAAAACCGCAATCCGGAAAAACTCCGGCTCCTGCGGCCTTCTCAGCGGCGGAAAGAACGATTTTCAGCTTACGGTTTTTGAAAAGGACTTCCAAACGCCAAAATGGCTCAAGGGAAACATTATCTATCAGATTTTTCCCGACCGGTTCTATTGCTCCGGTGCGGAAAAGGAAAACGTACCCGCCGACCGCGTGCTACGTTCCGATTGGGGCGGCGAGCCTTGTTGGCGACCCAATGAATGCGGAAAGGTTCTCAATAACGATTATTTCTCAGGAGATCTTGAGGGCATAAAAGAAAAGCTTCCATATCTCAAAAGTCTCGGTGTCGGCTGCATATATCTCAACCCGATTTTTGAGGCGCAGAGCAATCACCGTTATGACACATCTGATTATGAAAAGGTTGACAGCGTTCTCGGAACCGAGGATAGCCTCAAAGAACTTTGCGCCGAGGCGGAAAAACTCGGAATTTCAATTATTCTTGACGGCGTTTTCAGTCATACAGGAGATGACAGCCGATATTTTAACCGCCGCGGAAGGTATGACACGGTTGGTGCGTATCAGTCGGAAAAATCGCCGTTTTTCAGCTGGTATACTTTCCGCTCCTGGCCGTATGATTACAAATGCTGGTGGAATTTTGAAACGCTTCCGGAGGTCAACGAGGAAAACGAAAGTTTTATAAACTTCATAACCGGAGAAAACGGCGTTGCAAGGCGCTGGCTCAAAGCCGGTGTGCGCGGCTGGCGGCTTGATGTTGCGGACGAACTTCCGGATAAATTTCTCGATGAGTTCCGCAAAGCCGTAAAAAGCGAAAAGAGCGATGCGCTCATTCTCGGTGAGGTTTGGGAGGACGCTTCAAACAAGTGCAGCTACTCCCAGAGGCGGCGATATCTTCAGGGCGCACAGCTTGATTCTGTGATGAATTATCCCTTCTCCGAGGCGATTTTAAGCTTCATCAGAAGCGGAATTGTTGAAGGCTTTTCTGAAAAGATACTCACCGTGCTTGAAAATTATCCGAAATGCGTTGTTGATGTTCTGATGAATCATATCGGAACTCACGACACAATGAGGGCAATCACCGCCCTTGCCGGCGAAAGCTGCGAGGGACGCGACCGCCTTTGGCAGAGCGAACGTGCGCTCTCTTTTGAACAGTATGAAAGGGGAGTCAGGCTCCTTAAAATTGCAGCCGCAATCCAATATACGCTTCCGGGCGTGCCGTCGCTATATTACGGTGATGAAGCCGGAATGCAGGGCTATAAAGACCCGTTCAACCGCGTTTGTTACCCATGGGGAAGCGAAAATCAAGATTTGCTTTCATATTACAAAAAGCTCGGGGAAATCCGCAAAGAATGCCATTGCCTTAAAGAGGGAACATTTTTCACCGTTTCGGAAATGCTCTCCTGCCTTGCGTTCACGCGGCAGGATAAAACGGACCGAATTTTTATTGTTGTCAACCGTAATGAGCAGGAAATAGACTATTATCTTCCCGAAGAATGGAAAAACGCACAGTCGCTTCTCGGCGAAAAGGTGAGAAACGGTTCTGTGCATCTTCCGGCACTTTCGGCCGCGATTTTAAAAATGGAGGTTAACGCAAAATGAGCGAATGGACAGAAGTAAAAATCAGCGTAAAGGCTGATGATGTTGAAAAGGCCGGCGATATTGCAACGATGGTTGTGCCTTACGGAATATACATCGAAGATTACCGCGACCTTGAAGAGCAGGCGTGGGAAATTGCCCATATTGATTTAATTGACGAAGAACTTTTGAAAAAGGACAGAACAAAAGCCTTTGTTCATGTCTATATCTCCCCGGAGGAGAATCCTCTTGAGGCTGTTTCTTTCCTGCGCGAAAGACTCTCGGCCGAAGGTATTGAAAACGAGATTGAAACGAATGAATGCAAAAAAGAGGAGTGGGAGAACAACTGGAAGCAGTATTTCCACGCGATGCCCGTTGGAAAAAGGCTGCTTATCCGTCCGCTTTGGGAGGACGCCGACCCGCAGGGACGAACTGTTTTGAGCATTGAACCCGGTCTTGCTTTTGGTTCCGGTACCCACGAAACAACACGTCTGTGTCTTGAAACGCTTGAAAAATACATTACGCCGGACACCGAGGTTCTTGATGTCGGCTGCGGCAGCGGAATCCTTTCGGTCGCATCGCTTCTTCTCGGCGCAAAAAGGGCAGTAGGTGTTGATATTGACGCGCTCGCCGTTAAAACAGCAAAGGAAAACGGACTGACAAACGGCTTCAAGGAACCGGAATACACCGTCCTTGAGGGCAATCTGACCGATAAGGTGAGAGGAAAGTTTGACGTTGTTGTGGCCAATATTGTTGCGGACGTTATCATAATGTTCTGCAAGGACGTTGCGTCCTTCATGAAAGACGGTGCGGTGTTCATCACAAGCGGAATTATCGACACAAAAGAACAGGACGTGGTTTCCGCGTTCAAAAAGTACGGTTTTAAAATTAAAGCACGCCACAGTGACAAAGGCTGGGTTTGCTTTGAGTGCGAAAGATAAGGCGTATAGCCGTGTGTCTGCCCGTTCTTGAGCGGTATCAAAGGCTTTGGGTCAGATGCTTAATGATTCCGAGCAGCAGCATATGTGCCGGATAGAAAAAGTAAAAAACATATTTGCTTTTTTTGCCCGGCTTCACGTTTTCGTCATATGCCGAAAGGAGCGGGAGGCTCAAAAATGTTCCGAGTGTAAAAAGGCAGGAGAAAAGACTTTTTGAAAGTCCGGCACCGTTTTCAAGTGACCCAAGAAAAATGTATGCCGTATAAGCGAAAGAAACAAGCGAAAAAAGCAGCAGCATTTTCTTTTTGTCGCTGCTGTATCTGTAAAATATCACGCTCCAAAGCACCGCAAAAAAGCACCAATCGGATTTAAATGTTGCTGCGGCGCAGAGGAAAACCATGATAATGCGAACCGGCGTTTCTTCAATTTTTGCCTCGGCGCAGACGGCAAGCAGAGCAAAAAACAGCGTAAAAATCATGTTCAGAGGGAATTCGTTGATTTTCTGGCCGTGCATAACGCACCAAGGATATTGCGAAATGAGCGCAAAGATAAGCAGCCGTAAGAGGTATTTTTTAACATTTTTCGTGTGCATAAAGCCTTGTGCAATAAAATAACACATTATCGGTGCGGTGATACGGCCGACAATATGAAAAACCTGCGCAACGGGGGAGTTGAAGCTCAAAAACGTCCACGCAAAATGGTCAAGAAGCATTGCTGCAATCGCAATGTATTTTATTTTATCACCGGAAAGTTTTTTCTTCATCTCGTTCACCTTCTTTTCAGTAATTATACAATATATCCGCCTTGCGGTCAACAGGGATAGCCTCCTGCCAAGCTGCACATAAGGCGGAATTTTTTTGCCCTGTTTAACTGTAATTTAAATATCTAAGGTATCCTTTTGAAAAAGAGAAAAGTATTTTTTTGACTTTAAAGTCAGATTAAGGAAACAATGGCATAATCTTCCTAACGGTGAATGATGACTCACTAATTTATGCAATATCAACAAAATGTTGTGAAATTAATTTACATTTTGTACAATGCAGCTATAGACATTTTTGGTAAAAACATGATAATATGTTAACACAAAGTTAACAAGCGGTCAGTTCAATCACCGTGAATGCCGGCAAAAGGCCGGAACATCCTCAAATTAGATTAAATATGTAAGGAGATGCCATTATGACTATTACAAACACAGAATACTTCGGAATCCAGAGAAAAATTGTTGCCAACATGACAACTGAGTCATGGCAGAACATTCCTCACGTTACTTATATGTATGAGCCGGATGTTACAAAGTTTTTCAAAGAGTATAAAAGACTCAATCAGAACCGTTCCGGTGAAGAAAAAATTACCTTCAACACGCTCATGCTTAAAGTTATCTCAGAGGGACTCAAAGCGGCCCCAATTATGAATTCCCACATTGAATTTGACAAAAAGCTTGTTCGCGGAAGAATCGACACCTTTTCCGATATAAACATCTCAATGCCGACAATTCTTCCGAATGGAAAGATGATGACGATTAACCTGCGTGATTTCGGAAACAAGAACCTTGACGAAATGACAACGTATATCAATGATGTCCGTCGCCGTGCAGAAAAAACCAACCTTACCGAGGCCATGTATTCGGTATCTTTTGATAACACAATGAAAAACCTTAAAAAAGGAAGAATCTTCCAGACAATCGGAAGGCTTTACGGCGCAAACTTTGGAAAATGCAAAATTTCTCATTTCCGCGGAAAAGCAAAACGTGAATATGAAAGCATTCCGGAAACCGAGCGCCTCACAATCAAGGACCTTGAGCAGGGAACCGTAACCGTTTCAAACATCGGTTCAACCTATCTTGCTCAGCGCGGAGCAACCGCACTTCTTGAAATTGTTCCGCCGCAGGTCTGCGCGCTTTCCGTTGGCGCTGTGCTTGAAAAGCCGCTTGTTGTTAAAAAGAGTGATGGCAGAAAAGAAATTGAAGCAAGAAGCGTTCTTCCAATCTGCATTGCCTTCGACCACAGGGCACTTGACTTCGGAGAGATTGTTCCGTTCATGAAGCGCCTTGATGAAATTTTTGAGCACCCCTCGGTTATCCGTTCATGGGTATCGGACAGCGATGAAAACAAGGTTTTCTCTGTTGTTGCCTGATTAAAACAGACATCCTCTCTCCCCTTTTTATAAATCTTTTCTTGCGGTTCGGCAGTCATCGAAAGGTGGCTGCCGAATCGTTTGTTCTAAGAAACGCCGAATCGGAATAACATTTTGGGAAAGGTTGTGAGTCGATGAAAAAAACAATCAGGCTTTTGCCGCTTTTTTTGCTGCTTTTTGCGCTCTGCTCGTGCGGCTCCCTCAAAGCGGCAAACATTGCTCTTTTTGCTGAAAGATATAATTCATTTGGCGGAGAAAAGCTTTCATATCCGGCTTTGAGCGCGGCGGAAAGGGATGGAAAAACCGAATACTCCTTTGTTGCCTCTGCCGATGAATCCGGCGGAAAAAAGGTTCTTGTAACGCTGCTTGCCGATGAAAACAAAAGACTTTTTGAATGCAGACTTGTGATTGCAAAAACAGACGGAAAAAGGAAAGCCGCCCTCAACGAGGCGGACATTGACCGCTTTGTCAATTCGTGTGAAAGAGTATTCTGCGGCTTTTCGGGCGTGGAATATGAAAAAGCGAAAGACGTTGTTTCCTTGCTAAAGATTCGTGAAAACTTTTTATCATCCGGAGAAAATACCGCGCAAAGCGGCGAATACTATGCCGCCTTTCTTTCTAACGAGATATGCTGCGATGTAATATTCCGCAACAACTACCTCAAAAAAACCGAGGAAACCGAAAAGCCGGAGAGCCGTGCTGTCTATGACAGCACAACAAACATTCGCACCGATACAGTGCCGCATAAATGACAAAAACGGGGGGCTGTCGCATTTTGATGCAGACAGCCCCTTTAACTTATTATTTATTTGTTTTTTTTGTGGCTTTTTTCTTGTGGCCGGTGTCATCAATGTAATATGTGTTTTCAAGCTGAGAAACGAGGCTTTCTTTGAATGAGTCAATATAAAGCCGGCGCAGCTTTTGGCGTTCCTCCTGCTCCTGCTCCGTGAGACAACCCGCCTTTGCTTTCCTTGAAAGTTCATTGATTCTGTTTATTTGTTCCTGCGTTACCATCTTAGTTTTTTTCCTCCGTTTCCCATTGTTTCCAGACGTCGGGACAGTAGCCGACAGTGGCTTTTTTTCCGTTCCTTACGATAGGTGTTTTGAAAAGCTCGCCGTTTTCAAGCAGCTTTTCTTCCTTTGCCTCGTCTGAGGCAAGATATTTTATGAAAGATGAATCATATTTTTTTGACTTTTCGTTGATAAGGTCGTCAAGTTTTCCTCCAATGGCGCTTCGGACGCTTTTAAGCTCGCCTTTGCTCATGCTGAATTTTGAAAGGTCAACAAACTGGAATTTGATCTTCCGCTCCTTGAAGTATCTCTGAGCCTTTTTTGTGTCAAAGCACTTTGCCGTGCCGAATATCTGAATATTCATTTTTCTTTTCCTTTTGCTATAAACTTTATGAAGTTAGTATACCACTGCAAAGCGGAAAAATCAATATCCGCCGCGCACGTTCAAAAGGGGAGAAAGCTCTTTTTCTTTTTTTCGCCCAAGATAGTTCTGCGTAATTTTTATAACATCGCCCGAAAGGAGAATAACGCCGATTAGATTCGGAATTGCCATCAGTGCGTTAAAGATGTCAGAGATGCTCCAAACAACGGAAAGCTTTGAAACGGCGCCGAGGAAGGTCAGTGCTGCAAAAAATATACGGTAAAGTGTTATTCCGCGCCCCTCTGTTAAAAATTCAAGGCTTCTTTCGCCGTAAAAGGACCAGCCGATAATTGTTGAAAAGGCGAAAAGTGTGATGGCAATCGAAAGGATAACGTCCGCCCACTTTCCGAATACCGAACCAAACGCAAGCGAAACGAGCGACGCACCCTCAATTTTTTCGAGCGAAAAACCGTTTTCCGTTTTTTTGAGTGCCATAACATTGATATATGTTTTTTCTTCGCTTTCTGTGATTCTGCCGTCAGGAGTGATATTGAAAAGCGGCCTTTCCCGGGAATCGCAAAGCGGCGTTGTTTCTCCCTTGCCGCTTATTAAGGAAACGTACTGAATGCTTTCATTCCTTTGAAGTGCGGTTCCAATCGGAACGGTTTTAACAGAAACGCAAAGAAGAACAAGTGCCGTTATTGAACAGATTACAACAGTATCGGCAAAAACCTGAAAAATTCCCCACATTCCCTGAACGGCCGGTTCCCGGACGTTTGATGAGGAGCCGACCATTACCGAGGAACCGAGCCCGGCCTCATTTGAAAAAACGCCGCGGCGGAAGCCTGTTGAAATGCATTTTTTGAGTGCTGCGCCGGAGAAGCCGCCGAGAGCCGCCGAGGGATAAAACGCACTTTTAAAAATTACACAAAACACTGACGGAATTTTATTGAAATTGAAAATAATAATGCAAAGGGAGGCTCCGATATAAAACAGAGCCATAAACGGAACAAGCTTTTCCGTGAGCTTTCCTATGCGGCCGGAGCCGCCGAGAATGACAAAAAGCGTGAGCACCGCCGTAACAGCACCGGCAACAAACTTTGAAACTCCGAACGAGGAATAAAGCGAAAGCGAAATTGAGTTCGACTGAGTCATGTTCCCGATTCCGAATGAGGCAAAAAGAGTGAACACGGAAAAAAGGACGGCAAGAGTTTTTCCAAACTTTGAAAAAAAGCGGCTTTTTTTGAACCCGTCCTTGAGGTAATACATTGGACCTCCGGTTTTTCTTCCGTTTTCGTTTTGGGTGCGATAATAAATTCCCAGCGAATTTTCCGCGTAGCTTGTCATCATTGAAAAAATGGAGCAAAACCACATCCAGAACACCGCACCGGGGCCGCCGATTGTAATTGCCGAGGCAACGCCGGCAATGTTTCCTGTTCCAACCGTTGCCGCAAGAGAGGTTGCCATTGCCTGAAACTGAGAAAAACCGTCTTTCCCTCTGCCGGAAATGACGTCCTTTTCGCGGAAAATTGCAAAAAGAGTGTTTGAAAGCCAAAGTCCAAGTTTTGAAAACTGGAAGAACTTGAGCCTGACTGTGTAGTATATTCCAACGGAAATTATCAACGCCAGCGTTGGCGTACCCCAAACAAGGGAATTCAGCTTTTCAATAAATTTGAGCATTATACCACCTCGGAACATTAATATGACACGGCCTTGCCCCGATATGAAAAGTGCAAGCTTGAAAAAAGGGAAGTTGTGTGGTATAATTCCGTCAGTTTATCGCGCTGAAAGGAAATGCTATGAATACCTGCTATATAATCGCTGCCGGAGACTGCGGAAAAATTGAATTGAAAAAAGATAACGGTGACTTTGTTGTCTGCGCAGACGCCGGCTATCGCAAGGCGCTTGAAAATAATATTATCCCTGACCTTGTTGTGGGTGATTTCGATTCGCTCGGAGAAATTCCAAAGCTTGAAAATGTTGAGGTTCACCCATGTGTAAAGGACGAGACGGACACCTTTTTTGCCCTTCGCCGCGGCCTTGAGCGCGGATATAAAAACTTTGTTATTTTTGGTGCTCTCGGAGGTCGGCTTGACCATACATTTGCAAATCTTCAGCTTCTCCAGTATCTTTGCGAAAAAGGAGCAAGCGGCGTTCTTCTTTCCGAGCGCGAGCGTGTGACCGCTGTGAAGAATTCTTCGCTCACTTTTCCTAAAGGGGAAACGGGAACCGTTTCTGTCTTTTCATTCACCGAAAAGTCATTTGGAGTTACCGAGCGCGGCTTTAAGTATACGCTTGACAATGCAGAGCTTACTTCATCCTTTCCGCTCGGTGTGAGCAATGAGCTGACCGGCGAGGGGGCGGAAATTATCGTCCGCGACGGAGTGCTGCTTATTATCCGGGAAAGGGGAGTTTGAATGACTTTTTTGCTTCTTGCCGTGATTTTTCTCGGCTATATAAGTCTTGGAATACCGGACTCTCTCATTGGTGCGGCGTGGCCGGTAATGTATAAAGACTTCTCAGTCCCAATATCGTATCTGAGCAGCTTTACTTCTATAATTTATGTCGGAACAATTATTGCAAGCTTTTCGAGTGCATATGTGATAAAAAAACTCGGAACGGGAAAAACCGCCGCTTTCAGTACGGCGCTTACCGCTCTTGCGCTTTTGGGCTTCTCCGTTTCAAAAAGCGTTTGGCTGCTTTACCTCTGCTGTGTTCCACTCGGTCTTGGCGCCGGTTCAATAGATACAGCGCTGAACAATTATGTTGCAACAAATTTTGACTCGCGCCGAATGAACTTTCTCCATTGTTTTTACGGCGTTGGAGTTACGCTCAGCCCATACATAATGTCTATTGCGCTTTCCGACTCGGGAAACTGGCGCGGCGGTTACAGAATGGCTTTCTTTTTTCAGGCTGCAATTTCCGTTGTTATGTTCATTGCTCTGCCGCTTTGGAAAAAGAGCAATGCAAAATTTGATGAGGGCGAGGCAAAAGTTTTAAAGCTCAGAGAAATTATTAAAATAAAAAAGGCGCGTGCAATCATATCGGCTTTCTTTTGGTTGAGCACTCTTGAGTCAGTCTGCCTCTGTTGGGGGAGCAGTTTTCTTGTTTCCTCGCGCTCAGTTTCAGCCGACCGGGCGGCCGCGTTTTTCACTTTGTATTTTGTGGGCATGACAGCGGGACGCTTCCTTTCCGGAGTTGCCGCTTCAAAGCTTTCAAGCCTTAAACTGATAATTATCGGACAGGCTGCAATTCTTTGCGCAATCGTTCTTTTGCTTGTTCCGAATCTTTATACTTCCGTTGTCGGGCTCTTTCTTGCCGGGTTCGGAATAGGCCCCGTTTTTCCGAATCTCACTCAGCTTACTCCGCCGCTTTTCGGAAAGGATATTTCTCAGTCGGTTATCGGCACTCAGATGGGATTTGCCTATGTCAGCGTTTTGCTTTCGCCGGTAATCACCGGCCTTTTGGTTGAAAAAATTTCAGCCGCGGTTTTTCCGTTCATCCTCATTTTTGGTTTTGCCGCAATGGCGGCATCAGTCTTTTTGCTTTCAATGCACGCAAAAAGGGACGGACAAAAGATTTTTGAACTTTCATGAGAATAAAATTGCCGCCGCAACGGAAAAGGATCCGCAGCGGCGGTTGTTTAAATTTTTTCGCAATATTCAAGGCTGACCCAGCCGCTCGGGCTTTTGCCCCAGCCGTTTTTGGTTTCAGTCACCGTGAACACCGTGCCTCTGACATAGCCGTTCATTTTTGCTCCCCAGAGCTTCAGCACCTGATTTTGCGCGTCTTTTGAAAGCTCACTGAATTTAAGATACGGAAACTCCGTTCCCGGGCCGGTGCGCACATTGAGAACGTCTGCTTTTGTAACTTTGTAATTTCCGGTGGAGTTGGCTTTGGGCTTTTCGGTTGTTTTTTTGCCGCTTTCCGGAAGCGCCTTAAAAACAAGCCCTTTTGAGTCAATAACCTTTGTGAAACCTTTGTCAAGGAAAAAGAGTTCCTCCGGTTTTGCGGCTCCATCGGTGGTTGAAAGCACCCATTTTCCGTTGGAGTTTAGCACCCAGCCGTTGCCGGTGACAGTACCTTTTCCACCGCTCAAATGGAAGTGATTGCCGGTTGCTCCGTCCGTTCCCTCGCGGCAGATTCTTTCGCCCCTTGAAAATTTTTGGCCAACGGAAAGCCGCTCAAGGTCAGAGTCATCCGGGTGGGTGACTTGGAGTGTGAAGTAGTTGCGTGATGAGTCGGCAAAGTCAACTTTTTTGGTTGACTGGAGCCAAATTGTGTTTGTTCCGCCGTTGCCGACTCCGTAAATTCTTATCAGTTTCATCTCATCGCACGGACAGTAGAGCCATTCGCGCCCTGCATCCGTGCAGGCCTCATCAATGGGGTAATCCTTTGGGGTTCCCGTTGTGTGGGGATAATGGGAGGTTGAGCCGAGATATGTTTGCGTAATGCGCATAACCTTTGTCGGATATATCAGATAATTGGCCATTATGATTTCTCCTTTCGCTTTTTCTGCCGCTATATATTATGCTGCAAATAAAAGAAAGGTGCCGCTTTCCAAGATTGAAAAGCGGCATTTTATATTTCTATTCAACGTCAAGCAGTCTGTCTGCTTCGCCTTGTTCAAGTTCTTCAACGGAGCGCAGCTTTTTTTGAATCTGCTCGTTGCGCGTTTGAGCGTCATCAAGCGTTTTTCCGGCCTCGTCAATTTTCTTCCGTGCTTTTTCAAGAACAATGCCGAATTTTTCATACTGCGTTTTTGCGGCGGCCAGGAGAGTGCGGATTTCCTTGGCCTTTTCGTTGATAGCCATTGCTCTGAAACCGACCGAAAGGGAATTGAGCAGCGCCGTTATTGTTGACGGCCCGGCAATCATCACGCGAAATTCGTTCTGGC
Organism: uncultured Eubacteriales bacterium; assembly: GCA_934511365.1. Classification (GTDB taxonomy): domain Bacteria; phylum Bacillota; class Clostridia; order Oscillospirales; family Acutalibacteraceae; genus UBA6857. The sequence goes on from CAKSWC010000009.1 coordinate 48,802, forward strand.
ACCTTTCGGCAATGCCGTTTCTTGAACCGATAATTTCGCTGTAAAGTCCCTCGGTTGCAAGATACATGATTGCAAACGGTGTGGTTGCCGGTTCGTTGATATATTTTTTAACGTCCTTTGCCTGAGCAATAACGCGCGCTTCAAGTGCTTTGCGTGCGCTTTCAACGCCCTGCGCGTCTCCGCTGTCTGCCGCCGAGCAAAGGCGAATATAGTCCTCAACCGGAAATTTTGAGTCGATCGGAAGATATGTAAAGCTGCTTTTGTCGTCTCCTGATGGAATTTTAACGGCAAACTCAACAACTTCTCTTGATGCGCCCGGTGAGTAGTTCTTGACAAACATTGATGGAATCGTCTGTTCAAGCAGTCCCTCAAGCTGAACCTCCGCCCAGGTTCCTCTTGCTTTAACATTGGTGAGGATCCTGTTGAGCGAGGTTACGTTTTCCGTCACTCCGGAGGAAAGAATCTTCATCTCGCCAAGCGATTTATAAACATTTTCAAGCTGTTCGCTGACTGTTTTGAAAGAGGAGTCGAGCCGCCTTGTGAGCGTTTCGTTTAGCTTTTCGTCAACGGTCAGGCGGATTTTTTCAAGCTTTTCGCTGTTTTCGTTTCTAATCTGAGTCAGGCTCTGAGCAATCGCGGCGGTCATTTTTGCGTTAAGCTCATAGTTTTCCTTAGTCATTTTTTCAAGTTTTTCGCTCATTGCGGAAAGAGAACTCACAACATCCTGCCTTTGCGCGGCCTGATACTGAGCGTTTTCAATCCTGCTGCGGCTGAATTCATCGCCGATTGAAGAACTGATTTCCTTGAGTGCGGCCGAAATTTTTTCTCCGTTTTTCTCCTGCTCGGAAAGAACGGCGGAATATTCTTTTCGATTGTTCTTTTTGATGATTAAAATTAAAAGAATTACGCTTATAATAAACTGAACTGCACAAATTGCCAACATTAATTTTTCATCCATTGCTTATACCTCCAAAATCTTTTTTGATTATACCATTATAAAAATACATTTAGATTACATCATGGAATTTAAATTAAAGGACTGACCGAAGAATGAAAAAAATTTTGTCCCTTATTCTTGTTCTTTCAATAATGCTCTGCGCTTTTTCTGCCTGTTCTTCAGACGGAACGGGGCAGCAGATGGTTTTCCCGCTTGATAACGAGCCGCAGTATCTTGACCCGCAGATTGTTTCCGACCGCGGCGCGGCAAACATTATTGCCAACTGTTTTGAAGGACTTGTAACATATGACGAAACCGGCGCTATAGTTCCGGCCGGATGCGAAAAATATGAGGTTTCCGCAGACGGATTGACATATACTTTTACTCTTCGCCAAGACGCAAACTGGCTTGTAACAAGGGCTGCAAAAGCGCTTTTTCCGGAAGGGGAGGCGGATAAATTTGATACCCGTGTAACCGCTGCGGATTATGTCTTTGCTTTCAGGCGCGTTGCGGACGGCGCAACGGGTTCAGCCGCTTTTTCATACATTTCAAGCATTAAAAACGCGGCGAAGGTTCATTCCGGAAAGCTTCCGAAAGAAAACCTCGGTGTGCGCGCGGAGGGTGATTTCACTTTTGTTATTGAACTTGAGCGTGCCGATTCCGATTTGCTTTTTGCTTTGACCTTGCCCGCGTTTGTTCCCTGCAATGAAACTTTTTTTGAAATGACAAAAGGACGCTACTGCCTTTCAACCTCAAACATTATTTCAAACGGCCCGTTCTATATTTCCAACTGGGCAGACAAAACCGCAATCACAGCAAGAAAGAACGAGTCCTATCATTCCGTTTCTGCCGTTGCTCCGTCCTCGGTCTATTTCTCTTTTAACAACGAAAAGGAAACAAGGGGAGAAAAGGTCAAAAGCGGAATCTATGAGCTTTCGCCGGTGAACGGTGAGCAGGCCGCAATGCTTTCGCAGGAAAAAGGTATAGGAATTAAAAAAATTGATAATTCATATTTTTCTCTTATCTTCAACTGTTCGGACCCGGTGCTTAAAAACGCCGACCTGCGCCGCGCCCTTTCTTCATCGCTTGAAAAGAAGTATTTTCTTGAGAGTACCGGAGCTGATGAAACCGAAGAAGCTTCCGGAATTATACCTTCCGTCTGCTGTGCCGGCGGAGCAGCCTATCGCTCCGGGGTAGGAACGATTGCTCCGTCCTTTTCCGGAACAGGGGCGGCAAAGAGCTATTTTGAAAAGGCAAAAATCGCTCTTGAAAAAAGCGGGGTCACCCTTAATGTTCTGTGCACTCAGGAAAACGAGCTGAATGTAAGAAAAGTTATGCAGAACTGGCAGACTGTGCTCGGCGTAAAAAGCAGTATTACGGTTGAAACCGTTGATGCGCAGCAGCTTGAACAAAGAATAAGCAGCGGTGATTTTCAGCTTGCGTTTTCAAATGTTCTGCTTGACAGCGATTTTGCGCTGGGTGTCCTCCTTCGGTTTTCAAAAAGCAGCGGCGACAACTTTTCAAGGTTTGATTCGTCAAAATATGAATCGCTGCTTTCTGCGGTACAAAGTGCAAAGACCGGGCGCGAATATCTTGCTGCGCTTAAAAAAGCTGAGCGTTTTCTTGCCGATTCGGCTGTTTTTGTTCCGATACGCAGCGAAAGCGGATATTTTGCCGCGACAAAGGGCGTTTCGGGAATAATCTTTTCTCCGGGCGGAGAATTTGTATACTTCAAAAACGCCGTGAAAAAGTGAATGGAAAAAGGAGCTTTCTTATATGGAGGCTCCTTTTTAAATCTGTTATATGAGTTCAATGTTTCTTAGAGCCGAAATAGATTGGCATAAAAACACAGCATATAAAAAAACCGCCGAATGCAACCACTCGGCGGTTTTTGGTTTTTATGATTATTTGAGATATTTTTCAAGAGCTTCAATCAGTTCATCAAGAAATGTTTTGAGATATTGGAAGAAAGCTCCGAGATCAAAATTGCCCATGTTTATTCTCCTTTCGCTCTTTTTTCAGGAAAATTATAGCACTTTTTCTGAAAACAATCAAGCAAAAATAAAGATTTTAATTTCCTGCACGTTCCGACTGTTTTCGCCGGGGCATTTTTTTATAATGGAGACGGTGATGGAAGTGACGCAGGTTGTGTATGCCGACATTCTTTTTGTTATTAACGCCTATGTGACCTATGCTCTTTTGCGCGCAACAAGCCTTGTCTGCCGCGTCCACACTCCGCGCCTGCGCACAGTTTTGGCGGCACTCCTCGGCGGCCTTTGTTCGCTTGTTGTCCTCGTCCGCGAGATGCCTGATTTTGCTCTTGCCCTTTCAAGACTGGCTTTTTCGGCCGCACTTGTTTTTGCCTGCTATTTTCCGTTTGACAGAAGGAACTTTTTCAGGTTTTTCGGTGCATTCTTTCTTGTGAACTTTGTTTTTGCCGGGTTAATGTTTGCGCTGTGGTATTTTGTGCGGCCCGGCTCAATGCTGTTTTTTGCCGGCATTGTGTATTTTGATATTGATGCTCTGACGCTAATAATTTTCACCGCCGTGTGTTATGGCGTTCTGAGCATTGTCAATGCTGTTCTGAAGCGGAAATCGCCGGAAAACTGCGTGTTTGAGCTTGAAATTGAATATCTTTCAAAAGCCTATAGCTGCCGTGCATTGCTTGACACGGGAAATTCGCTTTATGAGCCGTTTTCTTCGCTCCCCGTCATTGTCTGCGAAAAAAATGTGTTTGGCGACGGTTTTGAAATACCGGCGGAGAAGCTGCGCCTTATTCCGTGCGGTTCGGTATCCGGCGAGAGTGTGCTTGAAGCGTTCAGACCCGATTCGGTTGAAATCAAAAGTCCGTCTGTCAGTAAAAAAACGAACGCGATATATATAGCTTTGACGGAAAACAGAATAAGGAACTCCGAGTTTGGCGCGTTGCTGCACCCGGATTTGTTCAATGACGCAAAGGTTACTTAAGAAAGGAAGAATAATTATGCTTTCAAAACTGAAACTCAGTCTTTTTTGGCTTAAACGCCGCTTTATGATATTAATCGGAGCCGAAAGCGAGTTTTTCTATGTCAACGGCTCTCAAACGCTTCCGGCGCCACTCGGAAAAAAGCAGGAAAATGAAATCCTTGAACAGATTGAAAACGGCGATTGTTCAAACCGGGATAAACTCGTTGTTCATAATCTGCGCCTTGTTGTCTATATTGCGCGTAAATTTGAAAACACCGGAATCGGCATCGAGGACTTGGTGTCCATTGGAACGGTCGGACTTATTAAGGCGGTCAACACGTTTTGCCCGGCGAAAAAAATCAAACTTGCAACCTATGCGTCGCGCTGCATTGAAAACGAGATACTGATGTATCTGCGGAAAACCGCCAACAGGAAAAATGAGGTTTCGATTGAGGAACCGCTCAATGTTGATGTTGACGGAAACGAGCTGCTTTTGTCAGATGTCCTCGGGAGTGACAGTGACGCCATTGGGCGCGATCTTGAAACAAGGGACGAACGCAATCAGCTTCTTGCGATTGTTGAAAAGCTTGACGAGCGGGAAAAGGCTATTATGACAATGCGCTTCGGTCTTTTCGGCTCAAAGGAGTATACGCAAAAGCAGGTTGCGGATATGCTTGGAATTTCCCAAAGCTATATTTCGAGGCTTGAAAAGCGAATAATTGAGCACCTGAGAAAGGAGCTTGAAAAGGTTGGATGAAAAGCGATAATTTGTGAATATTAAATATTAATTTCAATTAATTACAAATAAACTTATATAAATTGCTTGACGGGCAAACAGATATTTGATATATTGATAATATAAATACACCTATTGTTAAGGTGTAACATATAAGGCCTTTGTGTCATAAATACTTTTTTATTGGCAATTATCTCATACGATAATATTAATGAGATTGATTTTTGTCTATTAAGGTATGGGGCTAATACATATTCACAAACATTAATTTTGCACTGGCTATTAAATAGATTAAATTAAAAGGAAAGTACATTTATGAAACGTATAATATCAGTGTTTTTATCTTTAATATTAGTTTTTTCAGCATTCTCATTAACTGCCTTTGGTTCTGATTCTGAGTTGTATTCTGAAATTGATATAACTAATTATATGGATGATAGGTTAGATTTTTAAGAGTATTCACTTTTTGAAAACTTTGCAAATTCAAATATTGAAAGCTATTTAAGTGATTATAATTCTATATCTGCTGGAATGTATGTTACTGCAAACAGCACAACAGTTTCTGAATTAACCCATATTTCAGCAGGAGTTGCATACAAATATAAGAATGATGTAAACAACTCATTAAATAGGAGTAAATGGGGAAATGCAGCAAAAAAATGTATTCAAATGGCTACTGAAAGGAGTGCTATGGTTTTATATAAGTTTGGCTTATATTCATATGTGCCGTTCTATAAGAACTGAAAATGGGGGCTGTCAATAATGAAAAAGACGTTCATAATAATTACCGGTGAAATTGTTCTTTGTGTTTTAAATATATATACTGTTTTATACCTTGCATGCGAAAGCATAATGCCGTTCTATAATTTTATGTATAATAAAATGAACCCAGTTTATGATACTTTTTTTAATCTTAGCGGTGGTTCAACAAACCAAATGATGGCGCATTATGTTCCGCTTTTGTTTCTTGCGTTCATTGAGTTTGTGGTGCTTATGTTCCTTTACATAGGACTTCTCAGAAAGAAAAAGCTGTCGGCGCAAATCTTTTCCTGCTTTGTCCTTTCAATAGTTCCTTATGTATTTTGGCTGGTATTAGTTTCGGATGTAACTTTTAATTTTATTGATTGGGGAAGCGCACGAAAGTATGTTTATTGGGTACTGATTTTGTTCTTTGTAACCAACATCGCTTTTTCAATTCAAAGATGTTTTGCGGTTAAGGAACTAAAAAATGAATAGCCTTTTGTTTTTGGAGCTGTCAGACTTGCGGCGGCTCCAAAACTTTGAAAAAAATCAGCTCAAAAGCAAAAAAATCGGTTAAAAATATCTTGCTTTTGCCTTTTTACTGTGCTATAATACCACAGATAACGCACGCAGGGGATTAGTATGCCCTGTTCACGGAAGTGCGGTGTACTTTCAGGAACCTGCGGTGGTTAAAACTAATTTTCAGGAGGACACATCAATGTCAGTAGTATCAATGAAACAGCTTCTTGAAGCCGGTGTTCATTTCGGACATCAGACAAGAAGATGGAACCCGAAAATGTCTGAGTACATTTTCACCGAAAGAAACGGAATTTACATCATCGACCTTCAGAAAACCGTGAAGAAGCTTGAGGAAGCATATTCCTTCATCCGCGAGGTTTCCGAAAACGGCGGCGAGGTTCTTTTTGTTGGAACCAAGAAACAGGCCATGGATTCAATCCGCGAGGAAGCTATCCGCTGCGGTATGCCGTATGTCAATGCCCGTTGGCTTGGCGGTATGCTCACAAACTTCAACACCATTCAGAAGAGAATTAAGAGACTCGCTCAGCTCAAGGATATGGAGCAGAACGGAACTTTCGCTCTCCTTCCGAAGAAGGAAGTTATTAAGCTCAACCTTGAAATTGAAAAGCTTGAAAAATTCATGGGCGGTATCACAAAGATGAAGGGTCAGCCGGCCGCAATCTTCATCGTTGACCCGCGCAAGGAGAGAATCGCCGTTGCTGAGGCTCATAAGCTTGGTATCCCCATCGTTGCCATTGTTGACACCAACTGCGACCCCGATGAGGTTGATTATGTAATCCCCGGCAATGATGACGCTATCCGTGCCGTAAGACTCATTGCAGGCGCTATGGCCGATGCAATCATCGAGGGCAGACAGGGCGAAGCTGATGCTCCCGCAGAAGCAGCCGAGGAAACCGCTGAGGCAGCCGAGTAATCAATAAATTTTTCAGCCCGTAAACTCACATCTACGGGCTTTTTTCAAGAATTATAACTTAGGAGGAATTTCATTATGGCATTCACTGCAAAAGACGTTCAGACTCTCCGCGAAAGAACCGGCGTTGGAATGATGGACTGCAAAAAAGCACTTGTTGAAGCCGAAGGCGATATGGACAAGGCTGTTGACATTCTCAGAGAAAAAGGACTTGCTTCCGCAGCAAAGAAATCATCAAGAGTTGCTGCCGAAGGTGTTGTTGCCGCATACAGCGACGGAAAGTGCGGAGCACTTGTTGAAATCAACTGCGAAACCGACTTTGTTGCAAAGGGCGAACCGTTCACCAATCTTGCAAAAAAAGTTGTTAAGACCGTTGTTGAAAAGGCTCCGGAAGATGTTGACGCTCTTCTCAAGACCCCGATTTCAGACGGCGAAGGCACCGTTGAAGAAGCCGTTCAGGAAGTTTTCCTTGCTCTGCGTGAGAACATGAAGATTCGCCGCTTTAAGCGTACACTCGGTCACGTTGCAACCTATATTCATGCAGGCGGAACGGTCGGCGTTATGGTTTCTTTTGATGTTGACGATGCAACTGCCGCAAAGCCCGAATTTGACGCAATGGGCAAAAATGTTGCAATGCAGGTTGCAGCTATGAACCCGTCATATCTTGACGAAGTTTCCGTTCCGGACGAAGTCCTTGAAAAGGAAAAGATGATTCTTGTTGCCCAGATGAAGGAAGACCCGAAGATGGCTAACAAGCCGGAGGCTGTTCTTCATAAGATCGTTGAAGGTAAGATTGGTAAGTATTATAAAGAAAACTGCCTGCTTTGCCAGGAGTTTGTCCGTTCAGACCTCTTTGAGGGCAATGTTAAGGGCTATGTTGATTCCGTTGCAAAGACTCTTGGCGCAGACATCAAGGTTACAGGTTTTGTCCGCTTTGAAAAGGGCGAGGGCATTGAAAAGAAGACCGAAAACTTTGCTGCTGAAATCGCAAGCATGATTAAATAATTCAGCGGTTGCTGATAATCTAACGAACGAGTCCCTCTTGCTTTTTTGTGAGAGGGATTTTTTAAAAGGAGAGCTGAAAAATGAAAATTGCAATCTATGGCGCGGGCTCGCTCGGAACCGTTCTCGGAGCATACCTTTCAAAAGCAGGTGTGAGCGTTGACCTCATCACGCGCAACAAGGAGCACGTTGAAGCGCTTAACCGCGACGGTGCAAAAATAATCGGAAAAGTGAACATGACTGTTCCCGTTCATGCTCTGACTCCTGAACAGATGACTGAAAAATATGAACTTGTTATTCTTTTGACAAAGCAGCTTGAAAACAAGAACATTCTTGAAAACCTCAAAAAGAACATGACGGATGACTGCATTGTTTGTACAATGCAAAACGGACTTCCGGAGCTTTCGGTTTCACAGGTTGTTGGTGAGGACAGAACAATGGGCTGCACTGTTGCTTGGGGCGCAACTCTCCACGGTCACGGAGTTTCAGAGCTTACAAGCGAACCGGACAGTATGAGCTTTGGCCTTGGCCGCATGAACGGAAAAAAGGACGAGAAGCTTATGTATGTCAAGTCTGTGCTTGAAAAAATGTGCCCGGTTGTGATTGAGGATAACTTTATGGGTGTGCGTTGGTCAAAGCTCCTCATCAATGCCTCTTTCAGCGGAATGTCTGCCGTAACGGGTGGAACATTCGGCGAGGCGGCGGGCAGGAAAGACTCGCGAGTCTGCTGCCAGAATATCATCAAGGAATGCATTGATGTGGCCGCAGCTGCAGGTATTAAAATTGAGCCGGTTCAGGGCAAGGACATTGTGAAGCTTCTTGACTATAGTAACCCTCTCAAAAAGAAGTTTGCCTATATTCTTATTCCAATTTGCATCAAAAAACACGCCGCACTCAGAGCGAGTATGCTCCAAGACCTTGAAAAGGGCAAAAAGTGTGAGATTGACGCAATCAACGGCGTTGTTTGCGCATATGGCAAAAAGTACGGCGTCAAAACTCCGTATAATGACAAGGTGTGCGAGATTATTCACGGCATCGAGGACGGAAAATATAAGCCCTCGTTTGACAACGTCAGGCTGTTTTCGAGTCTTTCAAAATAAAAGACAAGCTAAAAATTCAAAAAACCGCTCGTGTGTTTTTCACCGGGCGGTTTTCTGCTTTTGAAACGCCCGATGAACACCCTTTTGCTTTCTCTGTTGAAAAGGCAGTGCTCAAAAAACGCTTCAAACTGAGCTTCGTTATAGCTGCCAAACCGGCAGTGTTCAAAAGCTCTCTATCTGAAATTTTCCGAATACGCCGGGCTTCCCCGCGTGATTCAGACAGCGGGAAGCCGCAAACGCATTAAAACTTTCCGCTGATAGTATTATTGCCGCGCATCAAAGAGCAATGCACGGCAATTTTTTCCGGTTTAATTTATTTTTCTTTCAAAATGTTTTCCATAATTCTGGCGGCTTTATAGATGTCTCCGCAGCCGAGCGTGATAACAAGATCTCCGCTTTCGGCGTTGTCGGTAACATACTTTGAAACCTCTTCAAAAGTATTGAACCAGACGCTTCCGGGAATTTTTGCGGCAAGGTCCTTTGTGTAGATATTGTATGTGTTGACCTCGCGCGAGCCCATAATTTCCGTCATGACGCAGCGGTCGGGAATTTGAAGAACGCGGGCAAAATCATCAAGAAGAATGGCTGTTCTTGAGTATGTGAACGGCTGGAACACTGCCCAGACATGCTTATACCCCATTTTCATTGCTGCGGTGAGGGTTGCCTCAAGCTCGTGCGGATGGTGGGCGTAATCGTCCGCAATCGTGATTCCGTGGAATTCGCCGAGAATTTCAAATCTGCGTCCGGCACCGGAAAACGCCTCAATTCCTTTTTTGCAGCCGTCATAGTCAACTCCGGCGTTGACCGCGGCGGCAAAAGCGGCAAGTGTATTGAGAACATTGTGCGTTCCGGGTATGTTCAGCTTGAGATGTGTGAGCTTTTCTCCGCCACTCATAACGTCAAATTCGGGAAAAGCACCTCTGTTGTATGTGATGTTTTCGGCGTAATAATCATTTTTTTCGGTAAAGCCGAAAGTGATTTTCTTTTTTTCAACGCCTCTGACGGCTTTGAGTGTGTTTTCGTCATCGCCGTTATAGATGAGAGTGTGCGTTGTAAGAAGCGAGAATTTATGGAACGACCTGATGATATTGTCGAGTGTTTTAAAATAGTCGAGGTGATCTTCATCAATGTTGAGAATAACGGCAACATCGGGAGAAAGATCAAGGAAGGTGTCAACAAATTCGCACGCCTCGCAAACCATTGTTTCGCTCTTTCCGCTTCTTCCGTGGCTGTCTATGAGCGGAAGCTTTCCTCCAATAACGGCAGTCGGATCCTTACCTGCCATAATGAGCACCTGTGTCAACATTGAGGTTACGGTTGTTTTTCCGTGAGTTCCGCAAACGCCGATGCAGTTTGAAAACTTCCTTGTGATTGCGCCGAAAAGCTTTGAGCGTTCAAAGGTTGGAATTGAGCTTTCCTCTGCGGCGCAAAGCTCCGGGTTATCGGCAAGAAGGGCGGCAGTGTAGACAATCATTTGGGCGCCCTTGATATTTTCCGCCTTTTGCCCCATAGTAATTTTAACGCCGAGCGAGCGCAGTTTGTCAATGTTGTCTCCGGGGTTGTTGTCCGAACCGGTAATCTCATAACCCCAGGAAAGGAGAATTTCTGCAAGCGGGCACATTCCCGAGCCGCCGATTCCGATAAAATGGATTCTTTTTATTTTTTTCAGCAGTTCATCTATTTCATAAGTCATAAAAATTGCCATGGCCTTTCCGGCTGCAAATATTATAAGTAATCGCGGCAATCCCTGTTGCAGCCGGACAGGGCGCGATGGTGATTTTGTCCATAACAAAATTGCATTGAACAAATTTTGAGGAAGATATCATATGAATTGCGTATTTCTTTACGCCAATATCACCTTGGTTTTTATATTATATTGCAAAAGGAACGAATAGTAAACATCTTTTTTGAAAAATGTGCTTAAACTTTTGCAAACTGGCTTTCATAAAGCTTTTTGTAAAATCCGTCTTTTTTCAAAAGCTCATCATGATTTCCTTTTTCAACAATCTTTCCGTCCCTCATAACAAGAATAAGGTCGGCCCTTTTTATTGTTGAAAGGCGGTGGGCAACAATGAAGCTTGTTCTGCCTTCCATCATTTTGTCAAACGCCGCCTGAATTTTAAGCTCGGTGCGCGTGTCAATGGAAGATGTTGCCTCGTCAAGAATAAGCATCGGTGGGCGGCAGAGCATTGCTCTTGCAATGCACAGAAGCTGCTTTTGTCCGGCGGAAAGGTTTCCGCCCTCGCCGGAAATTTCTGTGTCATAGCCGTTTTCAAGCCTCATTATGAACGAATGGGCGTGGGCTTTTTTTGCGGCGTCGATAATTTCCTCATCAGAGGCATCCGGCTTGCCGTAGGCAATGTTTTCTTTCACTGTGCCATGGCACAGCCATGTGTCCTGAAGAACCATTCCGTATCTTGAGCGAAGCTCATTCCGTCGCATTTTTCTGATATCAGCGCCGTCAACCTTTATTGCGCCGCGGTTAACGTCATAAAAGCGCATGAGAAGGTTGATGAGAGTTGTTTTTCCGCAGCCCGTTGGGCCGACTATCGCAATGCATTGCCCGCTTTTTACTTCAAGATTGAAGTCCTCAATGAGCGGACGATCTTCTGAATACCGGAACGCAACAGCCTCAAAGCCGACATTTCCGTTTATACGCGGGGAAAGAGGATTTTTCGGTTCATCCGGTTGGTTTTCTGCCTCAAGAACCTCAAAAATTCTTCTGGCGCAGGTGAGCGCATTTTGAAACTCCGTAACAACGCCGCTTATCTCGTTGAACGGCTTTGCGTACTGATTGGCATAGCTGAGAAAAACACTCAGTCCGCCAACGGTTATCACTCCGCCGCCGGAGACGCAGAGCATTGCCCCAATGAGCGTTACGATTGCGTAAACAATGTTGTTGACAAGCCTTGTGCTCGGATTTGTAAGGCTTGAAAAGAATGTTGCTTTGAGCGCGGCGTCGCAGAGTTCATTATTGATCTTATCAAAATTTTCAAGGCTTTCGCTTTCCGCGCCGAATGCTTTGATAACACTGCGCCCCTCAATAAGCTCATTGATAAGCGCAGTTTGTTCTCCTCTGATTGAGGCTTGCTTTGTGAAGTATTTATGGGTTCTTGTTGCAATAAACTTTGAAACAAAAATCGAAAGGGGAGTTAGGACAAAAACCGCCAGAGCAATTTTTCGGTTCAAAACAAACATGATAACAAGTATAGCGCCGATTGTAACAACGCCGGTAAAAAGCTGCGTAAAGCCCATCAAAAGTCCGTCCGCAAAGGTATCAACATCGGAAATCATGCGGCTGAGAAGGTCGCCGAAGGAGTGGGAGTCAATGTATGAAATCGGGAGCGTATGAAGCTTTTTTGAAAGCTTTCCGCGCAGATCGCGGCAGACAAAATATGTGATTTTGTTGTTGCAAAGTGCCATTAAATATTGCGAAAGCGCAGCGGCAAGTGCAACAAAAGCAATGGTCAGAACTTTTTTCAAAACGCCGTCAAAATTGACCTCACCCTTGCCGAGCATATAGTCGATAGCGTCACCGGTAAAAACGGGGATAAGTAAAGCGGCGGCAACGCTGCAAACGGCACAAAGGACACTCATTGCAACAAAAAATGAGTGCGGCTTAATAAGTCTTAAAACACTTTTGAGAGTTTTTTTGTCCATCGTCATTTCACCTTCTCTGCGTTTTGGCTTTCAAAAATCTCGCGGTAGACCTCGCTTGTTTTAAGAAGCTCATTGTGTTTTCCGTTCCCGACGAGCTCTCCGTCGTCAAGAACCAAAATTCGATCCGCGTTTTTGATTGAACTGATACGCTGACTGATTATGAAAACCGTTGTGCTTTTTGGAAGCGAGCGCAGTGATTTCCTCAAAGCGGCATCCGTTGCAAAATCGAGGGCGGAAAAGCTGTCGTCAAGAATAAGAATCTCCGGTTTTGCAAGAACCGCTCTTGCAATGGTCAGACGCTGCTTTTGGCCGCCGGAAAGATTTGCGCCGCCCTGTTCAACCGGTTCGTCAAGCTTTTCCGGCTTTTTTTCAACAAAATCCTTTGCCTGCGCAATTTCAAGCGCGGCATAAATCTCCTCATCATCGGCGTCCGGCTTTCCGAGCAGCATATTGCTGCGTATTGTTCCTTTGAAAAGTGTGGCCTTTTGCAATGCGGCGGAAAGGATTGAGACAAGCTTTTCTTTCGGAATGTTTTTGATGTCGGTTCCGTCAATATATACAGTGCCGCTTGCCGCGTCATAAAAACGCAGTATGAGCGAGGCAAGAGTGCTTTTTCCGCAGCCGGTTCCGCCCGTTATTCCAACGGTTTCTCCTTTGAAAGCGGTGAATGAGATGTTCTTGAGCGCATCTCCACCTGAAAGCGAGTAGCGAAAACTGACGTTTTCAAAGCGAACGGCCTCGTTTGTGTCTTTTTTTGTGTAATCGGCTTTGAATTCCATTGAGCTTTCCGTGTCAAGAACTCTGCCTATGCGGTTCATGCAGGCCACCGAGCGGCCGAGCTGCGTGATTAGATTTGCAAGCTTAACAAGCTCAATAAGTATCTGAGAAATATAGTTGATGAGGGCGATGATGTCACCGGAAAGAAGCAGACCCGAGTCGGTTCTTTTTGCGCCGAGCCAGAGAACAAGAATGATAACCGTGTTGACAACAACATAGGTTAAAGGATTGAGCACAGCCGCGGTTTTTCCGACTCTGAGCTGCGAGTTATAGAGCTTTGCGTTGGCGTTTTCAAAGACTTCGGTCTGCTTTTTTTCTCTTGAAAAAGCGCGGATAACTCTTGCTCCGGTGAGGTTTTCGCTCGTAACTTCGGTAATTTTGTCAAGATTTTGCTGAACATTTTCATACATTGGGTTCGTGATTCTCATAACGGAGAAGATGATTACAAAAAGAAGCGCAATGGCGGCAACAAAAACCCATGCCAGACTTTTGCTTATTGAAAAGGCAAGAATTGTTGAGCCGAAAACGATGAACGGACTGCGCATGAAAAGGCGCAGAAAAAGGTTCAGTCCGTTTTGAACCTGCATAACATCGCTTGTCATGCGCGTAATAAGTGTTGAGGCGGAAAGTTTGTCCGTCTCGCGCAGAGAGAGCGACTGAATTTTTTTGAGCAGGTCATGGCGCAGCGCGGTTGAGGTTCCGATTGCGGCTTTTGCGGCAAAATACTGCGCCGTGAAGCTGCTGAAAAGCCCAAGCAGCGCCATTGCAAGCAGCAGAAAAAAGCGGCGGAGAATATACGCCGAATCATTGTTTGCAATGCCTCTGTTAATGATGTCCGCAACAATGAGCGGAACGGTCAGGTCAAAGCAGGCCTCAAGCATTTTAAAAAGCGGCGCAAGAATGCTTTGAAGCTTATAGTTTTTAAGATAGTCTTTTAAGTGTTTCATAATCTCTCCGGTTATTTTAATTTTGCGGCTCTGACTTTCCAATCGGTCATATATTTTGAAAGGAACGTCTTGAAGCCCTCTTGATGGTTTGGATATTTCAGATGAGCAATTTCATGCAGAACAACATACTCAATTTCTTCCGGCGGAAAATGAACAAGGTTAAAATTGAAGGTGAGCGCCCCTGTTCCTGTTTTGCATTTTCCCCAATAGCTTTTGACTTTTTTGATTTTCCATTCCGAACAGTGTAGGTCGGTGACGTTCTCCCATTTCTGAACAAAAAAGGAAAGCTCATTTTCAAGCCGGGTTTCAAGGAAGGCAGCAAGCGTTTTTTCGCGCTCAGTTTCGGAATCGGTTTTTGTGCTGACAGTGAGCGTTTCGTTTTCGGTGCAAACTCCGAACGGAGGCTCTGTTTGAAATTTCAGTTCATACGGTTTTCCGAAAAGCAAAATGCTTCCGTTGTTTTTGCTAAAAGAGAACTCCTGAGCTTCCTGCTTTTCTGAAAGTCTGCTTTGCGCTGTCTTTATTCGGTCAATTTTTTTCTCAAGAAAGCGCAGAACTTCCTTTTTGCCCATATATTTCGGAGCTGAAACTCTGATTGGCCCATTCGGATATATTCTGACATTTATCCGTTTAACGTCCTTTTTGGTTATTTCAAATGTTATGCCGTCAATTTCCTTTGTCATATGATCCACTCACTTGTTGCTCAGACTGGCGGAAGGTGAATCGACCCGATTCTTTTTCCCTTGGCAAAACATTTTACCACAAATGTCAAATCAGTTCAATCGTAATAAAATTTATATTGAAAAATGCTGAACAAAAATGTTATAATTATCTAAAAAGAGGCGAACAGAATGAAAAAAATAATTGTTGCCGCAATGCCGAAAAAGCCGACTGCTTCTTCTGTTGCGCGCTGGGCAAGACGGTATAATAACTGCTTCAAAATTAAGTAAAATAAGGAGGTATATTTATGGTTTGTTCAACAACTTCAACTCTTGATAACGCTGAAATTGTCGAATACAAAGGCCTTGTTTTCGGTGAGGTTGTATCCGGCGTTGATTTTATCAAGGACTTCGGAGCTTCAATCAGAAACATTATCGGCGGAAGGTCGCAGGGCTATGAAGAGGAGCTTATTTCGGCACGCAACGATGCTCTTGCGGAAATGGAACAGCGTGCGGCCGCGCTCGGCGCAAATGCCGTTGTCGGAGTCGATGTTGATTATGAGGTTCTCGGCCAGGGCAATATGCTGATGGTTTCGGCCTCGGGCACCGCAGTTGTTGCAAGAGGAAAATAATTGCATTGAAAACTTTAAAGGAGCGTTCCGTTGGGAGCGCTCCTTTTGCTTTTTCTTGACATTTTTTAATGTGTGTGATATAAGTTATAGGTAAAATCTATCGCACAATGCGTATCTATAGCAAACACAAGGAGGGTTCGGTTTGACAATTCAGCAGCTTCATTACGCAATCACAATTTCCGAGGCCGGCTCACTCAACAAGGCCGCCGAGGTTCTCTATATTTCTCAGCCATCGCTTTCAAGTTCAATGCAGGAGCTTGAAAAGGAACTTGGAATAACAATTTTTTACCGCAGCGGAAGGGGAGTTTCTCTGACTCAGGACGGAGCGGAGTTTTTGCTTTATGCAAGACAGGTATATAATCAATACGAGGCTCTGACGGAAAAATACTGCGGAGCACAGAATGTAAAAAAGAAGTTCGGCGTTTCAACCCAGCATTACTCCTTTGCAGTTAAGGCCTTTGTTGAGCTTGTCAAAAGCTTTGACCTGACGCGCTATGAATTTGCAATCCGGGAAACAAAAACGCGAGACGTAATTTCAGATGTCAGCAATATGCGTTCAGAAATCGGGATACTATATCTCAGTGATTTTAACCGCGCCGCCGTGAGCAAACTGCTGCGCAGCAATAATCTTGAATTTCATCATATCATCAAATGCCGTGCTTATGTCTATCTCTGGTCCGGTCATCCGCTTGCAAAGCAGAAGTCAATAAGCTTTGAACAGCTTAAGGATTATCCCTGCCTTTCCTTTGAACAGGGAGATTCAAGCTCGTTTTATTTTGCTGAGGAAATACTCAGCACCAGTGAATATACTCGCATTATCAAAGCGAACGACCGTGCAACAATGCTTAATCTGATGATAGGTCTAAACGGCTATACCCTCTGTTCGGGAATCATCTGCGAGGAGCTGAACGGCAGCGATTATCTTGCCGTTCCCTTTGAGGCTGATTCCGTTGAGGAAAACAGTGATATGGAAATCGGATACATAACCAAAAAGAACACGGTGCTCAGCAATATCGGAAAAAGATATATTGAAGAAATTCAGACTTACCTGCGCGAAAAAGCGAAAAACCTCTGAAAACAGACTTCCTTTCACGCTGAGATATAGGCTGTGTCTATAACCTACTATATCCATATGGTATTGGACAAAACAAAAAAGGCGGTATATAATGTGTTCGTTCAATCAAAGGAGGTTAAACACAATGACACACAAACAGAACCAACGAATGTGCGGCTGAATTTTTTTCGGTATTTAGCACATATATTAAAATTTGTACATTATTTTGAAAGGTATGATATAAAATGAAAAAAGTTATTGCAATCGTTCTTGCGGCTGTTCTTGTTCTTGCAACATTTGCCGCCTGCTCATCAAAAAATGACCCGTCCACTCCGGATTCCGACAAAAAGGCGGAAATTACTATAGCTGTTCCGAATGATACAACCAATGAAGCGCGTGCTCTTCTTCTCCTCCAGGATAAGGGTTACATAAAGCTTAAAGACGGCGCCGGAATTCAGGCAACTGTCAAAGATATTGCCGAAAATCCTTATTCAATTAAGTTTGAAGAAGTTGAGGCCGCTCAGATTCCGAATATTCTTCAGGATGTTGATTACGCCGTTATTAATTCAAACTATGCAATTTCCGCAAAGCTCAATCCTGTTAAGGATTCGCTTGCAATCGAAGGTTCATCCTCCGCATACGGCAACATTCTCGCCGTTAAAAAGGGCAATGAAAACAGCGACAAAATCAAGGCTTTGAAGGCTGCGCTCGAAAGCAAAAAGGTTGCCGATTTCATCACTGAAAAGTATGCCGGCGCAGTTGTTTCAACCGTTGAAAACCCGGGCAACGGCTTTGATTCATCAGTAGATTACGGCAAGCTTGCCGGAGAAAAAATCTCTGTTGCCGCTTCACCAACACCGCACGCAGAAATTCTTGCCGTTGCAAAGGAAATTCTTGCCGAAAAGGACATCACTCTTGACATCAAAGAATTCACCGATTATGTTCAGCCGAACAAGGTTGTTGACAGCGGCGAGGTTGACGCGAACTACTTCCAGCATCTTCCTTATCTTGAGGACTTCAACAAGGAAAACGGAACAAATGTTGTTTCCGTGGGTGCTATCCACGTTGAGCCGATGGGCTTCTATGGCGGAAAGCAGACCACTCTTGACGCTCTCAAGAAATAATCAGGCTTATTATTAAGGTTCAGAAATAGCGTTGTCTGCTTTTGCAGCCGACGTTATTTCTTGTATCAGACCGTATGGGAGACAGTATATGATTGAAATTCAAAACCTTAGCAAAACCTTTTTAACCTCCGACGGAAAAGTTGAAGCGCTTAAAAATATATCCCTCAAAATTAACGATGGCGACATCTATGGCATTATCGGAATGAGCGGCGCGGGAAAAAGCACCCTTGTCCGCTGCATCAATATGCTTGAAAGGCCGACCGAGGGCAAGGTTGTCATTGACGGGCGCGACATGGGTTCGCTTTCGCAGTCAGAGCTGCGCAAGGAGCGCAGAAACATCACGATGATTTTTCAGGGCTTTAATCTGCTCATGCAGAAGAACTGCCTCAAAAACGTCTGCTTTCCTCTTGAACTTGCCGGGGTAAAAAAATCCGAGGCCGTGAAAAGGGCAAAAGAGCTTCTTGAAATTGTCGGCCTCGGCGATAAGCTTAAAGCCTATCCGGCTCAGCTTTCCGGCGGCCAGCAGCAGCGTGTTGCAATCGCCCGCGCACTGACAACTCACCCGAAAATTCTTCTTTGCGACGAGGCAACAAGTGCGCTTGACCCGCAGACAACACAGTCGATTCTTTCCCTTATCCGTGATATTCACGACAGACTCGGAATCACCGTTATCGTAATCACCCACCAGATGAGCGTTGTTGAACAGATTTGCTCTCATGTTGCAATCCTTGACAACGGCGAGGTTGTTGAGGACGGCCTAGTCAGTGAGGTCTTTTCTGCGCCGAAATCAAGAGCGGCAAAGCATCTTGTTTTTCCGGAGGGATATGAGCAGGGAACTCAGATAAGCGGTGACAATGTTATCCGCGTTGTTTTCAACGGTGCAAAAGCAACGAATACTCCGCTCATTGCACAGATGGCGATTGACGAGGGCATCACAGCAAGCATTCTTTCCGCTTCAACAAAGGGAATCGGGGATAAGGCATACGGCAACATTATTCTCGGAATACCCGGCGGAAAAGCCGAGCTTGAAAGAGCTATGAAATATCTTAAAGCAATGCCCGATATATTCGTTGAGGAGGTGAAGAACGATGAGTGAATTTTTTCAGTCTGAAACTTTTCTTAAAGCGATGGAGGTTTTAAAGGAAGATTTTCCGCTTGCAATCTGGGAAACGGTTTATGTTACCGTTCTTTCAACCTTTTTTGCAATAGTCCTTGGTCTGCCGCTCGGAATTCTGATTGTTGCCGGTGAGGATGGAAAAATCCTGAAAATTCCAAAGCCGATTCTTAAAGTTATCGACGTTGTCATCAATCTTTTGCGCTCCGTTCCGTTCCTCATTCTTATGATTATGGTTTTTCCGCTCACAAGGCTTATTGTCGGAACTGCTGTTGGAACCGTTGCTTCAATCGTTCCGCTTGTTATTGCCGCGTTTCCGTTTGTTGCAAGACTTGTTGAAAGCAGTCTGCGCGAAATTAACCCGTCAATCATTGAAGCGGCTCAGAGCATGGGTGCTTCTCCGTTTCAGATTATCACGAAGGTTCTTCTTCCGGAAAGCGTTCCTTCGCTCATTTCCAACGCCACGATTGCAATCACAACAATTCTCGGATATACCGCAATGAGCGGCGTTATCGGAGGCGGCGGACTCGGAAAAATTGCAATCAACTATGGCTATCACAGATATCAGTATCTTATCATGACCCTTGCGGTTGTGTTCCTTATAATTCTTGTTCAGATTTTCCAGAGCGTTGGAACACGCCTTGCAACAAGGTGCGATAAGAGACTGAAAAACAGAAAGTGATTTCAGTATAATAATATAAAGGAGAGATTTTAATGAGCTTCTTGCCAATGACAGATTATGAAACCGCAAGCGAGGCAGTCAGAAAAGAATATGATGATCAGATTGCAAAGCACGGAAGAATAACAAACATGAAGCGGACTCTTTTGCACAGTGTTCCGGCCTTCAAGGCGTATATGGAATGGTATACGCTTTATGATTTGCTTGTTCCCGTTGTCGGCGAACGCGCAATGTCGCTTTATTCCTATGCAATTTCAAGCGGCAACGATTGCCTCATCTGTTCAACCTTCTTCAGAAAGATTCTGATTGACTCCGGTGACGATCCGGATAACCCGAAGATTACCGATGTTGAGGAACTTCTTATGGATTTCGGTTCGGCAATCTGTGTCAATCCGCATGAAATTCCCGATGAGTTTTATGACAGACTGAAAGAAAAATTCAACGATGAGCAGATCGTTTTGCTTATCGCCTTTGCCGGAATCATGTATGCCACAAACCTTTTCAACACCGTTGCAAAGGTTCCGCTTGATGAAATCCTCTATAAATACCGCAAGAATAAAGATGAATAAGAGGTGCTGAAAAATGAAAGATTTTGAAAACAAAGTTGCTTTTATAACCGGTGCAGCTCACGGCCAGGGACGCGCAACAGCTCTTGCCCTTGCAAAGGAGGGTGCAGACATCGTTGCTTTTGATGTTGCAAAAAAGATTGAGTATCCCAATTATAATTTCGGAACGAACGATGAGCTTGAAACGCTGAAAAAAGAGATTGAAGCTCTTGGACGCAAGGCTGTTATCGCAGTCGGTGATGTTCGTGATGACGCTGCTGTTACCGCAGCCGTTGAAAAGGCGATAGCTGAACTTGGAAAAATTGACATCCTTTTCAACAATGCCGGAATTTGCGCTTATGCAACGGTTGATGAAATGACTGATGACGAATGGAACGCAATGATTGACATCAATCTTAAAGGACCGTTCAATGTTACGCGCAGAGTTGTTCCGTATATGAAGAAAGCGAAAAGCGGCGTAATTATCAACAATTCATCCGTCATGGGTCTGCGCGGCGGAAACAGACTTTCCCATTATACTGCCTCAAAATGGGGACTTACCGGTCTGACAAAGGCTTGGGCGATTGAACTTGCACCGTTCAATATCCGCGTTGTCAGCATTCATCCAACCGGTGTCAACACGCCGATGAACGACGGACTCGCCGCAATGGAAGGAATGACACCGATTGAAATTGCCGAGCGTTCGGCCGGAAACCTCCTTCCTGTTCCTTGGATTGAGCCTCAAGATGTTGCCGAACTTGTTTTGTTCCTTGCTTCAGACAAGGCGCGGTATGCAACCGGCTCCCAGTTTGTTATTGACGCCGGACTTCTCAGTGTATGATTGAGAAAGCAGATTTAAACAATCAATAGTGTTACGCTCGAACCAAAGGAGAAAGCCCGATGCACATACCGCTCATGGAAACGCAAAAGGTTGCGATTGAGCCTTTTGAAAAAGCACTTGAGGAATCAAAAATTCAACATCATATTGAATATGATGTTCGTGACTGGCTCTATGTTCCGAATCATTATGAGGAATACCGTTATATTCTTGGAACAACGGGAAAAAGGCCGCTCATCTGCATCGGTATAAATCCCTCAACCGCCGCTCCGAACAACCTTGACAACACGCTGAAATCCGTTGAACGCATTGCAAAGGGCAACGGATTTGATTCATTCATAATGTTCAATGTCTATGCGCAGCGCGCAACCCGTCCTCAGGATATGGACAAACAGCTCAATGGTGCGCTTCACCGCGAAAACATGAAAGCGTTTGATTATGTTCTCTCACTTTATGAGGGGGAACATCCGGCGGTTTGGGCGGCGTGGGGCAATATTGTTGAAATGCGCCCATACCTTAAAACGTGTCTGCGCGACATGGTGAATATTGGAAAAAGCCGTGGTGCCGTTTGGTATTCTTCGGGTGCAATCAGCAAAAAGGGTCATCCGCATCACCCTCTATATCTGCGCAAGGACAGCGGACTTGATATTTTTGATATGGAAAAATATTTGAATATTCTTTAATTTTGTAATAAAATATCCCTTTCACAAATAAGAATTACTAAGTAACCACTGATTAATTGATAGTCACAAGTTTTGGCGGCGTATTTTTCGTCAATATTTGTACTCTCACTTAATCAGTGGTTGCCTAACGCTTCTTATTTGCGGAGGGATATTTTTGAACGAGCTTGTTGAAAAAAGGGCGCAGACCCTTGCTGAATACATTGTTGAAACCGGGGCAACCGTCAGAGCGGCCGCAAAGCGCTTTGATGTGAGCAAATCAACGGTACATACCGATGTTTCATTGCGGCTTAAAGAGATTGACCATGATCTCTATGAACGGGTGCGCGTTGTTCTTGATGAAAATAAGGCTGAACGCCATATTCGCGGCGGAAACGCAACAAAGGAAAAATACAGAAAAAAGCGCTGCGGCCAAAAAGGTTGACACAGCGCCCCAAAATGACTATAATATAAAAGTAATCCCCGATTAACCGATAAGCACAATTTCTTCGCTGTTATCGTCAGCGTTTGCACGCTCAATAATCGGGATAACAAAAAAGACACGGGAATCCTGTTTTGCTTTTCCGCGTCGGAACGCAAAGGAAAAGAAGGCAATTACAATGGGAAAAACCGAAATGGGCTGCGATTGCACCCATATAGATGAAGAACTTGTTTTGAAAACAAAAAAGAATATGCCGGATGACGAGCTGATTTTTGACCTTGCAGAGTTTTTTAAGGTCTTTGCCGATTCAACGCGAATGAAAATTCTTTGGGCTCTGCATGAAAACGAGCTTTGCGTCTGTGATATTGCCGTTGTTTTGAATATGACAAAATCTGCCGTTTCGCATCAGCTTAAATATTTGCGCTCGGCTAACCTTGTCAAAAACCGCAAGGACGGAAAAATTGTTTATTATTCACTTTCCGATGACCATGTTAAAGAAATCTTTGAAATGGCCGTTGAACATCTTGAAGAACTGTAAGTTTGATGTTGTTTTTTTGCAAACAGCCCTCGCGCAGGGCTGTTTACTTGTTTTTTCAGGGAATCTGTGATACAATAAAATGAAAATCACAGAGGAGGAAGCCAATGGAAGCAAAAGATGGCATAACCGTCTCAAAAATGACAAAAAGCGATGTTCCCTTTGTTGCTGCTCTTGAAAAAGAGTGCTTCAGCTCTCCGTGGAGCGAAAAGTCGCTTCTTGAAAGCCTTGAAAACGCCGGCTCGGTTTTTCTTTGTGCAAAAGCCGGAGAAGAAATTGTCGGCTATATCGGCGCTTCGGTTGTGCTTGATGAGGCCTATGTTTCCGACCTTGCCGTTTCAAGAATCGCAAGGAGAAGGGGTGTTGGTTCGGCTCTGCTTTTAGAATGCGAAAATCTTTGCCGCGGAATTGACTGCTCATTCCTAAGCCTTGAGGTGAGGAAAAGCAATGAGGCTGCCATCGCGCTTTATCTTAAAGCGGGTTTTGCAGCTGTTGGAGAAAGGAAAAACTTCTACTCCTCTCCGCGTGAAAACGCTGTGATAATGACAAAATTTTTCAAGTAACCAATTAAGGATTGATAGTATTATGAAAATTCTTGCAATCGAATCCTCGTGTGACGAGACCGCGGCAGCGGTTGTTGAAAACGGAAGATGTGTCCTTTCCTCCGTTATCGCGTCACAGGTTGAGGAACATAAGATTTATGGCGGCGTTGTTCCGGAAATTGCATCGCGCCGCCATGCGGAAGCAATTTCCGGCGTTGTTTCAAAAGCGCTTGAGGACGCAAAACTCAGCTTTGACGATATTGATGCCATTGCCGTGACTTATGCGCCGGGACTTATCGGTGCGTTGCTTGTCGGCGTGAATTACGCCAAAAGCCTTGCCTATTCAAGAGGAATTGACCTCATTGCCGTTCACCACCTCAGGTCGCATATTGCTGCAAACTATATTACTCACCCTGAGCTTAAGCCTCCTTTTTTCTGCCTTGTTGTCAGCGGCGGCCACAGTCATATGGTCATAGTTAAAGATTATACAGAATTTGAGGTTGTTGGAAAAACGCGTGACGATGCTGCCGGTGAAGCGCTTGATAAAGCCGCACGCTCAATGGGTCTGCCATATCCGGGCGGTTTGAATCTTGACCGTGTTTGTAAAGACGGGAATGAAAACGCCTATAAATTTCCGCGCCCAAAGGTTCATGACAATGAGCTTGACTTCAGCTTTTCCGGCCTTAAAACTGCTGTTATCAATACCATTCACAACGCAAAGCAAAAAGGTGAGGAAATAAGCGTTTCTGACCTTGGTGCATCTTTCCAAAAGGCCGTTGTTTCTTTTCTTTGCGATAATGCTGAAAAAGCAGCAAAAAGATATGGTATGAAAAAGATTGTGCTCGCCGGCGGAGTGTCGGCTAACAGCGTCTTGCGCAAGCGAATGGAAGAACTTTGCAAAAAGAACGGCTGGACTCTTTATCTTCCGGATTTGCCCCTCTGCGGCGATAATGCCGCAATGGTCGGTGCTCAGGCGTACTATGAATATCTTGCCGGAAACCGTGCGCCCCTTTCGCTCAACGCATACGCCACAAAACCTATTGAACAAAATGAATTTCTAACACCGAACGAATAACTCAACAGGAGGCAGTTGCATATGAAAAAAACGTACTCAATAAAGAAAACCGTTATCTATGTATCACTGATTGCGGCGCTTTGTGCTCTTTTCTCGGTCTTTACCTTTGCGGCCAGGGCTTCAGCACCAAAGGTTAACGGAATCAAAATTACCGCAAAAACAACCACGTCGGTAACACTTGAATGGACGGTTAAAGGAAAAGCGACCGGCTATCGCATCTATCGCTATTATCCTGAAACAAAAAAATATAAACAGCTGAAAAACCAAAAGGGAAGGAAATATACCGTGAAGTCGCTCACTCCGGGTGACTACTATGTCTTTGCCGTAAGACCGTATGTTAAGGGCAATAAAAAAACAGTGAACGGCAGCTATAAAAAGAAAACCGCATATACTCCGCTCGGACAGATTACGAAGATAACTCAGAAAACGACTGAGCCGACATCTCACAGACTTTCATGGACAAAGGTGCGCGGCGCTGATTATTATGAAATCTGGTATTACAAAAACGGTGAAGGCAGGTTTGTTCGTCTCAGCGGAGGAAGCGCGAACAATTCCTGCAACATGACAAAGCTCAATCCGGCGAGTGTTTATAAATATAAAATCCGCGCGGTGAGTGTGACTTCCAACGGAAAATTTATTTATTCAAAGCTTTCAAATGCTTTCACTGCGATAACGTCTGTTCCCGGCGTTCAGGGACTCAAAGCGGTCAATGTTTCAACAAGCGGTTATAAGCTCACATGGAGTGCCATACCTAACGCTCAGGCGTATTATCTTTATCGCTTTGACAGCAATACCGGCGAGTACGACCTGATAACCGCCTGCAACAAGCCGGAATACACCGTGAGCGGAAAGGAAAGCGCGCAGCAGGACAGCTATTGCGTTAAAGCTTATGCAGTGGTTAACGGAAAAAAGATGTATGGCGATATGTCAGACGCTTTTGATGTTTCAACAAAGCCGGAAAGCGTTGGTCTTTATAAGGGAGAGGGCGACCTTCCGGGCAACAAAAAGGTTGTTCTTGAGTGGGACGAATGCGAAAAAGCTGACGGATATTTTATCTATATGTCAAAAGATCCGGACAGCGGCTTTACTTTGAAAAAAGAAATCACAAATTCGCAGACGCTGAGCGCCGTTATTGAAAGGCTTGAAAACAGAACGCCGTATTATTTCAGAATAAAAAGCTATGTTATTGTGAATGACGGATATGTTCTATCAGACAGTTCAAACACCATCAGAACATTTGCATGAGTGTGAAATAAAAGAAAAGCAGGAGTTTTACCGTTTTCGGCAAAGCTCCTGCGCGACTGTTTGTTTTGATGGAAGTGCTGTTCTGCATTGCTGCTGTGCTGCGGGCAAACCGTTGACAGCAAAAAAAAGAAAACGCTTCGACTTCTGTTAAGAAACCGGAGCGTTTCACCTGGTGATCCATCGGGGATTCGAACCCCGGACACCTTGATTAAAAGTCAAGTGCTCTGCCAACTGAGCTAATGAATCAAACAGCTTGTCTATAATAGCCTATTTGTCATGAATTGTCAAGCCTTTTTTCAAAATTTTTCAATTTTTTTGCGCTTTGTTGTCGCTTGCTTTGAATTGGCGCTGCAAAGTGCAATCTGACGGAGGATAACTATGGTTTTATCGAATTTAAAATACGTTGACAGGAACTTTTCTGTTGTGAGCGGAAGCATTGAAACCGAAAACGGAAAAATTGCTTCTCTTCGGTCTGCAAAAGACGGAACGGATATGAGCGGACTTCTTGCGCTGCCCGGTTTTGTGGATATCCATACGCATGGCGGAGACGGAGTCGATTGGTGCGACAAAGACGAAAAAAAGCTTCAAAAGCTTTCAATGTACTATGCAAAGAGGGGCGTTACTTCAGTTTGCCCAACAACCATGACCTTGCCGGAAAGCGAACTGACTTCAATTCTTGAAGCTATTGAAAAACTTAAAGGCAGTGAGAGCGGTGCCTTTATTCACGGAATCAACATGGAGGGGCCGTATATTTCATATGAAAAGCGCGGTGCGCAAAATCCGGACTATATTAGACCGGCCGATGTGAGCGAGTTTGAACGCCTTAATGCTGTTTCAAAAATTCTTCTTGTTGATCTTGCGCCGGAGACTGAGGGCGCGCTTCCATTTGCTCATGAGGTTTGCAAAAACGCCGTGTGTAGTGTTGCACACACGAGCGCAACCTTTGAGCAGGCGGAAAAAGGTTTTGAAAACGGCTTTACTCATGCAACCCATCTTTTTAACGCTATGACGGCTTTTGAAAGCAGAAAACCCGGAGTTGTCGGAGCCGTTTTTGCTTCTGACCGTGTGACTGCCGAGCTTATCTGCGACGGGTTCCATCTTGCGCCGGAAACGGTTAAACTCGCCTTCAAAATTCTCGGTGCTCACCGTGCGGTTGCAATAAGTGATTCGCTCAGCAGCGCGGGCTGTGCGGACGGTGAATATATGCTCGGCGGCCAGAAGGTTATTGTGAAAAATGCACGCGCCCACCTTGAGGACGGAACCATCGCCGGAAGCACCACCAACCTTTTTGAAGAATTCAGGAACCTTCTTTCCTTTTCAATTCCGTTTGAAGATGCGCTTGCCGCCTGTACAATCAATCCGGCGAGGGTGATCGGCGCCGACGGAATCTGCGGAAGTCTTGAAGAGGGGAAAAATGCTGATATCGTTTTTGTTGACGGTTCTATGAATTTAAAGCATGTGATGATAAAGGGAAAAATGATTTTCTGAGTTGAATTTTCTTCTGAAATATGCTATGATATATAACGATTCGACTAAAAATGCGCAAAACTTTCGGTTTTGTTAATATATGAAAGGAAAGACGCGGACGGCCTGCTTTTCTTGCCGTTTCTGCGTTGACGGTGTGTTTCATGAAATATGTTGTTGTTCTTTATGACGGAATGGCGGATTATCCCGTTCCGGCGCTCGGCGGAAAAACGCCGATGATGTGCGCAAAAAAGCCGCTTTTTGATTCTCTTGCCAAGCGCTCGGTTGTTGGACTTGTTAAAACCGTTGACGATTCCCTCAAGCCCGGAAGCGATGTTGCAAACATGAGCGTTATGGGCTTTGACCCTCTGGAATATTACACCGGCCGTTCACCTCTTGAGGCGGTCAGCATAGGTGTTGATCTCCGCGATGATGATGTTACGCTGCGCTGCAACCTTGTTACTCTTTCTGAGGACGAGCCTTATGAAAACAAAACAATGGTTGATTATTCCGCCGGCGATATTTCAACCGCCGAGGCTCATGAAATTATGAAAAGCGTTCAGGAACATTTCGGAAATGAAGTGTTTACATATTATCCGGGAGTGAGCTACCGCCATTGCCTTGTTGTTCACGGCGGAACGACCGACCTCGGCTCAATGACACCTCCACATGACATCAGCAAAAAAGTTATCGGCCCGTATCTTTCCGATAGCGCAAACGCTGAAAAACTTATTGCCATGATGAAGGAAAGCTATAGCTTTTTGAAAGATCACCCGGTCAACAAAAAGCGTATTGCCGAAGGTAAACGACCGGCGAACTCAATTTGGCTTTGGGGCGAGGGTAAAAAGCCGATTCTTCCATCATTTGAAAGCCTTTTTGGACTTAAAGGCGCCGTGATTTCCGCCGTTGACCTGCTCAAAGGCATTGCCATCAGCGCAAAAATGGAGGCTCCCTTTGTTGAGGGTGCAACAGGATATATCGACACTAACTTTGAAGGCAAGGCTGAGGCCGCAATGGAAGAACTCAAAAACGGAAAAGACTTTGTCTATATTCATTTTGAAGCTCCTGATGAATGCGGCCATAGGAATGAACCGGAGAACAAGGTTCGTGCGATTGAGCTTATTGATGAGCGCGTTCTTCCGATTGTTCTTAAGGAACTTGAAAAATATGACGATTACAAAATTATGATTCTTCCGGATCACCCAACGCCGATTGTTACCATGACCCATGCGCGTGATCCCGTTCCGTTTATGATCTATCATAAGAAGCATGAGGTTGAAGGCGTTGAAACAATCAATGAGGAAACAGCCGCCGCAACAGGGGTTTTTGTTGACAGGGGCTGCAAGTTAATGAAAATGTTTATATCGGAGGACAACGAACAATGAGTAAAATTCTTATTATTGATGACGAAAGCGCCATTGCTAACCTTGTTTCCGATGCGCTTGAGGATGAGGGTTTTGAAACCGTTATATGCAGCGATGGAAACGAAGCATATGATTACATTGAATCGCATTCTTCAGAAATTTCTCTCATCACTCTTGACATAATGATGCCGGGACTCAGCGGCCTTGAGCTTTGCCGGATGATCAGAAGCAAAGTTGATTGTCCAATAATTTTTGTTTCGGCAAAGGGCAAGACTCTTGACACTGTTCTCGGTCTTGAAATGGGCGGCGATGATTACATTTCCAAACCCTTTGTTGTTGAAGAGCTTGTTGCAAGGGTCAAGGCGCATTTGCGCCGTGAGGAACGCAACAGAGATATTTTTGAGGACGGAGTTATAAAAGTCGGAGATATTGAAATTCACACCGGCTCTTTTGAGGTTTTCAAAAACTCAAAGCCAATTCAGTTTTCTACCCGTGAGTTCCAGTTGCTTCAGTATCTCATGGAGAACGCCGGAAAGGTTTTGACTCGTGAGCAGATTTTCAGCCACGTTTGGGATACTGAATTCGGTGACATCGGAACCGTTGCAGTTAATATCAAAAGTATCAGAGATAAGCTTGACCCAAACAATGAATACATAAAGACTGTTTGGGGTGTTGGATACAAATTTGTTAAAACCCACTGAGTTTTTGTAAGGACTTGTTTGAATGACGAAAGACAGGAAAGCTAATATCATTGTTATACTTTTGTTTTTGGGTGTTATTGTTGCCTTTGCCTATTCATATAACGCCTCGGTCACAACGGCTGTCACTAATTCGGCATATAACGATGAGGAAAGTCTTAAAAAGTATAACAATGAGATTATTGAAAAGCTCGGACAGACAAAGAGCACCGATGAATGGTCTGCGATTGTTGAACAGTACCGCGATATTGTTATCGTTATTGAAGACAGCGCAAACGAGGTTGTGACGCGCTCAAAGGACAGAAACTGGACTGCGCTTGACGTCAAGGTCAGAACCGCTTTTGAATATAAAAACAAAGCATACATGCTCATTTCTTCCGTCTATCTTCTCAGAGATTACACGGCGGACAGCAAGGAGCTTGTAAAATTTGTTTTTGTTGAGTTTTTAATCGGACTTTCGGCGTTGTTTCTGCTTATTTTCATAATCTATACAATGATGCTCAAGCCATACCGTGAATTTTATCAGCTCATTGAGGAGTATGAACGCGGAAAAACGCTTTCAAAGCATCATTTCAGGGGCTATATCGGCCATGTCTATGACCGCTTTGTTTCTTTGACGCGCAATCTTGAACATCAACAACAGAATCAACAGCGCATTATTGCCTCAATTTCTCATGACATCAAAACACCGCTGACCTCTATTCTTGGCTATGCCGAGCGTATTAAGAACGGAAATGTCAGTGAGGAAAAAAAGCTTCGCTATCTTGACACCGTCTATGAAAAGGCTCTTGAAATTCAGGAGCTTGTTGATGAGTTTGACGAATATCTGAGCTATAACATGACAAAGCAGGTTCATACCGAAAAAATTGATACCGTAACTCTCAAAGAATCGCTTGAATATGAATATGGTACCGAACTTGAAATGTCCGGCGTTTCGTTCAGAATCGTCAACAATGCCGAAAAGGCAAGCGTTATGATTGACCGAACAAAGATGCGCCGCGTTTTCGGCAATATTATCGGAAACAGTGTTAAGCATATGCTGACCGATGACAAAAGAATAGAGATAGATTTTAACTGCGACCGGGAAAATGTCTATATTAACATAAACGACAGCGGCGAGGGCGTTGAGGACGAAAAGCTTGAAATAATTTTTGAGCCTCTCTATACCTCGGATGAGGGCAGACGCGTTGCCGGACTCGGACTTGCAATTTGCCGCGAAATTGTTGAAGCTCACGGCGGAAACATTTATGCCAAGCATTCTGCGCTTGGCGGTCTTGAGGTTTGCATTGAGCTTTCAAGAGTCAGGTAAGAGACCGATTTAAAACAAGGAGCAGACCTGATGGGAAAAAACAGGAAAAAAAACAATATCGTTCTCAAAAAGAACGATGAAATAACACTTGAAATAACGGCCTTAACCTCGCAGGGAAGCGGGGTAGGCCGTTTTGAATCAATGGCGGTTTTTGTTGAAGGAACCGCTCCGGGCGACCTTATTCTTGCTCATATCATTCTTGTCAAGCAGAACTATGCCGTTGGTAAAATCAAGAAGATTATCAAGCCCTCAAAGCATAGGATTCTCTGCGACTGCTCAGCGGCTGCTTCTTGCGGCGGATGTTCTTTTCGACATATTGACTATGCTGCCGAGCTTGAGGAAAAAAGATTGCGCGTTCAGTCCGCCTTTGAGCATATCGGGAAGCTTGACGTTTCGGTTAATGAAATTTTGAGTTCGGGAAGTACCGATCGTTACCGCAACAAGGCTCAATATCCGATTGAACTTTCAAAAGAGGGGAAAACCCTCATCGGCTTTTACGCCAAGAAAAGCCACAGAATTGTTGATTGCCGCGACTGCCTTTTGCAGCCGGAAGAATTTCAGGGAATACTAAAAGTTATTGAGCATTGGGCGGCGCTTTGCGGAATCACTGTGTATGATGAGCAGGAAAAAAGAGGACTGCTGCGCCATATTTATCTGAGAAAAGGGTTCAGTACAGGTCAGATTATGGTCTGTCTTGTTGTTACTGACCGCCTTGTGAAGAATACTGATAAGCTTGTTGAGGCTTTGCTTGAAGAAAACGAAAATATTAAGAGCATTGTTCTGAATATCAATCCGAAGAACACAAATGTTGTGCTTTCAGATGAATGCATAACGCTTTGGGGCAGCGACTATATCGAAGATGAGCTTTGTTCTTTACGATTCAAAATTTCACCGCTTTCGTTTTTTCAAGTGAACCCGAAAGGCGCAGAAATTCTTTATAAAAAAGCTGCCGAGTATGCTGCTCTTACGGGCAGGGAAACGCTGCTTGACCTTTACTGCGGCACGGGCACAATAGGCCTTTCGATGGCAAAAAGCGCAGAAAGAGTTATAGGTGTTGAAATTATTCCTCAGGCGATTGAAAACGCAAAGGAAAACGCAAAGCTCAACGGAATAGAAAACGCTGAGTTTTTCTGCGACGATGCTTCGGGTGCCGCTAAACGAATCAGCGAAAGCAACACAAAGATTGACGTAATTGTTCTTGATCCGCCGCGCAAGGGATGCAGCCGCGACGTGATTGAAGCTACCGTAAGAATGGCGCCGGAACGCATAGTTTATGTTTCCTGCGACCCGGCAACGCTTGCAAGAGACTGCGCGGCCTTTTCATCTCTCGGGTACGAAACAAAATATGCTACTGCGGTTGACATGTTCCCGAGAACTGCACATGTGGAGACGGTTGTACTGCTTTCCCACAAAAAGCCAGACGGACATATCAACGTAAAAGTCGAGTTTGGCGAGGGTGAGGGAAAAGTTCCGCTTGATAACATAGCTAAAAGAGCCGAAACATACAAGCCCAAAGAGCGAGTGACCTACAAAATGATAAAGGAGTACATAGAAGCTAAATA
>CAKSWC010000010.1 GCA_934511365.1 uncultured Eubacteriales bacterium
TGGTGACCCGGACGAGAATCGAACTCGTGTTACCGCCGTGAAAGGGCGGTGTCTTAACCGCTTGACCACCGGGCCGTATTAATATTGAAAAGAGACGCAAAAGCCGCTCTTTATTTTAAAAAAAATGGTAGCGGCAGTGGGATTCGAACCTACGACACTCCGGGTATGAACCGAATGCTCTAGCCAACTGAGCTATGCCGCCACGTCGGCGCCGTTTTACAACGCTTGCCTATTATATTATACCCTGCTTTGTTTGTCAAGAGTTTTTTTCAAATTTTTTCATCTTTTTTCGTCCGAGCGGAAAGACAAAAATCATTAAGGCAGCAACGGCCGCAATCCGGCCTGCGTGCAACGCAAACCGCGCGTCCGTGAAGAACCGCACGGTGGCAAAAATCATTGCTTTCCTCCGGCGGCAAAAGCTCTCTCAGCCGCAGTTCAACCTTATAAGGATCCTTGCTTTCAACAAGGCCGAGCAGGTTTGAAATGCGTATCAAGTGGGTATCGGCAACAACGGCAGGCTTTTTGAAAACATCGCCCATAATCAGATTCGCGGTTTTCCTTCCGACGCCGGGGAGGGAGGTGAGTTTTTCAAGGCTATCAGGAACTTTTCCGCCGAAATCGGCTTTGATTTTTTTCGCCATTCCAATAATGTCGCGTGCCTTGGCGCGGAAAAAGCCGCAGGAATGAATGAGGGTTTCAATATCACCAACGTCAGCCGCGCAAAACGCATCAAGGTCTGGATATTTTTCAAAAAGTGCCGGCGTGACAAGGTTAACCCTTGCGTCCGTGCATTGGGCGGAAAGGCGCGTTGCAATCAAAAGCTGAAGCGGATCTTTATATTCAAGCGAACACATCGCCTGCGGATATTCTTTTTTGAGCGCTTCAACAATTTTAAGCGTACGTTCTTTTTCTGTCATGATGCGGCTCCTTTCTCCAAATTTCTCCTCCAATGGAAAAGATACTGCTGCGCAATGCCTCTGATGCTCTCGTCACACGGCGGAAATTCTCCGGAATAAAGCTCGGACAGTATCCTTTTCACCCAAACATCAACCGGAAAAGCGTCAAGCTTTCCGAATCCGTAAAGAAGGGTGCATTGCGCAACTTTCACGCCAACTCCTTTAATCTTCAAAAGCTCCTGCTGCGCCTTTTCAAGAGGTGCGGCTTTAATTTTTTCAAAGCTGACCTCGCCCGAGGAGACTTTTCTTGCCGCGTCAAGTATGTATTTACTGCGAAAACCGGCTCTCAGCGGTGCAAGGTCGCTCTCATTAAGCGCCGCAATTTTTTCCGCCGAGGGAAAGGCAAAGTCGGTTTCACTTATCTGCTCTCCAAAAGAGGAACAGAGCCTTTCAATAATGCCTTTGATGCGCGGAATATTGTTGTTTTGAGAGATGATGAACGAGCAAAGCGCCTCCCATTCCTCCTGGTGCAGTATTCTGATTCCGTAATACGCCTTGCAGGCCTTTTGAAGATAGCCGTCGTCAAAAGATGAGCAGATTTTTCCATAGTCGCGCTCAAGGTCAAAATAGGGAACAAGGAGGCTTTTAAAAGTTTCTTCATCCGTGTTTTTGAAAACAATTTCTTTTTCATTTTGAACAATGTCAAACGCCTTTTTAAAAATTACTCCATGGAAAGAACCGTCCGCTTTTTTTACCCAGCGGAAAGCCTGTCCGCAGTCAACACTCAAGCCGACATTAAAACATTCGATATTTTCCAAAATGAGGTCATTTTTGCGCGTTTTTATATTCATTGCCTTTTTCTCCTCAAAAAACCGCTTTTTAGGATACTTTTAAAATTTGAAACAAAAAAGCGGAAAACCAAAAAAAGCTTTTTTACGGTCAAATTTCAGTCAAACACTTGCATTAAGCTTTTTTTTATGCTACAATTAAATGTAAGAGTTAATTTATATTGGATAACTGTTTTCTTTGAATTAATATAGTATTATATTATACATTCGCTTGTTTATAAGTCAAGTGATGTCTGGATATTAAGAGAAGATTTTTGAAAAAACATTTTTCCGGAAAACGGCGGACGTCCCCTTTTTCCCTTAAGGAGGAAATCTATGGATTCATTTGATGAAATATGGGTCATTATCAAAGACCTGCTTAAAACAAAAGTCAGCGAGGTTGCCTATAATGTTTGGCTCTCCCCTCTTGAATTTGTTGAATTTAAGGATGATACCCTCACCCTTTCAATCAGCGAATTCAAAAAAAAGATTATCTCTTCAAAATTCACCGAGCTTATTGAAAAAACCTGCGAGGAAGTCCTCGGCTTTTCGGTCATTCTCAAGCTTGATTCTCCCAAGGAAGATGACGATGAAGAGGAGGAAAAACAGGAAAATCGCGCCGGTGCGGATTATAACTATACCTTTGATAACTTTATCATCGGCCCGTCCAACCGCTTTGCCCACGCGGCGGCGCTCAATGTTGCCCATTCACCGGGAAAGGCATATAACCCCTTGTTCATCTATGGCCACAGCGGACTCGGAAAGACCCACCTTCTTTGCGCAATCATGAACCAGGTCAGGGAGGACAGACCCAACGCAAACATCATTTATACAAGCGGCGAACATTTTACAAACGAGCTTGTCTATTACATCGGAAACCACAATACCCACGCTTTTCATGAAAAATACCGCAGCGCGGATCTCCTTTTGGTTGACGATATCCAGTTTATCTCCAAAAAAGAGGCCACTCAGGAGGAGTTCTTCCACACCTTCAATGCCCTCAATGACGCCGGAAAGCAAATTGTTCTCACCTCCGACCGTCCGCCCAAGGAGATGATGACTCTTGAAGAAAGGCTGCGCACCCGCTTTGAATGCGGCCTCATTGCCGATATTCAGCCGCCGAATCTTGAAACAAGAATGGCCATCATCAAGAAAAAGAGTGATGAGCTGAATGTTGACCTTTCAGACGAGGTTGTGAACTACCTTGCCGAAAACATTAAAAAGAACATCCGTCAGCTTGAAGGCGCGGTCAAAAAAATCAAAGCCTATCAGGACGTTGAGGGAACAAAGCCGAATGTTGCCATTGCAAAACGCGCAATCAGCGACATCATTAACGACAACCAGCCCCTCCCCGTTACGGTTGAAAACATTATTTCCGAGGTTTCAAGAACTTTCAGCGTTACTCCGGCCGATATCCGCTCGGATAAGCGCAACGCAAACATCTCCCTTGCAAGGCAGGTTGCAATCTACATTGTTCACGTTGTCACCTCACTCTCCCTTAAAGCCATTGGAGCGGAGTTTGGCAACAAACATTATTCCACAATCATATATTCACTCAAGGAGATTGAAGAAAAACTTAACGAAAACGTCCAGCTTAAAGCTACCGTTGACGATATCATTAAAAATATCAACGAGGAATAATGGCTGCCCTTGTTTTCAACAAAGTTTTTAACATTTAACATCGACTTTTTAACATTTTCCATATTTCCCATTTATCACTGTTAAAAACAGGTAATTTTAAACACCGGCTTCAACAGGGAAAAAAGCCGCCGGTCTCTTTAAAAATAAAGGGAAAGCGGCGTTTTCCTCTTTTTCAACCCCGGCTACTACTACTACTATTTTTTTATTCTTACATTACATGTGCCTGCGGCGCAAAAACGCTTTAACCTTAAAACCGGGCACTCACCGAACGGAGGAAGAATCATGAAAATCGTCTGCGACAGCGCCAAGCTTTCAAAAGCCTGCATGAATGTGCAGCGCACCGTTTCATCAAAGTCAACAATACCGGCCATTGAGGGTATCCTCATCAGCTCCCTTTCAGACTCGGTTAAACTCACCGGATACGACCTTGAGGTCGGCTCGGAAACCTTTATCGCCGCCGAGGTTCAGGAAAACGGAAGTATCATTCTCAACGCTCGCAATCTTTGCGACATTCTCAGAATGGTTCCGGACGATACCGTCTCCATTGAAAGCGATGACAGAAATATTTGCAGAATAACAAGCGGCGAGGTTCAGTATTCAATAATCGGAACATCGGCGGAAGAATATCCGGATATTCCGGAGGTTTCCGCAGGCTTTCCGATAGTCATCAATCAGGCACTTTTGAAAGATATGATAAGGAAAACAATTTTCTCCGTTTCAACAAGCGAGAGGAACCCGGTTCATTCCGGCGTAAGATTTGAAATTTCAGACGGAAAAATTGTTCTTGTTGCCGTTGACGGCGCAAGGCTTGCCGTCCGCCGCGAGGATATCGACTACAGCGGAGACGAGGTTGCCTTTGTTGTTCCGTCAAAAACGCTCGGCGAGGTTATCAAGCTTTCCGATAATGACGAGGGCTTTTGTTCAATCAGCGTTGGAAAAAGGCACATCTGCTTTGAAATTGGAGAATACCGCGTGATCTCCCGCCTGCTTGAGGGCAACTTTATTGACTATAAGGCCGCAATTCCCGTTGCATCATCAACAAAAATCAAAGCAGACACAAAAAGGCTCATTGAATGCGTTGAAAGGACGTCGCTCATTATTACCGACCGTTCAAGTCCCGTCCGCTGTCTGATTGAAAACGGCGTTCTCAAATTTTCGTCCGTAACTTCAATAGGAACGGCGAACGATAAAATGCCGGCGGAAATTGAGGGCGGAAATATTGAAATCGGTTTCAACAGCAAATTTCTTCTTGACGCACTCAAAGCAACGGAAAGCGATGAGGTCAGACTTGAGCTTAACTCCTCAAGTCAGCCGATTCTTATTCTCCCGATTGAGGGCGATAAGTTCCTTTTCCTTGTTTTGCCGGTAAGAATTTAGATTCTAGAATCTAGATATTTAAAATCGGGAAACAATTCGCAAAACGGCCGGCTCGTAACCGCCCCATGAACCTAACCTCTTGCAGCACATTAAAAATTTCCGCAAAATCTAGCATCTAGCATCTAGTGTCTAGAATCTAGAGTCTAGAATCTTGGTGATCATATGAAAATTAAAGTCAGCATTGCTCAAAAGAAAACCGAAAAGCTCAAAATTGAAACCGAGTTCATCAGGCTCGATTCCGCCTTGAAATTTGCAAACGCCGTTTCAAGCGGCGGCGAGGCAAAAACCGCCGTCCTTGACGGAAGAGTAAAGGTCAACGGTGAAACCTGCTTTCAAAGAGGAAAAAAGCTCAGAGAAAACGATAAATTTGAGTTTTCCGGCGTAATTTATGAGGTGACAAAGTGACCGTCAAAAAGCTCGAATGCCTGCGCTTTCGCAATCTTAAAGAAACAGTGCTTGAACCTTGCGAGGGCATCAACGTCATTTTTGGCGATAACGCGCAGGGAAAAACAAACCTGCTTGAAAGCGTCTGGCTTTTCACGGGCTGCCGCTCGTTCAGAGGTTCGGCAGACAGCGAGCTAATCAATTTTAACGCCAAAAACGCAAAGCTTTCGCTTGATTTTTTCGGCTCCGGCAGGGAACAGAATATCTCTCTTGAGCTTGAAAAAGGGCGTTCTTTCTCCCTTAACGGAATCAAAGTTAAGTCTGCTTCAAAAGTTATGGGTGAATTTTCCGCCGTTGTTTTTTCTCCCGTCCATCTCACGCTCGTCAAGGGCGGCCCGGGGGAAAGGCGGAAGTTTCTTGACACGGCGATAAGCCAGCTTAAGCCGAAATACGCCGTAACGCTTGCAAATTACAACAAAGCGCTTTCCGAGCGCAACATTATTTTAAAGGACTGCTATTTTCATTCTGAGCTTCAAAATCTTCTTGACGTTTGGGAGGAGCGCGTTGCGTTCTATGGCAGTGAAATTATCCGCCAAAGAATCGGATATGTGAACGCCCTCTCGCGCTTCTGCGATGAAATCTATTCCGGAATTTCATCAAAAAAGGAGAAGCTCTCTGTTTCATATAAAGAAAACTGTTCTGCATTCGGAAACGATAAGCAGGAAATTTATGACAACCTCAAAAATCTCCTTTTTGCCGCGCGCAAAACGGATATCCCAACCGGCTTTTCTTCGGTTGGGCCGCACAGGGATGACCTTTCAATAAGCATTGACGGCATTGCCGCACGCTCGTTCGGCTCCCAGGGTCAGCAGCGTTCCGCCGCGCTTGCGCTCAAGCTTTCCGAGGCGGCGGTTATCAAAGATTTCACCGGTGAACAGCCGGTTGCGCTTTTGGACGATGTTATGAGTGAGCTTGACCTTTCAAGGCAGAATTATATTCTTAACCACATTAAAAACTGGCAGGTTTTCATCACCTGCTGCGACCCGAACTCGGTCAAAAGCCTTAAATACGGAGAGGCGTTTGAAATGAAGAACGGTTCTCTTTCAAGGCGGTGAAAAAATGTATATTCATCTTGGAGAAAAAACAGTAATTAATGACAGAGAGATAATCGGAATTTTTGATATTGAAAACACCACCGTTTCAAAAATCACGCGCGATTATCTTTCAAAAAATGAAAAGAAAAAGAATGTCTATTATGTTTCCGCTGATCTTCCCCGCTCGTTCATTGTTTGCGAGGGCAGGAGAATCTTTGTTTCCCATCTTTCGCCGGGAACGGTTGCAAAGAGGAGCGAAGCGAAATTTTAGATATTAGATTTTAGATATTAGATTTTAGATATTTTAAATCGGAAAACAAAGCGCATTTTGTCTGGGTTGGTGCTTGAGTTATTTTAGATAAAAGATAAAAGATAATAGATATTTTTCTAAAATCTAACATTTAACATCTAACATCCAAATTCGTAGGGGGTCGCTTGAGGCCCCCATGAACCCAGTCATTTATTTAGATAATAGATAAAAGATAATAGATATTTATAAAGGAGTAATTCGCGCCATGAATGAAAACGAAAACAAAAACGAAGAACTTCTTGAGGAAGAGCTGAATGAAGCTGAGCAGGATTCCCCTGATATCGACATTGAGCGTGAGAACCTTCCGGAAGACCTTGCGCTTATGGATACCGTTGTTACCGAGGAGTATAACGCAGACGCAATTCAGGTGCTCGAGGGTCTTGAGGCGGTCAGAAAGCGCCCCGGAATGTATATCGGTTCAACTGGCCCAAGAGGTCTGCATCACCTTGTTTATGAAATTGTCGATAACTCAATCGACGAGGCGCTTGCCGGTTTCTGCACCCACATTGAGGTTGAAATTCTTCCCGGAAACGTAATCACCGTCCGCGATAACGGACGCGGTATCCCCGTTGGCATCAATGAGCAGCAGGGACTTCCGGCCGTTACGGTTGTTTTGACCGTTCTCCACGCAGGCGGAAAGTTCGGCGGAAGCGGCTATAAGGTTTCCGGCGGTCTCCACGGCGTTGGTTCCTCCGTTGTTAACGCCCTTTCCGAGTGGTTTGAGGTTGAAGTTTCTCAAAACGGCCATGTCTATCGCCAGCGCTTCACAAGAGGTCACATTGCCTCCGACCTTGACATTGTCGGCGATACAACCGAAACGGGAACATTCATCAAGTTCAAGCCGGACGCGGAAATTTTTCAGGAAACAACGGTCTATGACTATGAAACACTTCAGCGCCATCTGCGCGAAAGCGCTTTCCTCAACGCCGGCCTTGCAATAACTTTGACCGACAGCCGCGACCCGGAAAATGTTGTTACCGATCATTTCTGCTATGAGGGGGGTATCGGTTCCTTTGTTGAATATATCAACGAAAGCCGCGGTCTTACTCCCGTTCACGAAAGTCCGATTCATTTTTCTGCCGTCAGCTCAGACAGAAGCGCGGAAATTGCGCTCATGTATAACGATGGCTATAACGAAACAATTCTTTCCTATGCAAACAACGTCCATACCGTTGACGGCGGTACCCACGAAACGGGCTTCAAAACCGCTTTAACAAAGGTGTTCAACGAGTATGGAAGAAAATATAACATTCTCAAAGATGCGGACAAAAAGCTTTCCGGCGAGGATTGCCGCGAAGGTCTTGTTGCCGTAATCAGCGTTAAGCTCACGGACGCCCAGTTTGAGGGCCAGACAAAGGGCAAACTTGGAAACACCGATATCACAAAGCTTGTTGCCTCAACCGTATACACAAAGCTCACCGATTATTTTGAGGAAAACCCGCAGGTTGCAAAAATGATTTTCTCAAAGGCTCTTGACGCTTCACGCGCAAGAGAAGCCGCAAGAAAAGCGCGTGAGGCCGCAAGAAGAAAGTCTCCGCTTGAAAGCAACTCACTGCCCGGAAAGCTTTCCGACTGCACGGAAAAGGATCCGTCCGTCACAGAACTTTTCATCGTTGAGGGTGACTCCGCAGGAGGCTCCGCAAAAGAGGGACGCGACAGGCGCATTCAGGCGATTCTTCCCCTTTGGGGAAAAATGCTCAATGTTGAAAAAAGCAGGCTTGACAAGGTTATCGGCAACGATAAACTCAGCCCCGTTGTAATGGCGCTCGGCGCAGGCATTGCGGACGATTTCAACGAGGAAAAGCTTCGCTACCACAAAATTGTCATCATGGCCGATGCCGATGTTGACGGCGCCCACATCAGAACGCTGCTTTTGACCTTCTTCTTCCGCTATATGCGTCCGCTTATTGACAACGGCTATGTCTATATTGCGCAGCCGCCGCTTTATAAGCTTTCAAAAGGACAAAAACACGCCTATGCTTATTCCGATGAGGAAAGAGACAAGCTTATGGCTGAAATGCCCGGCGCGGCAATTCAGCGATACAAAGGTCTTGGTGAAATGGACGCCGAACAGCTTTGGGAAACAACAATGGATCCGGAAAGAAGAATAATGCTCAGAGTCAACCTTGAGGACGCAATGCAGGCGGACGAAACTTTTTCAATCCTTATGGGAGACAAGGTTGAGCCCAGACGTGATTTTATTGAAAAGAACGCAAAATACGTTCAGAATCTTGATGTATAAAGGGGTGATAACGAATGGAAAGAAATAACGATGACCTCAGATTTGAAAACCAGACGATCATTGACGTTGACCTTAACGGCGAGATGCGCAAAAGCTTCCTTGATTACTCCATGTCGGTTATCACGTCAAGAGCACTCCCCGATGTCCGCGACGGACTCAAACCCGTCCACAGACGTATTCTTTACACAATGCACGAAAACTCGCTCTATCCGGACAAGCCGTACCGTAAGTGTGCAGACACAGTCGGTTCCGTTCTCGGCCGCTATCATCCGCACGGAGACGCTTCCGTTTATGACGCAATGGTTCGCCTTGCTCAAAAGTTTTCAACAAGATATATCCTTGTTGACGGCCACGGAAACTTCGGTTCCGTTGACGGTGACCCGCCGGCGGCTTACCGTTACACCGAGTCAAGAATGAGCAAAATTTCAATGGAAATGCTCACCGATATCGACAAGGAAACCGTTGATTTTATCCCGAACTATGATGACCGACTCAAGGAGCCAACCGTCCTCCCCTCCCGTTTTCCGAATCTCCTTGTCAACGGCTCAACCGGTATCGCCGTAGGTATGGCAACAAACATTCCGCCCCATAATCTCGGCGAGGTCATTGACGGAATGTGCTGCCTCATTGATGACCCGGACGCTCCGCTTGAAAAAATTATGGAGCATATTAAAGGCCCGGACTTCCCGACCGCCGGCATCGTTATGGGCAAAAGCGGAATCAGAGCCGCATACGGCACCGGCCGCGGAAAAATCACCGTTCGGGCAAGAACGGAAATTGTTGAAAACAAAAACGGACGTTTTTCAATCGTTGTTTCCGAGCTTCCCTATCAGGTCAACAAACGCCGCCTCATTGAGGCAATGGCGGAGCTTGTCAAAGATAAGCGCATTGAGGGTATCTCGGACATCAATGACTACTCAAACCGTCAGGGTATGCACCTTGTTATTGACCTCAAGCGCGAGGCTAATCCGCAGGTTGTTCTCAACACCCTCTTTTCAATGACCCAGCTTCAAATTACCTACGGAATCATTATGCTTGCCCTTGTTGACGGCGTTCCGAGGATTCTCACTCTGCGCCAGATTCTTGAGCATTACATCAGGTTCCAGGAACAGGTCATTTCAAGGCGTACACGCTATGACCTCAGGAAGGCCAAGGAGCGCGAGCATATTCTTGAAGGACTCAAAACCGCGCTCGATTTCATTGATGAAATTATTGCAATACTCAAAAAAGCCAAAGACCAAAACGAGGGCAAGGCCGCACTCATGGAGCGCTTTGACCTTGACGATATTCAGGCGGACGCCATTGTTAAAATGCGTCTCGGCCAGCTCACCGGTCTTGAAAGAATCAAGATTGAAAACGAATTGAAAGAGCTTTGCGCAAAGATTGCCGAATATGAGGGTATTCTTGCGGACGAGAAAAAGGTTCTTGCAATCGTTAAAAACGAAGCGCTTGAACTTAAGCGCAAATATGCTGACGAAAGACTGACCGAAATTGCCGCCGTTTCCGGCGAGGTCGATATTGAGGACCTTATTCCGGAGGAACAGTGCATATATACTCTCACAACCTTCGGCTATATCAAGCGCATTCCGGCCTCGGTCTATACCGTTCAGAAAAAGGGCGGAAAAGGCGTTAAGGGCATGAGCAGAAGGGAAGAAGATGTTGCCGAAACAATGTTCACCTGCTCAAGCCATGATTACATCATGTTCTTCACAACCAAGGGAAGAGCCTATAGACTCAAAGGCTATGAAATTCCGGAGGGCAGCAGACAGAGCAAGGGCATGAATGTTGTTAACCTCCTCCCCGTTGAGGCGGACGAAAAAATCAGCGCAATGATCCGCGTTCCGGATTTCGGTGAGGACGAACATTTTCTTTGCATGGTTACACGCAACGGAATCATCAAGCGCACAGAGCTTGACGCCTATAAAAACATCAGAAAAAGCGGAATCATCGCCATCAACCTTGACGAGGGAGACGAGCTTGCCTGGGTATGGCTCACAAGCGGAAATGATGATATCCTTGTTGCAACAAAGAACGGCTTTGCAATCCGCTTTAACGAAAACGATGCCAGAGCTATCGGAAGAACGGCAAGGGGCGTTCGCGCCATTGACCTGCGTGACGGCGACTGCGTTGTTGGAATGTGTGCAATCGGAAAGGACGATGCCGCAAACGGCGCAAAAATCCTCACCGTCAGCGAAAACGGAATCGGAAGGCGCAGTGCGCTTGAAGATTACCACCTTCAGTCGCGCTCCGGAAAAGGCTCAATCAACTATAAAACCGAAAAATACGGTCTTGTTGCCGCGGTCTGCCTTGTTCACCCGGACGATGATCTTATCCTCATCTCCTCAGACGGAATTGTTATCCGCATAAGCGCCGAAAGCGTCAATGCCGCCGCAAGAACCGCAAGGGGCGTTAATGTTATGAAAACCTCTGACGGAGAAAAGGTTGTTTCCGTCACCGCCGTTAAGCGCGGCGAAGAACCGGAAGAAGCCGAAGTTTCAACAGTTGACGGCGAAAATGTTGAAAACTCTGAGGAAGTATAAATAATTTTGCGCGGCGCAAAGGAAATTTTGCTGCCGGCGATTCGGAATCGACCCCTGCAAAATTGATATATGTTTGCAATGAGTTGTAAGGGCGGCTCAAAAGCCGCCCGTGAAGCTTCCGTAATGAAAATCAAGGATTCAAAAGGTGATCTTGTGAAAAAAGAAAAGAAAGCTGTGAATGGAAAAAAGAAGAGCAACCCCATTGCCGCCTTTTTTTGGACGAATAAACGCCGGAGGGCAAAAAACATCTACTTCCTTTTGACGGCGTTCCTGCTTGTCATTGCCATGGGACTGGGCTATGTCAATACCCTGCTCAACGGCATTACCTATGAAAAGGACAACAAGGGTCAAACCGTCAGCGTTCCAAAGGACAATATTGTTGACGATGAGGAAGTAAAAATCATGAAGGCAATCAATGAGGCCGGTTCGCTCAATGAATATCTTTATGAATGGGCGAACAACGGCGGAAGCCTG
The DNA here is from genome assembly GCA_934511365.1 of uncultured Eubacteriales bacterium. Taxonomy (GTDB): domain Bacteria; phylum Bacillota; class Clostridia; order Oscillospirales; family Acutalibacteraceae; genus UBA6857. The sequence goes on from CAKSWC010000010.1 coordinate 11,786, forward strand.
CGCTCAAGCAAGAATGTTATCAATGTTTTGCTTGTTGGCCTCGATTCCGATACCGCGCTTGAAAACGGCGGTCGGTCGGACTCGCTGATTCTTGTTTCCCTGAACAAAAAGACAAAGAAAATCAACATGACCTCCTTTTTCCGTGACACATGGACATACATGAACATCGGCGGCGAGGGCAGATACGGAAAGCTCAATTCGTCATATATGTACGGCTCAGACGAGGCACTGCTTGACACGATTGAAAAGGACTTCAAAATTGACATCGACTATTATGTTGCGGTTGACTTTTCCTCCTTCACAGACATCATCAACGCCCTCGGCGGCCTGACTGTTGAGGTTCAGGAATATGAGGCGAACTATATCAACCGGACAACGGTTCATACCATTGATTACGGTCCTGCCGTCAAGCTGACGGGTGCGCAGGCTCTTGTTTTTGCGCGTATCCGCCACTCGGATTCGGACTCGGACGTCAGCCGAACAAGGCGCCAGAGGCAGGTTATCACCGCGCTCATCAATTCCGCAAAGGGCGCAAGCCTTTCTCAGCTCAGCTCAGCGCTTGACACGCTTTTCAAGTATGTTAAGACCGACCTGACAAAAATGCAGATTCTTTCCTATGCCGCTCAAGCGCTCGCTAACGGCTGGATAAACTATGAAATTGTTCAAACGCCGATAAGTGATACCGATGTTTTCCGCACCGGAGACATTGGCGGCCAGTCCGTTGTTCTGATGGATCTTCCCCTTGCGGCTCAGCGCGTTCAGGAGGCAATCTATGGAAAAGGCGAAAGCAACATTGTTCTTGAGGACGGAAGAGTAACGGCGTTTGCACTCGCAGGATTCTAAATTTTAGATAATAGATAAAAGATAATAGATAAAAGATATTTTAATCCACGGAGCGTAAAATGAAAAACTACGACTATGTTATTTTTGATTTTGACGGAACAATAGCCGATACCGGCGAAGGTATCCTCAAAAGCCTTCAATATTCCTTTGAACAGATGGGTCATGAGGTTCCGGATCTTTCAGACCTCAAAAAGTTCATCGGTCCGCCGATTCATTATAGCTACGTTACCTTTTACGGCATTGACGAAACCGAGGTTGAGCAGTACATCAAAAAGTACCGCGAACGATACAGAAAAATCGGTATCTTTGAATGCTTTGTCTATGACGGAATGATTGAAACGCTCAAAACGCTCAGAAATAACGGCGTAAAAATCGGCATAGCTTCCTCAAAACCGATTAAGCTTGTCTATGACGTTATGGACTATCTCAAACTGACGGAATATTTTGACGCCGTTGTTGGAACACAGTTTGATGACAGCAATCACCCCGGAAAAACCGACCTTGTTCTTCAAAGCATGGAAAAACTCGGTGACGCAGACAAAAAGCGCACCCTCATGGTCGGCGACAGGTATTTTGACATTGACGGAGCCGCCGGAGCGGGTGTTGACAGCGCAGGCGTAACCTATGGTTACGGCTCAAGGGAAGAATTCATTGAGCATGGCGCAACCTATATTGTTGACTCTCCGCAGGAGATTCTCAACATCGTTTTGAAAAATTGCTGAGTAATGCCCCGGCGCAGTTTCTGCCGTGCGGCGCAAAAGGACTGGAAAAAAATGAAAAAAATCGACCTTTCCGGAAAGTGGAAGCTTGCCGGACATGAAATTTCGGTGCCCTCGCTTTTTGTGAGTAAAAAGACCTATGACGAATATTTCCCGTCGCTTTGCGCAGACAAGGCGGCGGACGTTTACGTTACGGACGGAGATAAGTTCACACTCGAGAAAACATTCCCCCTTTCGGCGCAAGAGCTGAAAAGCGAAAACATTGTCCTTTTTTTTGAAAGGCTGGACACGCTGTGCAATGTTTTCCTCAACGGACGGAAAATTGCTTTCTGCAAGAACTGCCACCGCAGCTACAGCTTTGATGTCAAAGAATATCTCAGAGAGGGAACGAACCGGCTTGAGGTTGAGTTTTTGTCTCTGACGGAATATATAAAACAAAGGGAAAAGGAGCTTCCCCTTCCCTTTAACGCAATGGGCATTCCCCACCACCCCCATATCAGGAAACCGGCCTCCCATTTCGGCTGGGATTTTACCGCGCCGCTCTGCGCCCAGGGTATTTCGGGACGCTGCGGACTGCGGCTGTTTTCTCATCCCGTGATAACCGAATTTGACGTCAGACAAAAAACCGACGGCAAAAACCGGATAGTTACGGCAAAGGCTCAAACAAGCGAAAAGGCGAGCGTAATCTTTTCCCTCACCCACCCGGACGGAAGGACGGAAAAAATCCATGCCGATGAAAACGGCTGCTGCCGCTTCACCGTGAGTGACCCGCAGCTTTGGTATTGCAACACAATGGGCGCTCAGCCGCTTTACACCGTTTGCGCAATGATTATTTCCGATGACGGAATGGCACAGGACAAAAAGGAAAAAAGGATAGGCCTGCGCACTGTTTTTCTTGACAGAAAAAAGGATAAATTCGGAAGCTGCTTTTGTTTCTACATAAACGGCGAACCGATTTTTTCAAAGGGTGCAAACCTTGTTCCCTTTCATATGATTTATACAAGCGTTACCCGTGAGGACATTGAAAATGTTCTCAAAAAATGCCGCGAGGCAAACATGAATATGCTTCGCGTTTGGGGCGGCGGCTTTTATGAGAGCGACGAGTTTTATGACCTTTGCGACGAATACGGTCTGCTTGTCTGGCAGGACTGCGCCTTTGCCTGCTGCGCATATCCGTTCATGGACGAGGACTTCCTTTTTGAGGTCAAGGAGGAAATTCGGGAAAATGTTTCAAGAATCCGTCACCACGCCTCCCTCTGCCTCTGGTGCGGAAACAATGAGATTGAGTCAATCTCTCTCGCGTGGCTCAACAGGCGCAGCTTCATAAACACAACGGAAAAGTTTTTCTATAAAACCCTCCCATCCCTCATCGAACGCTATGACGGCGAAACGCCGTATCACCAATGCAGTCCCGGCTCCGGAACATACATGAAAGACCCCTCCGGCGACTCCTCCGGAGACAGCCACATTTGGAACACATGGCACGGCTTCAGAACAAAAAGCTACTATAAAAAACGCTTTCCCCGTTTTTGCAGCGAGCTTGGAATGCAGTCATATCCGCTCTTTCCGCTTTCCGCAAACCAGTTTTGCGACCTCGGCGAGGAAAGGCTTGATTTCTATCTTGCAAAGCACTTCACCCTCGGAAACAATTTGAGCGAGCGGCGATATCTCACTCAGCTTCTTCAGCTTGAATATATGAAAGAGGCGGCGGAACATTTTCGCCGCAATCCGCAGCGCTGCGCCGGTATGCTTTTTTGGCAGCTCAATGACTGCTGGCAGAGCGCGTCATGGGCGGCGCTTGACGTTAAGCACGGAAAAAAGGCGCTCATGTTTGCTTCAAAGCATTTTTATGAAAACCTCCATGTAAGCTGCGTTCAGGAAAGGGACTTCATTGAAGTTTTTGTAACTAACGAAAACAGAACGCCTTTTGAGGGCAGACTGAAGGTCTTTTTTGAAAACACCGTTGGCGCTCAACACTCAATGAGGGCGGAAAAAACCGTTTTCATCCGCGCGTTTTCCTCGGTCAGTGTGATGAAAGTTCCGCTTTCATCCGTTGGAAGAAAAAAGAATATTTTTGTTGCCGGACTTTTTGATTCAAAGGACGTTCCGGTCAGCGAGAACCGCCTTATTCTTTGCGAAAACAACGAGCTTGAGCTTTGCGATCCGCTCCTCAAGTTTGAAACGCTTATTCGCGCCGGTCATGTATATGTGACGGTCAGTGCGGAAAAATATGCACGGTACGTTGAGCTTTCCTGCCGCGATGAAACCGGAGATTTTTCCGAGAATTACTTTGACCTTTGCGCCGGAGAGAAAAAAACCGTTGAGCTTCTCAATCCCTGCGCCGGACTTGAGGAAATGCTCGCTGTCCGTTCGCTTTTCGGCGTGATTAAAAACAGAGACAAGGCAAGAGACAGAAAGCGCCTTCTTGCCGTTGGCGCAAAGCCGATGGTTGTTGCAAATTTTGTTGGCCGAATTTTGGGAGATTAGATTCTAGATTCTAGACGCTAGATGCTGGATGCTGGATATTGCGGAATTTTTCAAATCGGGAAGCAAGGTGCGTCATGGCTGGCTCGGTTCCTGAGTTATTTTATATAATAGATAAAAGATAATAAATAATAGATAATAGATATTTTTCTAACATCCAACATCTAATATCTAACATCTAATTTAAGCTTGAATTATACTTTTGTATATAAAATAAAAACAGAAATTTGAAAGGTAGTGTATTACTAATGAGTGATTGTGGCGGAAACTGTTCCTCCTGCTCGGAAAATTGCGGCGAGAGGGATATGCATTTCAAGCAGAATCAGGCAAGCAACATCAAAAAAATTTATGCCGTTGTCAGCGGAAAAGGCGGAGTTGGAAAATCCTCCGTAACCTGCCGTCTTGCCTCGGCAATGCAGAGCCTCGGAAAGCAGTGCGCCGTTCTTGACGCAGACGTTACCGGCCCTTCCGTTCCGAAGATGTTCGGCCTCAAGGGAAGAGCCTTTGCTGACGAAAGCGGAAGAATAATTCCAATGGAAACGAGCACCGGAATCCGCGTGATGTCCATCAATCTTCTTCTTGAAACCGAAGATTCGCCCGTTGTTTGGCGCGGCCCGGTCATCAGCGGCGTTATTCAGCAGTTCTTTACAGAGGTTGCCTGGGGCGATGTTGATTATATGTTCATAGATATGCCTCCGGGAACGGGAGACGTTCCGCTCACGGTTTTCCAGTCCATTCACGTTGACGGAATAATTGTTGTTACAACTCCGCAGGATCTTGTTTCCCTCATCGTTAAAAAGGCCGTCAATATGGCGAAGATGATGAACATTCCGATTGTTGGCATTGTTGAAAACATGAGCGTCTATATTTGCCCGGACTGCGGAAAGGCACACAGAATTTTTGGCGGTGACAACGGCGAAGAAATTGCAAAAGAGGTTGGAACAGAGCTTCTTGCCTCAATTCCGATTGACCCGAAAACGCCTGCTCTTGCCGATAAAGGCGCCATTGAGCTTGCGGACATGACGGAGTTTTTGCCGATTGCAAAGAAAATTATGTAAACGACCAACAAGGAGAAAGCGTATGAAAAAAATTATCAGAGGAATACTTCTCGGCTTGCTTGCTGTTGTGGTGATAGCTGCCTCCGCCGGAGCGTATTATCTGTTCGGCCAAAAAGTGCCGGTTGATGAGGGCAAGGTTACCGTCCTTGACGCAAAGGGTAATACCTATCTTGCCGTTATTGACGAAAAGAGCGGTGAAACAATGGTTGCCGTCACAGATGAAAAAGGCAACGTCTATGCCGCCGTCACCGATGCCGCCGGAAATGTTGGCTCAACGGCCGCAAACCTCAACGGCGTTGTTGACAAAAACGACCTTCCGACCAATTACACCGGTCCGAGCATTGACGTCAGCGTTAACGGTTCGGATTACACCGGAAATTTTGATTCAACCTCTGCCGCAACGTCTCAGGCGAATGCCGGAACAACAAAGGGCTCAACGGCCGGAACAACAAAGGGAAGCGAACAGAGCACAACCAAAAAGAACGACCAGACAACCACCAAAAAGTCCGGCGAGGGCGAGCTGACTGCTTACAGAATTCAAAAGTATCAAAAAATCTTTGCCGGCGGAACATTCCTCATGGAGTTCACAACAAACGATGAGGACTTTGGCGACGTTCCGATAACGATGGCGATTAAGAACAACAATATTTACATCAAGACCAAGATTCAGTCCATGGACTGCAAGATGCTTTATAAGTCCGGAACCGGAAAGAACGGAACAACATATCTCATTATTGACGACTTCAAAAAATACTGCAAAATGCCCGAGGATCTCATGAGCGGCGAGGACATGGACGTCAGCAACCTTGTTGGAAAATTCGGAAAGGAAATCAACAAGAAAATCACCGTTTCAAAGGTTTCAACAAGCGGAAAAACGCTTATCTGCGAGAGCTATGTTTCCGATGACGGAACAACGTCAAAATATTATTTTGATAACGACACCCTTGTTCGCCGCGACGACGTTGCAAAGGACGGAACGGTCACCTCAACATTCATTTCCCGCATCACATCAGACGTTCCCGACGAGCTTTTTGAAATTCCGAAGAATTACGGATATCTCAATCTTTCGTTCCTCAGCGGACTTACGGGGAAATAAAACAGAATAATCAAAAGAGCTGCCGCAAAAAAAAGCGGCAGCTTTTTTGATTTTAGATTTTGGATGTTAGACTTTGCAGAGCATAAAAATTTTCGTGTTATCTTATATGGCAAGGCTTTTTGCTTTCTTTTCACTTTTCTTTGCTCCGCAGGGTTACTTTTGTCGATTGTCACAAAACACAGAGATAAAAGTCCGAATTATATGAGGCCTTTTACGCCGTATTTCCGCTGTGACTGCGTCAGAGAAGCTTGCAATGGAATAACCATTGCTGCGCTTCTCTTTCTTGCCACAACAAAAATACAACGCAAAATTCTCTCATAAATCCGAATTTTTATCTCTGGCCAAAAAGACGCTTTTAAGTACGGCGCACTTGGAGACCGAAAATCCGATTTGCGGGGAAAAATCGTCCTTTCGGCTCCGGCACGCCTACAACGAATGCACTGCAAAAGCCCCCTTTTAATCGGACAAATCCGCTTCTTGCAGTCTACAAGATACGCGATTTTCCCAATGTTTTATATAACCGTTAAGCTCTGCTGATTTTCGCTCGCGGATTTTTTGCAAAAACGGTCAGGCTCAGCTTTTCGCAAAGTTAAAATGTATAAATAACCTCACTTTAAGCATTAAAAATCCAACATCTAACATCTAAGATCTAATATTAAGATTTCTTACACTTACGGAATGCACAGCTGGTTTACAAAAAATTCATAATGTTTTGCTATAATGCATAAAATTGGCGTTTTATGCTTAGATTCATCAGGAGGCTCGGCTTTGAAAAAGGTACTCTCTTACTTAAAACCGATTAAAGGCACCGCCGTTCTTGCAATGATTCTCGTTGTTTTTGCTCAGGCGGCAACGCTTTGCTTTCCCCTGCTCATGAGCCGCATTATCAATGTCGGCATCCAAAACGGCGACCGTGATTATATCAATGAAATCGGACTTGTAATGGTTCTTGTTGCCATTCTCGGCCTTGTGATTTCTTCTCTCAGCAGCTATTTTTCAAGCAAAACCTCAACCGCATACGGAAAAATCCTCAGGGAAAAAATCTTTCTCAAGGTTGAATCGCTGTCTCAGAGCGATATCGACAAAATCGGAACGCCCTCCCTCATCACGCGCTGCACCGGAGACGTTCAGGTTATGCAGGACTTTGTTTTTCAGCTTATCGACATCATTATCTATTCCCCGATTCTCATTATCGGCGGAACGGTTATGGCGTTCTTCCTCAACGCAAAGCTCGCGCTCATCATCTTTGCCGTTGTTCCGGTCATTGCCCTGCTTGCCCTTGTTGTCGTAAAACTTGTTATGCCCCTTTTCAAAAAGAAGCAGAAGCTCACGGACGAGGTCAACCGCTTCCTGCGCGAAAAACTCAGCGGAATCCGTGTTATCCGCGCGTTCAACAGAACAAAATCCGAGGACGAATGCTTTGCGGAAAAAAATCTCCGCCTCTCCGGCCTTGTGATGAAGTTTTCAAGGATAATGGCCGTTTTGCTTCCGGTGTGCATTGTTCTGATTATCGGTGCGCTTGATTTTCTCATCTATTCCGCGGCAAAGAGCATTGACGCCATGACCGATGTTGTTAAAATTCAAAACTCAGTCGGCGACCTTCAGGCGTTTGTTATCTATATGATAATGATTGTTTTTTCCGTTTCGCTCGCCGCTTCGATGTTTGTTATTGTTCCGCGAGCCAATATTTCCGCAAAAAGAATCAATGAGGTTCTTGACCTTGAACCGGCAATCAAAGACCCTCAAAAAGCGGAAAAAATTAAAAAGGAAAACGAGGGCACGGTTGAATTCAAAAATGTTTCGTTTTCATATAACAGCGCGGAAAAGCCCGTTCTTTCAAACATCTCCTTCACAGCTGAAAAGAAGAAGGTTACCGCAATCATCGGCGCAACAGGAAGCGGAAAAACAACCCTTGCAAACCTCATTGCGCGCTTCTATGACGTTGACGAGGGTCAGGTTCTTTTTGACGGAGTCGATGTCCGCAGGCTTGAACAAAAGGAGCTTCACAAAAGGCTCGGCATTGTTCCGCAGAAAAACTTCCTTTTCAGTGGCAGCATTAAAGACAATCTCCTTTACGGAAACGAGGACGCAACGGACGAACGCCTTGCGCTCGCTCTGGATATTGCACAGTGCGATTTTGTTAAGGACCTTGAAAACGGAATCAACAGTCCTGTGAGCCAGAACGCAACAAACTTTTCCGGCGGACAAAAGCAGCGCCTTTCAATCGCACGCGCTCTTGTCAGAGACGCCGAGGTCTATATTTTTGACGACAGCTTTTCCGCTCTTGACTTCATGACGGACGCAAAGCTCAGGAAAGCTCTGCGCGAAAAGCTTTCCGCAACGGTCATCATTGTTGCCCAGAGAGTTGGAACAATCCTTGACGCAGATGAAATTATCGTTCTTGACGAAGGAAAAATTGCGGGCATCGGAACGCATCGGGAACTTTGCGAGTCCTGTGAAATATATCGTGAGATTGTCCGCTCTCAGCTTGACGGGGAGGTGCCGGCGTGAAAAGTGAAAACACCTTGCTCAAAGAGCGTGAAAACGAACTGAACGAAAAATATGCCGAATATCATGAGAACGAAAAAACCGAGGCGCAAAAGCCGCAAAACTTTTTCAAAACGGCAAAAAAGCTCCTCTCCCTGCTCAAAGGCAACCGGCTGCGCGTTGCGCTGGTTCTCCTTTTTGCCGTCGGCTCAGCCGTTCTCGGCGTAATCGGTCCGCAGTATCTCAAGGGAATAATCGACCTCATCAGCGAACAGGTCAAGGTTAAGCTTCAGACCGGAAACATTGATTTTTCCGCAATCGGCGGAATACTCAAAAATGTTGCGGTGATTTTTGCGCTGTACGCGCTCTGCCTTTTTGTAATAAATTACGTTATGGCAAAGGTCACCCAGGACGTTATCACAACTCTGCGCAACAAGGTCAACCGGAGAATTTCCGTTCTTCCGCTGAGCTTTTTCGATTCCCACAGCAAGGGCGACCTGCTCTCCCGCGTGACGAATGATATTGACAACATCAACAACACGTTTCAGAACAACCTCATTCAGATAACAACCTCCGTTGTAACATTTTTCGGCGTGCTTATTGTAATGCTTCTTGAAAGCCCGGCAATGACGGCGGCAACGCTCATTCCGATTCCGCTCGGCGGACTCGCCGCGTCATTCATTCTGAGCCGCTCAAAAAAATATTTCCGTGCGCAGTGGAAACAGACCGGAAACATCAACGGCCATATTGAAGAAATGTTTACCGGCCACCAGATTGTTAAGGTCTTTTCCCACGAGGAAAAGGCGATTGAGGAGTTCAGGGAGATCAACAACTCCCTCTATTCCGTCAGCAGAAAAGCACAGTTTTTTTCAAGCGTTATTCATCCGGTTATCGGATTTGCAAAAAATATCGGCTATGTGTTTATTTGCGTGATTGCGGGATATTTTATTATTAACGAAACCATGACTCTCGGAACCATCACCGCGTTTATGGTCTACTCAAATATGTTCATGCAGCCGCTTGTTGATGTGAGCAAAATTCTCAACACTCTCCAGTCCTCCCTCGCCTCGGCGGAGCGCGTTTTTGAAATTATTGAGGCCGAACCGGAAACTCCGGACACCGTTAAGGCGGAAATTACTCACGCGCAGGGCTTTGTCAGCTTTGAAAACGTCTGTTTTTCATATAACGACGGCGCTCCCCTTTTTGAAAACTTCAGCCTTGAGGTGAAGCCGGGCGAACTTGTTGCAATAGTCGGCCCGACCGGCGCGGGCAAAACTACCCTCGTTAACCTCCTCATGCGCTTTTATGAGATTAAAAGCGGCAGCATTAAGGTTGACGGAACCGATATCCGCGATATTTCAAGAGAGAACCTGAGGAACATTTTCGGAATGGTTCTCCAAGACACATGGCTCAAAAAGGCAACCGTCCGCGAAAACATCAGATACGGAAACGAAAACGCAACCGAGGAAGAATTTCTCTCTGCCGTGGAAGCTGCAAAGGTGGACTCCTTTGTTTCAACGCTTCCGGACGGCTTTGAAACCGAGCTTGATGAGGACGGCTCCAACCTTTCCGCCGGCCAAAAGCAGCTTTTGACCATTGCGCGGGCAATTCTTGCTGACCCGGAAATTCTCATTCTTGACGAGGCAACAAGCTGCGTTGACACGCGCACCGAAATTCAGATTCAGGACGCAATGAAAAATCTTATGCACGGGCGGACAAACTTTGTCATTGCCCACCGCCTTTCAACAATCCGCGAGGCGGACACCATTCTTGTTATCAACGACGGAAAAATTGTTGAGCAGGGTACCCACGGGCAGCTCCTTTCCAAAAACGGCTTTTACGCCAAGCTTTATAATTCACAATTCAGCAACCGATAATTAACCGAATAGAACAAAGTATATCTGTATATCGGCGCTTGCTCAAAGATTGGAGAACGGCAAATGAAGCTTATCACTCTTGAAAACGGACTCACTCTTTTTCTTGAAAAAAAAGATGACCTGCGCTCGGCAACGGTCGGCGTTTGGGTTGCCTCCGGCTCAAAGGAAGAGGGGGAAAAGAACAACGGTATCTCCCATTTTATTGAGCACATTGTTTTCAAAGGCTCAAAAAAGCGCACCGCGTTTGAAATTGCGCAGGGCATGGACTGCCTCGGCGCGGTGGTGAACGCATACACAACAAAGGAGTTCACTTTCTTTTATACCCGCGCCCTCAATTATCACATTGAAGAAGCGGCGGATATTCTTTTTGACATGGTCTGTAATCCGAGACTTGATGAAAAAGACATTGAAACGGAAAAGGGCGTCATTCTTGAAGAAATTGCAATGTGTGAGGATGACCCGGCGGACGTCTGCTATGAAAAGAACGAGAGCGCCGTTTTCAAAGGCTGCGGCCTTGCGCTTGAAATTCTTGGAACACCGGAAAGCGTTAAAAGCGCCAAAAAGGAAACCTTCCTTGCTCATTTGAAAAAGTTCTATGTTCCGGAGCGCATTGTTGTTGGCATCGGCGGAAATTTTGACGAGGAAAACATGACTCAAAAGGTCAAAGAATATTTCGGAAAGCTTGAAAACACCGGCAACCCGCTGACGAACGAAAAGGTTCCTTTTTCAAAATGCATGACGCTTGAAAAGAAAGCGTTTGAACAGACGCATTTCATGCTCTCCTTTCCGGGAATACCGATTGAGCACGAGGATTTGTTCCCCTTGCAGCTTTGTATGTTCATTCTCGGAACGGGCAGTTCCTCGCGGCTCAATCAGCGCATACGCGAGCAGCTTGGCCTTGTTTATAGCGTTGACAGCTTCCTTGCGCGCTATCTCGGCGGCGGATACATTGCCGTTTCAATGAGCCTTTCGCCCAAAAATCAGAAAAAAGCGCTTGAGGAAACCTGCAAAATTTTGCGTGAGTTTCCAATGAGCATCACCGAAAAAGAGCTTTCCGTTGCAAAGGAAAAGCTCATCTCAAGCCTCATCATGAGCCGGGAGCAGCCGCATTCAAAGCTCACCTCAATGGGACAGGGACTTTTGCTGCTTTCAAAATTCGTTGACGATGATGAAATTATTGAGCGCATCAAGGCCGTTACGCCCGAAAAACTGCGCTCGGCGGCTTTTCGATATCTTGACCTTGAAAGAGCCTCCTTCACCGCCGTTGGAAAGGTGCTCGAAAAAGAGGAGTATGAAAAAATCATCGGCTGCGATGAAAAGTAAAGAAAAATTGACCCAAAAGAAAATCAAAGTTAATCAAACCGAGGAGATGCAAAAAATGACTCTTAAAGGGGTAAAAAAAATTGTTGTCAAGGTGGGAACCTCCACCCTTACATATGAGACGGGAAAAACCAATATCCGCCGGATGATGAAGCTTTGCTCCGTCCTTGCCGACCTCCACAACGCCGGGCTTGACGTTGTTCTTGTAACGTCCGGCGCAATCGGCGTCGGCGTTGGAAAACTCGGCCTTTCAAAAAAACCGGAGGACATTCCCGGAAGACAGGCGGCGGCCTGCGTTGGCCAATGCGAGCTTATGTTTATGTATGACAAATTCTTCAGCGAATACGGCCAGAAGATAGGTCAGCTTCTTGTTACAAAGGACGATTTTGAAAACGAAACAAGGCGCGAAAACCTTTCAAATGCCTTTGAAAAGCTGTTTGAATACGGCGCAATTCCGGTTGTTAACGAAAACGACAGCGTTGCAACGGAGGAAATTGTTTTTGGCGATAACGACAGCCTTTCCGCCATTGTTGCAAAGCTCATCGGTGCGGACGCACTCATCATTCTTTCAGACATTGACGGACTTTTTGACTCCAACCCGAGCGAAAACCCGGAGGCAAAACTCATTCCTGTTGTTGAAAAAATTGATGAAAAAATTCTTTCAATCTGCGGCGCGGCTGGAACAAGCCGCGGAACGGGCGGAATGGTAACAAAGGTTCACGCCGCGCAGATTGCCTGCAATGCCGGAATACCGACGGTTGTTATGAACGGCAGCGCTCCGCAGGATATTTATAAGCTTATTGACGGAAGGCAGAACGGAACGCTGTTCAAGCCTTTTGATATCGCATAAACGAAAGCCGCCGCGCTTTCGCCCCGGTGGCCTTTTCAACGCCGTGCAGCCCGTCTGCCGCGGCGGCTGAAAAGGCGACACCGGTCTTTTTTATAAGGGAGAAAAAACGCAGGAAAAAGCGGCTCAAGCCCCGGCTTCTGCGGTTATTATTCGATATTTGCCTGTTTTTTGTGAATTCTATATTATTTTATTCGGCTTCAGGAATGATTTTCCGCAGTTTTTTTTGTTGAAAAAAAAATTGAAGTATGTTATAGTAGTTTCATACAGCGCAAAAGAGGTGAAATAATGAGCAAAAAATATGGGAAACACGTCAGGGGCGGAAAGCCGGACGGCGTGAAATTTGATATGAATATGCCCTATGTTAAACAGACTGCTTTTATCAATCGGTGCGCGGTTGGCTTTGCAAACATCCGCAGACTGATTTTGAAAGGAAAAATCAATACTCATAATATGCAGGGCGTCAAGCCGCCGTATATTTTGCTGGCCAACCACAACGCCTTCTTTGACTTTTATATGATGCTTTCCGCCATATCGCCGCATACGGGAATTTTTCCCGCGGCCGTTGACGATTATATCGGAAGGGAGAAAATTCTCAGAGCCCTCGGAACGGTTCCCAAGAGGAAGTACACCGCCGACGTCGGAGTTCTGCGCCAATGCAGAAAGGCTCTCGGCGAAGGGCTGATTTTTGGAATTTACGCTGAGGCGAGGTATTCCCTCTGCGGCCTGACCGAGGTTATTCCGGATTCCGTCGGCCAGCTCATTAAACATCAGAAAGTTCCCGTTGTCACCCTCACCTGCAGAGGAAACCATATCTATGACCCGTTTTGGGGCAATCACAGGCACAGACTCGTTCCCGTTGAGGCCGACATGACCCTCGCTTTCACACCCGAGCAGCTCAAGGAGCTGTCCGCCGAGGAAATCAGCGCAAGAATTAAGCAGCTTCTTTTCAACGACGATTTCAGGTGGCAGAGTGAAAACCGGATAAAATCATCTTATAAAAAAAGAGCCGAGGGGCTCCATAAGGTTCTTTATCAGTGTCCGCACTGCGGCGCGGAGTATAAAACGGACTCAAAGGGAGACACGGTGTTCTGCAGAGCCTGCGGAAAAAGCTGGAGGCTCAACTTCTACGGTGAGCTTGAGGCGCAGGAGGGAAAAACGGAGTTTAAATTTCCCACTGATTGGTACAAATGGGAACGCGAAAATGTTAAAAAAGAGGTTGCCGAGGGGCGGTATCATTTTGAATGCGATGCCCACGTCAATGACCTTCCGAATTCAAAGGGCTTTGTCCGGCTCGGAAAAGCGCACCTTGTTCACGACATGAACGGCTTTTCCGTTAAAGGCGTCCGCGATTATGACGGAGAGCCGTTTGAAATGAAGATTGATGCGGCCGGCCAGTATGCCGTTCACATTGAGTATGCCTATCGGTTCGGAAATTTTGAGGACTGCATTGACCTCAACACCCTTGACGACACATGGTATGTGTTTCCGGAAAACTGCGAGTTTTCGCTGACAAAAATTTCGCTTGCAACGGAAGAAATTTTCAATGAAATCTGGCGCCGGAGGAATGAACAAAAGAATTTGGAGGTTAAACCATGAATTTAAGAGACGAACTGCTTGAAATTTTGAAAGATTACACCGACGGACGAATCACATCCGTTGAGCCCGACGATGTTATGACATCGGACCTGGGGCTTAACTCCTTTGAACTTTTTGACCTTATCTGCATTATTGAGGAAAAATACGGTCTTTCGATTCCGGACAGGGTTCTTCCGACTCTTGTTACGGTCAGAGACGTTGTCAAATATATTGAAGCGAACGCATAATTTATTTAGGAAAGGAAGCGAAAAATGAAAACCAATGTAAAATATCAGAAATTTTTTGACTTTCCGGATTTTGAAACGCTGAAGGACATTGTTCTTTACGGCGCAAAAAAGGGTCAGGACAAAAAGCAGTATATGTTTTATAACTTTGAAAATGAAGTTGAAACAAAAACCTTTAATCAAATGCACCGTGACGTGAAGGGCCTTGGACAGTATCTTTACTCTAAGGGAATCAAAAGCGGAAAAAAGGTTGCAATCCTCAGCGAAAACAGTTATTACTGGATTGCGTGCTTTTATTCAATCATAACGGGCTCAAATGTTGCAATTCCGCTTGACCCGAAGCTTCCGTTTGAAGAGCTTGCCGAGCTTATGGAAAGAAGCCGCTGCGATGCAATTTATTACAGCAGTGACTTTGAACAGGCTGTTGAACTGATGAAAAAAACAAGCGGAGTTGTCATCCGCGAGTATATTAAGATTGAAAACTTTTATGACATTATTGAAGAAGGCCACTCGCTCCTTGACAGCGGCAGTGAGTCTTATCTCAATGATACGGTTAAGCCGGAGGATCTTGCCGTCATTGTTTTCACCTCCGGAACAACGGGAAAAAGCAAGGGCGTTATGCTCTCTCACAGGAACATTGCAACGAACGTCATTTCCTCCTGCAAGGTTCTCACCGGCGGCCACGCAATCGGCTTTCTTCCGCTTCACCACGCCTTTTCTTGGGTCAGTGCGCTCTTTTCCGGAACGCTCATAACGGAGTACGGCTTCATTTGCCGGAGCATCAAGGACATTCAGAAGGATCTTGCAGCATATCATCCGCAGAATTTTGCCGCCGTTCCCCTTGCGGTTGAAACAATTTATAAAAAAATTTGGTACACCGCCAAAAAGAACGGAAAGGAAGATGTTCTCAAAAAAGGACTCAAAATCAGCAGGTTCCTTTCAAAATTCGGAATTGATGTCAGACGGAAGCTTTTCAAGCAGATTATTGACAATCTCGGCGGAGAGCTGGAGCTCATCATTTGCGGCGGCGCATACCTTGATGAAAAATATGAAAAAGGAATGTATGAATTCGGCATCCAGATAATCAACGGCTACGGCATCACGGAGTGCTCTCCGGCCGTCACCTGCAACAGACTTGACAAATTCAAGTTCGGTAGCGCGGGCATTCCGCTTCCCTGCAACGAAATTAAAATCAACAACCCGGACGAGGACGGTGTCGGTGAAATTTATGTCCGCGGAACAAATGTTATGCTGGGTTACTACGAAGACCCCGAGGCCACGGCCGAGGCGTTCGACGGCGATTGGTTCAAAACGGGCGATTACGGCTATATTGACGAGGACGGCTTCCTCTTTTTCAAAGGCAGGAAGAAAAACCTCATTGTTCTTTCAAACGGAAAGAATGTTTCGCCGGAGGAGATTGAGGACAAGCTTTCAATGATAGACTATGTCAAGGAAGTTGTGGTTTATGACGAGGGCGGCTATATAACGGCGGAATTTTTCCTTGATACCGCTTCAACGCCGGACGCCAAAGAAAGAATCAAGAACGATGTTAACGAAATCAACAAAAAAATGCCCATGTATAAGCAGGTTGCAAGGGTTAAGACAAGAGACAGCGAGTTCCCGAAAACAACAACGCTCAAAATACTCAGAAACTACAAGTAACCGCGTTTTTATAATTCGGACATAAGATTAAAGAGGCCGTTCGGCGAAGCGAAGCCGGGGAGAAAATCCGGGTTTTCTCCCCTTTGGGCTTTCTGCGCCGCGGCCTCTCGTTTTTTGAAAAAAAGAGCAAAACAAAAAAGCACCTGCAACAAAGCAAGTGCTCCTGGTGCGAGAGACGGGACTTGAACCCGTACGAGTCGCCCCACACGCCCCTCAAACGTGCGCGTCTGCCGATTCCGCCACTCTCGCAAATATTCGGTTTGCGTTCGCGTGTCTTGCGAATGCTTGTATACTATATCACCCTTTGGGGGAAAAGTCAAGCCTTTTTTAAAAAAAGTTTGACTTTTTTGCGCATATCCTGAATTCGGAACCCAGCGGAAGATTGACGAACATTTTTTGCTCTTTTGACCGGATTTGTCTTGATTTATCAAATGTATATCTGTTAGAATATAATAGTTAAGGAATTAGCTGCGCTTTTTCTTTTGAATAATTTTTGGAGGAATGGTCAATGAAAGTTCTGCTTATTAACGCGAGTCCGCATGAAAACGGAAGCACATACACGGCGCTCTCACAAATGATTGACGTTTTTGAAAAAGAGGGTATCGAAACCGAACTCATGAATATTGGCAAAGCGGCAATCCGCGGCTGCATCGCCTGTCGGTACTGCGTTGACCACGGAAAATGTGTTTTTGACGATGAAGTCAACCGCGCGGCGGAAAAGTTTGAAAAAGCAGACGGTGTTGTTCTTGCCTCTCCGGTCTATTACGCCTCAGCCAACGCCACACTCAGCGCTTTTTGCGACAGACTGTTTTATTCAACACCGTTTGACAAAACAATGAAGGTTGGCGCGGCGGTTGTTTCCGCAAGGCGCGGCGGCTGCACGGCGGCGTTTGACCAAATCAACAAGTATTTTTTAATCAGCTCAATGCCCATTGCTTCAAGCCGATACTGGAACCAGATTCACGGGAACAATGCGGCCGAGGCCGTTCAGGACAAAGAGGGGCTTTACACAATGCGTACCCTTGCGCACAACATGGCGTTTATGATGAAGTCAATCGAGCTTGGAAAAAAAGCGTTCGGTCTCCCTGAAAAGGAGGAAAGAACGGCAACAAACTTCATACGCTGAAAGGTGAAAAATAATTAACTGTAATCAACACTTGTAATATTAAAAAGACTTCAGAAATCGGAGTGTAAGGAAAATGAAAAAAGACATTCTTGACATCATCAATTATGCAATCAAAAAAGCCGACCCCTATGACGCAACCTTTGACGCACTCAAAAGGCTTGAGCCGGTTTCCGGCCGCCTCTTTGTTTTCAGCATCGGAAAGGCCGCCGCATCTATGGCTAAGGCCGCCGCAGATTTTTACAAAGACAAAATTACCTATGGTCTTGCCGTAACAAAATACGGCTATGCAAAGGACTTTTCCTCTCCGTATTTCAAGGTAATTGAGGCCGCTCACCCCATTGGAGATGAAAACAGCATCCGTGCTGCCGAGGCTGCGCTTGATATTTCCGACAAAACCAAAAAGGGCGATACCTGCCTTGTTCTCCTTTCCGGCGGCGGAAGCGCACTTTTTGAAAAGAGCATTGTTCCGCCGGATGTTTATAAAGATATCACAAAAAAGCTGCTTTCGCGCGGCGCTCCGATTAAGGATATCAATGCCATCCGCCGCTGCTTTTCGCTTGTTAAGGGCGGAAAGCTTGCCGAGGCCATGTATCCGGCAAAGGTTGTCACCGTTGCGCTTTCAGATGTTCTTGACAACGATATAAGCACCATTGCCTCCGGCATCACCGTTCCGAACTCCAATATGCCCACATTTGTTGAAGAAGCCGCCGCAAGGTATCTTCCGGAATACAGGAATCTTGTTGTTTCGCTTTCAAAAAGGCGTGTTGAATATCTGATAAATGACGGCGGCTATTATATTATCGGAGACATCAACTTGCTCTGCCGTGCTGCGGAGGAAAGGGCGGCCGCTCTTGGCTACAGCGTTACCTCGCTTCCCCGGACATTTGATGATGAGGCAAGATATCAGGCAATGCAGATTTGCGACATGATTCCGCGCGAAAAAGGAAAACACGCCTATATCGGCGGCGGAGAAACAACCGTTGTTATCAACGGAAGCGGAACCGGCGGCCGGAATCAGGAAATGGCACTCGGCGCTGCGCTTGCGCTCAGAGGGAAAAAGGGAATCCTCTTTGCTTCGGTTGATTCGGACGGAACGGACGGTCCAACAGACGCCGCCGGAGGAATGGCCGACGGAGAAACATTTTCAAGAATCAAAAAGGGCGGGGTGAATCCGGTCTTTGCGCTCATAGATAACGATGCCTATCACGCGCTGAAAGTTTCCGATGATCTGATTTTCACCGGACCTACGGGAACGAACGTCAATGACCTTGTTGTTGTTTTGACAGACAGATAACAAAAACAAAGCTGCTCCGCTCGGATATTCCGAGCCGGAGCAGTTTTATTAATGCGTTATTTAAAAGCCTTACACGACGCCGAACCTTTTTGAAAGATTTTTAAAGGCTGCGCGGACATCCTCAAGAAAGTCCTCAAAGGCGATTTTTAAAAATTCACGCGGCGAAAGCTTTTCAAAATCCAGCTCTCCGGGGAGCAGACGGTTGGTTGTGACGGCGCTGACGCCGAGGCGGGAAAGTGACCTTGCCGCAAAAATGCCGTCAACCGTCCACGCAATCATCTTCAGACCGGCACTGCGGATTTTTCCGATTGAAAAAACGGTGTTTTTCTTATAATTGAAGGAAATGCCGTCAATTTTGTTCTCAAGGCAAAAGTTAATATGAGCGTCCTTGACCTCATTTGCAAGCATCCAAAGCTCCGCCTGCGGAAGAAGCTCTCTTATCGGCTTGAGAACCTCCCAAACAAAGGAGATAATAGTATATCCGTTTTGAAGCTCAGCCTTTTCAAGAACGGAAACAAGCTCTTTCAGCTCGTTTTCATCGCCGTTTTTGATTTCGATAACCGGATGCAGGCCGTATTCGGCGCAGACAAAAAGCGCTTGTTCAAGGGTCGGAACCTTTTCGTCCGGATAGCTTTCAATGTTGTTTCCGGCGTTGATTTTAAGCGCCTTGATTTCATCCAAAGAGAGGTCTGAAATTTTTCCGCTTCCGTTTGTCATTCGGTCAACGGTATCATCGTGCATAACGACCCAGACATCATCCTTTGTCGGGTGAATGTCAAATTCGCAGCCGTAATACTTTTCCTCACCGGCGCGTCTGATTGAGGCGAGGGTGTTTTCCGGTGCATCGGCGCTGTATCCCCGGTGGGCAACGGCCAAAGGCGCTTTTTCTTCCTTTCCGGCGGCAAGAGCAGTTGGAAAAAGGAAAAAGAGAAGAAGCACGCAAAGAAGAGCGCAGAGTATTTTTTTGAAAGCACTGTTTTTCATTTTTGTTGTTCCCCTTTTCTTTGTTTTGTAATATGCATTATATCCGCAAAAGGCGCCTTTGTCAAACATTCCCACCTGAAGTAATGTTCATATGCCGGCCCATTGCGGAAAAATTTTCGAGAACAGGCTGCGAATTCCTTCAATCGGTTTTTAATTCAGCGAAAGAGCGGAAGGGGAAAATTTCATTTTCAAAACATGATAAAATCTTAGAGTAGCCGGTTTGCGGCTGCCGGTCGGTTCAATATTATGTATAAGGAGAAATGAAGATGAAAAAGACTGTTTCGTTAATTCTTGCGGCGGTTATGCTGCTTCTTTCAACTGCGCTTTCCGTTTCCGCCGGTGAGATACCACCTCAGGTCAAAAGGATAACCTATCACCTCGGCTTCGGTTCGCCGGAAAGCTATACGCAGCTTGCCTATGGCGACTCTGCGCTTAACGTTGACTCGGAGCCCGATAACGGTTGGGTCACCCGTGAGGGTTATGCCTTTGCCGGTTGGGCAGAAAGTGCGGACGGCACCGTTAAATACCTCGGCGGCGAAAAAATTGAAAACGGTTTGGCGGAGCTTTACGCCGTTTGGTGTCCGACATACCTTGAAAAAGACGAGGTTTTCCGCTTTTCAAACTCAAAGAGCTATTTCACAACCGATGAAAGAGACACCTATCTCCTTTCAAAAGAAAACGCCGATATGCTCCAAAAAAATATCTATAAAACTTTCGGAACAACACCGATTCCCGGCGTTGCGCTTTCGATTGCGCTTTCAACCTATCCGAACTGGAAGTGGAAAGGTTCGTGCTACGGAATTTCAACCGTAACGGCGCTCAGGCATTATAACCTCCTTGACGCAGACGTTCTCGGCGGCGCAGAAAGCCTTTCAGACCTTTCAATGAGCGATGAACTCATGAGCCTCATCAATTACTATCAGGCGAACGCCGCAACAAGCTGGCTTTGCGAAAACAAGGCGCTCAAACCCGGAACGGCCGGTTACGCTTCTTCAATGAAGGCGATGTTTGAAAGCGTTAAAAAGGGAAACATTGTTCTTTATACCTTCTATGAGGGCAATGCTTTTGTCACAGCCGGCCACACGGTTCTTCTGACCGGCGCATATGAGGACACAGAGGGCAACCATTATTTTGTTGCCTATGACTGCAACCATCCGTACAGATACACAAACGGAAGAAAAACGGACAGATTTGTTCTTTCGCCCGATTACAGGCATATGACCGATGACACCGGAGACTCGGTCGGCGCGGCCAACTGGACGGATTCGTTTTCTCAGTTTGACTCTTTCAATGTTAACGGAAACGGAAAAGTCTCCTCGTGGTATTCGGCGTTCTTTGCCCAGATTGGACAGGCGTTTATGCAGCTGTTTTCTTCCGTTAAAATGTGATGTGAATAATATTTGGGGGCCGCATTCAACAGCCCCCTTTTTTATTGAGCGTATATCTTTTTTCAAAAAAGTTTTAGATTTGTTACAGATTATACTTTGTTGCCCGTTGAAAATTCGTTCTATGTGTGATACAATGTTAACAAACCATGAACACACAGGAGAGTCGATATGGATTATACACTCAATTTGAAAGGAAAAAACGTCCTCATCACCGGCGCCGCCGGAGGAATCGGACTTGAATGCACAAAAGGCTTCCTTGAAAACGGCGCTGCGGTTTTCCTCTGCGACCTTGACAAAAAGGCACTTGAGGAAAGCTGCCGAACGCTCAAAGAGGACTTTCCCGGCGGAAAAATTGCCTTTGCGCCCTGCGATATCACGTTGGCCGCGGACATTGAAAAAACTCTTGAAAAGGCGGAAAGCGAGCTTGGCTCAATAGACGTTCTTGTCAATAACGCCGGAGTTGCCCATGATGTTTACAGTATGTTTGAAACGCGCAAGGATTGGAACCGGGTTCTTGACATCAATCTTGGCGGCCAGTTCTTTTTCACTCAGCAGGTTTTCAACCGTTTTTGGAACAAAAAGAAAGGCGGAAAGGTTGTTTTCATGGCGTCGCTCAGCGCCTTTATTGCCGTTCCGTCCGCCGCGGCATACAGCGCGAGCAAGGGCGCGGTTTTGCAGCTTACAAAATCGCTTGCCGGCGAATGGGCGCGTTTCGGCGTTCAGGTCAACTGCGTCTGCCCCGGCTTTGTTGAAACGCCGCTGATTGAAGAACAGCTCAAAAACGAGCGTTGGATGGCATATATGAATATGCGCATTCCGCAAAAGAGACTTGCAAAGCCCAAAGACATTGCCGGAGCGGTACTTTTCCTTTCCTCGCCGCTTTCCGATTATATCACCGGAACCTCAATCGTTGTTGACGGCGGTTTTTCCGCCTGCGGCTGAAAAAAATATAAATCCCGGACAGTTTTTCGGCTGTCCGGGATTTTTAAAATCGGTGTTTATTCCGGCGCATCGGCAGAGCGCAGAGCACTGATGCAGTAGCCGCCGCCGGTTTTGCGAAGAATTATTTTAACATATTTTGACGGCTCGGGCTTCACCGGGTTCCCGTTTTCGTCCTGCTCCCAGTCATCGCCGGAAAGATAGCCGACAAAAAGGGTGATGAAGTCGTTCCTTTCCTGCGCGTCAAGAACGGTGGGCGTATAAAGCGGTGTGATTCCCGTTATCGGGATTATGTACTGCCCCTTTTTTTCGCTGTATCTGAATTCAATTCCGCCGCCGTCCGCTGAGGTGTGGTTGACCTTGACGTCCGAGCCGAAAAGCTTTTTGAAGGCTTCCTCAACGTCCTTTTTGGGAATGAGCAGACCTTTGTCAGAATAGGAATACTTGTCCGTGTCGGGATTGCTTTTCAAAATTGACCAGATTGAAACGGCAATAAGCTGGCTCTGGTCGGCTTTTGAAACGTCATCAAATGTGTCCGGGTCATTCATCACGAGCGGATAAATGAAGCTTTCATATTCGCGGTTTTTTGCGCCGTTGTCAGTCGCTTTGCGCACCCGGCCGGCAACAAACGAAACCGTGCTTGCAACGCCGATAACAAAAAAGACAAGAACAAAAATTCCAACAATATAATTGACGGCGCCGGTTTTCTTTTCGTTCGCCATAAGCTTAACCTCTTATCTGTCCGTTTCCTCTGATGATATATTTGAAGCTGACAAGCTCCGGGAGGCCGAGCGGTCCCCTTGCGTGGAGCTTCTGGGTGGAAATTCCGATTTCCGCGCCGAAGCCGAACTCGTTTCCGTCCGTAAAGCGCGTTGAAGCGTTGACATAGACCGCCGCGCAGTCAACACGGGAAAGGAACTTTTGCGCGTTGGTGTAATTTTCCGTAACGATGCATTCGCTGTGGCCGGTGCCGTATTCTGCAATGTGCTCAATCGCCTCGTCAAGACTTTCAACAACCTTTGCGCTGATTTCATAGCCGAGGTATTCTTTTTGGTAGTCCTCCTCGGTTGCCGGAACGGTGTTTTCAATAATTTTTGCCGTTTTTTCGTCGGCGTGGATAATAACATTGGCCTTGTCAAGCGCGGCCTTGGCCATTGGCAGAAATTTTTCCGCAACGGCTTTGTGAACAAGAACGCTCTCGCACGCATTGCAGACGGACGGACGGGAAACCTTTGCGTTATAAAGGATATCCCTCGCCATTTCAAGGTTTGCAAATTCGTCAACATAGACGTGGCAGTTGCCCGTTCCGGTTTCAATAACGGGAACGGTAGAGTTTTGAACGCAGGCTTTGATGAGTCCGGCTCCGCCGCGCGGAATGAGAACGTCAACATAGCCGTTCATTTTCATAAGCTCGTTTGCGCTTTCCCTTGAGGTGTCCTCAACAAGCTGAATGCAATCCTTCGGAAGGCCGGCCTTTTCAACGGCTGCGCGCATTATGTCCGCAATCGCTTTGTTTGAATGGAAAGCCTCTTTTCCGCCGCGGAGGATAACGCTGTTTCCGCTTTTGAGGCAGAGAGCCGCCGCGTCTGCGGTGACGTTGGGCCGCGCCTCAAAAATCACGGCGATTACGCCGAGGGGAACGCTGACCTTTTCAATAACAAGGCCGTTCGGGCGCACCGTTCCGGAAAGAATTTTTCCAACCGGGTCATCAAGGAGAGCAACCTCTTTAACGCCGGACGCAACGGAAAAAACTCTTTTTTCGTCGAGCGAAAGGCGGTCGATGAGCGCACTTTTCATTCCGGCTTTTTTTGCGTTTTCAATGTCAATCGCGTTGGCTTCAAGGATTGCGCCGGCGTTTTCTTTGAGCGCCTGTGCAATGGAAAAAAGCGCGCTGTTCTTCTTTTCCGTTGAAGCCGTCATAAGTACGCTTTCGGCCTTTTTTGCCCGTTTTCCGAGTTCGATAAGCATTGCTGTTGCCTCCCTGTTGTTTTTATGTTATGATGTGGGTTCATTCTGCAATCAAAAAACACCGCCCGGTCGGCGGTGCTTCAAGTTAATTCACCAAAAGATGGGCGCGTCCGCTTATCGCGGCATTTTTTGTGGTTATATTATACCCACACGCCCAAATTTTGTCAACTAAAATTGGAACCTGTTTTGTTTTTTCGGCGCAGTCAAACGCAGAGAATCGGTCCGATGTTTCCCGCGCCGTTTTCAAATTTGCCGAATGCGTTATAAGGGAAAAAGAGCGTCTTTTCCACCGGCTTTTACCGGGAAAGAAAAAAATTCCGCTGTTTATTCCTAACGGGCAGTAAAAACTCAAAAGTTTATTAAAAATCATTGACAGAACCGGCCGTTTTGATATATAATGTCAAAATGCAGTAGATGTTATATTCGGACTTTGCGTCCGGGTTATGGCAGTCTGTTCCAAAGACATCAAATTAAAAGGAGGTATACACCGTGAAAAGGACTTATCAACCTAAAAAGCGCCACAGAAAGATGGAGCATGGCTTCAGAAAAAGAATGGCAACAAGAAACGGCCGCAAGGTTCTTGCCCGCAGACGTTCAAAGGGCCGCAAGCAGCTCACCTATTGATTTTGGTAACTGCTTTGTAACAGCGCCCAAGGGCGCAATTTGCGTTGGGATTTGATTTTTTTGCAAAAGTATGTTTCGCTCAATCAGAACAAGGACTTTAAACGCCTTTATTACAAAGGAAAGTCTGTGCAAAAACCTGTGTTGGTTGTCTATGCGATGAAAAACCGCGCGGGTCTTTGCCGCGTTGGCATAACAACGGGCAAAAAAATCGGCAGTGCCGTTGAACGCAACCGCTCCCGTAGGAT
This sequence comes from uncultured Eubacteriales bacterium, assembly GCA_934511365.1. GTDB lineage: Bacteria > Bacillota > Clostridia > Oscillospirales > Acutalibacteraceae > UBA6857. Next base: position 36,570 of record CAKSWC010000010.1, read on the forward strand.
TATCAGAGCCGCTTTTCAAAATGTTTTCAATTCCGGCTGCATCAAAAACAACTGGGATCTTGTTTTTGTTGCAAGAACAAGGACAAAGTTCAAAAAAAGCACCCAGCTTGAGCCTGTTATGCTCGCCATGCTGAAGGAGCTTAATGTTGCGGAGAGTGAGGAATGAAAAAACTTCTTCTTTCAATAATTCATTTTTACCGCAAACATATCTCTCCCCATTTGCCGGCCATGTGCCGCTATTATCCGACCTGCTCGTGCTATGCCATTGAGGCGATTGAAACGCACGGTGCGTTTCGGGGCTTTCTTCTTGCCCTTTGGCGCGTGCTGCGCTGCAATCCGCTTTCAAAAGGCGGCTATGACCCCGTTCCGCCGAAGCGCGGAAAGAAAAAACGCAGGTAGGTTTTTTACTGCGCCGGACAAACCGTTTAAACAAAAACGAAAAGACTCTAATTTTTCAAACGGAATAATTTTACGGAGGATATCCAATGTTCGATTTTCTATACTCCATTTTCGGCTTTCTCTTCAGAATTCTCTATCAGTTCATCAATAACTATGGACTGGCTCTTTTGATTTTCACGCTGTTTTTCCGCGTCATCCTGCTCCCCTCAAACATCCATCAGCAGAAAGGCACGGCGAAAACCGCAAGACTTCAGCCGCGGCTTAAGAGAATCAGAGAAAAATATCAGGACTATGCCCCGGCCGAAAGAAATCAGAAAATTCAGGAGGAGACAAACGAGCTCTATCAGCGCGAGGGATACAACGCAATGTCAAGCAGCTGTATGCCGCTTCTTTTCCAGCTTCCCATCCTTTGGGGTCTTTACGGCGTTGTCAGAAATCCTCTGATTTATGTTCTTGACATTCCGAAGGACTTTGTCAACACACTCAGCACTGTTGCAAGAACAACGCTCGGCCTCACCGGCAACAGCGCCGGATACGCCGAAACGGCCGCCATTGCGAACCTTGACGCTCTCCTCAGAAAAATCCCGGCAACGGCAGCAAAATATCCCGAAGCGATTGAAAAAATCAGGAATTTTGACTTTACCGTTTTTGGCGTTGACCTCGGAGCCATTCCGCAGTTTTCAACGCTCAAATCGCTCGGCAGCGCATCAACCGAGGCAAAAGTTTTACTCCTTATACCTCTTTTATCTTTTGCAACGTCAATGCTCACGAGCGTCCTCACTCAGATAAGACAAAAGAAAAGTAATCCCGGCGGAATGGAAAACGCTCAGATGATGGGCTGCATGATGCTCACAATGCCGCTCATGTCGCTCTGGTTCTCCTTCCAGTTCCCGGCCGGAATGGGTATGTACTGGATTCTTTCAAACATTCTTGCTTTCTTCCAGACTCTTGTTCTCGGAAGAATCTATGCGCCAAGAAAGACCATTGCAAGACTTATGGTTGACGAAACTATCTACAGACGTTCCTATGAAAAAACAAAAACTGCCCAAAAGGCAGACTAATTAACTCTAACCGGATACGGTGGTGATATAACAATGATTCATGAAGCAAAAGGACAGGGCGCAACGATTGAAGAAGCAATCGCAAACGCAAAGGCGGCGCTGAACGCTCCTGCCGGCGCAGACGTTCATTCCGAAATCGTCACAATGCCCACCAAAAAAGTTCTCGGCCTTTTCGGCGGAAAAAAAGCCGAAGCCAGAGCTTTCTATGAAACACCCGATGAGGTGAAGCCGCAGGAAAAGAAGCTTGCCGAAAAAGCACCGGCTCAGAAAGCCGCACCGAAAGCGCCGAAGGCTCCGTCCGCAAAACCCCAGAAAAAGCAGGAAGCAAAGCCGGCGCAAAAAGCTGCCCAGCCGAAGCCCGCTCCCGAAAAGGTTGAGCCTGAGCGCACGGAAATTACGCTCGACAACAAGCCCGGCGCAGCAAAGGCTGCCGAGTACCTTGTTAAGGTCATCAAGGGCATGGGTGTTCAGAGTGTAGACATCAAGGCGTATCTCCTTGAAGAAAACGAGATTCTTCTTGAGCTTGACTGCGCAGACGATTACGGAATCGTTATCGGAAGACGCGGCGAAACGCTCGATTCAATCCAGTATCTTGCACGCCTTGTTGCAGGCAAGAACAAAACGGAGAACGAATATTCAAGAATTTCCGTCAATGTTGGAAATTACCGCGAAAAGAGGAGAGCGGCTCTTTGCTCGCTTGCAAAGAAGAACGCTCAGAAAGTTCTCAAATACGGCAGAAACTTCACCTTTGAGCCGATGAACCCCTATGAGCGCCGGATCATTCACACGGCGATTCAGGAGGTTGAGGGCGTAACGTCATACTCGGTCGGTTCCGACCTTTCAAGACGTGTTGTTATCAGCCTTGAGGAGGGCGTGAAGCCCACTCATCCCTCAAAGGGCGGCTATAACAACAGAGGTCGCGGCGGACGCGGAAGACGCCCCTCCGGCGGCCCGAGAAGAAACGGCGGCGCACCGGCAAAGTCTGACGCTCCGCAGAGAGCACCCAAGACCGATGCAGGCGCCCAGGGCGTTTCGCTCTATGGCAAAATCAACTGAAAAGAAAGAAAAAGAGCTGCTTTATGGCGGCTCTTTTTTTGCTTTCACGCTCCGCCAATCGTACGGGTCGGACCTGTACGAATCTAGATTTTAGATTCTAGATGTTAGATTTTAGATATTTAGTGCTTAAAGTGAGATTATTTATGCATTTTAACTTTGCGAAAGGCTGAGCTTGACCGTTTCCGCAAGAAATCCGCGAGCGAAAATTGGCTCGGCTTAACGGTTATATAAATCTTGGGAAAGGCGCGTATCTTGTAGACTGCAATTAGCGGATTTGTCCGATTGTGAGGGGTTTTTTGCAGAAGTGATGTTGTAGGCGTGCCGGAGACGGAAGTCCGATTTTCCCCCGCAAATCGGATTTTCGGACTCCAAGCGCGCCGTATCTTGAACGTCTTTTTGGGTACTTTTGTGACACGCGACAAAAGTACCCCCAGCGGAGCGTGGAAACGTAGAAAGAAATCAAAAACCTTACCATAAAAGAAAAAGCAAAAAAACGGGAGCCTCAAGCTCCCCAATTCCTTTCACCGCCCCTTGCTGCGCTGCAATAATTGCTCCCCACTAATTTCCGATTGCAACAAAAAGCCTTTCCGCCATGTGCTACAATATACCCAACAATTCAACCAGAGGTGAAAACGATGTATATCAACACAAAAAAATATGCACTCACAAACTGCACTCTGCTTGACGGAACGCAGGAGATGAAGGCTCAGGAGAATATGACCGTCTGTGTTGACGGAAAAAAGATTGTTTCGGTGGGTACGGAAAAAGCACCTGCCGGATATGAAGTGATTGACCTTAAGGGGAAATACGTCATGCCCGGTCTTATCAATATGCACGTCCATCTTCCGGCAACGGGAAAGCCGCGCAAAAAGCCCTCTGACCCGAAAAAACTTGTGAAGCTTGTAACAATGAATGCGCTGACGAATAAAATCGGCGTAAAGTTTTGCGAAAACACCGCAAAGACGCAGCTTCTTTCCGGAGTAACAACAATCCGCACCGTTGGCGGCGTTGGAAATTATGATACCGAAATCCGCGACCTTTCCGCGGCCGGAAAAATTCTTGCACCGCGCGTTTTGGCCTCAAATATGGCGGTATCCGTTCCCGGTGGCCATATGGCCGGTTCCCTCGCCTATGAGGCAACCACTCCTCAGGAGGCGGCAGCCTATGTTGAAAAAATCTATGAGGAAAAAACCGATCTTATTAAGCTGATGATAACCGGAGGCGTAATGGACGCCGAGGTGGTTGGCGAACCGGGTGTCCTGCGTATGATGCCGGAGCTTGTCAAGGCTGCGTGTGATAGGGCTCATTCGCTCGGAATGACCGTTGCCGCCCACGTTGAAAGTCCTCAGGGAGTGCGTGTTGCGCTCGAAAACGGTGTGGACTCGATTGAGCACGGCGCAAAGCCCGACGAAGAAACCATTCGCCTTTTCAAGGAGAAAAACGCTTTCCAAATTTCAACAATCTCCCCTGCTCTTCCCTATGCGCTTTTTGACCGCAGTATTTCCCACGCAACCTATGAACAGCAGGAAAACGGAAAGGTTGTTTTTGATGGTATTGTTTCCCTTGCAAAGGCCTGCCTTGAAACTGGGGTTCCGGTCGGTCTCGGAACAGATACCGGCTGCCCGTATATCACGCATTATGATATGTGGCGTGAACTTTGCTATTTTGTGAAATACTGCGGTGTTACGCCGGCGTTCGCTCTTTACAGCGCAACGCTCCTCAACGCAAAGCTTGCAAAAATCGACTCCTTTACCGGTTCGGTTGAAAAGGGCAAATGTGCAGATATCATCGTTTGCGTAAAAAATCCGCTTGAGGATCTCTCGGCTTTGCGCAATCTTGATATGGTCATTAAAGAGGGCTATATTATTGAAAACCCGCGTCCCAAAAAGATGCCCGAATGCGAAAAAGAGCTTGACAAATTCCTTTAATTAACGATTATGCTTACACTTTCAATTAAATCGGCGGTGACTTAATCCATCCTTTTCATTGACTTATTACAAATTTTGTAATATAATGACGAATATGTAATCCCGTTATGTTGACGCGTATTCGGACAAGGAACCATTAAAACGCTTAACCGGGAACAATATGAACAGGAATTAAAAGAGGTTTTTGAAAATATGAAACTTGGAATAGTCGGTTTGCCGAATGTTGGCAAAAGTACCCTTTTCAACGCCATCACCAACGCAGGCGCTCAGTCTGCAAACTATCCGTTTTGCACCATTGAGCCGAATGTCGGCGTTGTTGCCGTTCCGGACTTTCGTCTTGACAGGCTCGCTCAGATGTATAACCCGGTGAAAGTTACTCCGGCAACGGTTGAATTTGTTGATATCGCCGGCCTTGTTCGCGGTGCTTCAAAGGGCGAGGGACTCGGAAACAAGTTCCTTTCCCATATCCGCGAGGTTGACGCCATTGTTCACGTTGTCCGCTGTTTTGAAAGCAACGATATCATCCATGTTGACGGAAGCGTTGACGCAAAACGAGACATTGAAACCATCAATCTTGAGCTTATCCTTTCCGACCTTGAGATGGTTGAACGGCGCATTGACCGGACAACAAAGGCCATGAAAGGTGACAAGTCGCTGGCCTCTGAGGTTGCGTTCTTTAAGCGGGTTAAAGAGGCGCTTGAAAACGAAAAACCGGCAAGAAGCGTTGATTGCGATGAAACGGAAAAGGCACTGCTCGATTCAGCTTGCCTTCTGACCGGAAAAAAGGTTATTTATGCCTGCAACATGAGCGAGCAGGACTTCACAAACGGAATTGATTCAAACGAAAACTACAAAGCCGTTTGCGCCCTTGCCGAGGCTGAGGGCAGCGAGGTGCTTCCGATTTGCGCCGGACTTGAGGCGGAAATTTCATCGCTTTCAAAGGAAGATAAGGAAATTTTCCTTGCCGACCTTGGCATTCAGGAGGGCGGACTTGACCTGCTCATCAGAAAATGCTATCACCTGCTCGGCCTTATCTCATATCTCACGGCGGGACAGCCGGAGGTCAGAGCGTGGACGATTAAAGAGGGAACAAAGGCTCCGCAGGCCGCCGGAAAAATTCATTCCGACTTTGAACGCGGCTTTATCCGCGCAGAGGTCATCACCTTTGAAAACCTCATTGAATGCGGCTCGTTGGCCGCCGCAAGGGAAAAGGGGCTTATCCGTTCCGAGGGCAAGGACTATGTTATGAAGGACGGAGACGTTGTTCATTTCCTTTTCAATGTTTGATTTTGTTTTTTAATTTTTCAGCGTTTTGCACGGGGGCCGCTTGAGGCTCCCGTTTTTTTGCGCTGTTTTTTATTTGAAAGTTTTTCTTTTCTTCTTACGTTTTCACGCTCCGCCAATCGTACGGGGGTCGGCTCGCAACCGCCTGCGTTATTTTAGATGATAGATAATGGATAATGGATAATGGATAATAGATATTTTTTTCGTAGGGGGGTCGCTTGAGACCCTCGTTCTAGACGCCAGACGCAAAAATTTTAATGTGCTGCATGAGCTGATTGCGGTGAGCAGCTTTGCTTTGAGGAAATTCAGACAAGTGTGTCATCCAGCAGAAAGTCGATGACGCTGATATTGAGAATGCCGTTGTCATCATACCAACGCTTGCGAATGTCATGACGTACAATAATCTTCGGGAAAGAATCGCCGGTCAGCGCAAAAGGCTTGCTTTCGGTGATTGCCTTTTCCTCTGTTCCCAATGCGTAGGCAGACTGAATGTAGGTCTTCTTGCCGCCGGAGGCTGCAATGAAGTCAATTTCCCGCGCAACCGGAACGACCTTTCCTTTGGCTTTTTTCTCATTGCCATAGACGATGCCGATGTCAACGGAGCATTCGCGGATCATTAGTTCATTGAAAATGATGTTTTCCATGATGTGCGTCATTTCCTGCTGACGGAAGCCGATACGGGCATTTCTCAGTCCAATGTCCTCACAGTAGTATTTGTTGGGATAGTCAAAATAGCTCTTTCCCTTGACATCCCAGCGCTTGCATTCGGTGAAGAGGAAGGAATCCGATAAGTGATCCATATAGGCTTTCACGGTGTTCAAGGCAACGACGTTTTCTCCACTGCGCTTCTGCACGGTGTTGATGGTGGCTGCAACCTTCGTCGGATTGGTCAGAGAGCCGATAGACGAACACAGCAGATCAAGAATCGCGGACAGCACATCCTCACGCTTGATCTTCTTCCGCTCTACAATGTCCTTCAGATAGACCTCAGAAAACAGCGATTTCAGATAAGCCATTTTCGCGGCATCCGTGGGACGGGACAGGATCAGCGGCATACCGCCGTAGAAGGCATAGTCCTCAAAGGCATCCTGCTTATCACCGCCTACGGCTGAATAGTATTCGGCAAAGGAAAGCGGATGCACACGGATCTCATCGCTCCGTCCCCGGAACTCAGTCAGTATATCGGAGGACAGCATTTTGGAGTTGCTGCCGGTCACATAAATGTCCAAGTTGGACAAAGACTTCAAATCGTTGAGCGCGTCGTAGAAGGTAATCTTCTTTCCGTCCGGATTGTAGGGATTCGGAACCTCGTCGGACATCTGAATCTCGTCTACAAAGAGATAATATTGGTCTGCGCTGTGTTCTACGATCTCACGGACATGAGAGGCAAGCTCCAACGGATTGCGATAGCGAATATCACGGGTCAAGTCCAGCTCAAAGGACAGAATGCGGTCTTCGGCAACGCCTTCACCGAGAAGATAGCTCTTGAACAGATTAAAAAGCAGATAGGACTTGCCGCATCTGCGGATGCCGGTGATAACCTTCACCTGACCATCCCACATAAAGGAGATGATTTTTTTCAAATAGCGATCTCGTTTAATTTCCATGCTCCAACCTCCATTGAAAACTTGCTGATAATATCATGCTACTTTTCAATGGATATTATACACGGGCGCGAGAGAAAAATCAACGGTATCACTGAAAAGTTTATAGATAAACCCGACAACATTTCAATGAAAAGCGGAGGAAGCACAGTGCTATACAACTTGTCATCATTCATACCGCAATTTTGAAAAAGCAAAAAGAATCATTGAACAGTCCGTTAAAAAAGGCTGGCAAGGCTTCTTTGAATTGGAAGAAAGGAACAACTTATATGGCAACAAACGTGGCGGAACTGTTAAAAAACCAACCGAATTCAAGTATGGTGAAACCCTTGGCGGTTGAGGACATGATTTTTGCCCGCCTACACGGTCATTACGCCGGCCGGACTTTTTTCTGAAAACCAGCGGTAAATTATATCCAAGTAATATATTATTGCGTTATAACTTTTTCCGATTTAAGTCGGCGTATGCCAAACAGGAGAATCAAAGCGATAAGGGCTATTGTTGACAAAGCCGAAACAGCAAGCTCACTTCCCATAAAAGACCGATGGATAACATCATTGAACGCCGAAAACAAACCTATCAACGGTATGTATTTAACCGGCACATTTTTTGGAAAAAAGCCGAACGAAATCAAGCAGGAAAGAAAAATTCCAAATGCCAACAGCAATTCATTGAACAACTGCGAGTTTTTAAGACTCTGAGAATAAAGTGAAACCGTCAGCGATACAGTTACCGAAAGTGACGCCAAAATTAACAGTATGGCAAGCAGTATAAGCACAGTACACGGTGAGCGGAGCAGACCGGAAAAATATGGTGCATTTCCACCAAGCCGTTGAGAAAAGAAAAACGATATCACATTTATGGAGAGCGATATTCCCGAAACGGCAGCTAAGGCCAGTGCCTTTCCGAAAAAAATCCGTCTCCGCGGCTTAACGGTCAAAAGCAGACTTTCCAAAGTTTTCCGCTCTTTTTCTCCGGCAAACATATCGTTGGCGAAACCTGCGGTTGATTGGAAAATCAGAGATATCAATAAAACCGGCATTATGAAATCAGAAATCGAGTTTGAGGCCGAGGGTGTTTTTCCCTCTTCATCAAGCATATTCATACTGAAAAAATCGCTGTGTTTTGTTTTATAAATTTCTGAATAAAAGGCAGAAAAGCTTTCTCCAAATTTTGTTGCTGCAAGAAGAGATTTATATGAACGCGAAGAATAGACAAGATTGATTGAGCTGTTTTCAACCTTTAATAAAAAGTCAATTTTTCCGCTTTGCAAATCGCTTTGAATTGCTTTTTCGTCATTTTCTGCATCAAAAAGCAGGATGCTTTTATTCTGCCGAATATAATCATCCAGAACCCTGTTTATATAACCGTTGTTTGAAACAACCGCAATTTTTGCCGTTGAGGAGGGAGAAGCGTTTAAGCTGTTTAATCCGAGTGACAGCAGAGGATAAATAAAAAGCGGAATTAACATTATTATGATTGAATATTTGTTTCTGATAATTTCCTTGATTTCCTTGGCAGCTATTATTCCCATTGTTTTCATCGTTTTTGCTCTCCTTAATTCAGCGCAGACATAAGACATTTGCTTTTTTCATCGCTCTTGCTGTTTTTGAAAAAATCGGCTGTTAAAAAGCACTCCGCTGTTTTTCCGTTCTTTAAAACTGCAATGTTGTCGCTCAAGTCCGATATTTCAAAAATATTGTGTGTTGCAACAAGAATGGACTTGTTTTTGCTCTTTAAAAACTTAATAAACTCAATCACATCGTTGGCTGTTTCAAGATCGAGCCCCGTTGAAGGCTCGTCCAAAAGGAGGAGATCCGGGTTGGAAATGAGGCAATTTGCAAACGCAATTTTTTGTCTCATGCCCCGTGAATACTGAAAGGAGCGGCGGCAATAAAAGCTTTTGAAGTGGAGCGTCTCATCAAGTTCATCAATACGCTTTTCAATAACACAGCGGCTAAGATTGTTGATTTGGCCGTAAAAGGTTATTATTTCCTTTCCGCTCAGATAATTATTAAGGGCAATGTCGCCGCCCATCAAGGTTCCTATGCCGGCGTTTTTTTCAAGACGTATTTCTCCGCCGTCCGGTTTGAGGATACCGGATATAAGCCTTATCAAGGTACTTTTTCCGGCTCCGTTTTTTCCAACGAGCGCGGTTATCTTTCCGGTTTCAACATTAAGATTAAGTTTGTCAATTACTTTATTTTTTGAAAACGACTTGCTCAGATTCAAAATCTCAACCATTTTTACCTCCTGTATAAAAACGGAGCCGCTGTGCCCCAAAAAGACAAGCGGCTCCACGGTGTTAAGCGCAAAAAGAGGTTATCTTCTCTTTCTGTTCATTCTGCCAAGAGTCCATGCGGATGCCAATGTAACTGCAGAATATGCGACTGACCATGCAAGAAATGCCATGTTGATTTCCCCCTTTCGTCGATTTTTATGGTTACATAATCATGCAACCGGATGAAAAGTTTGTTTAACAGGAACTTTTCTGCCTATGATTATACTACCATAGTTCCTGTTTGTCAAGAGAAATAGGAAGTAAAATTCCTATAATGTGTGAAAATATTAAGAATTGAGGAAGAATAATGCTTATTTATGAATTCAGACTTATAGGAAATAAACTCTTGACATTCAGAAAAAAGAACGGGCTGACTCAAAGCGAGGTTGCCGAAAAAGCCGGTTTATCCGACCGAACCTATGCCGACATTGAACGCGGCACAGTCAACATGAGGATTGAAACAGTTCTCAAAATCTGTGATGCGCTGAAGATTACGCCCAATGAAATTTTAACTGCCGATGACGAAGACAGTGTTGTTCTTGAAGAAGAAATAATCAAAAGGTTAAGCCTTTGTACCCGAAGCGAAAAGGAGACTGCGCTAAGGCTTCTTAATGTTTATCTTGATTCGCTGAAATAACACGGTTTTTGTTTTCTCTTATAATACGAGGGTTTTTCTTTGCTGACCGCCGCCGCGTTTAATCACCGGGTGCCCTTTTATTTTTTTTGTTCCTCCAAAAAACTTTCTTCCTACCCCTTGAAAAACCGGAAAAAAGTGCTATAATATAACCGTATATAGTATTATTGCGGTAATTTGACCTTTTTTACATATATTTTGCGCGTTTCGGAAGTTGTTTAAGAGAGATTTTTGAAAGACGAAGATTTTTAAAAAGGGGAGAGGAGAGTATAAACTTGTCAGCAGATTTACATTGTCATACCAAGCTTTCAGACGGAACAATGGGTATTGACGACATCATCATCCTTGCAAAAAAAAGCGGGGTAACAACCCTCGCAATCACCGACCATGACTGCCTTGCCGGTACCGTTCGAGCCAAAATTATCGGCGAAAGATACGGCGTTACCGTTATCCCGGCGGTTGAGCTCACCTGCACGGACAAAAAGCGCGGCGGAAAAGCTCATATGCTTTGCTATTTTCCGGACAGCCCGGACAGACTTGAGGGCCTTTGCAAGCGCAATTCCCTCATCAGAAAAAGCGCCGGAAAGGTTATGGCCGTCAAGGTTACTCAGAAGTTTCCGGTAACAACGGAATTCATCGTTAAATGTGCCACCGGCTCAACGAACATCTATAAGCAGCACATTATGCAGGCTCTTCTTGAAAGCGGCTTCACAACAACAATTTTTGGCGAGCTTTTCAACTCCCTTTTCAAAAAGGGCGGGGAAAACTGCGTCCTTGTTGAGGCCACCTACCCCTCTCCGGAGGAGACGCTGGAGGCCATTCATGACGCAGGCGGCATTGCCGTTCTTGCCCATCCCGGCTTTTATAACAACTTTGAGCTTTTGGATGACCTCATCCCCCTTGGACTTGACGGCGTTGAGGTCTGGCACCCGGAAAACACTCCCGAACAGCAGGAGTATCTTAAAAAGAAAGCAAAAAAACATAAGCTTGTGATGACCGGCGGAAGCGACTTTCACGGCGGCTACAACGCCTATCCCGTTCGCCTTGGCCAGTACGGCCCGGACGAGGACGCCCTTTCCGCTCTCATAAGCTACAAAGCAAAAATGAAGCGCAAGCAGAAAAAAGCCGCCGCAATCAAAGAGATTGAAGAAAAGCAGGCTAAATAAATTTTTTCAAAACGGAGGTATCCTTATGGTGGACGATGTCAGAATATATAAAGGCAAAAAGGAAGAGTATGATTTTTCATCCAATCTTTCAACGGATATCGAGGCGCTCAATTCCTACCGCCTTAACGGCAACCTTCAAAAAGCAAAGGAGCTTGGAAAAAAGCTCGCCGGTCTCACTCCCCTCATTGACGGGAACGAAAAAACCGAGCTTTCAATCGACTTCAAAAAGCTTCTTGCGCCCAAGTTTCAGTCTCAGGACATTCTTTTTCAAATTCGGGTTTTGCTTGTTTTTGCGGCGGAATCGCTTCTCCAGCTCAAAATTCCGGCCGAGCAGCTTTCAACAACCGCAATCAACGCAATGCATGACACGCTGCGCAAGGAACACTCCGCCTTTTATAAAAACATTTCAGACGGAGCGGCGTTCACGTTCTATTACCTTGCAATGAAAAAGGGCAAGGACCTTGAAACCGATATCGGACAGGCGTTTGCAATGCTCTGCTCAGTGAGCAAAAACAGCGAAAGCTTCATTGAAGCCGGAAAGATAATCTGGAACACGGCCTGCAAAATTATTGAGGCCGAAATTGAAAAAGCGCAGTTTGCGCTTTAAAAAAATCACCATCAATCAGCGTTAACCCAAAAATAGGCGGCGAAAGACTTTTTATATGCTCTTTCGCCGTTTTGTAAATACGGAGGAAAAATATGAAGGTCAAACAGGTTAAGGAAATTCTTGACGCCGAGGTCATTTGCAGGGACGATCTGCTTGAAACCGAGGTTCACACCGCCTGCGGCAGCGACATGATGAGCGATGTTCTTGCTTTTGTTAAAGAGCAGGCCGTTCTTCTCACGGGGCTTGTCAATCCCCAGGTTGTCCGGACGGCGGAAATGATGGATATGCACTGCATTGTTTTTGTCCGCGGAAAAAGGCCGAGCCTTGCAATGATCGAGCTTGCCGAAGAGCGCGACATGGTTATGCTCTGTTCAAAGATGGAGATGTTCACCGCCTGCGGAAAGCTTTATTCCCAAGGCTTGAGGGGAGGCAGCGGAGCATAATGGAGTCCATAAAGCTTCACTATGACGTTCCGGGCGACGACTTCACAAGAGCCGGCGCAGCTTCCGGTGATGTTAAAAGAACGCTCAAACAGCTTGGAATTTCGCCCGGCGTTATCCGCAATGTTGCCGTTGCAATGTATGAGGGAGAAATCAACATGGTCATCCACGCCGGCGGAGGGGAAATAGACGTTGAAATCGACGGCGAAAACATCACAATGACCCTTTCCGACCACGGTCCCGGAATTGAAAATGTTGAACTTGCAATGAAAGAGGGATACTCAACCGCACCGGACAACATCCGCTGCCTCGGTTTCGGCGCCGGAATGGGGCTTCCCAACATTAAAAAATATACCGATGAGTTTTCCATTGACACCGCCGTTGGAGTTGGAACAACGCTCAAACTTAAAGTCCATATTGCACAGTGAGCAATCAGACATAAAACACCTCAGAACAGCAATCATTTTTAAGGGCGAAACCCGTAACCGCCCTATTATCCGGATACATAGACAAGAGATATCCTTAAGGAGAAAAAATGGAGAATATTTTTCATTCGGTGCGGCTTGACGATGAAAAATGTCAGGGCTGCACAAACTGCATCAAGCGCTGCCCGACCCAGGCTATCCGGGTGCGCAACAAAAAGGCCTATATAATTTCCGACCGCTGCATTGACTGCGGCGAATGCATCAGGGTCTGCCCTCACCACGCAAAGTATGCCGTCAGCGAGCATTTCAACGAGCTTGTTCATTATAAATATCGCATTGCGCTTCCGGCTCCCTCGCTATACGGCCAGTTCAACAATCTTGACAATGTGGATTACGTTCTCAACGGCCTTGAACGCATGGGCTTTGACGAGGTTTTTGAGGTTTCGCGCGCTGCGGAGCTTGTCAGCGATGCCTCCCGACGCATGATTGAGAGCAAAACGCTCACAAAACCCGTCATTTCCTCGGCGTGTCCGGCGGTTCTGCGGCTTATCAGAACAAGGTTCCCGAATCTTATCAAAAACATTCTTCCGCTTTTCACGCCCGTTGACCTTGCCGCAAGGCTTGCAAGGAAGGCTGCGCGGAAAAAAACCGGGTTTGAAAACAAGGACATCGGCGTCTTTTTCATCTCTCCCTGCCCGGCAAAGCGGACGGCAATCACCAATCCGCTCTGCTATGACGGAGGAATAATCAACGGCGCTTTTGCAATCAAGGACATCTATCCCGTTCTTGTTCAAACAATGGATAAACTGAAAGCGGACGAACTTAAACCGCTGAACGATTCCGGAATCATCGGAGTCGGCTGGGCAAGCAGCGGCGGAGAGGCCGCAGGGCTGCTCAAAGAGCGATATCTTGCCGCAGACGGCATTGAAAATGTTATCAATGTTCTTGAAGAACTTGAGGATGAAAAGCTCAATGACCTCGATTTTATTGAGCTGAACTGCTGCACGGGCGGCTGCGTCGGCGGCGTTCTCACAGTTGAAAACCCGTATGTTGCAAAAGCCCGTATCCAAAGGCTGAGGAAATTCATGCCCGTTTCCTGCAACAGGCTTCCGGAAGATTTCCACATTGACCTTTTGGGCTGGACCCATGAGCTCACTCCCTCGCCGGCAATGAAGCTTGCGGACAATGTTATCAAGGCTATGCAGATGATGGGCGAACTGAGGAAGATTGAAGCCGAGCTGCCCGGCCTTGACTGCGGAATCTGCGGCGCTCCGTCCTGCCGCGCTCTTGCGGACGATATTGTCAGAGGCTACGCGGAAAAGGACGACTGCATCTTTTGGGCGGCAAAAAGCGAGAACGAGGATATCCTCCCCGCTCCGTTCAGAAAAAAGGAAAAGCACGCCGTTGAGCCGAACGCGGAAACCTCAAACGATTTTGAAGAAAACTTTCTCAAAGATGATTAATTGAAAGGAACAATTATGCTTGTTAAAGACTTGAAAAAGGCGCTTTCGCTCACAGCGCTCACAATGGGCGGCGAGGAAAAGGAAGTCAAGGGTTGTTATTGCGGAGACCTGCTCAGTTGGGTAATGTCAAGGGCAAAGGAGGGCGACTGCTGGCTGACCGTTATGGGAAACATCAATGCCGTTGCGGTTGCGGTTCTGACCGATTGCGCGTGCATTGTTCTCACGGAAAACGCGCCGCTTGACGAAAACGCAAAACAGCGCGCGGAAATTGAGGGCGTTTCAATCCTAACCACGGACAAAAACGCCTATGAAATTGCAACCGCAATTTCGGGGCTGATATAATTTTTGGGCAAGCTTTGCGCTTCCCGTCTTTTATAGACCGCCACGAATTAACGATTCCGTTAATTCGTGAAAAATATAAGTAACAACAATATAACCAAAACGCCGCCCGGTTGAACCCGGACGGCGCTTTTTTATGCTTTTATTTTTTAGGCTTTTATCTTTTTCTTTTCATGTGTTTCGCTCTTGAGTTTATCGGTATAGTTTTCAAAAAAGAGGAAGAAGAAAATGAACTGGAGCGGAACAACCTCAACAAGGCCGGTTCTGCCGTATCTCTGGTCAAGGAGAATGTTCATGATGTATGCCACTATCAGCGTCATGGCAAGAATGGCAAGCATTGAAAACGCAAGCGGAAGATACGCCTTGTTCTCCCTGCGCTTGTGGAAGCAGAAAAGGAAAACCGCGGCCATGATGAGGATGAAAAACAGAACGGCCGCTGTTGAATGGACGGGGTCAAGCGTTGTTCCGCTGTGGGTAGTTGGCGCAAAGACGCAAACAAGGAGAACCAGCGAGCCGCCGACTCCAAGAATGTATGCAAGAACATTTTTATAGCCGCTTCTTAAAAACGCAAGGATAAAATTGAGCGAAAGGCCGATGCTTATCAAAAAGCACGTTACACCGAAACCGAGCGGATAGTCGAGTCCGGTCATGCTGATGGTGTAAGATATCGGGTTCCTGACAAAAGAGTAAAACGTGAAGAACAGCCACGCCGCCGCAAGAAAAAAGTATGAAACCGCGGAAAAGACGCTTGTGTCCTGCGCTTTGATTGAGCTTTCCTCGCTGTCTCGCTGAGCCTTGGGCGAAAAAAGGTTCGTGTGGTTAACAGCAAAAAGAACAATGTGCGTTGCAACAATGGGGATGATTTCATAAAGGCCGTTTTTGCCCTCCTTAACGCCGCCCATGACGGCAGACATTACAACAAAGAAAAGCAAGTCCGCAACACACAGCGCCGTTCCGGCGATGAAAAGAACTTTTCCCTTCCTGTTCTTTTCGCGCTGAAAAAGCCGCAGGCAGAGAACAAGAACAACGGTTGCGTTGAGAACAATGTTTCCGAATCCGGTCAGCCAATGGAGAAGAACGGAAAAGGTTGAAACCGTCTTTTCCGGAAGAGCCGGCATAAGCGTTGTTACAACAAAACCGACGCAGACGTTTGAAACAAAAAACAGCGTCCGCAAAACCGGCGCTTTCAGCTTGAATGCGCGCAGCATATATTCAACATTAACAATGTCGCAAAGCGGAAGAATAATGCAATAGACGGCAAGAAGCGGAAGTCTTGTCCGGCCGATATCGCTGATTGTGCTTTTCAGCGGATTTTCAAGAAAAGCAAAAACAGAAAAGAACAGCGCCGCCGCAATGAACAGCCAAAACGCCGCTTTCCTTTTTTTTAGTGTTGCAGTGAGCAAATTTTCCCTGAGCATTGGAGTTCTCCCATATTTTTCAAAATTTTATTGATTTTTTTTGGCAAGTGTTATAATATAAAGCTACAGCTTTTTCAACAGCTGTGGTTTCATTGACACCTGTCAAATTATACACGTTTTTTATGTTTTTTCAACCGTTATTGAATGGTAATTTTGCTTGATAAGCAACAGATTTTTCAATATTTGTTGATAATCGGAGGTAAAAATGTCAGAGAAAAACAACGTACAAAGCAAAATTGAGGACAGACGCGTCCGCCGGACAAAAAATAACCTGCGTAACAGCCTCTTTGCCCTGCTTGAAGAAAAGAGCATTAACCAGATAACCGTGACGGAGCTGACAACTCTTGCGGACGTCAATCGCTCAACCTTTTATCTCTATTACAATGACATCTTTGACATGATGGAAAAAATCCAGCAGGAGATTTATTCCGTTTTTGTTGACACGGTTGTCCGCTTCCGCAGTGACTTCACTGACATTGAAAGCATTGTGACATATTGCTCGCGCTTCCTTGAGTTCTGCAAGGAGAACTATCAGGTCTGCCGCTTCATCACGCGCAATGACTGCAACAATCATCTTGCGGAAAAAATCAAGCTTGCCGTGCGCTGCGTGATTCCGGACTCGGCAAAGTATTATCCGGACGATGATCCGCGCAATTATCTGACAACCTTTGCCCTCTCCGGAATTCTTGCAACAATACTTGAATGGATGAACAACGGAATGAAAATTCCGCCGGAGGATATGGCAAGGTTTTTGAGCTACACATATGCCTTCGGCTCAAAAATGCAGCGTGAAAGCGACCTTTACAAGCAGTACACAATGTATAAGGACAAGTAAAAGCCCCTTGACAAAAGCTCAGGCGCCCGGTGGGGAGTCCTTTTTTTGTTGATATTGTTGTATAATTTATTAAATTGACTATCGAGGAGAGATTCAATGAAAAATCCGTTCAAGTTTTTCTTTTCCCGTGAGGAAAGCGAAACAAAGGTTGCAAACAACCGCCTGCTTTCATATGCTGCCGGTCTGGCCGGTCAAAACATCAATTACAGCTTTATCTCTCAGCGCCTGTTCGTTTTCTTGAACACCGTTTTGGGCATCCCCTCTGAAACAACCGGCCTAATCACCGGAATCAGCACCCTTTGGGACGCGGTCAACGATCCGATCATCGGAACGCTCATTGATGCGCGCAAGTACCGCCCCGGAAACAAGATGCGGCCGCTCATCCTTTACACATCGCCGATTATAGGCGTCCTCACCGTTTTGATGTTTTCAGATTTTCACCTCAATGTCAAAACAACGGTTTTTCTCATCCTTGCGGTTTATCTTGTTTATGACCTTTTATATTCCGTTCAGGACGTTGCAATGTGGGGTCTTCTCTCCCTTTCAAGTCCGCATTCCGAGGAGCGCTCAAGGGTTGCTCAGTGGGTATCCATCGGCGCGGGAGCGGGCGGAGCCATCGGCGGACTTTTCCCGTCCGTGCGCAGCATTCTTGTTGATAACCTCGGCGTTACGGAAAACAATGCATATCTGCTTGGTGCAGTTTTCTTTGGACTTGGCGGAATGCTCATTTCCCTTCTTGCCTACCGTATGCGCGAAAAGGTTGACTATGTTCAGGAAAAGAAGGTCAGTGTTTTTGACAGCCTCAAAAGCCTCAAACACAACAAGACGCTCATCATCATCTGCCTTGCGCGGTTCTTGAGCGGACTTTCGCTCACTCTTCCGTGGGAATATTTCTTTGATACCGACGGCGTGCAGTATACCATCTTCGGAAATGTTCTTTCCGGCGGAACAATGCAGGTCATATATGGTCTTATTCCCGGAATTCCCGGCGCACTGATGCTGTTTTGCACAACACGCTTTGCAAAAAAAATCGGCGGAATGAAAAATCTTCTTGTTCTTTCCGAGGTGCTTCAGATAATCTGCCGTGTTATTGCCTTTTCAGTCGGCAACAACAACCGCTTCCTCAATTTCAGCACTCTTGCCGTCATTTGGGTTCTTGTTGCAATTTATAACATCCCGGTCGGAATGAAAGACATTGCGCACCGTTCGCTCCTTTGCGACTCCATTGACGAGGTTGAGCTGAAAACGGGCGAAAGGACGGAGGGCATTGCCTTTTCAATGCAGAACTTCATCTCCAAGCTCAGCAGCGCGGTTTCAAAGTTCATTCAGGGCTATATGCTCAAATTCCTGCGCTTTGAAAACATTCCGGGAGTCAGCGGCGCCGCCCTCATCCGCGCCCAGAGCAAAAACTCGCCGTTTTTCAAATATCGCTGGCATCAGTTCATGCTCGGCCCCATTATCGGTTCCGCTCTTTATCTTATTACAATTCTTTTCCTCAAGGATGACCGCGAGCACGTTGCCGAGGTTGAACGCCTTTTGAAAGAAAAACGCGATGCGCTCGAAAAAGAGCAGGCCGCCGTCTCTGCCGAATAATACCTTTCGGTGCAGCCGATTCACCGGCCAAGAAAATCAAATCCGGCGGCAAAACCGCGCCGCTTAAAAACCGAAACACACAAGCAACGGGCGCCTCAAACGAGGCGCCCGTAAAAATTATTCTGCTTTTGGATTTAATGTTATCTCAGAACCTCAACCATTCTGTCCGGGAAGTTGCCGATGAGGGCGTCAACACCCATTGCGGAAAGGCGCTTGATGTCGTCATACTCATTAACGGTCCAGGTGTTGATTTCGCATCCGGCGTCATGCATTTCCTTCACCGTTTCCGGAGAAAGGAAGCAGTGGATCGGGTGGCAGCACTGAACGCGGTTTTCTGCGGTGTACTTTCCGTAATTGATAAGCCAGCTTTCCGAAAGGAAGCCGCGCTTGATTTCCGGCGCAATTTTTTCGCAGCGCAGAACCGAATAATGGTTGAAAGAGGAAAGGATAATCTTCTTTTCAAGTCCAAATTCGCGGATCATGTCGATAACGCGCTGCTCAATCGTCGGATATTCAAAAATTCCGGTTTTCAGCTCAATGTTCGTGATGATGTCGGTATCCTTGACAAGCTCAAAATATTCGCGCAGAGTCGGAATTGCGTTGAAGCCGTAAACACCCTTGAAGCCTGCGGAATAATCGAATTTTCTAAGCTCTTCAAACGTCATGTCTCGAACAAGACCCTGGCCGTTCGCCGTGCGCTTGATGTCCTCGTCATGAATGATAACAAGCTCATTGTCTTTGGTGAGGTGAACGTCAAGCTCGATACCGTCGGCGCCGATTTCAACCGCTTTTTGGAAAGCAAGCATTGTGTTTTCGGGATACTTACCCGAAAAGCCTCTGTGGGCAAAAATTTTTGACATTATTAATCACTTCTTTTGAAAATTTTCGGCAGATGCTTCCGCCGTGAAAGCCGGAGAAAAATTGCGCCGCGCGCAAAGTCTCTCCAAGTTGATTATACACAAAACTGAGATTTTTTCAAGCTTTTGCCTCATTTTTCGCCAAGCAGCTTTGCAAGCTCCTCCATGAAGGTGTTGATGTCCTTGAACTGGCGATAGACGGAGGCAAAGCGGACGTAAGCAACCTCATCAAGCAGCTTGAGCTTGTCCATTGCAAGCTCGCCGATATGTACCGAGGTGACCTCGCGGTCGAGCGAATTTTGAAGTTCGGCCTCAATGTCTGCAACAGCAGTTTCAATCTGAGAGATTGAAACCGGGCGCTTTTCGCAGGCGCGCAGCATTCCGTTGAAAAGCTTCACTCTGTCAAAAGCTTCGCGCGATTTATCCTTTTTAACAACGATGATGGGCACGCTTTCAATAATTTCATAGGTTGTGAAGCGCTTTGCGCAGGAGACGCACTCGCGCCTTCTGCGGATTTTTTCGCCCTCGTCCGTCGGTCGTGAGTCAATAACCTTGCTTTCGGAATAACCGCAAAACGGACATTTCATATGTTGATTTCTCCTTTCACCCGGCCGCCGGAACAAAAATTGCGGCCGATTGCTTTTAATTTTATTTATTGTATCACAGTCGTTTTTCGCTGTCAAACAAAACCGGCGCATCTCAGCCGAAAGAAAGCAAAAAAGGGAGCAATCAGCCCCCTGAGTACTCAAAAATAACGCCCATGCAGCGCTCTCCGCAGTGAGAAGCAATGCAGCAGCCGGCCTCCTGAGCAATTACAAGCTCAAAGCCGCCCTGTGCCTTTGCAAAGGCGGAAAGCTCGTTCACCTCGTCTTTTGAAAGTGCGGTGTAATTGAGCAGGCAAAGGCTTTTTTCGGTCCCGGCCGAAAGCTTTTGCGCAATATATTTTTTCATTGCGTCAAGCCCCTTTCCGCGGAACTTTTTTCCCGGAACAAGTTCGCCGTCAATTATATCTATTGTCGGCTTCAGCGAAAGCAGGTCGGCAAAAAGCTTTTCCCCCGCTTTGCAGCGGCCGCCGCGCAAAAGGAAAGCTGTGTCCTCAAGGATAAAGCTTGTGCTGATTTTTTTTCGTTTGCTTTCAAGCTTTTTTGCAATTTCCTGCGCGGTTTCTCCGCTCTCGCGCAAGCGGCTTGCAAAAAGGGCAAGCATTGCCGTTCCGGCGGAGAGGGTTTCGGAATCAACAACAAAAACATTGTCAAGACCGCCCGAGGCAAAGAGCGCGTTTTGAAAGCAGGAGGAAATCTTGCTTCCGAGCGCAACATGAACAACGTCAAAGCCCTTTTCCGTCAGCGTTTTAAAAACAAGCTTATACTCATGCGGAGAAATTCCGGAGGTTTTCGGAATGCTTGAGTAAAGTTTGCTTTTTTCAAAAAGCTTTGTTGTTGTCAGGTCAACGCCGTCCTTATACTCCTCTTCTCCAATGATAACAGTCATTGGCATAACATGGATATCAAACTGCTTTTGAAGCTTTTCGGAAAGGTCTGCGGCACTTTCGGTTGTTATTGCAATTTTTTGCGGCATGGTTTTCACTCCCAAAAAAATCTCTTATCTATTATCTATTATCTGACAGCAGTTATGCACCATGGTTTATACAAAAGGAAAACAGGTTGAAAAATCGGGTGGTTACAAGCCGTCACCTGCGTAATTGATGCATTCGTAAAAATTCCAAAAGCCAAAAGCTAAAATCTAAAATCTGATTTTGAGAAAATTCACAAATAGGACTTGAAAAGAGAGGGAAAAAATAGTAATATATTCTGTGCATAGATTAAACCCCGGTATATTCCGGAAAGAAAGGATGTTTTTCCATGTGGCAGCTTAAAAAAGCATATTACAGAGCTTTTCAAAAAATCATGAAGATCGCCATGTATGCCTTCGATTGGTCTGAACCTGAGCTTCTTGAAGGCCCCGGAGCGATTGACCGTCTCCCCGCGCTCATTGAGTCCAAAGGTCTTAAAAGAGTCCTCATTGTTACCGATCAGGGTCTTATGAGCCTTCATATTCTTGACGGCCTTTTTGCCGCTCTTGAAAGGGACGGAATTGAATACGTTGTTTATGACGGAACTCAGCCCAACCCCACAATCGACAATATCGAGGACGCACGTCAGCTTTATCTTGACAATAACTGCGAGGGCGTTATCGCTTTCGGCGGCGGCTCACCGATGGACTGCGCAAAGGCCGCGGCTGCAAGAGTTACCAACCCGAAGCTCTCCGTTAAGCAGATGAGAGGCGTTATCAAGCTTCACCACAAGCTTCCGCCGCTCTTTGCCGTTCCAACAACCGCAGGCACCGGCTCTGAAACCACCCTTGCCGCCGTTGTTTCCGACCCCGCAACACACGAAAAGAACGCAATCAATGACCCGAGACTGCGCCCGAAATATGCAGTTCTTGATCCGGAGCTTACGGTCGGCCTTCCGCCCCATATCACCTCAACAACCGGTATGGACGCACTGACCCACGCCGTTGAAGCTTATATTGGAAAGAGCAACGTCCGCTCAACCGAAGCTTACGCCGAAAAGGCAACGCGCATGATTTTTGCCAATGTTGAAAAGGCATATCAGAACGGCAAGGATATTGAAGCAAGAAACAATATGCTCAAGGCTTCATATTACGCAGGCATGGCTTTCACAAGGGCATATGTCGGCTATGTTCACGCAATCGGCCACAACCTCGGCGGCTTCTATCACATTCCGCACGGCCTTGCAATGGCTGTTATTCTTCCGCACGTTCTTGAGTATTACGGAACAACGGCACACAAGCGCCTTGCAAAGCTTGCCGTTATCACCGGCGTTAAAACCGACGGAACCGACAGCGAAAAGGCGGTTGCTTTCATTGAGGCAATCAAACAGCTCAACAAGGACATGAACATTCCCGACGGCTTTGACTGCATCAAGGAAGAGGATATCCCGACCATTGTTAAGCGCGCTCTGAAAGAGGCAAATCCGCTTTATCCCGTTCCGAAGATCATGGACGCCGCAGACTGCGAAGCGGTTATCAGAAGGCTCATGAAATAATTTCGGCTACTTAAGCAACTTTTTCCCGGTATCGGGCTGCGGCTCGATACCGGGTTTCTTTAAAGCAAAACGTCCGCCGCAATTTGTGCGGTATTGCCCCAAGTTTTTCGCCTTTTCTCGTTGACCTTGGCGCCAATGTCTGCTAAAATGTCAGAGGCAGATTGAAAGAAAGTTTTTATTCGGGAGAATTGAAAAATGAAAAAATCAAAACGCATTGCGGCGATTATTGCCGTCATTCTTTGCGCGGCGGCCGCCTTTTCGGCTGTGCTTTTGTTTTCATACGCCAAAGAGAGCCGCCAATATAAAAACGCGCCCCTTTCCCTTTCGGAGGATTTCACCGTTACCGGCCACACCGGCTGCATGGGTGAAAAGGACAACTCCATTGAAGCAATGGAAGCCGCGGTCAAAGCGGGCGCGCAAATTGTTGAATTTGACCTGAATTTTGACGGCGAAAAAAATCCCGTCCTCTCCCATGATACTCCAAAGGGAGGCGAGGTCACGCTTAAGGCGGCATTTGAGTTTTTGAAAAAGCACCCGGCCATACTCGCCAATGTTGACGCAAAAAGCACGGATAATCTTCCGGCGGTCAAAGCACTCGCCGAAAAGCTTGAGGTTAAAAACCAGATTTTCTTCACCGGCATTGATGAGGACGATGTTCAAAAGGTTAAAAGCGGCTGCCCCGGAATTCCGTTTTATCTCAATGTTGACGTTGAAAAAAAGGAAGTTTCAAACCCGGACTATCTTGAAAGTATTGCGCTTAAAATCATCTCCAGCGGTGCTGTCGGAATCAATATGCACAAACGCGCGGTCACAAAGGAGCTTTGCGCCTTTTTCCACACCAAGGGAATGCTCGTTTCCGTTTATACCGTTAACGGATATAACGAGATTTACCGTGTTCTTGCCGCCGCACCGGACAACATTACGTCAAGGAATCCGGACAGGGTGCTTGAAATCATCAATGAAAAAAGCAAATAAATCAAACTAAATATAAAGCGAGGTACTAACAATGAGCAAAATCAAAATGAACAAAATTGTTGAAATGGACGGCGACGAGATGACAAGAATCCTCTGGAAGATGATTAAAGATGAGCTTCTCCTTCCGTTCGTTGAGCTGAACACCGAATATTACGACCTCGGACTCAAACACAGGGACGAAACCAATGATCAGGTCAGCATTGACGCCGGTGAGGCCTGCAAAAAATATCATGTCGGTGTAAAATGCGCAACCATCACCCCGAACGCACAGCGCGTTGAGGAATATAACCTTAAAGAGATGTGGAAAAGTCCGAACGGAACCATCCGCGCCATTCTTGACGGAACCGTTTTCCGCGCCCCGATTCTTGTCAGCGGCGTTAAGCCGGCCGTAAGATTTTGGGAAAAGCCGATCACCATTGCCCGTCACGCCTATGGTGATGTCTATAAGGGAACGGAATTCCGCGTCACCGAGCCGGGCAAGGCCGAGCTTCTTTTCACCGGAGAAAGCGGAGAAACAAAAAGAGCAACCGTCTATGACTTTGAGTGCGGCGGCGTTCTTCAGGCGCAGTATAACAAGGACAGCTCAATCCGCTCCTTTGCCCATTCCTGCTTCAACTATGCGCTCGACACCAAGCAGGATCTCTGGTTTTCAACAAAGGACACAATTTCAAAGCAGTATGACCAGACCTTCAAGCTCATTTTTGAAGAGATTTATGAAAACGAATATAAGGAAGCCTTTGAAAAGGCCGGAATAACCTATTTCTACACCCTCATTGACGACGCCGTTGCAAGAGTTATCCGCTCAAAGGGCGGCTACATCTGGGCGTGCAAGAACTATGACGGCGATGTTATGAGCGACATGGTTTCAACCGCGTTCGGTTCGCTCGCAATGATGACAAGCGTCCTTGTCAGTCCGGACGGAAACTTTGAATATGAGGCCGCACACGGAACCGTAACAAGGCATTATTACCGCCACCTCAAGGGCGAAACAACCTCAACCAACCCGATTGCAACAATCTTTGCCTGGTCCGGTGCGCTGAGAAAGCGCGGTGAGCTTGACGGAAACGGCGAGCTTATGAACTTTGCAGACAAACTTGAAAAAGCCTCGCTTGACGTTATTGAAAGCGGAAGAATGACAAAGGATCTTGCTCTTCTTTGGCAGGGCGAAAAGCCGCAGACGCTTTCAACCGAAGAATTCATCAAGGCCATCAGAGCCGAGCTTGAAAAATAAAAAAATCCTTTTTCCTCAACGGCGGCGGAAAAAGAACAAACCGGAATGAACGATCAGCTGCCCGATTGATAAGAGAGACCTCAAACCGAAAAGCTCTATACCGATTGACGGTGTTAATCCCGAAATCGGCATAGAGCTTATTTTTTATTCGCATTCATTAAATTCAAGGCGCACAATCAATCTGCCTTTCCGGTATTCGGCAGCGATTGAGCCGCCCATTTTTTCCGTTAAAAGTTTTGCGATTGAAAGGCCGAGTCCTGTTGAACCGCCGCCGGTTTCAACGGTGAAAAAGCGGTCAAAGAGCCGTTCGGTCTGAACAACGTCAAGCTTTTTTGCCGCGTTTGAAAATGACACCGTTCCGGTTGAGGAAAGCCTTACTTCCAGATCGCCGTCCGAATATTTTGCGGCGTTGTTCAAAATATTATCAAAAACACGCCGCAGCGCGTTCCGGTTCAGCATTCTCATCACCGGTGCAGCGGCAAGTTCAATTTTCGGCGCAATTTCCCTCTCTGAAAGAACTCCGTAAAACGCCGCGAGGCTCTGTTCAAGAACATCGTTCAGGCTGACTTCTTCCGTTTCAAGTGCGGCCTCGGACGAGGCCGCAACCGAGTAGCCGAAAAGCTCTTGAGTAAGGCTGCGCATTGCGCTTGTCCTCTCGCGGATAATTTTGAGGTACCTCTTTCCGCTTTCGGTCTGTTCCTCTTTTTCAAGCAGGTCGAGATAGCCGCAGATTGCCGTCAGAGGCGTGCGCAGATCGTGAGAGATGTTTGTGACTGCATTTTTCAGTTCTGCATCACCGGAAACATACTTCTGCCGCTTTTCGCGAAGTATACGAAGTTCACTGTTAAGAGAAGACGCAAGCGCTTTCATGTCTTTGTCGGACGAAGAAATTGAAATGAGGGTGTTGGTGTCGTTTTCAAGCTTTTCCTTCGTTGACCGCTCAATCTCTCTTGCAGATTTTTTCATCATCAGGATTTTTACCGAAAGTATAAGCACTGCCAAAAATAAACCTGCCGACAGAAACATCAGCCAAGGATTCATGATCGTTCACCCTCATTCGTCATTGTTTTATGAAAGCTGTTCTTTTTTAAAAATCAGCACGCCTGCCGCAGTGATAAACACCGAAAAGCCGATACTGTAAAAAGCATTGATATATTTATACACATCCGAAGCCTTTTTTAATTCAACATCGCTGCTGTACTGCGGTGTAAACCAAACTCCGTCTTTGTCCGATGAAACGGAGATATTTGAAAGAATCGACATGTGTGACGTCGGAAGTATATTGCTGACAGTTTCAAGAATCTTTCTCTTTGTACCGCCGCAGTATTGCAAATTAGGTTCTTTTTTATATGTTATTTCCGCATCGGACGGAATAACCGAAACCCGGTCATACGGCACTCCGTTGATTTTGTCAACGGTCAAATTGTATTCCGGTTCGCCGAGAACCGAACCGATTGTCGATGTTAACGCAAACATTCCGGCAAACAGCGCAATAAGAACCACCATCGGAACGGTGCGCCCTCTTACAACAAAAGAAAAAAACGTTGAAATACAGCTGAAAGCAACCGCAGAAACAACGCCGAGCGAAACCACGGCAAAATAAATATCGGTCGGAAAAGCACCGGCTTTTATAACGCCGATTCCGCTCAAAGAAAAAGCGGCGGAAAACACCAGCGAAACAAAAAGCGAAACTATGCTGTTTGAAAGATAAATCTGTGTTTTTGAACAGCCGCAGAAAAGTTTGTTTCTGATTGTGTTGCTGCTGAAATTCGTTCCGACGAAAAATGTTGTTGAAACCGCAATCAAAAAGGCAACAGCCGGCATCATCTCAAGCGGATAAACCGTTATGCTTTCCTGCCCTTTTGCCGGAGAAAGCGAAAGGGCCCCGTAATTTGAAAACGCACAATAGGCGGAAATAACAAAAATACCCGCCGTAAAAAGATAAAACACTTTGTTTTTGAAAAGCCTTGAAAAATCGGCTCTGAGAAGTTTAATCATTTTTCATCACCTCCGACAAGGTTGATGAAATAGCTTTCAAGGCTTTCGTCATGTTCTTTGATGCTGTATACGATACAGTTTTCTTTTTCAAGCGCCGAAACAAGTTTGGTAACCTGAAAATCGGCGTATATGTCGGCCTTTGAATTGTCAATGATTTTGTATTCAAAACCTTTTGAATCGAGAACATACGAAAGCGTTTTAATGTTGCTGACCTCAATGCGAACGCATTTTCTGCACTGCATTTCAAGTTCTTCGGCACTCATTTCTTTGATAATACTGCCTTTGTCAATAAAACCGTAATGAGTTGCAACCTTTGAAAGTTCGTCAAGAATGTGACTTGAGACAAGAACGGTCACTTGCTTTTCACGGTTGAGTTTTAAGATAAGTTCACGCATTTCGATAATACCTTGCGGATCAAGTCCGTTCATCGGTTCATCAAGAACAAGAAAATCCGGATCACCGCAAAGCGCAATCGCAATTGCGAGCCTTTGGCGCATACCGAGCGAAAAACAACCGGCTTTCTTTTTGTCCGAATCGGACAGACCGACAAGAGTAAGAAGTTCTTCTATTTTGTCGAACGACGGAAGGCCGAGCACCCTGTACTGCTGTTTAAGGTTTTCTTTTGCTGTCATATCGCGATAGATTGCCGGCGTTTCAACAAGCGCTCCGATTCTTCGGCGGGCTTTATAAATCTCTTTTGCTCCGTTTTGTGCGCCGTAAAGTTCAAAGCTTCCGTCGGTCGGTTCCTGCAAACCGCAGATGAGTCGTATAAGCGTTGTTTTTCCGGCGCCGTTTCTTCCAATAAAGCCGTAGATTGAGCCTTTCGGAACGTGCATCGAAAGTCCGTTCAATGCGGTGAATTTTCGATAGCGTTTTGTCAGAGCATCTGTTTCAAGCACATATTCCATGTATCAAATACCTCCTTTTGCCTGATGAACACAGTTTACACGGCAAAAGTTAAGAAAGCGGTTAAGAGAAAGGTAAAGAAAAGGTTAAGATCATCACCCGATTTTGAAACCGATTCCCCAAACGCTTTCGATGTAATCTTTTTCGCTTTGTTCGCGAAGCTTTTTTCTGAGATTGCTCACATGAACTTTCAGCGAGGATTCAACGCAGTCCGGCGTTTCAAAGCTGAGCTTGTCAAGAAGAACCGACTTTGCAACAACGCTGCCTTTGTTTTGAAGCAAAATTTTAAGTATCGAAAACTCCGTTCTTGTCAGCCTGACCTCTTTTTCCGAAACATAAACCCTGTGCGAA
Source organism: uncultured Eubacteriales bacterium (assembly GCA_934511365.1). Classification (GTDB taxonomy): domain Bacteria; phylum Bacillota; class Clostridia; order Oscillospirales; family Acutalibacteraceae; genus UBA6857. The sequence goes on from CAKSWC010000010.1 coordinate 64,489, forward strand.
TTTTCGTCAAGCGTGATTTCCTCAAATGTCATCAAAGGCGAAAAGGGAAGTTTTTTCGTTTTTTTCAGTTGAAGCTTTATTCGTGCAACAAGCTCACGAATATCAAACGGCTTTGTAACATAGTCTGCCGCACCGCCTAAAAGAAGATTGACTTTGTTTTCAATGTCGATCTTTGCGCTTACGACGATTACGGGAATGTCTCGGATTTTTTTTAGAACATCTTCGCCGCAAACGCCGGGCAGCATCAGATCAAGCAAGACAAGGTCAAAGCGTTCATTTTCCAAAAGGAGGAGCGCCTCCGTCCCGGAATAGGCACGCCGGACGCCGTATCCCGCGCGTTCAAGAACTTCCTGTTCAAGATTTCCGATGTTTTCGTCATCGTCAACGATCAGGATTGTCTGCATGAGGCGCCCTCCTTTTTCAAGGAAAAATTCAGCGTGTTTATGTTCTCCTGCAAAAGGGCAAGGAAGCGCCCGGCGTGCGCTCCATCCATCTGCGTGTGGTGGAATTGAAAAGAGACGGGCAAAGTCACTTTCAAAAAGCTCTTGTGATATTTTCCCCAAATCATGAACGGATTGTTGAAAATTCCGCTGTTCATTCCAACGGCGCCGTCAATTTCCGTGTCAACAATGGCGGAGGTTCCGATAACCATGCTCTCTGTCAGGTCATGATTTTCGCAATTTTCGGCAACCTGCCGCGTGAGACTCAGATAGTCGTTTTTAAATTTTTCAAAGCTTCCGGTGAACGGAATGTCGCAGGAGCTGACCTCGCCTTTTTTGTTTTTAACAATGGTGTTCACGGCGATTGAGTCATAGGAAAAAAGTTCCTTTCCAACCGGAAGAAGATAAAACTCCTTAACTTCGCTTGCCGCTTTGCCAATGCAATAGCACAAAAGCATATTGAATTTGAGTTTTTTCTTTTGACTGAGCTTCACAAGCGGCGTTACGTCAAGCTTTTTGAAGAAGGTCACCATCGGGTTCGGCGCATTCATCCAAAGCTCAAAGGCTTCCTTTCTTGTTGTTGTGTTTGGGTCTGTGATTTTCGGCTGCATACGCTGTTCCTCCTTTGGTGTTAAGTATCATCTATTATATTGCCGGAAAGAATTCTGTCAACGGTTTTAATAAAAAAGTTACAATGGTAGCAAAAGCGAAAAAAGGGAATAGTATAAAGCAGGAAAAGCAAAAAAAGCATTCGATCTGATTTTTTACGGAGGTGCTCAGATGAGCTTTCAAAAGAAAATTTTTCTTGCGGCGAACAGTCCGTCCGGCTTCGTCTCGTTTTTTGACGAACTCTATAATCCTTATCGCAACTGTCACGCATACATTATCAAGGGCGGGCCGGGAACGGGAAAATCCTCTTTCATGAAAAAAGTTGCCGCCGCCGCTCAGGAGAAAGGCCACGATGTTACGCAAGTTTTTTGCAGCAGCGACCCGGACAGTCTCGACGGCGTGATGATTCCCTCGCTTTCCGTCAGCATTGCGGACGGAACGGCGCCGCACATTCTTGAGCCGAAGTTCCCCGGCGCGGTGGAAAACATAATCAACCTCGGCGCATTTTGGAACGAAAAAGAACTTTTTCAAAAAAGCGATGAAATCCGCTCGCTCAGTCTTGAAAATTCAATTTTCCACCGCCGCTCCTCGCGCTTCCTTTCCGCGGCCGGTGCACTTTTTCAGGAAAACGAGCGGCTGCTTGCGCCAAATATTCTTGAAGATAAGCTCTCCGGCTTTGCGTCAAGATTCTGCGCACGGGAAACGCCGAGAAAAAAGCACTGTTCGCCGGGCAAAAAAAGCGTCTGCTTACTCTCCGGAATAACGCCGAAAGGCATCGTCTTTTTTGACGAAACGGTGAAAGCGTATGCCTCGCGCATTATCGGCATCGAGGACGAATACGGCTTTGCCTCGGGTCGGCTGCTTGAGCAGATTGGCGCCTGCGCGGTCAAAAACGGCTATGACGTAATTTTCTGCCACTGTCCGATGAGGCCGAAAGAGGACTGCGAACATCTGATAATTCCGGAAATTTCCCTCGCCCTCGTAACGCTCAGAAGCGTTCACAACGTGAAGCTTTCGGTTGACAGGATGATTCATGCGCGCCGGTTTTTGAAAGACGGCGCCGCCCTGCGCTCAAGGCGGCTGAACCTCAACCGCGGTCTTGCGCTCGAACTTACCCAAAGCGCGGTTGAAATGCTTTCAAAAGCAAAATCGGTTCATGATGAGCTTGAAAAACTTTATATTCAAAGCATGGATTTTGAAAAGCTGAACGATTTTTCGGAAAAATTCATTTTTTCGCTCCTTTCCGAATAATACTTTAAGGGCCGGGAATACTGCTTTGGGAACCCGGATAACCATTGGTTTTCCGAACCCGGCGTATTTCCGGAAAAATACCGGCTAAAGGAGCAATTAACATGAAAAAAATTATTTCAGCAATTCTTGCCTGCGTTCTTGCGCTTTCCCTCTTTCTTCTGACCGGCTGCGGCTCAGGCGGCGATATGACTTCAATGCCGTCCGCATCCTCGGGCAGTTCGGTTTCAGACTCGGCAAGCGAAAGAACAACCGAGAGCACCTCGGCAAACACACCGGCAGAAAGCAGCTCAAACGCAGAGGCCGGCTCATCCGAGTCAAATTCCTCCGCAGCAAGCAACGCACAGTAAAAAACAAAAAGAAAAAGCCGCACGCCCGTTTCCGGAGAGGAAAAAGGTGTGCGGCTCTTTTGTCACAGCCACTTTTTCTTTTTGAAAAGGATGAGCCACAAGGCGCAGACAACAAGGCTCAAAATGATAACAAACGGATAGCCGAACTTCCAGCCGAATTCCGGCATTTTGATGTTCATCCCGTACCAGCCGGCGATGAGGGTCAGGGGAAGAAAAATTGAGGTGACCATTGTGAAAACTTTCATAAGGTCGTTTTGCTCAATGCCTATCTGATCAAGATAGGACTCCTTGACCTGAGTGATGTATTCGCGCAAAGCGGTCAGCTCCGAAATAACGCGCAGCGAGCGGTTGTGAAGAATTTCAAAATATTTCAAACAGCTCTGACTGATGAGGCCGTTGTCATTATCGCAAATATTATCAAACAGGAACTCAAGCTGAGAAAAATACTTTTTGATGTGCAAAACTTCATATCGGATGGCGGAAATATCCTCCTTTTGTCCGCCTTTGATTCCGTTGGAAACGCTGTCATCAAGGGCAGAGATCCGGTTTTCAATTTTTTCAAGGTATTTTCCGCTTCCCTTGAAAAGATTGCGGAAGAAAAGGTACATTGCCTGCTCGTTGGTTTCTCCGCGGGCAAAAAGCTTTTTGCATACCCCGTAGGACATCTCGTTTTCGCAGATATAGAAGATATCGTCCGCGTCAAGATAAATCAGAATTTGCGCGTGCGCCCGCTCTGCGTTTTTGAGGTCATACCAATCAAAGGCAATGAGGTCAAAGGTATCAAAACTTTCAAATGTTTCAATCTGACCTTCGTTTATATAATCTATTATGCTTTGGTCAATATAATCGGAATAATCGCCGACCTCGTCAAAATAAATCACCTTTTGCATCTTAACCTCTCCTTATGTATGCACTCGCCGGGTCTGCGGCTGTCTTATGCTGCAATAATATCACCGACCGTGCGAAAAATCAATATCGACGCCGCTTTTTTTAAGAGGCTGCGGCGACAGTTTTTTAAAAAATGTCTGAAACAGTTGTCAAAATTTATTAATATTTTGTTATTTTTAATAAACAGCATTGACATAGTGACGCCGTTTTGGTAGAATATTTACAATAAAACCAGTGTGCCGCGCCGCGACCGGCCGGTCCGCAGACATATAAGGAGGAGTTCACATGACAGATGCAAAAACCTTAGCGTACATCAACCTTTACGGTATTCTCGGCGCTTTGGAAAACCTTTGCGAACTTGACGAAGAAGCAAGCAAACTCGCAAACGTCAAAAAGCCGCTCTCAATCGCTTTCAGCGTTAAGAACGGCCCCGATGCAACAATCACTTTCAAAAACGGAAGGTGCAGAATGGAACAGGGCGTTGCCCCCGACTGCAATGTTCTTCTTCCCTTCTCATCGTGCGAAAAATTCAACGGACTTATTGACGGAACCGTTACCCCCATCCCCGTTAAGGGCTTTTCAAAGATCGGTTTCCTTCTTAACAACTTCACAAAGCTCACCGATATCCTCACAAAATATCTCAGAGCAACAGATGAGGATCTCAAGGATGAAAAGTTCTTTGAAACAAGCACAAAGCTTATGTTCTATTTAATCACCGTTGCTCTTGCCCAAATCGGCAACAACGATGAAATTGGCCGCTTCTCCGCAAGCTATATCCCCGACGGTATTATCGAGATGAGCATCAAGGACTCCGTTGCCGCAACAATCCGCGTCAAGGATCATCATCTTGTTACAATCAAGCAGAAGCCCGAAAGCTACCGCTCAAAGATGGAGTTCGGCTCAATCAAGCTTGCAAGAGACCTCTTTGACGGAAAGGTTAACGCCGTTGCCTGCATCGGTGAGGGCACCGTAACAATGTCCGGTCTTATCAATATGATAGACAACCTCAACAGAATACTCGACAGAGTTGCGCTTTATTTGGCATAAGGAGGGTATAACAATGAATATTCCGGTTTATGAAAATCATCAGAAAAGCAGAGAGATGTTCCAGAGGGCGACCCAGATCATCCCCTCGGGCATCTATGGCCACCTTGGCCCCGCAGAAGGCCAGTTCATCCCCGTTTCCAACTGGCCCCTCTTTGCCGAAAAAGCAAAGGGCTCCTATATGTGGGACGTTGACGGCAACAAATACATAGACTATATGTGCGCCTACGGCCCGAATGTTCTCGGATACTGCGACGATGACGTTGACGCCGCCGCAATGAAGCAGATTGCCCTTGGCAACTGCACAACCACTCCCGAAAAGGTTATGCTTGAATGCGCCGAGGTTCTTGTTGACACCGTCAACACCGCCGACTGGGCGTTCTTTGCAAAGAACGGTAACGACGCAACGCAGGGCGCAATCATGTGCGCAAGAGCTCACACCCACAGAAAAAAGATCATCATGTTCCGCGGCTATTACCACGGCGTTTCACCCTGGTGCATGAAGAAGGACTATCCCGGCGTTCTTGAAGAGGATGTTTGCAACAACATCGTCATCCCTTGGAACGATATCCCCGCCCTTGAAAAGGTTATTGAGGAAAACAAGAACGAAATTGCCGCCCTCATCGCTCAGCCGTATGACCACGGTAACTTCTATGACAACTCCTTCCCGGTTGAAGGCTTCTGGAAAAAGGTCAGAGAAATCTGCACAAAGAACGAAATCGTCCTCATCATTGATGACGTTCGCGCCGGCTTCCGTCTTGACCTTGCCGGTTCCGACCATTTCTTCGGCTTTGAAGCTGACCTCATCTGCTTCTGCAAGGCGCTTGCCAACGGCTACAATATGTCTGCAATCTGCGGCAAGGAATTCCTTAAGAGCTCAATGAGCTCCCTTTCATACACAGGCTCCTACTGGCTTTCCGCCGTTCCGTTTGCGGCCTGCATCGCCTGCATTAACAAGATGAAGAAACTTGACACCCCGAAGATGTTCTTTGAAAAGGGAACAAAGCTCACCGAAGGACTTAAACTTGCGGGTAAGGAACACGGCTTTGACCTTGTTACCTCCGGCGCACCGGCGCTGTTCTATCTCAGAATAGCAAACGATGACAGCATGGTTCTTCATCAGGAATGGATTGCGGAAATGGTTAAGCGCGGAATCTTCCTTGCAAGCCACCACAACCACTTCATCAACGCTTCGCTTTCAGACAAGGATATCAAGCACACGATCGAAGTCGGCGAGGAATGCTTCAAGATTCTTGCAAAGAACCACCCGGAACTTTTCTGAAACTGCTGTAATTAAGAGACACCGGAAAAGCATGGAGTGAAGGCCGGGGCGGACGGCGAACTGCCCGCGAATCGGAAATCTTTCAATGCGCCTTACCGCCTTAGCATCTGACTGTATATTACGGTTTGCGGACAGTTCGCCGTTTGCCCCGGCTTTTTGCCTTTTTCCGGGTTCTCAGTTATAAAAACAAATTTATACGGAGGAGAAAACTATGCCACTTTCAAAAAAAGAATGGCTTGCCCTTGAAAAGAAAGCTTACGAGCTGCGTCAGCTTTGCATGAAAACAACAGCCTGGGCAGGCAGCGGTCATATCGGCGGCGGTATGAGCGTTATGGACCTTCTCACGGTCCTCTATCATAAGTATCTCAACATCAGAGTTGACGAGCCGAAATGGGAAGACAGAGACCGCTTCATCCTTTCAAAGGGTCACGCGGCAATCGCTTATGCTCCCGTTCTCTGCGATAAGGGCTTCAACGATCCCGAAATGCTCAAAACTTTCAACCTCTCCGGTTCAAAGATGGGTATGCACCTTGACTCAAACAAGGTTGTCGGCGTTGACGCTTCAACCGGTTCACTCGGCCACGGCGTTTCAATCGCAGCCGGAACCGCCCTTGCGGCAAGAATCCTCGGCAAGGACTATCTTACATATGTTGTAACCGGTGACGGCGAGCTTGACGAAGGCTCAAACTGGGAAGGCTTCATGACCATTAACCACTATCAGCTTTCAAACTGCATCGTTTTCATCGACCGCAACCACTGCATGATTGACGGCCCGACAGAGGAGGTCATGAGACTTGAGCCGCTCGCGGACAAGATGGTGGCTTTCGGCTTCAACACCGTTACCATTGACGGAAACAACATCGGCGCTCTCTGCGACGCTATCGACATGGCTATTGAGCGCTCAAAGGAAAAGTGCGCTCCAACCTGCATCATCATGGACACCAAGAAGGGTGCCGGAATCAAGGATATTGCAGGCGACTATCATTGCCATTACATGGCTCTTGACGACGCAACATTCGACAAGTACATGAAGGAACTTGAAGAAGATTACAACGAACGTGTTGCTCGCGTAGAAAAGGAGGCTAAATAATTATGGCAGGCGGATTTGTTTATAACGCAATCGACCAGACAGAAGTTGCAACCGCTGAAATTTACGGTAAGGCTCTGGCTGACATAATTCTCAAAGACCCCAAGGTTGTTGCAATCACCGCAGACCTTGCAAAATCAACAAAGCTCGGAGACGTTCTCAAGGTTTGCCCTGAGAGAGTCATCAACGTCGGTATTGCAGAGCAGGATATGTTCGGTGTTGCCGCAGGTATGGCAAGAGCCGGCTGCATTCCGTTCCTTTCGGGCTTCTCCGCTTTCACATCAATGAGAGCTTGCGACCAGCTCCACACCGACATCTGCTATCAGAATGTTAACGCAAAAATCATTGCTACCCACGCAGGTACTTCTTTTGGCCAGGCGGGCTCAACCCACCACGCAATCGTTGACCTTGCAATCACAAGAGCAATGCCGAACCTCACCGTTATCGTTCCGGCGGACGGAATGGAAACCGCAAACGCCGTTAACGCCGCATACAACAACTTTGGCCCCTATTACATCAGAATCAACCGTGGTTTTGACCGCGTTCTTTATCAGAACATGGATTACGGTTTTGAAGTTGGCAAGGCTGTTGAAATCAATCCCGGAACCGACATCACCGTAATTGCCTGCGGCTCCTGCGTTTTCCAGGCGAAGCAGGCCGCAGAGTTCCTTGAGAATGCAGACGGACTCAAGGTTCGCGTTCTCAATATGCACACCATTAAGCCGATTGACAAGGAAGCAATCATCAAGGCTGTTATGGACACAAGAAGAATCATCACCGTTGAGGATCACAGCATCATCGGCGGCCTCGGCTCAGCCGTTTCGGAAGTTGTTGTTGAAGCCGGAAAGGCTTGCGCCTTCAAGATGCTCGGTCACCCGGATAAGTTTGCTCCCATCGGTCTCCATGAGGACATCATGGCCGAGGTTGGAATTGACGCAAACGGAATCATCGCCGCAGTCCGCGAAGTCATGCACAAGGACTTTGAAGAAGACGATAACTGGGACGACGAATTTTAATTGAGAGGAAAGGAGAGCAAATATAATGTCAATACCTCAGGAAGCATTATATTCAAACAAGATTTTTCTGAACGCCGCTCTTCCTCTTGTCAAGGTCATTGCAACGGACGTTCCGTCGCTTGCAAAAAAGTTTGAACACGCTCACGCTGTTATTCAGGTCAGCGCCCTCAATCCGGAAGTTCCAGAGGGAAAAGTTGGAATGCACTTTGTTGTTAACAGCGGCGAATGGCTCGTTCACACCTGCCTGACAAAAGATCCTCACATAGAGCTTGAGTTCAAGAGCGTTGAAGCCCTCAACGGCTTCTTCAAGGGCAACATCACCCTTGGCGCTATCCCGAAGATTCACGGAATCAAAAAGGCCGGAACATTGGTTGCCTTTGTTCAGGTGCTTCTTAAGATGGCCTCCCTCCTCGGCGCAGACAAGGCGCCGGAGGATGAGGACACCCAGAAACTTATGGTTAAGTGCTTCTTCTATCTGCTTTCAAGCGGTATCAGCCAGCTCAACAAAATGGGTCATCCGGAAATCCACGAATGGGCGCTCAAGAGCCCCGACCGTGTTTACGCTTTTGCGGTCAACGATCACCCGGAAGTTGCGGCATATATCCGCGTTAAAGCCGGCAAAACAAGAGCCGGAAGAGGCGAATACAAGAGAGCAATGCCTTTCTTCACCCTGCGTTTTGACTCGTTCAAGAGCGCTCTTGGAACGCTTCTCGGAACGGACGATATGCTTGAGTCCACAAAGAGCGGAAAGCTCATCATGGACGGCGCACCGGAATTCGGCGCACAGATTGGCGGTTTCCTGCTCATGGTTGGAGACCTCGCAAAATAATCAGATGTTACTTATAAAAATCACCGGCGCGAAATGTGCCGGTGATTTTTGGCATCTTTTAATGCTCTCGCTTTGCAAGGATAACTTAAAAAGCTATAATCCGCAGTCTTAAACACGGATTATAGCTTTTATTGTTATATTAACTTTCGTTCAATCAGCGGCTCAATGCTTGTTTTTATAGTAATTCATCAGGCAGCCGTCAAGGATGATCTGCTTTTCTTCATCGGTGAGGCCTTTAACAAAGAGCGTGATGTCGTGGATACCGTCCTTTGCAATGACCTTTGCCGGAATTTCCTCTTTTCCGTTTTTAATTGCGTCGCGGATTCCGGGAACAAAAACATAGTCGCCGTTGTCGTAATCAAAAGCGGTGCTTCTGTCAATCGTGAACGGAAGAATGCCCCAGTTGATGCAGTTTGAACGGTACCTCTTGGTTGCAAACTCGTAGCAGATGTTCGCAAAGCCGCCAAGTACCTTCTGGCAGGACGCGGCCTGTTCTCTTGCGGAACCGTCTCCCGGCTTTTTTGCAAAAACGCAGGAACCGAACTGGGTGTTCTTCTCTGCCTCCTCGGCGCTGCTGCAAACCTTTTTGAGAACGGAAAGCACTTCCTCGCTTGAGCCTTTTCTGCGTTTTGCTTCCTCGGACGCAACAGCCTCGGCGCGCTTAACATACATCGGTTCACGGCGCGAAAGGGCAAACTGCGAAAGGCGCAGCGGATTGCTGCGGTAGCTTGAGGTCTCGCCGGACGGAATCAGTTCGTCGGTGGTTGTAACCTCGTCTTGCAAAACGGCGGCAAGCTTAAGGAGAAGATTATCCGAAAGCTCATACATTGACGGCCAGTCAGTAATATTCGGGCCAAGCTTCAGTTCGTAATCCGGCTGAGCCTTTTTGAAGCCGTGATAAACGCGCCTGTCATAAACACCCTTATCAAATGTATAGGTTTTGTCATATTCGGGAATGTCAACATCGGTTGCCGCGGTGAGTACCCCGTGGTTAAGTGCTGTTGCCGCAATGGAGCGTGCGTCAACAAGCGCAACACAGGAAAGCTGGCCGTCGCCGGGCTTGCTGCCCTCGCGGTTCGGGAAGTTTCTTGTTGTGTGGCGGATTGAAAGGCCGTTGTTCGCCGGAACATCTCCTGCGCCGAAGCACGGACCGCAGAAGCAGGGCTTGAACACCGCACCGGCCTCAAGGAGCTTTTGTTCGGCACCGTTTTTGATGAGCGCAAGGTTGACCGGAACGCTTGACGGATAGACGGAAAGGGAGAAGTAGCCGTCACCGGTGCTGCCGTTTTCAAGGATAGCCGCAGCCTCGCAGATGTTTTCAAACATTCCGCCGGCGCAGCCCGCAATAACGCCCTGGTCAACATAAATCTTTCCGTTTTTAACCTTGTCTTTGAGCGAGAAATTGACCTTGTCACCGAACTGAGCCTTGGCTGCATCTTCAACTTCTTTGAGAATTGACGGATTGTCCTGAAGCTCATGGATGGTGTAGCCGTTTGAGGGATGGAACGGGAGGGCAATCATGCTTTCAATTTTTGAAAGGTCGATTCTGACCGCCATGTCATATTTTGCTGCCTTTTCCGGCTTCAGCTCTTTGAAATCCTCCGGGCGGCCGTGAACGGTATAGAAGTTTTTAACGGTTTCATCCGTCTCCCAAATTGAGGAAAGGCAAGCGGTTTCCGTTGTCATTACGTCAATGCCGATTCTGAAATCCATTGAAAGATTCTTCACGCCGGGGCCGGCGAATTCAAGGATTTTGTTTGTAACAAGCCCTTTTTTGAACACTGCGGTGCAAAGGGCGATTGCAACGTCGTGGGGACCAACGCCTTTTTTTGGCGCATTTTCAAGGTAAATCAGAGCAACCTGTGGGGGAGTGACGTCCCAAGTGTTTCTGAGAAGCTGCTTAACAAGCTCCGGGCCGCCCTCTCCAACGCCCATGGTGCCCATTGCGCCGTAACGGGTGTGACTGTCTGAGCCTAAAATCATATTGCCGCATTTTGTCATCATTTCGCGTGCATACTGATGAATGACCGCCTGATTCGCCGGAACATAGATTCCGCCGTATTTTTTTGCAGCCGAAAGGCCGAAAACGTGGTCATCCTCGTTGATTGTTCCGCCAACGGCGCAAAGGCTGTTGTGGCAGTTCGTCAGTGCATAAGGAACGGGGAACTCCTTGAGTCCGCTGGCTCTTGCGGTCTGGATAATTCCGACATAGGTGATGTCATGAGAAATAAGGGAATCGAAACGAACCTGCATTTTCTTTTCGTCTTTTTTAACGCTGTGGGAGTTGAGAATCGAATATGTAATGGTACCCTCGCGGGAGCCGGAAAGCCCTCTTTTTGAAAGCTCTGCCTCCTGCGCAGCAATGTCGCCGCAAAGCAGCTCCTTTCCGTCAACAAGATACACACTGTGGTCAATAATTTTAATTGCGTCCATAATTTTCATTCCTTCCAAGTTAGATTTTGGATTTTAGATGTTGGATGTTAGAAAAATATCTATTATCTGTTATCTAAAATATTGAGGTTTTCGGGCGGTTACGAGCCACGCCCGTACAATGCCGCGGTTTGTTTTTTATGCTCTGCAAAATCCAGCATCTAGTGTCTAGCGTCCGGAATCTAGATTCTGCGGTAAACGGAGTTAATTTCCTTGAAGTATGCTCCGTCAATGCCGTCAAGGGCGTTTGGTGTAATGCGGAAGCTCCAGTTATCCTCGCTTGTTCCGGGTTTGTTCATCCTTGCGTCCGCACCGAAGCCGCACATATCCTGAACGGCAACAACGGCGGTGTCTGCGCTGCTGCGCCAGACGGCCTCAATCACCGCGCGGCAAGAGCCGGAATGAAAGCCGCCCTCGCCCCAATTATGGCCGCCGAAGCAGCAATATCTCAGCGCAAAAGCACGCTCGGCCTCGCCTGCCTCCCAAAGCCAGCCCAAGATTGTGTTGTTGTCGTGCGTACCAACATAGGCAACGCAGTTTTTGTCATAGTTATGCGGAAGATGGGTGCTGTTTGAATTCACGTCAAAGCCGAATTGAATGACCCTCATTCCGGGGAATCCGGTGCTTTCAAGGAGCTTCACAACGTCCTCGCCGAATGTTCCGAGATCCTCGGCAACAATGTCCGCCTGAGGCAGCGCAGAATGAATTTTTTCAAAAAGCTTCATTCCGGGACCTCTGAGCCATTCGCCGTTTTTGGCGGTTTTGCTGTTTGCCTCAACCGCCCAATAGGAGGCAAAGGCACGGAAATGGTCAATTCTTACGCGGTCAAAAAGCTTGAGTGCCGCGCCGATGCGTTTGATCCACCATTTATAGCCGTCATTTTCCATCTTTTTCCAGTCATAGAGCGGATTGCCCCAAAGCTGGCCATCTTCGGAAAAATAATCCGGCGGAACACCGGCAACCTTTGACGGCGCAAGAGTTTCCTCATCAATGAGAAACTGTTTGGTGTTGCTCCAAACGTCAACGCTGTCGCGGCTGACATATATGGGCATATCGCCGAACACTGAAATTCCGCGGCTGTTGGCATATTCCTTGAGCGAGCGGAACTGAGTGAAAAAGACATACTGAGTAAAGATATAAAAGTCAGTTTCCTCTTTGAACTCACCGGCGTGTTTCAAAGCGGAGTTGTAATGGGAATACTTTTCCTCCCACTCCCACCACGGTTTTTTATCGTGATGATCCTTGAGCGCACTGTAAAGCGCAAACGGACGTACCCAATCGTTCTGAGCGGCAAAAAGCTCAATCAGTTTTTTTGTGTCGCCGTCAAGGCGGGAAAAAGCCTTTTTCAAAAGTTCAAGCCGTTTTTGGACAGCGAACTTCCAGTCGGCAGCATAGACGCTTCCGGAAAATTCGTTTTCCCTGACTTCCTCGTCAGTAACAAGGCCATCCTCCCTCAAAAGGCGCGGGTCAATGAAAGCGATATTCCCGGCAAAAGCGCTGACCGAACAATATGGCGAGCCGGTATCATCAACCGGACAGAGGGGCAGCATCTGCCAGAGAGAAAAGCCCCATTCTTTGAGTTTGTCAACAAAGGCGAAGGCTTCCTTTCCCATTACGCCGACCGCAAAAGGGCCGTTCAGCGAGGAAAGATGAAGCAGTACGCCTCCCGTTCGTTTATGATGCATTTTTCAAAACTCCCAAAAACAAAGTAACACATTTTAAAAGTATACTACAAAACACGGGAAGTTTCAAGTAATTTACCGGAAAAACGGCATTGACAAAAGCTTCAAAATGGGGTATACTCTCCTAGTATGAAAAAGCACATCGGGGTGAAGCGCAGCGGTCAAATTTTTACGGCTCTCAAAGCCGAAAAAATTTGGGCACCGCAAGAGGGCGACCAAAGCAAAAATCCTGTGCAAGCTTTAAAAATATGACAACCAAATATTTATCGGGGTGTAGCGCAGTTGGTAGCGCGCTTGCTTTGGGTGAGGGGTGCGAGCGCTGCCGGGGGCAGATGAAGCGAGTAGCCTGAAGCGCAGCGGTCAAATTTTTACGGCTCTCAAAGCCGAAAAAATTTGGGCACCGCAAGAGGGCGACCAAAGCAAA
>CAKSWC010000011.1 GCA_934511365.1 uncultured Eubacteriales bacterium
CTGAGCTACTGAGACATTTTTAAGATTTATGCAATTTTCACTGCTCGAAGGAATCGAACAATCTGCCGCTTAGGAGGGGTTTATTATATCCATTTAACTAAGGAGGCAGGTATATTTAATTTTAAAACAGGGGTTTATTATTACGAGCGCAGCGAGTAACAAGGTTCTCTCAGCCGTCCGCAACTCGTTGCGGCTAACGGCGTGAGGTTCTTATAACGAGCACAGCGAGTAACAAGGTTCTCTCAGCCGTCCGCAACTCGTTGCGGCTAACGGCGTGAGGTTCTTATATCCATTTAACTAAGGAGGCATATCCCTTTTCAAGTGCCTGTTTATTTTATCACCCATTAAAGCTTCTGTCAAGAGTTTTTCGTCTTGAGTTTATTTGACAATCGGACAAGGCGCGGGTATAATAGAAAAAACGACCGGGTTGCCCGGAGCGACGGGAGAGATTGTTTGAATGGGTAATATAAAACAAAAACTTGTTGTTTTTCGCCGGAAGGTGCTTTTCTTTTTTGTCTGGCCCTTGGTGTTTGATTTCTATAAGCGCAGACCGCTTAACAAAAAGCTGATTCTTTTTGCATATAACTGCAATTACAGCTCAATGCCGGATAATATGAGGAGCATTTTTGAATACCTGAAAAAGAAGGGCTATACTTGCGTTGAAATGGCATCACCGCAAAGCGGATTCAAGCGTCTTTTTTTTAATCTTAAGTTCCAAAAGTATTATGCCGTTTGCCGGTGCGTTTTTTTGACGGATAATTTTGATCCCGTATATACACACGCACCGAGAGAGGGTACGCGCGTTATTCAGCTCTGGCATGCCTGCGGCGCTTTCAAAAAATGGGGATATTCCACCGCTGACCTCGCCTGGGGTGCAAGCCGGGAGAATCTTGACCGCTTTCCAATGCATAATACCTATACCGATGCTTTTGTTTCCTGCGCGGACGTCATTCCCTGCTATGCCGAAGCGTTCGGCTGCGAGGAAAAAATTATCAAACCGTTCGGCGTTCCGCGGACAGATGTTTTTTTTGACTCCGATTTTGTTGCCGCTCAGAAAGCGGCGCTTAAAAAGCTGATTCCCTCAATCGGCAATCGTAAAATCATTCTCTATGCGCCGACTTTCCGCGGAAACAATCCGAGCGAGGCTTATAACGAAAACCGGCTCGATTTTGAAAAGCTTTGTTCGGCGCTTTCGGGGGAATATGTTCTTCTTTTGAAGCTGCACCCGTTCACGGCGGAAAAGTTTGACCTCACCGAGGAAGAAAAGGAAAAATTCGGAAACTTTGTTTTCAATGTTTCAAAGCTTGTGAACACGGATACGGCTCTCTGCTGCGCGGATATCCTTGTTGCGGATTATTCATCACTGATTTTTGAGTTTTCGCTCCTTGAGCGCCCGATGCTCTTTTTTGCCTATGACCTTGAGGAATATGACCGCGACAGGAGCTTTTATTACGATTACAAAAGCTTTGTTCCAGGAAAAATTGTTACCGATACGGACGAGATTATTGAAGCGGTTCAAAAGAGCGATTTTCAGAAAGAAAAGGTTAGACCGTTCAAAGAAAAATTTATGTCTGCCTGTGACGGGAACTGCACAAAACGTATTGCAGATTATGCAGTGAGTGATTAAATAAAAAAATGAACGGATACGCCGAAAGACGCCCGTTCATTTTTATTGTTCAAAAATATTCTTATTAATACTTTCCGAGATATTTTTCAATTTCCCACTGCGAAACGCGGGTGCTGTATTCCTTCCATTCCTCTTTTTTTGCGGCGATGTACTTATTAAAAACGTGCTCGCCCATGCAGAAACGCATGAAGTCGCTGTGTTCAAATTCCTTAACGGCCTCGCCGAGGGTTTTCGGAAGCGAGTCAATGCCCTCCCTTTTGCGTTCGGCATCCGAAAGGTCAAAGATGTTAGAATCCTTTGCCGGCGGCGGAGTAAGACCGCGTTCAATGCCGTCAAGACCGGCAAAAAGACTTGCGGCCATTTCAAGATATGGGTTTGCGGCCGGGTCGGGATTGCGCAGCTCAACCCTTGTTGCAACGCCCTTGGCTGAGGGGATGCGGATGAGAGGACTGCGGTTCTTTGCCGACCACGCAATGTATACCGGAGCCTCATATCCGGGAACAAGGCGCTTGTATGAATTGACAATCGGGTTCGTCAAAACGGTCATGCTCTTGATATGATCCATAATTCCGGCAATGAAGCTGTATGCCGCCTTGGAAAGGCCGTATTCATCGTTTTCGTCATAGAAGGCGTTTTTGCCGTTTTTGAAAAGGGAGATGTTTGTGTGCATTCCTGAGCCGCACTCGCCGAAAACGGGCTTCGGCATGAATGTTGCATAAAGTCCGTGACGGTTGGCAAGGTTTTTAACAACGAGTCTGAACGTCATAACATTGTCCGCCGTGCGCAGAACCTCGTCATATTTAAAGTCAATTTCATGCTGGCCTTTTGCGTTCTCGTGGTGGGACGCTTCAATTTCAAAGCCCATGCTTTCAAGCGTCAGGCAGATGTCCTTGCGGCAGTCCTCGCCCTTGTCAATCGGGCCGAGGTCAAAATAGCCGCCCCTGTCATGGCAGTAGGTGGTGGGACGTCCCTTTTCATCCGGGCGGAAAAGGAAGAATTCGCACTCCGGGCCAACATTGCAGGTGTAGCCCATGTCGGCGGCCTTTTTGATTGCGCGCTTGAGAACATGGCGCGGATCGCCCTCAAACGGGGTGCCGTCCGTGAAATATACATCACAGATGAGCCTTGCGGTTTTTCCGCTCTCGCTCTCCCAAGGGAGAACAACGAACGAGTCAAGGTCGGGATGCAGACACATATCCGACTCCTCAATGCGGACAAAGCCGTCAATCGAAGAGCCGTCAAAGCAGCAGCGGTTGTCAAGCGCTTTTTCAAGCTGGCTTCTTGTTATTGAAACGCTTTTAAGCATTCCGAGAATATCGGTGAATTGCAGGCAGATGAACTTGACGTCCTCACTTTCCGCAATGCGCAAAATGTCCTCTTTTGTGTAGCTCATAAATCAAAAATCCTTTTCAATATATTTGCCGCATCAAAATCTAATATTCAATTTGTAATATCTAAATTTACACAGCATAATAAGTGTATCATTCACAAGGGGATTTGTCAACAAAAACGAGGAAGCTTACTTTGCTGCAAAAGACCTCAGCGGCTTTTTTGCTCTTGGAAAAAATTCGTCTTTTTCAGTTTTCGATATTGTAATTTGCTAAAGTGTATGTTATAATTAAATTGAAAATAAATAGAAAGGGTGTGATACCGATGGTTCGGTAAGTATCCTGCGGATGGAACATACCGAGTTTCAATATATCAAAACAACGATCTTCCGTCAGATGTTTTGAGCGAAATTGTTGCGATAGCTGTTAATGTTAAGTGAGGAGGGATATTTATGCTTGAAATTAGGAGTCGCGTTATCTCTATCCTAATGGCAATTTATGTTTTCTTTGCCGGATTGCCATATGGAAACGAACCCCCAAAGGTTGAATATACGGTTAAAATTAGCATGACCTATCATGAGCCGGATAACATATATTCTTTTGACAGCTGTGAAGTTGAAGTTATGGCGAAAAATGTCGGCAGGCCTTTTATCGCTTCAAATGACGAAGAGCCGCTCGTTTTGTTCTATAGAATTGTTAACGGTGAAAAAGAGTATGTGCATACCGATTCCGTTCACGATGCCGCGGTGCCGCATGACGTTATTGTTAAACATGGCGAGGTGCGCCGTTTGCGCAGCAGCAATATATTTGGCATGACGGAAAATTATGAACCCGGAGAATATATTGCTGAAGTTCATGTTCACCACAGCGACAAGGTCTATACAGAAAAAATAACATTGACGTGAAATTAAGATTATACGCTAATTATTTTGACCGCCTTAGGCATGAGAATGTCAAAGGCGGTTTTTTGAACATTTTTCTCAACACTTGTCAACAAAAACGCGGGCTCATTTTTGTGCATTAAGTAGATTAATTCAACAAAGTCGCTTTTTTCTTGAAAACGGACAGTAAAATATAGTATAATAGCTCAAAGTCATGCTCATTTGTGTCTGATATTTGTTGCCCGGAGCTGTTGTCCGTGACAATGGATAATAGATATTTATGAGCGGAAACCTTACCTTATTTTCAAAACGGAGGAAACATCAATGTCCGAAAAAACAAAGGGCGCAGCCGCTGCGCCTCAGACCCAGAAGCTTAATTATAAGCGAACTTTTCTCATCGGCCTCGGCTTCATGGCGTGTATGCTGCTGTGGTCAATCTATAACTCATACGTTCCCGTAATCCTCAAGGCGAAGTTCACCGAGCTTTTTGCCGCTGAGGGCGGAATCGACGCTTTCCATCAGAGAGTGCCTGCGCTTGCGTGGCTCTCCGTTCCCCTCATCGTTAACGCCATCATGACAATCGACAACATTTTCGGCGTTATCTTCCAGCCTTTCTTTGGAAAAAAGAGCGACGGAACCAAGTCCAAGTTCGGAAAAAGAATGCCTTACATAATCATTGGACTTCCCGTTTGCGCCGTGTTCTTCTGCTTCATTCCCGTTGTTGCGTTCTCCGTCAAGGCCATTGCTCTGAGCATTGCGCTCATGATGTCCGTTGTCATCTGCTTCAACTTTGTAATGTCCGTTTGGCGTTCACCCGTTGTTTCCCTTATGCCGGACTTCACTCCGTCCAATCTTCAGAGTGACGCGAACGCGGTCATCAACATCATGGGCGGTATCGGCCAGGTTCTCGGCTTTGTTATCGGAACGATAGTTTCAACCGTTGCCGGTCTTGTCGGCCTTAACGGAATGGCTGAAATGCTCAAGGCAAAAACCAATACCCTCGGCCAGATTCTTGCAACCAATCCGGACGGCAGCGTTATTGTCAACGCTGTTGACAGCCTTGGAAAGCTCACCGATACTGTTTATCAGTGCCCGGCTCAGCTTGCGGAAAAATTCAAGGTTTTCTATGAGGGCAAGCACGACAGCTTCGTTGTTGACGGCGTTACCCTTGCGCAGAAAAAGGTTCTTATGGTTGACGGCGCTGTTCAGTACGTCAACTACACCCCGATTTTTGTTGTTGCGGCAATCATTGCCGTTTTGAGCCTCATTGCCCTTGTTGCTTTCTATAAAAAGAACAAGAAGTATGACCTTTCCGCCGCTGTTGAACTTGAAACCGCAGACGGCGAAAAGCCCAAAAAGATTAAGATCCGCGACCTTCCGATTTCAAAAGAGGAAAGGAAGAGCCTCCTTCTCATGCTTGCAGCGCTTTTCTTCATCTGCAACGCAACGGAAGCAATTATCCCGAATTTTACAAACTTTGCCGAGGAAACCCTCGCCGTTAAGCCCATCTATTCAACGCTCATGATGGCCGTCTTTGCCGTTTCGCTCGCCGCGTTCGGAATCCCGGCCGGCACCCTCGGAAGAAAGATTGGACGTAAAAAGACAATCGTAATCGGTCTTATCGGCTGCATTGTTTTCTTTGGAATCTATCTTGCCGTTTCACAGATCTTCGGCAATCAGAGCACAGTCACCTGGGTTTCCTTCTGGATTGCGCTTGTTGTTGGCGGCGCCTGCGTCGGAATGATCAACATCAACACTCTTCCGCTTGTTCTTGCAATCGGCGGCAGAGAGTTCGTCGGAACCTTTACCGGCTATTATTACACCGCAACCTTCTCGGCTGCCGTTTCAGGCCCGATTCTCTGCGGACTTCTTATCGGTTTGTTTAATGAAGATTATAACTTCATGTTCCTGTTCTGCGCCCTCGCTTTCCTTGTTGGCCTTGCAATCATCTCCCGCGTTAAGCACGGAGAGGTTTCAAAGGATGAGGATACCTCATGGCTTGACGAAGCCGTTCAGAACGCAGACGACTAATAACAAAAAAGCCGACTGATTCGGAAAATACCGCACGGTTGCTCTTTGCGGCCGTGCGGTTTGTGTGCTTAAATAATAAGTAAAGGAGAAAAAAGTATGGCAGAAAAAACAAAAACGCCGGATGCGCCGAAAAAGCAAAAGCTTAATTACAAGCTGACAATCCTGACCGGTTTCGGCTTCATGGCGTCATCAATCGCGTGGGCAATCTATGACCCGTATGTTACCAAAATTCTCAATCGCTTGCTTTCCTCGTCAGACGTTGTAACAAAATTGAGCGCTAAGCTCAATGAGGCGCTTCCGTGGCTTGCAAATCTTGCAAGAGCGCAGGGCGAGGACGTCGGCTTTGGCGCAAGCATCACACTTGTTCCGCTGTTCATCGGCATCATTATGACGTTTGATAACATTTTCGGCGTCATTTTCCAGCCCACATTCGGAAAGCTTTCCGACCGCTGCCATTCAAAGCTTGGAAAGCGCCGTCCGTTCATTGTTACCGGTGCGCCGATTTCGGCCGTTCTTTTTGCGCTCATCCCGATTGTTGCGCTTAAAACGAACAGCGTTGCCGCAACAATGGTTTTTATCATTCTTTTTGTTTTTGTAATGTCTCTTTGGCGTGCGCCCGTTGTTGCGCTCATGCCTGACCTCACCCCGCCCGAGCTGCGCTCGGAGGGCAACGCTGTAATCAACCTCACGGGTTCTGTCGGCAGCCTTATCGGTATGGTTGCCGGAACCATTGCAAGCTTCATCTATATTCACCTTTTCGGCCAGTATACCGATGAAGCGCAGACCTTCCCGATTGTTTTTATCATCGGTTCGGTTGTTATGGTTATCGGCTCGCTTGTTCTTTTGTTCTTCGTTAAGGAAGAGGACACAAGCATTCACATCAAAGCCGACCAGAATCAGGCAATGGACGCAAAGGCAAGAAAGGCGGCCGAAAAAGCAGCCAAAAAAGCCGAAAAGGAAGCCAAAAAGGCAATCAAGCTTTCTCCGGCGGAGCGCAAGAGCCTTGTTTTCATGCTCTTTTCGCTGTTCTTCCTTTTCTGCGCGTCGAACGCAATCACAACATTCTTCTCGCTCTTTGCCGCCGAAATTCTTCACCTTAAAACGGCAAAGGCAACAATACTTATGGCAATCTTCGGCCTTTGCTCCGGTGCCGCCGCAATCCCGGCCGGAAAGCTCGGAACAAAATGGGGAAGAAAAAAGACAATCATGGCCGGTCTTTGCACTTTCCTTGCGGTCTTTGTTGTTTTCTTCGGTGTGTTCACCGTAATGCTCGCCTCCGACGGCCTTTCAAGCGGAAAATATGTTGCCGCAAACAAAGTCTATGCGAACATTGAATCGGCAATGAACGACATTAACACCGAAAACAAAAAGCTTGCCGAACACGGCACTTCAAGCCAATCAAGCACATATGTTGCCCTTGACCTTGAAGGCTACGTTGAGTATCTCAAAAATCCGTCTGAGGAAAGTCCGTATGCGGCGGTTGACGCGGCGCTCAAGGAGACCACAGACGGCGCATACAGCCACGAATCGCTCATTGCAACCAGCCGTGATGTTCTTCAAAAGGATGTTGCAGACGGCGATTACGCGGCCGCAATGAAGAACATTATGGAAGCGGTTGACGGCGTTGTCAAAATTCTTGGCGTTCTGATTTTCCCGGTACTCATTCTCGGCGGAGCGGCGAATATGTTCATCACGGTCAACACTCTTCCGCTTGTTCTTGAAATCGGCGGACTTGAAAAGGTTGGAACTTTCACCGGCTATTACTACACCGCAACATTCTCGGCTCAGATTGCCTCACCGATTGTATACGGCTTTGTTGCAATGGTCAGCGGAACATATATGTCGTTGTTCTATTACTGCCCGATAGCATTTTTGATGTGTATGTTCTGCATCCTCTTTGTTAAGCACGGCGAGGCCATTCCTCAGGAAATTGTTGATAAAATTGAGGAAGAAAACGCCGACTGATAAAACAAAAATAAGCAATAAAAGCTCCGCAGGCTTAGGTCTGCGGAGCTTTTTTACGGAGTATAAACGGGAAAGCTTGAATCAAAAGCATATTTGAATTTTTGAAAGTGTGCTTTAAAGAGCCGATTATTTTCAGTCGTCATCAAAGAACTCAACCGGACTGAGCGTCAGCTCGGTTCTCATCCGGCCGGGTTTCGGCGTAACGGTGTATTTTTTGCTTTTTAAGGGGTCAATTTTTCCCGTGCATTCACCCGGAAAGTTTTCAACAAAACCGGGGTGATATCTCACGGTAATTTCCATCGGTTTTTCAAAATATATCACCGCATACTCACCGTCAGCCCTTTCGACTCTCTTTGATGATTTCAATAAACCTTTTTGCCTTTTCGGTTATCGCGGAAAAATCACCGTCCTTGGCCGTTCCGGTGAGACTTCCGCCGGCTCCGAGAGCAACCGCACCGGCCTTTATCCATTCGGCGGCGTTTTCAAGGCTGACTCCGCCGGAGGGCATCATCTGCGCCTGCGGAAGCGGCCCGTGCAGCGCCTTGATGAATTTCGGCGTTGCAATGTCTCCCGGAAAGATTTTGAGAATGTCTGCGCCGTTTTCAAGCGCCCTGACCGCCTCGGTCGGTGTGAAAACGCCCGGCATACAAGCAATGCGGTAGCGCGCACAAAGGCGCAGAATGCACTCGTCAAGGTGGGGCGAAACAACGTATTGCGCGCCGGAAAGGATTGCAATGCGCGCCGTTTCGCTGTCAAGAACCGTTCCTGCGCCGATGATTATATCACCGCTTCCTGTGTATCTGTCCGCCATGTGCTCAATGAGTCTGTGCGCTTTTGGAACGGTGAAGGTCAGCTCGATTGCGGCAACGCCGCCCTCAATGCAGGCCTCGGTAATGCGTTCGGCCTCGTTTTCGTCCTTCGCCCGGACAACGGCAACAAGGCCGCAGTCTTTTATTTTTGAAAGTGTTTCAAGCTTGTCCATGATTCGTTTTTCCTCACTTTGTTTTTCTTCTCAGCTCAATTTCCGCAAGACCGCCCTTTGAGGTCTCCTTGTATCTTGAGGAGATGTCCTTTCCGGTGCGATACATTGTTCTGACAACGTCATCAAAGGAAATTCGCCTTGTGTTTGAAAGGAAGTTTGCAAGCGAGAGCGCGTTGATTGCTCTCATTGCGGCAACGGCGTTGCGCTCAATGCACGGAATTTGAACAAGGCCGCACACCGGGTCGCAGGTAAGGCCGAGCATATGCTCCATTGCAACCTCGGCGGCGTACTCAATTTGGCCAAGTCCCATTGAAAAAAGCTCACAGAGAGCGGCGGCCGCCATTGAACACGCCGTTCCTATCTCGGCCTGACAACCGCATTCTGCACCGCTTATTGAGGCGTTGGTTTTAACAAGGTTGCCGATGATTCCGCCGGCCGCAAGGGCGCGGATGATCTGCTCGTCGGAAAAGCCGCGCTTTTCCTGCATATACTTGAGCACGGAGGGAACAACGGCGCACGCTCCGCAGGTTGGGGCGGTAACAATGATTCCGCCGGCGGCGTTCTGTTCGCTGACTGCGAACGCATAGGCGCAAACAAGGCGGTTTTCGCGCGTTGTGTCGCTCTCGTCAATGTGGGTCTGGTTATAAAGCAGCTGAGCCTTGCGCTCAACCTCAAGTCCGCCGTCAAGAATTCCGCGCGTTGAAAGTCCGTCATGGATAGCCTGCTTCATTGTTTTCCAGACCGTTCCGAGGTATTCCTTAATTTCCTCGCCCTCGTTTTCAAAAACATAGTCGCTGATTCTTATATTCTGCGAGAGGCAGTATTCGGAAATTTCCGCAAAGGAGCTTTCTTTATAGACATCCCTGTGTTTTGCAACCTCGCTGCCTTCAACAACAATGTTTCCGCCGCCTACGCTCATAATCCGGGCAAAGCCGATTCTTTTTCCGTCCTTTTCGGCGTAAAAATCCATTGTGTTTTCGTGCGGAAGAGGGAACGACGGCATACCGGCAAAAACCACCTCGGTCTTTACCGGAGCAAACGCTTCAATAATTGCAACATCGGTTTTATGCCCTTTTCCGGTGTCGGAGAGGGAGCCGTAAAGATAGGCGATATATTTGTCCGCCTGAGGATACTCTTTTTTAAAAAGCCGCGCGGCCTTGTCCGGTCCCATGGTGTGTGAGCTTGACGGACCGCGCCCGATTTTATAGAGATGCTTCAACGATTCCATCGAAAAATGACCTCAATTCTGTTTTTCAACCATTTTGTACTCGTCTTCATAATACTTAAAGAAAGGGCAGGCGGTTCTTCCGCTCAAAAAACGCGCCGTTTCATCCTCGTCAAAGGAGACATTGCAGTAATACTCCTCTTGCATATCGTCATAGAGATAGTGTTCACAGAACTCGCAGCTTTTGTTTGACATTTTTGCTCCTCCTTTTGTCTTTTTTATTATTATAACATTTTGCGCTGTTCTTTTCAATATCAATGCCCTTAAAAATGAAATTCTTTGAGAAATTCTTCCGCACCCTCCGGAGCCGAAAGCGAGCCTTGAACAATGCCGTTGCGTCCGCCGCCGCGGCCGGAAAACCTTTTTCCAAGCTCTTTGCAGAGCGCACAAAGGTCAAACCCGGTTTTGGAGATAATGACATATCGGCTATGATTTGAGCCGAAAAGCACCGCCGCAAACTTTGTTGCCTTTTGGGCCAGTCTGTCTGCAAGGGAACGCGCTTCGTCCATGTCATCGGTGTCTGAAAAAAGAACAATGCGCTCGCCGGACTCAATGTTTTCGCTTTTCAACTCTGAAATTTCGCGCTTCAGCGCGGCGTTTTCGAGCGCAAGGGCAGCTCTTTCTTCTTTGAGCTTTTGAACCATTTTGAAAGTTTCCGTCTCTTTGGTCACGAGAAGATTGCTGACAAGATAGTTTTGAAAAAGTTTTTTTCGTGTGTCAAGCATATTGCGCTCGCCGCAGAGGACATAAAGCCTTGTTCCGCCGCGGTGGCGTTCGCTTTTGACAACGCGGAACGAGCCGATTTCTCCCGTTCTTTTAACGTGCGGTGCGCAGCAGGCGCAGACGTCAACGCCCGGAATTTCAACAATGCGCAGCGCGCCGTCAATTTCCTTTTTGCTGCGGTATGAAAGCGTTTCAAGCTCCTCTTTTGAGGGATATAAAACGCGAACTTCAAGATTTTTCCAAATTGCCTCATTGACAAGGCTTTCCGCTT
Organism: uncultured Eubacteriales bacterium; assembly: GCA_934511365.1. Classification (GTDB taxonomy): domain Bacteria; phylum Bacillota; class Clostridia; order Oscillospirales; family Acutalibacteraceae; genus UBA6857. The sequence goes on from CAKSWC010000011.1 coordinate 11,034, forward strand.
TACAGATATCGTCATCGCTCAGTTCGCCACTTGTGTCAATGGTCACAAAGTCGGTTCCGAGATGGAAGCCGACGTTTTCAAAACCGAACAGAGAATGAACAATACCGGAGAAAATATGCTCGCCGGTATGCTGCTGCATATCGGAAAACCGCTTTTTGAAGTCGATTTTTCCCGTAATTTCGGCTCCGGGTGTTAAATTCCTCACGTTTTCAACATCGTTTTTAATATAGTGAAGGATTTTTCCACCCTTGAGCTGAACATTTTCAACATAGGCCGAACCGAGAAAACCGCGGTCGCTGCTCTGGCCTCCGCCCTCCGGAAAGAACGCCGTCCGGTCGGTTTCAACATAGGTATATTGTTCATCACTGTAAACTGAAACAACTTTACAGGTGAATTCCGTGAGGTAACTGTTAAGGTCATAAAGCTTTTCCGTCAATATAATCAGTCCTTTAAGAAAAAATTCTTTATTTTATTGGATCTCAGATATTTGTATTGCTATTTGTTATACAATATGGTATAATTAATCTGAAAGGTGGTATATAAAATGGCTTCAAAAACGTCAAATGTTGTTGCGCGTGTTGAACCGGAGATTAAAGAACAGGCAGAGGAAATTATGGCTCAGCTTGGAATACCGGTTTCGGTTGTTATCAATATGCTTTACAAACAAATAATTTTAAAGAGGGCAATTCCGTTTTCACTTAGTCTTTCCACGCAAATTCGGACTCTCGATTCAATCGACAAAAAAACATTCGATTCAATTCTCAAGACAGGACTAACGCAGGCTCAAAGCGGGGAATCGCTTGATGCAAAGGCGGCGTTTGAAGCGTTGAAATGGGAGCTTGAAAATGAATGAATATACTGTGAAAATCACTCCGCAAGCGAATGAACAGTTGCATGAAATTTTCAGCTATATTTCAAAAACGCTTTGTGTTCCAAACACGGCAATGAAATTGCTCGACGAGTTGAAAAAAGCAATATTTTCTCTCGGCGTAATGCCGAAAAGGGTTGCACTGACTGAGGAAGAACCTTGGCATAGCCAAGGAATACATAAATTGTCAGTCAAAAACTTTTTGATATATTTTTGGATAGACGATGAAGAAAGAAATGTTCATGTGGTTGCCGTAATATACGGGAGAAGAAATCAGCTTGAAGCATTGAAGAATTTATAAACCGCAAAAAACCTGCTGTCTGCATTAAGCCGGGCAGCAGGTTTTTGGTTAACAACTCATTTATCCCAGCTTATGAATAAAAAGTCCGCTGAGAAGTTTCGGCTCAAACCACGTTGATTTTGGCGGCATAACCTTGCCTGCATCGGCAATATCCATAAGCTCGTCAAGTGAGGTCGGATACATTGAAAAGGCAATTCTCATGTCCAGAGCGCACCGCCTTTCAAGCTCAAAAAGGCCGCGGATTCCGCCAACAAAGTCAATCCGCTTGTCCGTCCTCGGGTCATCTATGCCAAAAATCGGAGTGATGCAGTTGCTTTGAAGAATTGAAACATCAAGCCTTGAAACGGGGTCGTTTTCATCAAACGAGCCGCTCTTTGCCTCAAGCTTATACCACTTTTTGTCAAGATACATTCCGAAAGTATGGCGCTTTTCCGGGCGGTAAGCGCCCTCTTTTTTATTTTCTTCAACCGTGAAGTCTTTTGAAAGCTTTTCAAAAAATTCCTCGTTCGTCAGTCCGTTCAGATCTTTGATAACGCGGTTATAGTCCATGATTGCAAGCTCGTTTTTCGGGAATGCAACGGCAAGGAAAAAGTTGAACTCCTCGCTTCCGTCATAATTCGGAAACTGCCCCCGCCTTTTGAGGCCGACTTTGACAGCCGAGGCGCAGCGGTGGTGTCCGTCGGCAATATAAAGCGAGTCAATTTTTGAAAAAGCCTCTGTGAGCTTTTTGTTCGTTTCGCTGTCGTCAATGACCCAGACGGTGTTTTGAACGCCCTCTTTTTCAAAGTCATAGACCGGGTCATGAGCATTTTTCCAGCCGGAAACGGTTGCGCTGATAAAATCATTCTCGCGGTAGGTGAGGAAAATCGGGCCGGTGTTGGCGTTGCAGTAATCAACATGGTTGATTCTGTCCTGCTCTTTGTCTGCGCGGGTGAACTCGTGCTTTTTGATAACGCCGTTTATGTAATCGTCAATTCCGGCGCAGCCGACAAGTCCGGTCTGTGCCCGGCCGTTCATAATCTGGCGGTAGATATAAAAGCAGGGAGCTTCATCCTGCTTGCAGTAACCGTTATTTTGGAGCGCGTCCAAATTTTCGCGCGCTTTGAGGTAAACTTTTTCGTCATACGGATCAATGGACTCATCAAGGTCAATTTCGGCTTTGTCAACGTGGAGGAAGGAAAGGGCGTTGCCTTTGACCATTTCTCGCGCCTCGGCGCTGTTCATTACGTCATAGGGCAAAGCGGCAATTTTTTCCGCGTTTTCGGGCAGCGGACGAACGGCTTTGAAAGATTTAAAAACAGCCATTTTTTGATAACCTCTTTTCTTTTTGCGGCGCGGAAACAGAATGCCGCATTTTTTATCTATTTTATCTTTACCTTTTCACTTTGTCAAGTTAAAGTGTGAAAAAACCGGCGATTGAAAACTCTTTGCCTGTATAATTCTGAACATAGCGGCAAAAATAGCCGTGATGAACTTTACGGGAAGTGATTTTTAGTGTCGGTATCAAAAGAAGAATATTCAAACATGGCTAAGCGCTCCTCGCCCTCCTCTCCGGTGCTTCTCGATTGCCTCAAAGCGTTTCTCATAGGCGGCTTGATTTGCTGCTTTGCCGAGCTTTTGACGTCTCTTTTTTCAAAAACGCAGATGACGCTGGAAGAGGTTAAGGCGCTTGTTCTTGTTGTTATCATTGCAATAACGGCAATTTTGACGGGCTTTGGTGTTTTTGACAAAATTGCAAAGCACGCCGGAGCAGGCACGGCCGTTCCGATAACGGGTTTTGCAAACTCAATCGTTTCGCCCGCAATGGAGTTTTCTTCCGAGGGCTTCATTCTCGGAACGGCGGCGAATATGTTCAAACTTGCAGGCCCGGTGATTGTTTTCGGCTGCGGCAGCGCCGTGGTCTACGGACTCATTATTTATATATTCGGCCTGTATTGAGAGGGAGGAAAAGCTTTTGGCAACGAGAAAAGGAAAAACCGTTTTTCTTGAAAAAAAGCCGCGCATAATTGCAAACGCGGCCGCGGTTGGAAAAAAGGAGGGTGAAGGCCCTCTCGGAAAGGAATTTGACCTTGTTTTTGAGGACGATACCCTTGGACTTCCGACTTGGGAAAAAGCGGAAAGCGAGCTTCTCAAAACAGCGATTAAAAAAGCGCTTGCAAACGGAAAAATTGAAAAGAGCGAGGTTGACGCGGTCTTTTCCGGCGACCTGCTCGACCAGTGCATCGGTTCCTCGTTCGGGCTGAGAGAGCTTCAAATTCCGTCCTGCGGCCTTTACGGCGCGTGTTCAACAATGGCGCTTTCGCTGTGCATGGCCTCGCTTGCGATTGAAACGGGCGGCTTTGATTGCTGCGTTGCGGCAACCTGCTCCCATTTCTGCTCGGCGGAAAAGCAGTTTCGCTATCCGCTTGAATACGGCGGTCAGCGCACTCCAACGGCGCAGTGGACCGTTACCGGGGCGGGCGCGGCCGTTCTCAAAAACAAGGTTTCCGCGGCAAGTCCGTATATTGACTGCATTCATATCGGAACAATATGCGACCTTGGGATAACGGATGCAAACAACATGGGCGCGGCTATGGCTCCGGCGGCCAAAAAGACGATTGCGGACTTTTTGCGCGACACAAACACAACGCCGTCTGACTATGACATGATTCTGACCGGTGACCTCGGAAAAGTCGGCAGCGACCTTCTGAAAGAGCTTATGCTCAAAGAGGAGGGGATTGACCTTTCCCCGGTTCACAACGACTGCGGACTTCTGATTTTTGACAGGAAGGCGCAGGACGTCCATTCCGGCGGCTCCGGCTGCGGGTGCAGCGCAAGTGTGCTGTGCTCATATATTCTCAACAGATTCCGCAACGGCTTTTTCAAAAAGGTGCTGTTTGTTGCAACGGGTGCTTTGATGTCTCCCGTTTCCTCGCTCCAGGGCGAAAGCATCCCCGGAATTGCCCACGCGGTTCTCATAAAAAGATAAAGGGGGTAAAACAAAAATGAAAGCTCTTTCCTGCGTAAAATTTTTTATGTGTTTGATGAAGCTCAACAAATGTCTCTGCGTTTTGAAAAAGGTGCTCGCCGTAATGCTTGCGCTCGCCTTGCTCGGTGCGGCGGCCTGCTGCCTCACGGACAACAAAAAATGTGTCAAAAAGTGTATTTCAAAAATTAAGGCGGTGATGTGACCGTGGAGATGTTTCTTGAACTTTGCAAGGCGTTTCTTGTTGGGGGTCTCATCTGCGTTGTCGGTCAGCTTCTTATTGACCTGACAAAGCTCACGCCCGGAAAAATTCTTGTCTTGTTCGTTGTCTGCGGCGTTGTTCTCGGCGCCGTGGGGCTTTATGAACCGCTTGCAAAATGGGGCGGAGCCGGCGCAACGCTTCCGCTGACCGGTTTTGGCTATAACCTTGCAAAAGGAACAAAGCAAGCCGTTGCCGAAAAAGGACTGCTCGGCGTTCTTGACGGGCCGCTTACCTCGGCAAGTGTCGGAATCATGGCGGCGATCATGTCCGGCCTTGTTGTTTCCCTTTTTGCAAGGCCGAAGGAAAAATAGGAAATTCGGTTCTTCTCCGTCTGCCGGAGCAGTGACCCGAAAATCAGTACACTGAAAATCAGTTCACTGAAAACCGGCCTTAATTAAATACTGATATACTAAGTACTGAATATTAAGTACTGAATAATAAAGTACTGATAGATATTAGACTGAATAAAAGAAAAGAAAAGAAAAAATAAAAGAAAAAATAAAAGAAAAAATACCGCGCAAAAAAGCTGCGCGGTATTGCGGGATTATTTTTCATCAACTCCGGTTCAGGCTGAATCGGAGAATTTTGTTTTGCTTATTTTACTTGGTCTGAAATTGAGATAAGTCCGTTGAACACGCCGACATATGCCGTGCCGTTCGGGCCGATTGTGATGGGTCCGTAACTGTTGTTCCAATTCCTGCCCGTTCCGGTAAAGACCTTGTAAACGGTTTCTCCGGTTTCAAAGTCAATCGCGGTGAAGTACCACGCAACGGCGCTTTTTGGAATGTCCTTGTTCTGTTCTCTTGTGTAAAGATAAACAAGGCCGCTTTTTGTTGAAAGCTTCGGAACAACGGTGCAGGAGGCTTCACGGCTTTCCCAAACAACCTCACAGCCGGTGCAGTCGGCGTTCATGTCAATTCTTGTTACGCCGGGATAGCTTGTTGGGTTCCTTTCAAGAAAGCCGGAGCCGGTTTCCGTGTAATTGTTTTCAACAATGAATGAGCGTCCGTGAGCAATGAGGCTGTTTTCACTGACCGAGTGTCCCTCATCAAAAACGGGCTGAGTGGCAATCGTTTCACCCGTGAGCCTGTCATAAATCACAACATTGACCCTTTTGTCTGCGTTGTCCGTGATTGCGCAAAGCTTTCTTACGCTGCCGTTTGAGCAGGGAACGTCAAGGAGGGTGGGAGTTGTTCCGCTGCCCTGGTTGATTGCGCCGGGCTTGAGGACGGTTCCGCGGTCATATTCCGTCCGCCATGTATAGCGCGGCATTTTGTTTTCGTCAAGGTCAAAGCGATACATCGCCGTGTCTGAAACAATGTACATTCCGTCCTCGGCAACGGCAAAGCTGTTTTGAATTTCCTCGTTTTGGAGCTTTGTCATGCGGACTTCCTTTGTGTCCTTGTCAATGATTCCAACCTCGCCCGGACGGGTGACGAACCAGATGTTTCCGTCATAATCGGGAACGGCGTCCGTGATGAAGGAGCCGGAGGGGAGATACGGCATGAGGTCATATTCCTCCTCAACAACCCACTTGCATTTTCCGTCCGTTTCATCAACGCGGAAAATTTGAACAACATTGTCAGAGTTTCCGATAATCGGCCTGTCGCCCTTGAGCAGGTGACAGTATGCGCCGCCGGAGGTATCGTTTGAAATGACGTCAAAGTTGAGCGTTTTGAAAAACTCCCTTGTTGAAGCGCGCTGCGGAAGTCTTGTTTCCGCAAGAATTTCAAGCGTATCCGCGTCAAGAAGAAGCAGACGGAAGCCAACAACATTTCCGCTGATGCACATGATCCTGCCCTTGCTGTCAAACATAAGCGTTGCAACAAGGCCGCCGAAAACATTCATTGATTTTGATTTGACAACGGGGTCAACACCAAGCGGTCCGGGATAGGAGTAAGAGCCGGTGTTATAGGAATTTCCGTGCATTCCGTTAACACCCTCGGTTGCAAGCAGGGGGTGCTGCGGAACATTGACGTCCGAAAGGACGTTCGCTTTGGCCGCGCTTCCGTAATATGCCGGGCAGAAGCGCGAGACAAGCGGCTGGCGGATTGCGCCGCCGGGACTGAGGAAGAACATCAAAAACGCGGAAAGCGCCGAGATGATCTTCAGAAAAACGCCTGAAAAAAATGTTGACATAATGTTTTCTCCTTTTGTTTTGATTTTCAAAGAGATTATACACATATTACCGATATTTGTCAAATTATTTAAAAAGAGTTAAATTCGTCTGCCTTTCGGCTTTTGAGCGGCTGCTGTTGACTATTGCGGCCGTTTATTCTATAATTGGAAGTGTATAAAAAGCTGAAAGGGAGAAGAGCAATGCTTGAAAAAAAGAATTTTTATCATAACGTACTTATCAATCTGCCGGACGATTACCTCAACGGGCAGGATGCGGGCGAGCTTTCAAAGCTCAAATACGGGCTTTATTCGGTCGGCTGGTGCGGGTGCGAGATGATTGCCGTCTATAACGCTGCGCGTGACCTTGGTGTAAAAACGACTCTTCCGCGCGTCTGCTATGAGATGTATCCGAAGTCAAGCATAATGATGGGCTTTTTCGGCTCAAATGTCTGCGCGCTCGGAAAGTTTTTTGACGCGCGGAACATTGACTACCGCTCAACGTGGGATTACAACACTTTCTTTAATGAACTGCCCCATTGCCAATGCGGAATCCTTTCCTTTTGGAACCACAGGCGCATTTTTTCCTCGCTCCACACTGTTATGGTGAAATATATCGACGGAAAAATTGTTGTTTTCAACAAGTCTAACAAAAGAACCGAACCCGTTCCGACCGAAAACAGACATGGCGTCACAAGCGAAAAACTCTTTATTAAGGGTTACCTTTTTGAAAATGGCGCAAAGGAGTAAACCGGATGATGGAAAAAACAGGGAAAAGGAGCCTGCTCTCCTCGCTCAAAAGGCTCATTGGCGTTGAGGAGGGAACAAAGCTTGCGCCGATGCTCGGCTATAACTCCGCAATCTTTTTCACCGGCGGCGGAATGTATGTTATCTCGACCTATCTGATGCCGTTTTTAACGGACGTTGAAAAGCTTTCCCACGTTCAGTACGGCATGGTTGCAATGTTTTCCTGCATTTGTGACGCCGTTACGGATCCGCTCATGGGCATAATCACAGACAGAACGCGCAACAAACTCGGCCGCCACCGGCCATATCTGCGCTGGGGAGTTATTCCGGCCGTTATTGCGTACTTTTTGATGTGGAATTCGTTTGGAATTTCCGCTTCCGGAAACTCAACAAAAACAATGTGGTGGTATATTTTTGCCTATATGCTTTATAAAACGGTTGCAACCTTCATCACCGTTCCGCACACGGCAATGCTTCCGCAGATTGCGCCGACATATAACCTGAGGACTCAGTTCAACGCGGTCAAAACCGTTCTTGACGCGGTTGCAAGCTATTCCTCGTTCGCCATTGCGGCAATGATCCTCGGCGGAATTGACGGAATTTTCAACACGCCGACCTTTTCTCCCGAGCATAGAAGCCGCTTTTTGATAATGGGCATTGTTCTGAGTCTTTGGACGTCGCTGCCGCTGCTTATTACATTCAAAACAACAAAGGAGGAAAGCTCAGAAAACCAGGTCAACGAACCGTTTGATTTCCATTCCTTTGTTTATCAGTACAAGTGGGTAATTAAAAACCGCGTTTTCAGGAAGTATTTCATTTTCGGCTTTTTCATTCTTCTTGCGTCGGCCTTTTCCTCTCAGTGCTTTTATTACTACCTCAAGGCCGTTATTGACCAGCAGAAGAGCTATTCAATGCTGGTGCTCGTCAGCGGAATCGGCGAAGCCGCAGGCTTTCTTCCGGCCTACTTCCTTTCAATCAAAAAGAGCAAACAGCTCCCGGCGAGGGTGTTTGTTCCGGTTGCGGCCGGTGCTCTTTTGCTTGCGTGGTGCACAAAATCGCTCGGCAACCCGGCAATAATCTTTATTGTTGAGTTTTTCTATGGTCTTGGTCTTGCCGGAATGGCGAGCGTTCAAAGCAATATTCTTCCCGACGTTACCGATGTTGACGAAATGCTCACCGGTCAGCGCAGAGAGGGCGTTATTTCAACATTTTCAACCTTTGTCAAAAAATTTGTCAGCGGCTTTGCGGCGCTCGGTGTTGGAAGCATCCTTTCCGCGTTCGGCTATAACACGGATCTGCCGGGGAACGCCCAAAGTCCGCGCGCGGTGTTCGGCGTTTCGGTCTGCTATACGATCGTTCCGGTCTGCTTCCTTGTTATGGCGTTTTTGGTTATCTGCACCTATAATCTCACGCGCGAAAAGCACGCGCTTATCCGCGAAAAGATTGCTTTTAAGCATGAACACGGCTATGTTGAGCTGACGGACGGTGAAAAGGCAATGCTTGAAAACCTCTCCGGCGTTAAGTTTGAAGAGATGTGGCTTGGCGGCGCGGCGCAGAACGCCGAACAAGAAAGCAAATTATAATTAAATTGTATTTTCTGTTGACTTAAAGGGGCAAAATATACTATAATTACACTACTTGTGTGCGCCGTTTTTTCCGGCGGTGCAGGAAAGTAACCGTTGATTGAATGGGAGTATGAAACTTCATTATGATTACCAATATTCTTGATTACCTTGAAAACAGCGTTTCGCTCTATCCGCAAAAGGTTGTTTTTTCAGACAGCAAAAAGGAGATCACCTATTCCGAACTTTATAAAAACGCCGTTTGCGTTGCGTCTGCGCTGATTTCAAAGGGTATCCAAACCAAAGGGGCTGTTGTTGTTTTCATAGACAGGAACATTGAAAGCCTTGTTTCCTTTATGGGAACGGTGATGAGTGGAAACTTCTATGTTCCCGTTGACCGCTCTCTTCCGGCGCAGAGGGTCAAGCTTATTTTTGAAACGCTCAACCCGAAATGTGCAATAATTTTTCAAAAAGACAACAAAATGCTTGATGAAATCGGCTTCTCCGGTGAAAGGCTGCTTTTTGAGGAAGCTGTTTCTTTCCCGGCGAATGAGGCGGAAATTCAAAAACGGCGCAGCCATGCCATTGACACCGACCCGCTTTATGCAATTTTTACCTCAGGTTCAACGGGTGTGCCCAAGGGCGTTCTTGTTTGCCACCGCTCGGTTGTTGACCTGATTGAAAACTTTGCGGAAACATTCTCTTTTGATTCAACCTGTGTTTTCGGCAATCAGGCGCCGTTTGATTTTGATGTTTCCGTCAAGGATATCTATTCCACGCTGCGCAACGGCGCAAGTATGCACGTTATCCCGAAGCTTTTCTTCTCCTTTCCCGGAAAGCTCATTGACTGCATAGGAGAAAGAAAAATCAACACAATTATCTGGGCAACCTCGGCGCTGCGCATTGTTGAAAACCTCAACGCTTTTGAAAAAAAGGTTCCCTTGTCGCTGAGGACGGTCATGTTCTCCGGTGAGGTTATGCCGAACAAGGTCCTCAATTATTGGCGCGAAAAGCTCCCGGAGGTTCATTTTGTCAATCTTTACGGCCCAACGGAAATTACCTGCAACTGCCTTTATTATAAGGTTGACAGACCGTTCAAAAATGAGGATGCGCTGCCCATCGGCGTTCCGTTCAAAAACACGGACATTCTTCTTCTTGACGGCGACACGCTCATTGAAGAACCCGGCGTTAAGGGGGAAATCTGCGTCAGGGGAACGTCCCTTGCTCTCGGCTATTACAACAATGCGCAAAAAACGGCTGAGGCGTTTTGCCAAAATCCCTGCAACCCTTTCTATCCCGAGCTTATCTATCGCACGGGAGATCTTGCAAAATACGGCGAGGACGGCAATCTTTACTTTGTTTCGCGCAAAGACTACCAGATTAAGCATATGGGACACAGGATTGAACTTTCGGAAATTGAAATCGCCGTCAATGCCCTTGAGTTTGTTGACGCGGCGTGCTGCATATATGACACAGATGAGGAAAAGATTGTCCTTTTCTATCAGTCAAAAGAACCGTGCGACCGTGAGGTTGTTACCGAGGCCGGAAAAATCCTTCCAAAGTATATGCTCCCCAACAGGATGGTACACATGAACGCAATGCCTATGACAAAAAACGCGAAGATTGACCGAATCGCGTTGAAAAAGGAGTTCATTGACAATGACTGAAATCCACTCGTTTGAAGAACACACGGAAATTATTAAAGCTTTCAGACAAGGGGAGATGCTGCGCTCCAACTGCTATATGCTTCCGGATGAAATTTACAGGCTTTGTTCTGAGGGCAGGATGTTCGCCGTTCAAAACGATGAATGGCTCTTTGTTCTCTGTGACTACGATGATTATTATTTGGCCTACTACTATTCTTTCTATTATTCAATGGGAGGAAGCGCAAAAGGACTTTTTGAAAGCACAAGGCTTTCAAAGCCCGTTCTGCTGGATGTGACGTTCCGCGGAAGAAGCGGAGACAGAGAAACGGTGAAGTCCTTCCTTTCCTGCGGATTGTTCAGCGAATATAAAACATACAAAAGGCTGATTCTTCAGCTCAAAAAGACTGAGAGCGAGGCGCTCAAAACGGAAATTGCGCCCGGCTATGAACTCTCAAAGACCGCTGACTATGACGATGTTCTTTCCCTTTGGGAGAAAACACTTGACGAAAAAAGCATCCCTCTTCCGAACAGACACGCTTTCATGCTTATTCAAAACAGCGGCTGCTTCTTTGCTCTCACGGATGAAAAAGGCAGTCTTGCCTGCGTTCTTGTCTTGAGCCGCAGAGGAAGGAACGCTACCATTGAACACGTTGCCTGTGCTCCGCAGCACAGAAGAAAGGGTCTTGCCGAAAGCCTCATTAAAACCGTTCTTCAGTTTGCAGAGGATGACGGCATTTCAACCGTGAAACTTTGGGTGGACGAAAAGAATGTTCCGGCTCTCTCTCTTTATGAAAAGCTTGGCTTCCTTGATGAAAAAACACGAAGCGAGCAGTATATAAAAATATAAGCAATCTAATCAACAAAATCACTGCCGCAGCGCGGCAAAGTAAAAGGAGTTAACGACAAAATGAAAATTAAAGAAACACTTTTGAGCATCTTAAACGACCTTCATCCGGAAATTGATTTTGAAAACGAGGACGCACTTGTTACCAACGGTGTTCTTGACTCGTTTGACATTGTTTCCCTTGTTGCGGAAATCAATTCGGAGTTTGATATCACAGTCGGCATTGACGAGCTTGAGCCGGAGAATTTTGACTCCGTTGACGCAATGGTCAAGCTTGTTGAATCGCTTCTTGACTGATTTTTGCCTGCGCCGCCTTTAAGGCGGCGTTCTGCCTCATAAACGGCGCTCTTTTGCCGGAAACTTGAATACATAATGAAAGGACAAGGCGGTTTTTCCGCCCCACCGGAAATTTATGACGCTGATATCATTGGATTTTGCCCTTTTGTGGCTTGTAACGGGCATTCTTTACTATGCCTTTCCGCTGAAAAAGCGGTGGACTGTTCTTCTTGGTTCGAGCCTTGTTTTTTACTTCATAGGCGGAATATCCACCGGATACTTCATGCTGCTCACAACGGTCTGCATCTGGCTTGTTGCCCTTTGGCTCGATAAGCATAACAACATTCAAAAAGCGTATCTTGCCGCTCATCCCGAACTTACGCGCGATGAAAAAAAGCAGTACCGCCTTTCTGTTCAGCATAAAAAGCGCCTCATTCTTGCGCTCGGCCTTGTTGTCTGCTTTGGCTTCCTTGTTTTTCTGAAGTATTTCAACTTCCTTTCAGGACAGGCTTTTTCAATTCTTCACCTTTTCGGTGTCAAGGCCGCCGCGCCGAAAATCAACCTTGCTCTGCCGCTCGGAATTTCGTTTTATACTCTCCAGGCCACGAGCTATATCATTGATGTTTACAGAGGAAAGCTTGCGGCGGAAAAAAATCCGGCAAAGATTGCGCTTTTTGTCTGCTTCTTTCCTCAAATTATTCAAGGCCCCATCGGACGTTACGGCGCGCTTGCACCGCAGCTTTTTGAGGGCAACCGCTTTGACCCGGTGAAGTTCCGCCACGGTCTTGAGCTTGCGCTTTGGGGCGTTATCAAAAAGCTCACCATTGCGGAATATATCGGCCTCATTGCAGACAATGTTTTTGATAATTACACCCAGTATACTGGCTTTGTAATTTTCCTCGGTTCGGTTGCATACGGCTTTCAGGTCTATGCGGACTTCTCCGGCGGAATGGACATCATCTCCGGTATTGCCGAAACATTCGGAATTGAAATGGCGGTCAATTTTGAGCGCCCGTATTTTGCCCGTTCGATTGCGGAGTTCTGGCGCCGCTGGCATATCACGCTCGGCGCGTGGATGCGCGATTACATTTTTTATCCGCTCTCGCTTTCAAAGGCGTTTGCAAAAATGGGCAAAAAGACAAAAAAGGTTTTTGGAACATATATCGGAAAAATGCTTCCAACCTTCCTTGCCTCGTTCATCTCTTTCATGCTTGTTGGAATCTGGCACGGCTCAAGCTGGAAATACATCGCTTACGGCCTCTGGAACAGCGTTATCATAACGGGAAGCATTCTTCTTGATCCGGTGTATAAAAAGGTCATTGAGAGGCTGAAAATCAACACTGACGCGTTTTCATGGAAGCTTTTCCAAATTCTCAGGACGTTTTTCCTTGTCAGCATCGGAAGAATCTTTTCAAGGGCGGCGTCGCTCAGAATTTCGCTTTCAATGCTCAAAAGAATGTTCAGCGAGTTCAATCCCTGGATTTTTACGGACGGAACGGTGCTGAACCTTGGCGCTTCCGGAAAGCAGCTGGTTTTGATTTTTGTAATGCTTCTTGTTCTTCTTGTTGTCGGAATCATGCAGGAAAGCGGAATGAAGCTTCGTAAAAAGCTTGACGAACAGAATATGCTCTTCCGCTGGATATTCATCATTGCCGCCGTCTGCTTTGTTCTTATCTATGGCGCATACGGTGGTGACTTCAACGCTTCCGACTTTGTTTATCAGCAGTTCTGATAAATTCTTTAGAAAGGAAAAACACGGATTTTGTGTTATATTTTCCCGTGTTTCATATATTGCTTATGAAAAACAAAAAATGGCTCAGAGTTGTTGCGTTCCTGCTCATTCTTGTTCTTTCGGTGGGATATGTTGCCGCGCGGTATGACTATCCGCCGAACCACGACACGCGCAGCCTTGCGGCGTTTGCCGAGTTTGAAAAAAACACTGTTGACGGCGTTGCGCTCGGAACAAGTGTTGTGAAATACGGCTTTGTTCCAACTGCGGCGTATGAGCAGTCGGGCGTTGCGGTTGGCCTTCTTGCAACCTCGCTCCAGCCGTTCGGCGCAACAATTCCGCTTCTGAAATATGCAAAGAAGACCCAGAACATTAAGTTTGCAATCATTGATGTTCACGGTCTGCGCTCCGCGGCGGTTAAAAACAGCGTCAATCCAACCAAGATTCAAAATCTTTATCTGAACATTCCCGGCCGCATTGAGGGCTATAAAGTTATGTTTGGCCTTTTTGACTATGCCGACAGGGTCTATGATTACTACGGAAATCCGGTGGACGAAAAACAAACGGTTGACAAAAGCGAGGCTTATTGGTACGCTCCGCTCATTGCTTTCCATTCACGCTGGAAGGACGGACTTGTTAAAAAGGACTTCAAAAAGCCGCACACAACCTATCTCGGCGCCTATGACGTTAAATCAAGAGTTTTTGCAACAATGGACTGCTCGCCGTATTATTACTGCTGGGACTATGAAGTCAGCGATATTGATGACTTCCAGAAAAACGAGCTGAAGCTGTTGTTTGAATATCTTGAAGAAAACAACATTGAGCCTTTGTTCATTAATATGCCCTCGTTCAGAGACAAGGATGAACAGCAGGAGAATGCCTCGCTCATTGCGTACTGCCAAAAGCAGGGCTATAAGGCGATTGATTTTTGCACGCGGGAAATGCTCACGGAGCTTTCCATTGACCCGAAAACGGATTTTCTCAACCGCGGCCACCTCAATTCAAAAGGCTCGGTCAAGTTTTCAAAGTATATTGCAAAGTACCTCACCGAAAACGGCTTTTCCGCTCCCGACCACAGAGGACAGGACAGCTATAAGGTCTGGGATGAACAGGCTGAAAAATATAACAAGTTTTATGAAAAAGGCTGGAAGAATGCCCAAAAATGATTATTTGGAAAATTCGACCGAACAGCGGAGAATTCCTTATAATTGTTTACAATCCTGACTCAATTAACGGAAAAAGTTCACAGTCGATTGACAATGCGGCGTTCACTTGCTAAAATGAACCTGCAAGGGTAAGATAATATACTTTTGTCTGCATTTTTAAGTTCGGCTATGTCGGAGGTGTTAGTATGGGTAACGAAAAGAAAAAGGTTCTTCTGATTGTCAATCCCTGCGCGGGAAGGACAAAGCTCAGGCCTTCTGTTGAGCAGATTCTTGAAAAGTTCTCGCAGGATGATTATGAATTTACCGTTCAGACAACAACCTGCCGCGGAGACGCAACGAGCATTGTTAAAAACAACGGTGAAGGAATGGATTTCGTTATCTCCTGCGGCGGCGACGGAACGCTGAACGAAACGATAAACGGCGTTATGGATATGCTGCACCGCATTCCGATAGGATATGTTCCGATAGGCTCAACGAATGATCTGGCAACAACGCTCGGCATCCCGACCGATATAAAAAAGGCCGCCGCCGTTATTGAGGCCGGAAACACGAACAGCTATGATATCGGCCTTTTCAACAACAGATATTTTTCATATATTGCGGCGTTCGGCGCGGCAACGCGGGCCTCATATGCAACAAGCCAGAAGATGAAGAACCGC
Organism: uncultured Eubacteriales bacterium; assembly: GCA_934511365.1. Lineage (GTDB taxonomy): Bacteria > Bacillota > Clostridia > Oscillospirales > Acutalibacteraceae > UBA6857. The sequence goes on from CAKSWC010000011.1 coordinate 26,174, forward strand.
TTCGGCCATGTTGCCTACATTTTCAGCGGCTTCAAGGAATGGAAGAACATGAAGCCCGTTCATATGAGGGTTGAATATGACGGCGGTGTTATTGAGGATGATTTTTCCTTCGGCGCGGTTTCAAACTCAACCTCCGTTGCCGGAGTTTTCAAGTTTAATGTCAATGACGTCAAGCTCAACGACGGTCTGTTTGAAATTCTCCTTGTCCGCAGAATACGGCCGATTACCGCACCGGCAATGCTCGGAAAGGTTATCAGACACGAATATGACGGAAAGCACATTGTTTTCCTCAGGACGAGCAAGGCGAGGTTCATTTCAAACGAGGAGGTTCCGTGGACTCTTGACGGCGAATACGGCGGAGCGCCGAAAACCGCAATGATTCACGTTCTTTCAAAGGCCGTTGAGCTTTGCTCACCGGAAAACCCGCTGTTTGAAAAGGACGCCGTTTCCGGCGAAAATCCCGTCATAAGCGCTCTTGACTGAGGAATAAAAGGTGTTTTTTGCGCTTGTTTTTCAAATTCAAAAAATTCAGACAAATAATGTACGGCGTATTACAACCTTTTCCTAATCGTTAAAATTTTTTGAATAAATTGTTGACAAAATCCGGGACATGATATATAATAGGCAATGGAAAGATGTATCAGTGCTTACCGGCGAAGGAGGACAACAGCATGGATAACGGCTTCACGGCTTACATTCAGATGTTCATTGATTTTATTTTGAAGATTATTGCTCTTTTTAAATCAAATGAAAATACTGAATCCAACAAAAAGAAATGAAATAAGTCTCCGATTTTTTCGGAGACTTATTTTTTTGGCTTGGAAGCGTTTGCTGACTTAACCATAAAATTTTCTCTCCGGCCGACTGGCTTTGACGGTTTTCAACAAAAATGAGTTATTTTGCGTTTTACCCTTTACTTTTTTTTAAACGTGTGGTATAGTCTACAAAACAAATCTTTAAGGGCGGTTCAGTGAGACCGACAAGATGTTCATATAGATTGCGCGCCTTGCCGCGCCTTAAACTATGTCTGTCTTGCCTCTCACGGCAGGATATTTTTTTATGCTTTTTTTGCCCTTTCGGTTATTATAAAGGAGTGAATGAAAACGGAACCCGTTGTAATGGACGCTCTTGCAATGGACAGAGCGCTGATGCGCATTGCGCACCAGATTATTGAAAAAAACGAATCCACTGAAAATCTCTGCATCGTCGGCATCAAGCGCCGCGGCGAACAGCTCGGAGAAATTGTTGCAAAGAACCTTGAAAAGCTCGGCGCGGCGGTCAGAACGGGCAGCCTTGATATCACTCTTTATCGAGACGATCTCTCCCAGGTTTCCGACCAGCCGACTCTCAACGCAAGCGCGGTCGATTTTGACGTTAACGGAAAAACGGTTGTTCTTGTTGACGATGTAATCTACACCGGACGGACGGCGCGTGCCGCAATAGACGCGATTCTCTCTTTCGGCCGGCCGGCGAAAATTCAGCTCGCCGTTCTTGTTGACCGCGGCCACCGCGAGCTTCCGATCCGTGCGGACTATGTTGGCAAAAATATTCCAACCTCAAGCAGTGAGGTTGTCAAGGTTTGCATTAAGCCCTATGAGGAAGATGAGTGCGTAAAAATCATTAAGTCTTGAAGTGCGTGAAAGCGCATTTTAATAGAGAATTTTTCAGGAGGTTTGTAAAAAATGAAACTCACTTACAATGTTCAGGACAAGCCGAAGTTCGGTCAGATGATCGTTTTCGGTTTCCAACAGCTGCTTGCAATTCTTGCGGCAACAATCGCGGTACCCTCAATCATCGGTAACGGAATGAGCCAGTCTGCTGCTCTTTTCGGCGCCGGAGTCGGAACAATCGTCTATCTCCTTTTCACAAAGTTCAGAAGCCCGGTTTTCCTCGGTTCCTCGTTCGCGTTCATCGGCTCAATGTTTGCCGCTTTCGGCGGCGCCGCTTCCGCCCAGGCCGGTCACGCAGGTCTCATCATCGGTGCAGTTTTTGCAGGACTTGTTTATGTTGTCATCGCAATCGCGGTCAAGGTTGCCGGTGTCGGCTGGATTGACAAGCTCATGCCGGCCGTTGTTATCGGACCGACAGTTTCAATCATCGGCCTTTCACTCGCCGGAAACGCAGTTGGCGACCTCACACTCGGCAAGGTCATGACACAGGTCACCTCCCAGGTTATCAAGGATGGAGCCATTGTTGACGAGGTCTCCTCGGTATCCGCCGCAAGCCCCTATGTTGCGCTCATCTGCGGTCTTGTGACCCTCTTCACCGTTGTTCTCTGCTCGGTATACGGCAAGAAGATGGCAAAGCTCATCCCGTTCATCATCGGCATCTGCGCAGGCTATCTCACCGCAACAATCTTTACCGTTATCGGAACAAAGACCGGCAACACTGCGCTCCAGGTTATTGACTTCACGGTTTTCCACGATATGCAGTGGTTTGCAATTCCGGACTTCACCTTCCTTGAGGCTTCAAAAGGACTTTCCGCAATCAACGGACAGTATATCGCAACGGTTGCGGTTGCCTATGTTCCGGTTGCATTCGTAGTATTCGCTGAGCACATTGCAGACCACAAGAACCTCTCCTCAATCATTGAAAAAGACCTCCTTAAAGAGCCGGGTCTCCACAGAACCCTCCTCGGAGACGGCGTTGGTTCAATGGCCGGTGCTGTTTTCGGCGGCTGCCCGAACACAACTTACGGCGAGTCGGTCGGCTGCGTTGCAATCACCGGAAACGCTTCCGTTGTAACAATCCTCACAACGGCTGTCATGTCGATTGTAATCTCCTTCTTCGGCCCGTTCGTCTCCTTCCTTGCAAGCATTCCGAACTGCGTAATGGGCGGCGTTTGCATCACTCTTTACGGCTTTATCGCGGTCAGCGGACTCAAGATGATTCAGGAAGTTGACCTTGGCGAAAACAAAAACCTCTTTGTTGTTGCGGTTATCCTTATCTGCGGAATCGGCGGACTGACCGTAAACTTCGGAAAGGTTACTCTCACCTCAATCGCCTGCGCTCTCATCCTCGGCATCATCACAAACCTCCTTGTTTCAAAAGCAAAGGATGAAAACGCAAAGACCGAAAAGAAAGAAACTGCCAAAAAGGCTTAACGGAAAACGGATAAGACAATTCAAAACCGCCGCCTGTCTGAACAATGACGGGCGGCGGAATTTTTCGGCCTGAAAGCTCAAAAAAGAGCCGCTCCGAGTTTTTTCGGAACGGCTCTGCTTTGTTATATGTATAATTATTTCACGGCGATATCGTAGGTATCCTTGGCAATCATGAGTTCCTCGTCAGTCGGAAGAACAAGGAGCTTAAGAGCCGAGTCCTCGGTGGAAATTTCAATTTCCTCGCCTCTGACGTGGTTTGCTTCCTCGTCAACCTTTGTTCCGAGGAAAGCGAGCTTTTCGGCAACTCTTGTGCGGTAGTGCGGGTTGTTTTCACCAATTCCGCCGGTAAAGACGACTGCGTCAACACCGCCCATTGCAGCGGCAAAACCGCCGATGTATTTTGTGAGCTGATGGCAGAACATTGCCTCAACAAGCATGGCGCGCTTGTCGCCGTTTTTCGCTCTGTTTTCAATCGTTCTGTTGTCGCTGGTGGCCTCGTTGTTTTCGTCGTCTGAGGTCAGGCCGAGCATACCGGACTTTTTGTTGAGGAGAACGTCAATGTCCTTTCCGGAAAGGCCCTCTTTCTCCATAATGAACGGAATGATTGCCGGGTCAATGGAGCCGGAGCGGGTACCCATCATGATTCCCTCAAGCGGAGTGAGGCCCATCGTTGTGTCAAAACACTTTCCGCCCTTGATTGCAGAGATTGAGGAACCGTTGCCGAGGTGGCAGGTGACAATTCTGAGCGTTTTTTCGTCATACTTTCCGGGGTACTTTTTCTGAAGGAAGTCAGCGGTTCTCAGTGCAATATATCTGTGGCTTGTGCCGTGGAAGCCGTAGCGGCGGATTCCGTATTCCTTGTAGTATTTATAGGGGAGGGCATACATATATGCTTCCTCGGGAATGGTCTGGTGGAAAGCGGTGTCAAAAACGGCAACCTGCGGAATGCCTTTCATAATTTTTTCACAGACCTCAATACCCATGAGGTTCGCCGGGTTGTGGAGAGGACCGAGGGGGATGCACTCCCTAATTGCGTCCTTAACCTTTTCGTCAACAAGAACACTGCCGCTGAACTTTTCGCCGCCGTGGAGAACTCTGTGGCCAACCGCGGCAATCTCGCCCATTGATTCAAGCACACCGAATTCTTTTCCGGTGAGGGTTTCAATGAGGGTGTTGATGGCGTCTGCGTGAGTTGCGCCTGGCTCAAGGGAAAGCTTGTCAATGACCTTGACAAGTTTTCCGCTTTCATTGGGAAGTTTGTGGGTGAAAGTTGGGAGGGGAGTTGTGAGCTGTTCAAAAATACCGTTCGCAAGAACCTTTTCCTCCGGCATGAGAAAAACGGTATATTTGAGTGAGGAGCTGCCTGCGTTGACAATCAATTCTTTAACGCTCATATTATGTAACAACCTTTCGTTTTTGAAAAATCAGTCGGCGGCGGAACGACCGTCGTCGGCACGCTGTTTTTATTATAGCATATCAAATCCGTTCTTGTCCACAATTTTTTATATTTTTGCAATGTGCTGTCTTTTTGGCTCGGACGCATTTTAAGCGAAAAATCAACATCTTTGTTTAAACTGACAAAAAGACGGGGCGGAGATTGTGCAAGGTGTCCGTATTTAGCATTTTCAAGAGCAATCTTCACCAAAAAGGGGCAAAAATTGTTGGTTAATAAGGCCATTGATTTAAATGCGTTATCAGGCTATAATATTAAACAGAAATCAGCGATAATTTAACGCATTACTTTCGGAGAATGCTTTTAAAAAGAGAAATACGAAAACCCGAGACAGACTTTTTAAAAGCCTGTCTCGCTTGCTTTTTATTGCGCGAATTCTTAAAAACCTTTTAAGGAGAGACTGTTATCATGAAAAAAACAAGAAGCATCCTTGCAATTTTCCTTTCCTTTGTTCTTTTGCTTTCCGCGCTTTGTGTTCCGGCTTTTGCGGCGGAAAAAAAGACTGTTTCCCTGCTCAACTATAATGTTGCCGGCCTTCCGGATTTTAAGAGGCTTATCGGAAAGGGAGACAAGGACGTTCCCCAAAACCAGAAGAATATCGGAAAAATTCTCAACAGCCGCAGCTATGACATTGTTGCTGTTCAGGAGGATTTTGGCTATCACTCAAAGCTTGTCGGTGAGCTTTCCGCTTATGGAAACAGAACTCAACACACCGGCTCAATCCCCGGCGGCGACGGAATGAACATATATTCAAAGTTCCCGGTTTACAACGAATCAAGAGTGACGTGGAACAAGGCCTACGGCGTTTTTGACAACGGCGCGGATGAGATGACGCCCAAGGGTATTCTCTACTGTGTTATTGACCTTGGAGACGGCGTTTTGGTTGATTTTTATGACATTCACGCCGATGCATACGGCGACAAAGGCTCCAAGGAAGCAAGACGCGACAACTTCAAACAGCTTGCAGAACTCATCAATTCCAAGGGTACCGACCGCCCCGTTATCGTTACGGGAGACTTCAATGTCTATTTCAATATGAAAGACGATGACGGCCTGAAAGAGTATATGCTTGACGCCTGCTCGTTTAAAGAGGCATGGGTTGAGCTTCACAACAAGGGAGACTACTATGACTTTTCAGCGTTCCGCGGAAGCGGAGAAGCTTGGGGAAACTGGGATTCCGCCGAAAAGTTTTTCTATCGTGACGGCGGCGGAGTGAGCCTTGTTCCGCTCAAGAGCGAGTATGAATTCCTCTATGCACCGGACGGAACCAATCTTTCCGACCATGCATCGCTCAGTGCTGTTTTTGAGGTTGTTAAAACGGAAAACTTTAAGGAAAGCGACATTTCGCTCTCTGTCACCTCAAGAAACGAGCTCGATTCATTCATCAAAAGAGTGTTCCTCATCCTCACCGATCTTTTCAAAGCGTTTTCGCATCTCGGCGAGTTGAAAAATGTTCTTTAACAAACAAAAAATAAAAATGGGCTGTCCGTGCGGACAGCCCCCTTTTATTTGTGGTACTTTGTTTTGCTTTCAATCTGAAATGCGCGGTAGATCTGCTCAAGCAGCATCACGCGGAAAAGCTGGTGGGGAAAGGTCATCCGGCTCACGGAAAGGCGAAAAAGGCTTTTTTCCTTGACGAGCGGCGAAAGGCCGAACGAACCGCCAATGACGAACGCAATTTTTCCCGTGCCCTGCGCGGCGAGGGTAAACATCTTTTTTGAAAGTTCTTCAGAGGAAAGTTCTTTTCCCTCAATGCACATTGAAAAAACCGCGGCGCGCTCCGGAATTTTTTCAAGAATCCTTTTCCCCTCGGCTGCGAGTGCGCAGTCAATCTCTTTTTGAGACGGGGCATCGGAGAGCTTTTCGGCCGGAAGTTCAACAACACAGAGCTTGCAAAGCGAGGAAAGGCGCTTTTTGTATTCCTCTGCGGCATCGCGCAAAAATTTTTCCTTGAGCTTTCCGATGCAGATTACGGTGACTTCAAGCATTTTTTCAAAACCTCACAATATCTTCGGTGTTTTCCTTGGGGTTGACCGTGAGAATATAGTCCGTTCCGATTTCCGCTCCGCTTTCCGAAATGGTGCAAAGGCTTGTCTGATAGGCGAGAGCCGGAAGGTTGTTTTCCGTGCTCAGATGGCCGAGAAAAAGGCGCGTTGTTCCGCGTTCAACAAGGTCGCGCGCAACGCTGGCGCAATTTTCGTTTGAAAGGTGGCCTCTGTCGGAAAGAATGCGCCGCTTGAGATAATACGGATACGGTCCGTTTTGGAGCATTCCGACATCATGGTTCGACTCAAGCATAACAAGGTCGCAGCCAAGAATTCCGCAAAGGACTTCATTGGTAACGGTTCCGATGTCTGTTGCAACAGCGGCCGTTCTTCCGTCCGGAAATTCAATTCTGAATCCGCAGCTTTCGTTGCTGTCGTGCGGCGTTTTGAAAGCTTTAACAAGAAGGTCGCCAACTTCCTCTCCGTTTCCGGAAAGCTCAAAAACGGGGAATTTTCCGGAAAGGACGCCGGCGTCCTCCATTCCGCGCAGCGTTCCGGTCGTTGCAAAAACAGGGATTTTAAAGCTTGATGCAAGAACACGGAGGCCTTTGATGTGGTCGCTGTGTTCGTGGGTAACAAAGATTGCGGAAATTGAAGCCGGGTCAATTTCTCTTGAAATCAGCGCTTCCTTAATCCTTTTTGCGCTGACTCCGGCGTCAATAAGAATTCCGGTTTTTGAAGAGCCTATGTAGGTCGCATTCCCCGAAGAGGAGGAAAAGAGCGAGCAGAATCTTGCCAAAATTTATCATTCCTTTAAAGCTGTTTAAATGGAAAAAGGAGCCGAAGCTCCTTCTTGCTTTTTTAACCGGCGGCGTTCACTTTGCTGTCATCGTCAAGAAAGGTTTTTCTTTCGATGTCGGCGCCGAGGGCTTTGAATTTTTCAACATAATCTTCATAGCCGCGGTCAATGTAGATTATGTCCTCAACCTCGGTAACACCGCGCGCAACAAGACCGGCAATGACCATTGCCGCGCCGGCACGCAGGTCGTCCGCTTTGACGGGTGCGCCGGAAAGATACTCAACGCCCTGGAAAACGGCAATCGTGCCGTTGACCTGGATGTTCGCGCCCATTCTCACAAGCTGGTCAACATATTTGAAGCGGTTGTCCCAAACGCCTTCGGAAACAACGCTTGTTCCGTTGGCAACGGAGAGGATAACGCTCATTTGCGGCTGCATATCGGTCGGAAAACCGGGGTGCGGCATTGTTTTGATGTTGCACTTTTTGAAGTTTCCGTCCGATTCAACGCGGATGGAATCGTCATATTCCGTGACCTTTGCGCCGCACTCAATGAGTTTTGCGGTGATTGATTCAAGGTGCTTTGGAATAACATTTTTAATGAGGACATTTCCTGCGGTGGCTGCTGCGGCAACCATATAGGTTCCGGCTTCAATCTGGTCGGGAATGATTGAGTATGTGCAGCCGTGGAGCGAGGATACGCCGTGAATTTTGATAACATCGGTGCCCGCGCCGCGGACATCGGCGCCCATTGCGTTAAGGAAGTTTGCAAGGTCAACAATGTGCGGCTCCTTTGCGGCGTTTTCAATTATAGTCAGCCCTCTTGCCTTAACGGCGGCGAGCATGACGTTAATCGTTGCGCCAACGGAAACTTTGTCCATATAGACAAGACTTCCGGTCAAACGGTCGGCATAGGCGTTGATCATTGCGTTTTCAACAACGGTTGCCGTTGCGCCGAGGAGTTCAAAACCTTTGATATGAAGGTCAATCGGGCGGACGCCGAAGTTGCAGCCTCCGGGGAGGGCAACCTTGGCTCTGCCATATCTTCCGAGCAGCGCACCGATGAGATAATATGAAGCGCGCAGCTTTTTTGTCATTTCATGGGGAACGATGTATGAGTTGACGTGGCGCGTATCAATCTCAATGGTGTGCTTGTTGATATACTTCACCGAAGCGCCCATATTGCTGAGAATTTTGACCATGCAGCTGACATCGCTGATGTTGGGAATATTTTCAATGCGGCAGACGTCCTGCGCAAGCAGTGTTGCGGGAATAATAGCAACGGCGGCATTTTTTGCGCCGCTGATATCAACCGAGCCGCAAAGCCTGTTGCCGCCCTTTATTATAAGTTTTTCCAAAACAGTTCTCCTCTTTTCACCGCGCGCGGCGGTAGTAGCTTAAAAAGCGGCCTCAAAAAGGCGCAGCCTTTTATATACGCGACCCGTCCGTTAAAATCATTTCAAAAGCGGCGGCCGCACCGAATATATTGACCCGGCTTTGAAAAAAGGTTCAACCGTCAGCCGGGGATGGAAGTCTTTTAAACCAAGTTATTATAACACTCCGCGGCCTAAAAATAAAGACTTTTTCAACATTTTGTTAAAAACAGACAAAAACAGTCTGACATTTTAATAATTTTGTATGGCTTGTGTTTTTTTTCGGCGGAATGTTTTTTCGTCGCTATTATTATTTGTTCTCTCCCAAGATAAAAACGATGAAATTTAAGTAACAGCTGAGACTAATTGAGAGCTCAGATATTAAAAAAAAGAAAAATCAGTCAATTTTTTCAATGTTTTTCATAACGACCTTTCCGAGCATCGGAATTTTCATGAATGACTTTACGCGGCCGTTTTCTTCAAAGGTAATTTTTGTTTCAACCGTTTTGTTTTTCATCACGGAGATTGAGCCTGTTCCGACAAGCGAGTTGTTTTCCTCGTGAATTTCGTCAAAAACAATTTTGACTTTGTCCATAGGCTCCGGAAGGCGGATGTCAACGCGGTACTCCTTTCCGTCGTGAGCAATGTTAAAAAAGACGGTGCCTTTGAGGACTATTGTTGAAATTTCACCTTTCCATTTTCCGATACCGAGCATAGCTTCATTCTCCTTTCTTTTTCCGGGTTTGATTATAATATTTTTTGTACCCTCCGGTCAAGAGGAAAAACCGGACGGTAACAAAACTGTTATTGACTTTGACTGCTTTTGCGGCTATACTTTAAATATCCGTTCAGACTATTAATTTTAAGGAGGAAAGCGAACAATGAAAAAAGGGAAAAAGGCGGCCAAAATTATCGGCTGCATAGTTCTTGTTGCGGCGCTCGGCGTTGGCGCATGGCTTGTTTGTGTGCGCGTTGAGGCCAAAAAGCATAACCTTATAACGCTTGACACATCTTCCGTTCCTGAGCCTGTTTCCGGCCCGGAAAAGGAGGCGGACGTTCAGCTTAGCGAGGTTAAAATGCATTACGCCGTCTATGGCAAAGGCGGAAAGCCGCTCATCCTCATCCACGGAAATGCGCGCAGCCACAAAGATCTTGACGAAACCGCAAGATATCTTGCAAACAGCTATACGGTCTATTCCATTGACAGCCGCTGCCACGGCGAAAGCAGCGACCCGGGAGAAATTTCATATGACCTTATGGCAAAAGACGTGAAAGAGTTCATTGAAAAAATGGGCCTTGAAAAGCCTTATCTTGTTGGCCACAGCGACGGAGCAATCGTTGGTCTCACTGCTGCATACACCTACCCTGACCTGCTCGGCGGCCTTGTTTCCTGCGGTGCAAACAGCCGCCCGGAAACCTTTAAGCCGCGTTTTTCAATCTACGTCAAAATCAACAACAAACGTCATCCGGATAAACTCAATGACATGATGCTTGAAGAACCGCAGATGACGGCAGATGACCTTTCAAAAATCAAATGTCCGACCTATATTGTTGCCGGAGAGTATGACATTATGGATCTTTCAGACACGGTGTTTATTCATGAGTCTATACCGAACAGCAAAATGGCCGTTGTTAAGGGCGCCGACCATTCAACATACATAATGCATCACGGCGACCAGGCGTATGCGCTCATTGACCCTTATATCAGAACTCTTTAATGCTTTTTAAAAAATCAAAACGGTGCTGCATCTGCGCTTTGTGCGCGGTGCAGCACTGTTTGATTAATAACCGTGTTATTATTTGTTCAGAAGCTTTTCAACCTTGGTGCTTATCATGTCAAAAGCAACAAGGTTGTTTCCTCCGCCAACAACAATGATGTCCGCAAATTTTTTGCTCGGTTCAACATATTTTTCATGCATCGGCTTGACTGTTTCGCGGTACTGGGTGCAGACGGAATCTATGCTTCTTCCCCTTTCGCCGCAGTCGCGCAGTATTCGGCGGATGAGCCGTTCATCCGCATCGGTATCAACAAAAATTTTGATATCCATAAGCTCGCGCAGCACCTTGTTTTGAAAGACAAGAATCCCTTCAACGATTATAACGTCTGACGGCTCAACCGTCTGGGTTCTGTTTGTCCTGTTATGAATGGCGTAGTCATAAACGGGGCAGTGAACCGTTTTTCCGCTTTTGAGCGCTCTGAGGTCCTCAACCATGATGTCCGTATCAAATGCGTCCGGGGAGTCATAGTTGATTTTTTTGCGCTCCTCAAGGGTGAGAGAATCGTGGCGTTTGTAATAATCATCATGATTGATAACGCTGACTTTTTCCGAAAACTGCTTTTTGAGCTGGCGGGTGAGGGTGGTTTTTCCGCTGCCCGTTCCGCCCGCTATTCCTATTATTACCGATGCCATTTTTTTGTCCTCCCTTTTTTTGTCCGTTTTCAAGGCGGCTCAACCTGTTTATATAATAATACGGATTTTGCAGAGCAAAGTAAACGAATTTGTGAAAATTTTATAAACAATCTTATTGCATTTTACGAATACATAAATATATTTCAAAAATTCAAATGTATAATGAACTTGACTATAAAACCGAAAGGACGATTTTATCTATGAAAAAAGTCATTGCAGTCATACTTTCGATTCTTTGCGTTCTGACTTGCTTTGCCCCTGCGGTCTGCGCGATTGAAGATCCGGGTCTAATCGGTATGCTTGAGCCGGAGGAACCGATGATTTTTACTCTTGTTTATAAAAACCAGACCCTCAGCGGTGTAAAAATGATGTATCAGCCGAATCCGAATCTTTCCTTCGGCGGCCCCGGCTATGTCACCGTTACCAAAGACAAGCCCATTGCCATTGACCATGACTTTGTCTGCTGGAAGGACGAGGACGGAAAGCTTTATTACGCCGGAGACAAGTTCTATGTTGACGGCGAGTGTGAGCTTTACGCCGTTTGGGAGGAAAAAAAGGATAACAACATCAAGCCTGTCCGTGTTTTCATCTGCGCAATGCTCACCATGAAAAGAATGTTTGACAAGATTTTCGGAGTTTTCAAGGACTACAGGGAGTTCACCGAGGATCGCCTTGAGGAGATGAGGCGTGCAACAACGGCGTTCAACACGGCCGTTAACGCAGCCAAGGCTCAGCAGAACATCGTTATCAAAAAGGAGAGCGAGGGAAGGCTTGCCTGCACCGTATCCGAAATTGCCGTTCCGAACGAAGAAGTTGACGCTGTTCTTGATAAGTATGAGTTTTTGAATACCGAAACATTCACCGTTTCCGGCGGAACAACCGCAGACGGAAAAACAGCAACCGACCTCATCAGACCTTTCGGAAAGGACGCCGAACTTCCCGTTAACGGAATTCTCAACGCCGCAACAATCACCGATACTGAGGACGGCGGAAAAAAGGTTGTTCTCACCTTCTATAAAGAAACGGCTGTTCTTGACCCGAACGGAATGACATTCCCCGAAAAACAGTCTGAATATATTGATCCTCTCAATCTCCTTACTGAAGAAAACAAGGATCGCCATCTTGTTTCCTCGGCTGAGCTTGAGTATGCTTCAACAAAAATTTACGCAACAATCGGTGCGGACGGAAAGCTTCTTAAAATGGACGTTGTTGCTCCCGTTGAAGCCTCGGCGAAGGTTATTGTCAGAAACATTTATGTCAACACTCGTTTTGAGGCCGTTCTCAGAGACAGATACGTTTTCACCTATTAAAACCAAAGGAACATTTGATTGACCGCTTTTGACACTCCCGGTTGATCAATCGGTTACATAAGTTATGAGCAAAATGCCGCGCGGCCGCAAATTCGGTTGCGCGGCACTTTTGATGGTTGCCAAACAATGAAAAGTGAATATTTTTGATTTTGCTCTTGACAAGTGAACGACCGTTTACTATAATACAAGTAAACGATCGTTCACTTTTGCTTATAGGGGGACTGCCAATGGAAAACACAAAGGAAAGGATATTGCTTGCAGCATTGGAGCTTTTTTCAAAAGACGGCTTTGAGGCGGTGTCCGTCAGTGATATTGCAAGCAAAACGGGGCTCACAAAGGGCGCGCTGTATAAGCATTACCAAAACAAGCGGGACATTTTTAACAGCATTCTCCGCCGGATGGAGGAAAACGACGCAAAAAACGCCGCCGGTTTTGATCTTCCGGAAGCTGAGCTTGAAAAGGACGGGGAAAAATATCGTAGGGTTTCCCTTTCAAAGCTTGTTGAATACTCAAAAATGCAGTTTCGATATTGGGCAGAGGACAGTTTTGCACGCCCGTTCAGACAGATGTTGACCGTTGAGCAGTTTCGCAGCAAGGAAATGAAAACGCTGTTTGCGCAGTATCTTTCATCCGGCCCTTTGGGCTATCTCAGCGACATTTTTAAAAGTATAGGAATTGAAAACGCAGAAAGGAACGCCGTTCAGCTTTATGCACCGATGTTTCTTCTCCTCTCGGTCTATGATGCGGCGCAGGACAAAGAGGCGGTGCTCAGACTGCTTGACGGAATACTTGATAATTTTATTGGAGGTATAGCGTGATTTTCACGCTGAAAAAACTATGAAATATTTACTCAGTGAAAAATATAACACACCCGAATTACAGTCAAAAATTATGGGACCGAACCCTTTGAAACTTCAGGAGGAGCTTTTGCTCGGCTGCAAAATCAAAAAAGGGGAAAAGGTTTGCGACCTCGGAAGCGGACAGGGATTGACATCGGTCATGCTTGCAAAGGAATATGGATTTAAGGTTTACGCCTGCGACCTTTGGAGCGACCCAAAGGACAACGAAAAGTTTTTTGAGTCAATGAACCTTTCAAAAGAGCAGATTATTCCCGTGAAGGCTGACGCCTGCGCTCTGCCGTTTGAAAAGGAGTTTTTTGACGCTGTTGTCAGCACGGACAGCTACAATTACTTTGGCAGAGACGAAAAATACCTTGACGAAAAGCTCCTTCCCTTTGTAAAAAGCGGCGGACTTATTTATATTGCAATTCCGGGAATGAAAAAGGATCTCCATTCCAATCTTCCCCCCGTTCTTCTGCTTTCGTGGAATGAGGAGCAGCTTGATTATCTCCATGATGTGAACTATTGGCGCACTCTTGTTGAAAAGGCAGAGGGCTGCGAGGTGCTTGAGGTGAGCGAGATGGAATCGAACGGGGAGGTCTGGGCTGACTGGCTCAAGCAGGACAACGAATATGCGCGCGGCGACCGCAAAACAATGGAGGCCGGCGGAGGCGAACATCTTAATTTTATAAAAATTGTTTTGAGAAAGAAATAAAAGAAAAAGAGGTGCCATGGTGGTGCCTCTTTTGGATTTTAGATTTTAGATGTTGGATGTTATATTTTGCGGAATTGTTCATGCTCTGCAAAAGGCAAGGTTCTTTGCATTATACCTTGAGAAAGGATGAACTTGACCATTTTTGCAAAAAAATTCGCGAGCGAAAATTGGCAGAGCTTAATGGCTACATAAAACATTGGAAAAAAGCACATACCTAGTAGACTGCAATTAGCGGATTTGTCCGATTAAAAGAGGGCTTTTGAAGTGCGTTCGTTGTAGGCGTGCCGGAGCCGAAAGGACGATTTTCCCCCGCAAATCGGATTTTCGGTCTCCAAGTGCGCCGTATGAAAAGCGTCTTTTTGGTTACTTTTGTGACAATCGACAAAAGTAACCCTGCGGAGCGTAGAAACGTAGAAAGAAAATAAAAACTTTTAAATAAAAGATAACGCAGAAAATGGGGGCCTCAAGCGACCCCCATACAAATTCCGGTTAGATTTAATTTTTAAAAATAGCACACCTTAACTCGCTTACCCATTTTTTTCAAACAGTCCGAAAGTTCTTCAACAAGGTTCATTTTGATGTTGAAATTGATTGGAAGCTCCGGGTTTTGGTGCGCCGGATTGACCGCGCGGCCAACAAAAAAGTTGATGTCTGTGGCCTCCTCAAAAAGAAGGCGGCAAATCAGTGAGGCGCCGTCGCGGCTGTAGCTCCAGTGCTCATATTTTTCGTTGCTGCCGAGAGCGTCCTTGGCGTATTCAATAACCTTGTTTATTGTAATAACGCCCTCCGTAACAAGGTCAACGCCCTCAATTTCAGCAATCGGAGGAACATCGCTTTTTTCAAAGTTGAGCGTGGGTCTGAGCGGCTTTCCGAGGTATTCGGCCGCAATGGACGAGGTTGTTCCGCCGCAAACGATGTGCTTTCCCTCTTTTGAAAAGAAGAGCGCCATCATGCGTGTGCAGTCGTCTCTGTCCCTCGGCGGACCGAAAAGGAGGTTCATCGGTTCGCGTTTTCTGATTCTTATTACGCAGGCCGTTGCATCATCACCCGGGTGGCCGTCGTACTGGCGGTAGCACTCGTCAATGAGCATTGTTGAAAGCGTTTTTGCCGTGTATCCGACGGGCGCAAGACCTTTCATAAACTCCGCGATGTCCTCACGCTTCCAGCCGAAGTTATACGCAAGGCCGATTCCGGCGTGCGGACAGCCATCGCTCATTGCAACGAAAATGTCGTTTTCCTCAAGGCTGATAACGGATTTGAAAATCTTCTTTCCGTCAATATTCATTTCCGTTTCGGGATAATCAAAAATTTCGCAGTCGCGGATAAGGATAATGTGGGGGTTGTCGAACTGAATGAGTTCGGCGGTGCGGTTTTCAATCAGATGGATTATGGTGAAGGTTGAGTATGCAACACCGCGCACGGAACATATCGGCAGCGCCTGAGCAATGGTTGAAACGCACTCCTCAAGGCAGATTCCCTGAGCCATCATTGTTGAAATGATTTTTGAGGTCAGTGTTGAAAGAATGCTCGCCTTAACGCCGCTTCCGAGTCCGTCCGCAAGAACAATGACGGTGCTGTTTTCGCCCTGCTCAACAACGTCAACGTGGTCGCCGCAAAGCTGCTCGTCCTCGTGGTTAATGCTTTTCCAGCCTATCTCGCAGCAAAGATTATTCATCAACAATCGACTCCTTAAGCTTTGAAAGCGCGATTTTTGTTTCGGCGGCGGTTTCGCCGAGGAGAGAGGCAATTTCCTGAACAATGCGCATCTGTTTGTCAACAACCTTGTCTGCAACCTCAACGGTCTGGCGGCTGATTGTTTCCTTTTTCCTGCGCTGGGTTTCTTCTTCCGTAACATCGCGCAGAATGCAGAACAGCAGACGGTATTCTTTGTCATATATTATGCTTTCCTCAACATATTTTTCATATTCGGCAAGGAAAACGCGCTTGTTTCTGATATCCTGGCGGCTTGTGAGAACATCAAGGAAGTCGCAGGGGTCATAAACTCTGATAATCTGACCGCCGAGAATGTCTGAGGATTGGCGGATATTGAGAATTTTTTGAGCGGCTTTGTTGATCTGCTGAACCTCAAGGTTTTCGTTGAGGACAATAAGACCGTTCGGAGTGTTGCGCACTATTGTGTCCGAAAAGCTCTCTGCCCTGTCTTTAAGATACGGAAGACACATTGTTACCGAGGCCTTGCCCTGATAGATTGCAACGGCCTTTTCGCGGCAGGTATCGTAGCCGCAGCTTCCGCAGTTAAGCTCGTCTGAGGGCTTGGTTTTTCCCATCTGGTGAAGAATTTCAGTAATTTCCCTTTCGCTCGGCATCGGGAGCTTATGGGCGATGATTTCAAAGCTTTTTTGAAGCTCAGACTCGGCGGGTTCTTCAACGGGAAAGTCCTTTTTGCCGGCAACGGCGGAAACCGCCGCATAGTCCTTAACGGGTGAGCGGTGGAATTTTTCCATGACCGGGCCGCCGACGCAGCTTCCCGGACAGATTGACATTTCAATGAAGCAGCGGTGCAATCCGCCGTTTTCAATGTCACGCAGCGCGGCAAGGCAGCTTTCGGCCGTGTCAATCGCCATGAATGTATAGCCGCTGTCCTCTTTTTTGTCCATTGTTTTGAGAATTCCTCCCGTGGTTGGGAAAAACCTGGCGCGGCTGGTTTCGCTGTGATCAGAGATTTTTTCCGGCTCAATTCCTGCCTCACGGAACATCAAAGAGAGTTCGTCAAAGGTCAGCACGGCGTCAACAAAGCCCTCGTAATGGGAAGCTTCGTCTTTTTTTGCAACGCAGGGGCCGATGAAAACAACCTTTGCGCCGGGAAAGCGCTTTTTAATGTCCGCCGCGTGCGCCTGCATTGGCGAGAGAACGTCCGCAAGAAACGGAACAAGCGCCGGAAAGTGCTTTTGAACAAGAAGATTGACCGAATGGCAGCAGGAGGAGATGATGACGTCCCTTCCGCCGTCATTGACCATTTTTTCATATTCCTTTTTGACTATGGTTGCGCCGATTGCGGTTTCCTCGGCGTCGGAAAAGCCGAGGCGAACAAGAGCCTCTTTCATGGCCGATATTCCGACATCTTCATAGTTCGCAACGAATGAGGGCGCAAGGGAAGCAACAACCTTTTCCCCGGTCTGCAAAAGGACGCGAACCTTTTCCGCCTCGCTGACGATTTGTTTTGCGTCCTGCGGACAGACAACAAAACAGCGGCCGCAAAGGATGCATTCGTTGCCGATTATGTAGGCTTGATTGCCGGAAAAGCGGATGGCCTTGACCGGGCAGTGGCGCAGACATTTATAGCAGTTTTTGCAGTTTGATTTTTTGAGCGTCAGGCAGTCCATAGTTTAAACTCCTTTGTTTTTGCAAAGCTTTAAAACCTTTTCACCAAAAAATGATGAAAAATTTTCCGGAGTGATACCGGTATAGATTTTGTCCTCAACGGTTACAGTGACTCCTGTGCGGTTGCATTTTCCGGTACAAAAACTTCCGGCGAGCGAAACCGCGTTTTCAAGTCCGTTTTTTTCAATCGCTTCCTGGAAAAGCTCAACAATTCTTTCCGAGCCTTTGAGGTGACACGACGAACCTACGCAGATTTTGACAACCATTTACTTCACCCTTTTCAAAACATTTTCTGAGAAAAATTCCGAGACTTTGTCCGGTGCAACGGAAAAGAATTCCCCGTCAACCGTTACGCAGACTCCGAGTTGACATTTGCTCATGCAAAATTCGCCCGAAAGTTCAACCTTGTCCTGAAGATTGTTCTGCGCAATGAGATTCTGAAGCTCTTCCACAACGCGGCGCGAGCCTTTGATGTGGCAGGATGAGCCGATGCAGACAGTAATTTTCATTTTTGAGTCCCCCTGGTTAAAAGTGTTTCGCGTCCGCCGGAAATCCGGATAAGGCGGGCGCATTGTTATTTTAACAGGCCGAACGCAGTCAGCCTATCCATGTTCTGTAAAAGCTGCGCTCCTTTTCGTTGCCTTTTGCCGTTTGCGCGGCGGCAACAACGGGCAGCCATTTTCTGATATCTTCTTCTTCGCTTCCGCTTTTTTTGCAAAAGAAAGCGAGATATTCCCCGGCACCGGCAGAGTCGCCCTCAAGGAGAAAAAGGAGATAGGTTTTTGCGGCGTCCGCAAGGGCGTTGCCCTGAGATGCGTGCGGCCAGTCGATAATATACGGTGTACCGTTTTCGCTTATTATGACGTTTTCCGGACTGAAATCGCCATGGCAGAGGCTTGTTCCTTCAGGCAGCGAAAAGAGCCGGTTCAGAAGTTTTTTGCGGACGGCGTCCTCAAAATTGCCGCAGGCAATTTCCCGTTCCATTTTGTCAGTGAGAAAGGGAAGAAGCTGACAGGTCTTTTTTTGCGTTTCAAGCTGGAGAGAGACAAAAAGGTTCAAGTATTCTTCCCTTTTTTCCGCCCTTTCCTTCATAAGCCGAGAGAGAGATTTCCCCTCTATATATTCGCAAACCAACGCCCACTTTCCGTCAATCATTGTGACTTCAAGAAATTTTGGCACATTGAGTCCGGTTTCTTCGGCGCGCGCCTGATTGAGTGCCTCGTTCAGAACATCGGCTTTTGAGTAGTCTGCGTTAAAAACTTTATAGCACTTGTTTTCATCGCAATAAACTGTTTTGCTGTTTCTGACCGCAATGATTCTGTCAAGCTGCATTGTTTTCCTCCGGTTTTGTTTGTTATTATCCAAATTAGGCCGAATGAGTTTGAGACATATAAAGCTCAAAAACATTCAGCCTAAGTATAACACAAAATTCACGTTGTTGCAGACTTTTTGGTGCCGGATTTTGAAGAAAAAAGTAACTTTTGTGATATCGCACAGAAAAAGAGAGCAACACTTGTATGTTATGACGAAAAATCCAACCGGAAATCAGCCTCCGGCTTCGGAAACTCTGGCCTGCATTTTAAGGTGCGCCAGAGAAAGTGCCATGTTTTCATATTGAATGATAACGTCAGCCGGTTTATAAAGACGGCAAGGGGCAAAGCACCAAATGGCTTTTATGCCGGTTTCGCAAAGGTCATTGCAGACCTCCTGAGCCGATGTGGCCGGAACGGCAATAACGCCGAGCTTCACGTTCTTTTCCTTGCAGAAAGATGAAAGGCGGCTCATCGGCAAAAGAAGCTTTCCGTCCTTTGTGGTTTCCTCGTGTTCAATTTCCGAGTCAAACGCCGCAAGAATTTTGATTCCGTAGCTTTCAAAGCCCGTATAAGCAAGAAGTGCTCTTCCGAGCCGTCCGGCTCCGATGATAACGGCGTTTCCGTCATGAATTTCAAGAAGCTCTTCAAGGCGCGCGGTCAGTTCGTCTCTCAAATAGCCCACCCTGGGTTTTCCGGTTGCGCTGATTGCGCCAAGGTCTTTTCTGACCTGAACCTCGCCAAAGCCCAGCTGCTTTGCAATCATTGTTGCCGAAACATTGACAACGCCCTTGTCAAGACCTTTAAGGAAGGCGAGATATGCCGGAACACGGCCGAGCGTTGCTTTTGAAAGTTTGTTTTGCTCCAAAGAATCACCGCCAATCATTCTTTTTTTCGCAGCCGCCGGCCGGGTGAACAAAATGCGCCGGCCGGCGGCGATTCATATATTAAAAAATCATCAACCCAGGAGGTTAACTGCCCTGTCAGGAGTGCTTCTCCGTGAGATATTCGTCAATGGCTGCCGCTGCGTGCTTGCCTGCACCCATTGCAAGAATGACCGTTGCCGAGCCTGTTACGGCGTCTCCGCCGGCATAGACTCCCTCGCGTGAGGTGAGGCCGGTCGCTCCGTCAACAATGATTCCGCCCCACTTCTGGGTTTCAAGTCCCTCGGTGGTGTTTCTGATGAGCGGATTGGGAGAGGTTCCGAGCGCCATAATTACGCAGTCGGCTCCAACGGTGAAATCACTGTCATAAAGAGGTATCGGCCTTGCTCTTCCGCTTTCGTCCGGCTCGGAGAGGGCCATCTCGCGGCAGACCATTCCGGTGACGTTTCCGTTTTCATCACCGAGAATCTCAACCGGCGCCGTGAGGAACATGAACTTAATGCCTTCCTCTTTTGCGTGTTCAATTTCCTCTTTTCTTGCGGGAAGCTCGTTTTCGGTTCTTCTGTATACGATTGAAACGTCCGCACCGAGTCTCCTTGCGCAGCGCGCCGCGTCCATTGCAACATTTCCGCCGCCGACAACAAAGACTCTGTGGCCGCAGCGAATCGGGGTATGGCTGTCCTGTTTATAAGCTTTCATGAGGTTTATACGGGTCAAAAACTCATTGGCGGAGTAGACCTCGTTGAGTCCCTCGCCTTTGATTCCCATGAATTTCGGAAGTCCTGCGCCCGAGCCGACAAAAACAGCCTCATATCCGTTTTCAAAAAGTTCGTCAATCGTGAGCGTTTTTCCAATAACAACATCGGTTTCAATGTCAACACCGAGGGTTTTGAGCGTTTCAATCTCTTTTGCAACAATCGACTTCGGAAGTCTGAATTCGGGGATACCGTAAACAAGAACGCCGCCGGCGGAATGGAGAGCTTCAAAAATTGTTACCTGATAGCCCTTTTTGGCGAGGTCACCGGCGCAGGCAAGGCCGGACGGGCCGGAGCCTATGACGGCAACCTTCAGTCCGTTCGATTCCGGTTTTACGGGCGTTTTTTTGCTGTGTTCGTTGTGCCAATCGGCAACAAAGCGTTCAAGCCTTCCGATTGCAACGGGTTCAAATTTAATTCCGAGAGTGCAGTGCTTTTCGCACTGCGATTCCTGCGGACAGACTCTTCCGCAAACGGCCGGAAGAGAGGAGGAGTCTGAAATAACGGAGTATGCGGCCTCATAATCACCCTTTTTGATTTGCGCAATGAAATCCGGAATGTCAATGTTAACCGGGCAGCCGGAAACGCAGGGTTTGTTTTTGCAGCAAAGGCAGCGGTTTGCCTCCGCTTTGGCAATTTCGGCGGTATAGCCGAGCGCAACTTCTTTAAAGTTCTTTTCGCGGATTATCGGCTCCTGTGCCGGCATCGCGTGTTTTTTCGGTTCAATAGCCATTATGGATTCCTCCTTTGTTACTGAATGTTCAAAAGGCGGCAGGTTTTTTCGCGTTCCTTTTCTTCAAAACCGCGGTATGAGCGGCTTCTTGCCATCGCCTCGTCAAAGTCAACTTCATAGCCGTCAAAATCCGGACCGTCAACGCAGGCAAATTTTGTAATGCGCTTTCCATCGCGGACAAGGGTGAGGCGGCAGCCGCCGCACATTCCCGTTCCGTCAATCATAATCGGGTTCATTGAAACCGTCACCGGGATGGAAAACGGTTTTGCGGCTTTAACAACAAATTTCATCATTACGAGCGGACCGATTGCAATGATTCGGTCAAATTTTTCGCCCTTTTGGAGCATCTCTGAAAGCGGAACGGTAACATTTCCGTGTCTGCCGTATGAGCCGTCGTCGGTCATGAGAACAAGCTTTTTGGAGCTTTTGATGAATTCGTCCTCAAGAATAACATTTTCGCGGTTGCGGAAGCCGATGATGCTTGTGACCTCTGCGCCGGAGGCGGAAAGCTCCTCGGCAATCGGGAGGGCAATGGCACAGCCGACTCCTCCGCCGATTACACAGACCTTTTTAAGTCCTTTGATATCCGTTGCAACGCCGAGCGGGCCGACAAAATCGCACAGATACTCGCCTTCCTTTTTTTCGTCAAGCATTTCGGTGGTTGAACCAACAACCTGGAAGATTATCTTGACCGTGCCCTCTTCTCTGTTGTATCCGGCAACGGTGAGGGGAATTCTTTCGCCGTTTTCGTCAACGCGCAGAATGATGAATTGACCCGGCAGTGCTTTTTTTGCAACAAGGGGTGCTTCAATTTCCATTTGGGTAACGGCTGCGGTCAGCTTTTTCTTTCTCACTATCCTGTACATACGGCAAGTCTCCTTTGTCTTGAATAAGCCTTTTTGTGTATCGTTTTTATATATTGGGCGGCCTTAAAGCGAAAGTTTATTTAACCCTCGCAAGGCCGCATTGCTTTCAATTAATTACTGTTAAACATAAAGCTGCTGCCGGAGTTTTCCGGCAGCAGTTCTGCTGTGACCGGATCACAGTCAGCTTTTATTCAGTCAAAAAGGCCACAAAATCTGGGTTTGTTCGAGCCGGCCTTTTTGCTTTTTGCTTCTGACGGGGAAAAAGCGGTTCTTGATTTGATTAACGGAGAAAAGATCAGATTGAAAAACCGTGGGAGCGCAGAAGCAATGATAAAAAGAAGGAGTTATCAGAAATCAACTTCAGTGTCGTAATAGCAGCACTTGAGAAGTTTTTCCATCTCGTCAACGCTGGGCTGACGCGGATTGGAGCCGGTGCAGGCGTCGCCGAGGGCGTTCACCGCAATGTCATGGAGTCTTTCAAGGAAAACATTTTCGGGAACAAAGCCCTGCTCGGTGGGATAGCTGTCTGCGCCGTAATGCTTGATGCAGTGCGGAATGTTCAGCTCGTCGTTCATGTGACGCAGCGCCGCGATAAGGTTCTTGATTTTTTCATCGGTGGTTTCGCCGCCGAGGTTCATATAATCGGCAATTTTTGCATAGCGCGCAGCTGCGGTCGGGTCTTTTGCGTTGAAAGCAATGACTTTGGGAAGATACATTGCATTTGCCGCGCCGTGAATGATGTGTGCGCCGTAATCGGCAAAGGCTGCGCCGGTCTTGTGAGCCATTGAGTGAACAATTCCGAGCAGTGCGTTTGAGAACGCCATTCCGGCAAGGCACTGAGCGTTGTGCATACTGTCGCGCTTTGAAAGGTCGCCGTTATAGGAATCAACAAGATCGTTCTGAATCATTTTGATTGCATAAAGAGCAAGGGGATCGGTGTAATCGCAGTTTGCGGTTGAAACATAAGCTTCAATGGCGTGGGTCATTGCGTCCATTCCGGTGTGGGCAACAAGCTTTTTGGGCATTGTTTCCGCAAGGTCGGGGTCAACGATTGCAACGTCCGGAGTAATTTCAAAATCAGCAATCGGATATTTGATGCCCTTTGAATAGTCGGTGATGATTGAGAATGCCGTGACCTCGGTTGCGGTGCCTGAGGTTGAGGAAATTGCGCAGAAATGCGCCTTTTTGCGCAGCTTCGGAAGACCGAAAACTTTGCACATATCTTCAAAAGTAACCTCGGGATATTCGTATTTAATCCACATTGCCTTTGCCGCGTCAATAGGTGAGCCGCCGCCCATTGCAATAATCCAGTCCGGCTGGAATTTAAGCATTGCGTCTGCGCCTCTCATAACGGTTTCAACAGAGGGATCAGGCTCGATTCCGTCAAAAATTTCAACTTCCATTCCGGCTTCTTTAAGATAGCCTACAGCCTTGTCAAGAAAACCGAAGCGCTTCATTGAGCCGCCGCCAACGCAAATCATTGCGCGCTTTCCTTCAAATGATTTAAGAGCCTCCAAAGCTCCTTTTCCGTGATAAAGATCACGCGGTAACGTAAAACGTGCCATAACAAAATCCTCCTTAAAGATTAACAAGATGACTTTTTGCCGTCCGGTAAAACGGGAACCGACCGGCCTTGACCTTTTGTCAGTTGCTATTTTAGCAGACAAAGCCGCGTTTGGGAATTGCATGATTTTCATATGGGTAATGCATATATAGATACACCTTGTATCGAATTGAAAACAGGAAAAAATAATTGTTGAAAATGAATAAAAAAGCTTTGAAATTTTGATTTTTTTAATTGTAAGTGCTGCCTGTATCTATGGAAAAATCAGCACAAAATGCCAAAAAAATAAACCGGCACGGCTCACAATGAAGTGGCTGTGTCGGTTTTGTGCTTTATAAACGGTATTCTTTATAGGCTTTTTTGCTTTCAAGGTCTTTCAAAAGGAAAACGCCGTTTTCAAGCGTCATATAGCCGTGAACGCTGCCCTCCTTCGGGATTGAAACGGAGCCGGGGTTCAAAAAGAGCAGCCCGTCCTTTTCCTCGCAGCGCGGAACGTGCGTATGGCCGGAAAGAAGAATGTCTCCCTTTTTCATCGGCAGGGGATGTTCGCTGCCGAAAAGATGGCCGTGTGTTGCAAAAATCAGTCTTTTTCC
This sequence comes from uncultured Eubacteriales bacterium, assembly GCA_934511365.1. Classification (GTDB taxonomy): domain Bacteria; phylum Bacillota; class Clostridia; order Oscillospirales; family Acutalibacteraceae; genus UBA6857. The sequence goes on from CAKSWC010000011.1 coordinate 50,207, forward strand.
AATGTCAAGCACAGTGTAATCGGAAAGGACGGGGAAGGGGAGAACCATTTGGTCAACCTCGCAGTCGCAGTTTCCACGGACGGAAAGGATTGAGTCTTTCATTTTTGAAAGCATTGCAATAACTTCTTTAGGCGCATACTCTTGCGGCAGGTCATTGCGCGGCCCGTGATAAAGTATATCGCCGAGGAGAAGAATGCGGTCTGCTTTTTCCTCGCTGAATTTTTCAAGCATTGCTTTGCACCAATAGGCGCTTCCGTGAATATCGGAGGCGATGAACCATTTCATAAGTTGTCACCTTTCATTTTATCCTATTACATTTCTTTTGGCCTTAACAAGCTGTTCAATAAAAAGATTGTCAAGGGCGGAGAGGGTGTAATCTTTTCGATAGATAAGCACGTCTTTGTATACTCTGCGGTTTTCTTCGCAGATGCGCTGAGTGAGGCCGTATCGTTCAAGAAGCTTTTGGGGAATTGCGGAAACCCACATAAATGTTTCCTCGTTGGAGGAGAGCAGCTCAAACTGGCTCGCGCGCTCAAAAACAAAAATTCTGCGGTCGGAATTGTCCGGAAGTTCCTCTTTTTTGATTTGTGCCAGCGGAAGCGACGGAACATATGGGTCGGCGTGGGCAATTTCAATTTTATCTTTCAAGTCGTCATAAGTAATGTTCTCTTTTTTTGCAAGCGGACTGTTTTTGTTCATCAAGAGGACATAGCGGAATTTTGTAACGAGTTCATGTTCAAGACCTTTTTCTTCCATCATTGCCTTGTAATATTTGTCATAATTTTCGGCATAGCGGACAATGCCGAGCTTATAATTATCCTGCAAAACATTGCGCAGGGTACGCATTGAGTTTGTCTCTTTATAAAATATTTCGGTCGGCGAATCTTTTTCAATCAGCGTTGAAAAAGCGGCCAAGGCTTCCGTAATATAGCTTGCACGCGGAACGGAAACGGAAAAACGCTTTTTGCTCACATTCCCTTTTTTGAACAGATCCTCAATGGCGTCAACCTGTTCAAGAACGGTTTTTGCGTATCGGACAAAGGTCTCGCCGTCCGGGGTAAGGAACATTCCTTTTGCGCTGCGCTCAAAAATTGCAACGCCAAGGCTGCTTTCAAGCTCCTTGATGGCGCGGCTGAGCGTCGGCTGGCCAACATAGAGAAGCTCGGCGGCTTTGTTGATAGACTTGGTTTCCGCAACAACAACGGCGTATTTCATGTGAAGAAGATTCATTTTGCACCTCTGCTTTCAGAGCGGTTATCGCTCGGTGCTTAATATTATAACCCACAAGGTCAAAAAGTCAACAGGGGGTACCTCAAAAACCGGCAGCCCCTGCTTTTTAATCACACTGCGCAATGGCGCTGTCAAATTCCTTTTCAAGCTCCTCTTTTGAAAGGAAAAAGTCGTTAACAAAAAGATAGTCGTAAAAATCGCTGAGAAGGGAGGAAAACTCCTCGCCGTATACGCTGAATGCGCCGGAACCGAGGAAGTCGCAGCCCGGCTTTTCAAGCATATAGAAAACCGTAACGCTGCGGTTGTGGCTGTTTATGGCAATGTTTTCGGGAACAAGCAGACTACTGTCTCTGATAACGCAGTATCGGCTGTCCTCGCGCAGCAGTTCTTTTTTTATCTCAGTCAGAATGCGCTTTCGGTTCGGAACGCTGATTCGGTTGAGAAAGGTCTCCGGAGCCTCATAGCTCTTTCCGCTTTCAAGGAAATCTTTGATGCTGCTTTGGGTGAAAACGGACGGGAAGGAAAGTTTCTTGCAGATGAGGAGATGATTCCAGAATGCGCTCAGAATAATTTCACGCGCCGGAATATCTTTTTTCAGTGTTTCGTCAAGGATGTCACGGTCTGCAAAACAGCATATCGGCATATGCGATTCAATAACAATTTGTTCCTCTTTGTCCATGATAGGTTCGGTGAAGCTTTTGAGCTCAAGTGGGCTTTCAAACTCGCGGTTGAGCGGCTTCTTGGCCGAATCGCGCTTTGCGGCGGAAAGATAGTATGCCTTCACAACGGTTTCAGCCGCTGAAAAAAAGCCTTTTTGAGATTTTTCATCATACATCACAATGGCTTTTTCACTGATAAAATGGGCCGAAAGTGCAAAGGGCGGATCATCCTGCGGAGCAATGCTTGTGATGTGGCCGAGCTTTGCGAATTTAATGCTTGAAAAGCCGTTGTGTATGCGCTCTTTCATGTTGTCTTTTGTGCCTTTTGTTATGCTGTGTTTGATAACAAGGCGGCAGTCCTTGCTTTTTGCAAAGTCATAGACAATTTTGTCCGTTTCAGCGTCAAAATAGGAGTAGTTGGTATAAACAACGGGATTATCCGCAGTGTTGACTGTTTTGAGGAGGGCTTCAACCGCGGCGTTATACTCAGCACGGCCGGAAAGGAAAACGCTTTCAGTTGAAAAGTCAAGGCTTTTTGATTTTTCCGGGGTGCAGTCCGGCGTTTTTCCGGCCATTTCAAGCTCGTTTTTGATAAAGGTCATCATTTCAAACCGCTCGCTTTCAAACCGCGAGAGCCTGAAGGCGCGTTCAAGGCTCAGCTTTTCGCGCTCTGAAAAGGGATAGGAGGAAAGAATTTTTTCAAAAGCCTCCTCGGTGAGCTTCCGTTTGTTTTTAAAAACCGAGTAAATTGCAACATGATTAAAGCCGATATCTTTCGTGAAGCGGCTGACGGGAATGTTGTTCTTTTTTAACGTAGCCTTCAAAAGCGTTCCGAAGTCCATTATCTGTTCCTTTCGTGCTCATTCGGTCTGAAGAACAGCCTCGCACTGGCTGATAAGATCGTCAACAAGGTGTTTTGCATATTCCTGAGAAATGACCGATTCGCTCAGAAGCGTGTAGTTATAGAAACTCTTGAACAGTTCCGTAAGTTCACTGTCGTCAAGAAGAATATAGCAGCCGCCAACAAAATCTCCGCCGGGAGCCGAATTGTTGCAAAACAGCAGAGCAAAACCGTTTTCAAAAATTTCAAGCTCGCAGTTTTCAACAATATTAAGCGTGTTGCCGTTGAGAATTTTCAGCGAATAGCCGCTTTCGTCAATACTTTTTCTGTATCGCTCAAGCAGTGTTTTTCGGTGCCTGAGGCTTATCGGTTCAAGAAAAGCCGAGGAAGCGTCATAAGCAATTCCCGTGCTTGCAAAGCTTTGAATTCCATACTGAGAAAACATTCCGCAGGGGAAAAGCTCCTGAAAACGGTTCATATGGTTCCAGAACGCGCTGAAAACAACGTCCCTGTTCGGAATATTTTTTTTGAGCGTATCCTCAAGGATGTCCGGCGTTGTGAAAAAACAGGCCGGGAATTTGAATTCCATCAGCGCGCAGGTATCAATCTGAAGCGGCTGAAGGATGTTGCGCAGCTCAAAGGCGTTTTCCGAGTATGCGGTGAGCGGGTTTTCGTTCTGCCTGTTTTTTGAGGCAACAAGTCTGAATGCACTGATGACCGCCGGCTCGCCGGAAAGAAAGCCGCATTCGTTTTCCGCGTCATACTGAATAACGGTCTTTTTTCCAATAAAATGCGTTGAAAATGCGACCGTGTTCTTTTCCCGGTTTGCGATAAAAACAGGGTGGCCGAGCTTTGCAAATTTAATGCTTGCAAAAATGTTTCTCAATCTCTCCTCAACCGGAATTTCGCTGTCCATTCGGACGGTGTGTCTGAGCTTGAACGGGGGATTGTTTTCAATAATATAATTATAAACAATGCTGTCGGCCCGTGTGTCAAGAAAGGAGTAGTTGGTATAAATTTCGTTTTCCCCGTTTGCGCTCTCGTTTTCAAGGAACGCTTTAACGGCGGAGTAATAATCAAGCGCACCGAGGAGAAAAACGCCGTCTTGTGACGGGGCAATATCCTTGAGAAACATTACGGGAGAAAACGGGGCGCGCCCGGCGGACTCAAATTCCGCCTTGAGGGTTTGGAGCTGAGCTTTCTGCTCTTTGCCGATGTTGTCAATATAGTAATGGCGGCTAAGCTCCGCCGCCTGAACGGGAGAAAACTCAATTTTTTCAAGAATAAAATTGAAGGCGGCCTCGGGCAGCTTTTTTTCACCGTTGAAAACGGAATAAACAGCCATTCGGCTCATGTTTAAAAGCGATGAAACGGAGGTGACCGTCACCTTGTTTTCCTTTAGTGTTTTTTTCAGTAATTCGCCGAACTCCATTGCTTTCTGTCCCTCCCTTGATGTTGTACAAATATATTAACAAAAATAATACTATCATAAAATCCAAGGCGTGTCAATTATTAGAGTACCAAAAAGCGGACTTTTCTCGGACGAACAAAAAATGTTACTGGTGCGCTGTTGACACAAACCGCATGAAACAAAGGGATTTGCCGCTGTTTGAAAAAGTGTAAAGAAGTGTAAAAAAATTTTTTTACAAAAGGTAGGAGTTGAAGAAAAACTCATATTTTGCTATCATATTGCCAATGATTCAGAAACTTGTTGTCTGTTTGGCCTTTCGCCTTTCAGACTGTATGTTCGCACAGAAAATCGGAGTTCTGTATCAACAAAAAAATCGGAATCGGTTTCCATAGCCGTTATCACACCCCTAAAAAATCGGACGACCGACAGGCTCAGCTGCTTTTCTGCTTCGCAGCTGAGTCTGTCGGTTTTTTGCACTGTTTTTTGGCCTCAATTTTGTGTATTGTCGGCATTGAAAAAGCTACCAATGTCGTGTAAAATATAAACAACTTTAATGGAAAGTGTGGAACAAAAATGAAAAAACTTCTCTCGCTTCTTCTCTGCGTTCTTATCCTCGTTCCCGGAACGGCTCTTTTTGCCTCTGCCGGTGAAAGCAAAAAAGCTGCCTGCGGCGGAAAATGCTCAAACAGCCCAACCGTTGTTATTCCCGGACTTTTCCAGAGCGAGGTTACTTGCTATGACAAAGACGGAAAGGTTATGCTTGACTCAAAGGGCAAAGAGCGCAAGGGCCCGTTCTTCATGGATACCTCCGAGGTGATTGAGGACGCGCTCAAAAAAGCTCTGCTTCCGCTTTCAAAAACGCTTATTACTCAGAACGATGAGAAAAACGAGTTTGCAAATGCTCTCGGTGATGTTCTCGGAAATGCGCTCATGGAAAGGGTGAAGTCCGATAACAACGGAAACTTTGTCTATGATATGCGCGCAACAAAATATGAAACGAACGCCGCAAACCTCAGCGATTATGACCGCGAGTACATTCTCAAGGCCATTCCGCTTCAAAAATATGTTGAAAAAGCCGGCGCCGACCATCTCTATTTCTTCTCCTATTCATCGTTTGACAACATTGAGCGCCTTGCAAAGCAGATTGTTGAGCTGATTGAAACGGCGAAAAAAGAATCCGGCCATGAAAAGGTCAATGTTGTTCCCATAAGTCAGGGCGGCTCACTCTGGAACGCCGTTATGGAGTATTACCCGGAAATTGCAAAAGATATTGACCGTGTGATATATATCGTTCCGGCAGTTGACGGTTCAGCTCTCATCGGCGATATTTTTGCAAACGGCTTTATTGATGACGATGACGCGCTTTATGACTATATGTTCCCAATGCTCATGGGCAAGGACACATGGACGGGATATCTTGTGAACCTTCTTATCCGCATTTTCCCGAAAGATGTTCTCGGCAGCGTTCTTGACATCGCCGTTGATAAGCTTATCGGAGACTATCTTTCAAATTCAACCTGTATGTGGGGGCTTGTTCCGTCCGGTCTTTACCAAGCCGCACGCAGCAAGTATCTTATGGACGAAAGCAAGGCTGTCATCAGAAAGCAGACCGACAGATATTATCAGGCGCAGCTGAACGCAAAGAAGAACATTCTTGCATTCAGAAACAGCGGCATTGAGTTTTTTGACGTTGTGGGCTATAACCACGCGCTTTATCCGATTGTTGATTCATGGAAAACGGTCAATGCGGACGGAATCATTCAGCTTGAATCAACCTCATTGGGCGCGGTGAGCGCACCCGTCGGCGGAATGCTCGGCAAAGGCTACAAACAGCAGGGCAACGGTTTTGGAACCTGCAGTGACCCCAAGCACAACCACATTGACTTGCATAACATGGTTGACGCTTCGGCCGGCCTTTTGCCGGACAACACATTCTATTTCTACAACCATGACCATGAGCGCACGGCGAGCTGCGATGTTATCATCAACCTTGCGGTGAGGCTGCTTTTGGATAAGAGCTTTAAAAACGTCTATTCCTATCCGGACGAATATCCGCAGTTCAACACCTCAAGAGAGAGCAAGTGGCTCATTTCTTCCGTTGATTCAATGAGAAATTATGACAGAAGCAAGCTTTCCTCCGAGGATGCAAAGGAGCTTGACGCGGCCATTGCCGAGGTTGATGCGGTGCTTGAAAACACTGTTGTTGACGCAAAGGCTTTTGAAAACGCCGAAAACCGCTTTTATGCCATCCGTGACAAAATTACATCAGTCAAAACGGCGGATGAGGTTAAAAAGGAAAACATTAAAACCTTTTTTGAAAACCTTTTTGCAAAGTTTTTAAAGTTCCTCAATGACTTTGTCAACAAGGTCTGGGGCTATAGGGGCTTCGGTTTTTATAAGCTGGTTTGACGGAAAATCAGCTTATATGATATTTGATTTTTGCAGACAAAAATAGTTTTCGTGCGGGCGGGGCGCGTAACCGCCCGCTTTGTTTGGGTAATAGATAATACATAAGAGCTAATGGATATTTCCAACAGCCAACACCTGACATTTATTGCTTGGAAAGGGGCTCCATAAATTAAGTCAGGCGCATATCAAATAAACTTTCAAAAACTCTTGATTTTACTGCGCGTTTATATTATAATAGACAAGCTAATGCGGTTCTGCGCCGTTTAGCTCATCGGGCAAGACACTTTAATTTGGTCATGCGGCAGCGGGTCCTGTGCGACAGGATACTGCGAACCATGTCAGGCGGGGAACCGAGCAGCATTAAGCAGGAATACTGTGCGACACAGTAAAGCCTGCTGCTGTGTGACCAAGCGAATGTGTCTTGCTTTGTTTTTTTCTTGGCGAGCGGGCAGAATATAATTGTTCCGGGAGGTGAAAAGAAATGTATCAGGTGCTTTACAGAAAATACCGCCCAAAGGTGTTTTCGGACGTTGTTGGCCAGGATCATATCACAAAAACGCTCCAAAGCGAGATTGAAAAAGGCAAGCTTTCCCATGCATACCTTTTCACAGGCTCAAGGGGAACGGGAAAAACAACCTGCGCAAAAATCCTTTCAAAGGCGGTCAACTGTCTGCATCCCGTTGACGGCAATCCCTGCAACGAATGTGAAATCTGCAAGGGTATCGACTCCGGCGCCATTCTTGACGTTGTTGAAATTGACGCCGCAAGCAATAACGGCGTTGACAATATCCGCGATATCCGCGATGAATCCGGTTTTGCACCCGTTAACTGCAAGTTCCGCGTCTATATCATTGACGAGGTTCATATGCTCTCCATCGGTGCGTTCAACGCGCTTCTCAAAACGCTTGAGGAACCGCCGGCTCACGTCATGTTCATTCTTGCAACGACCGAGGTTCATAAGCTTCCGGTAACGATTCTTTCGCGCTGTCAACGCTTTGATTTCAGGCGCGTCGGGCCGCAGGATATGATAAGGCGCATGAATTTTGTTGCCGAAAAAGAGGGCTTTGTTCTTGATGAGGACGCGGCCGTGCTTATTGCGCGCCTTGCGGACGGCGGAATGAGAGATGCGCTTTCAACCCTTGACCAGTGCATTTCAAACACCGACCATGTCACAAGCGAGACCGTCTGCGCCGTTGCCGGCATTGCCGGAAAGGAGCATCTTTTTGAAATTGCGCAGGATATTGCAAACCGAGACTCCGCCGCCGCCGTGAGCAGACTCAGTGAGCTTTACGCCGCCTCGTGCGACATGGAACGCCTTTGCGCCGATTTAACAATGCATTTTCGCAATCTTATGATTGCAAAAACGGTGCATAACGCCGAAAACATCCTCGTTTGCACAAAAGACGAGCTTGAAAGCTATAAAAAGCAGAGCACCCTCTTTACACTTGAGGGCATACTTTATTCAATAGACCTTCTTCAGTCCGCCGCGGCCGACCTCAAGCGTTCGGTCAACAGGCGCATTGAAATGGAAATGACACTTATCCGTCTTGCTTCTCCAACGCTTGACAGCGGCAATGAGGCGCTTTTGAGGCGTATTGCGGCTCTTGAGCTTGCGGTAAAAAGCAAAAGCTTTTCCGTTTCTGATGAACAATTCGCGGATGGCGCAACCGCCGTTGAAGCGCCGAACAAGGCGACCGAAAACAACACAAATGAAAAGGACAAAGGCTCTCCTGAGGACGGATTTTTTGCTCCGCCGCCGTTTCTTGAAGACAGCAGACCGATCGCAGAGAGTGAACCGGCTCACGCAAGCTGGGAGACGCCCGTTTCGGTGCCTGAACCTCCGAAACCTGCTCAGAGCGCAGAAACCGCCGCCGGATCCGTTGAGAACAACAGCGAAAAAGCTCAGCTTCAGCCATTTCCGGATTGGGCACAGGTTCTTTCCGAGCTTACAAAAATCAATCAGCCGCTCTGGGGCATACTCATCGGTTCAACTGCGTTCATCAGCGGTGAATTTGTTCTGATCAAGAGCGAAAACCCGACTTTTGCCTCATTCATTAAGGTTGGCACAAACGGCCGCGATGTTAAGGAAGCCATTTTCCGCGCAACGGGTAAGAGATACCGGCTCGGAATTTATAACCCTGCTCCGGCTGCGCAGAAAAAGCAGGAGGAAAAGCCGAAAGATCCGCTTCAGGATCTTGTCAGAAAAGCCAAAGATTTCGGAATCAACGTCAATGTTGATTAATCATAAAATTATGAAAAAATAATATATAAAGGAGCAACCCAAAATGAAAGCAAGAATTCCCGGAATGCAGGGCGGCCAGATGAACATGATGAAAAAGATTCAGGAAATGCAGGCTCAGCTCGAAACAAAGCAGGCAGAAATTGAACAGACCGAATTTTCCGCTTCCGCGGGCGGCGGAGCAGTTGAGGTTGTTGTTACCGGCGCTCATGAAATAAGAAAAATTGACCTCAAGCCGGACGTTGTTGACCCTGAGGATATTGAAATGCTCTCAGACCTCATCATTGCCGCCGCAAACGAGGCAATGAGAAAGGCCGATGACGCAATGGAACAGGCAATGGGCGCGCTCAAGGGCGGTCTTAATCTTCCGTTCTGATGGCGGATTACAAAGTTGCCTCGCTTGCGAGACTTATTGAACAGTTTGAGCGTCTCCCCGGTATCGGGCACAAAAGCGCACAGCGGCTTGCGTTTCACGTCCTTTCAATGACGGACGAGCAGGCTGAGCGCTTTGCTCAAAATATTCTTGACGCCCACAAAAAAATTAAAAAGTGCGTCCGCTGCTGCAATCTTTCGGAGGAGGAGCTGTGTCCAATCTGCAAAAACACTGCGCGCGATGAAAGCGTTATCTGTGTTGTTGAAGACCCGAGAGATGTTATGGCGTTTGAACGCACGCATGAATATGACGGAACCTATCATGTTCTTCACGGCGTAATTTCGCCGATGAACGGAATCGGTCCCGAGGATATCACAATCAAGGAACTGATTGCCCGCCTTTCGGACGGAAAGGTGAAGGAAGTCATAATGGCGACCAACCCGACCGTTGAGGGTGAGGCAACGGCAATGTATATTTCGCGTCTGCTCAAGCCGATGGGAATCACCGTAACGCGGCTTGCCTACGGAGTACCCGTTGGAGCGGACCTTGAGTATGCCGATGAGGTTACGCTCACAAGAGCGCTTGAGGGCAGACGCAGGCTCTGATTTTTTTCAGGAAAGAGGTGATCTTTGTGGCGAAAGGTAACGATATTCCCAAAGTAGCCCAAAATAAAAAAGCCTATCACGATTATTTTGTTCTTGAAACCTATGAGGCCGGAATTGAGCTTTTCGGAACAGAGGTCAAGTCGATAAGAAAGGGAAAGGTCAATCTCAAGGATTCCTGGTGCAGCATTGAAAACGGCGAAATTTTCGTCAACGGAATGCACATCAGTCCCTATGAGCACGGCAACATTTTTAACCGTGAACCGCTGAGGGTCAAAAAGCTGCTCATGCATAAGCGCGAAATTAATCGCCTTTTCGGTGTAACGAAACAGCAGGGCTTGACCCTTATTCCGCTCTCGGTATACTTTTTGAACGGCCGGGCAAAGCTTGAAATTGGACTCTGCAAGGGCAAAAAGAATTATGATAAGCGCGAAACCGCTGCAAAACGTGACGCAAAACGCGACATTGAGCGCGAGATGCGCTCGCGTACCTGATGGCGCAATTTTCCGTTGACAAAGTGGACGGGGAATGATAGAATATAATTAAGGCTCAGAGTATGCAGCCGAAAAAAATCAATATGGGGATGAAAGGATTTCGACGGGGACGTTGAACTCTGATAAGCGGGTAGTGCTGTGTAATCACTTTAAACTGCACAAACTTTAAAACAAACGACAATACTACAGTATTGAAGGCTGCTTAACGCAGCCCGTCTGAGCTTCGAGGACTGCGGCGAAGCATCAGGCGTCACTCAGCAGTGAACGTGAACGGCCGAGCGCCTCGTAGGCTGTCATGAATCAGGGGCTACCAAAGTTCAAAGCCTGTCGTTCGGCGTTGAACTGAGGGAATTTTAAAAGATCGACTCCACCCGGAGAAAGTCAGACGGATAGGTTTTCGGACGCGGTTTCGATTACCGCCATCTCCACCAAAACGAACAGGTTCGGAATTGCCGGAGGGATACGGTGGTTCCGGGCTTTTTTAATTATTTGGAAAAAATACATAACGGTTGATTAATCGGCGGATATTTAATTATCACCGGAACGGATAACCCTCAGGGGAGGGGCTTACCTGAGCCTTGCGGTTCAGACGGCTGGGCTACCTACCAGCTCTAATGCACCAAGGGGGCATATTGCGTTTTTATCTTGTGATTATATAAAGCACATTCCTGCGTAATATATCAAATTATTTACAATTCTGCTTGTGTTACTCAATTAATCAGTGGTTACTTAGTTGCCGGCCTATCCTCCCTATTCACAATCTTGTTTTAATTATGAGCGCTTGCTTCAGCTTTGTCAATGCTTTCAGGCTGTTTTTGACATTGTTGATGACTGCTTAAAAACAACAACAAACCCCCGGCCGTTAATTTGGTCGGGGGTTAATCTTTGCCAATGCTTTTTTTACGCGGCCTGTTGTGCAACCGCTTCTGTAACAGTGAATTCCGCCGTTGCGGCTTCACCGCTGAGGAAGGTCTTTGTCAACCTGTATGTGCCGGCTTTGAGATATGAAAGCGGCAAACCGGCAATGTTTACTTCAATAATGCGTGCTGAAGAAGCAAGCGGCTTGATATCGCCTGTAACGATATCCTTGTTGGCGCCGAGAATGGGAACTTCTTTCCAGTTTTCGCCGTCCTTGATTTCAAGCTTGTAGCTTGAGTAGCCGGTCTCGTCCTTGAGGGTGTTGAAAGTGTAGTTGGTAATTTCAATGGCGATTGCCGTGCTCTTGGTGTCAACATTGCCAACAACTCTCATTGCAACCTTTCCAATATTACCGGTGGTAACCATTGTGACGAGGGTAACGATGATAGCCATAAAGCCCGAGAAAATCGACTTGAGCGAGATTGAACCGAGTTTGTCCTTAAGCAGTGCATTGATAATATCTACCATTTTCCTGTTCCTCCTGTTAATAAAATTCCAGAGTAGTTTACTGTTAAATAATAGCAGACTCGGCCTGTAAAGTCAAGAAAAAGTTACAATTTTTTGAAGCGAAAATAAATAAAAATTAAGGACAACCTTGATGGTCTATTGTTTTCCGGTTTTTTCAAGCTCATTTATAAGACTTTTTTTGAATGAGTTGATGCCATCTCTTTGATGTTTTGAATAGCAAAGGAACTCATAATTCTTGATTTCTTCATAGGTATATGACTTCTTCTTTGAAAGAATCGGCGGCTCTGCCATGTCGGTTGAAAAAAACGAAACGTCATCGTTTTTTAAAACATAAACCTTTCTTTCAAGCGTTTTTTCATACGCCGGATAAAAGCTCTTTTTTCTTGCAAAAATTATGTATGCTTTGCCTTCCTTCATCGGTGTAAAAAGATACATATTTCCAAAAATCATTTTCCCTTCGTTTTCCGTGAAAAACGCTCTTTCAAAGCAATCAATGATTTCGTCCTCTTTTTCGCTCCCTTTATAGACCTTTTTGATTTTCAGCGATACAAGTCCGGCATAATATTCCCACTTTGTTTTTCCGACCGGTTCGACCTCGGCAATAAGGTCGGCACTTAAAAGGTTTTTGATACTTGCTGAGTATTCATCGCTTTCATCGGTGTTTTCGCCCGGTATATCGGAGGATACGGAGTTGACAATGGCTGAGTCTTGCGCGGTTTCATCATTACAAAGGTCAGTAAAGCTCCTCTTTGTTGCGATGGAAAACGCGGCTGAAACAACGAGCAGAATGAGCAAGAATCCCCAAAAAGCCTTCTTCATTCTTTGTCACGCTCCTTTACCATTGAAAACACACCGCTTTTTACTGTTATTACCTCGTCCCAGATTCCGTCAAACAGCTCCGGCGAATGGCTGGAAATGAGAATAAGGCAGCCCCTTTTCTTTTCCTCGGTGATTATTTTTTTGAGTAGTTCAACGCCATCGTCATCCAGAGAGTTTGTCGGTTCATCAAGAACGAGAACGTCCGGCATTTCCATGATAGCCTGAGCAAGAACAAGACGCTGCTTCATTCCAAGCGAAAACTTTGAAAATGCTTTTTTGCTGTTTGGATCAAGGCCAACTCTGGCTATTGCCTCTCTAATGCCGGAATCATTTGTTTTCTTTTTGATTTTTGAAAGAACTTTCAGGTTTTCAAACGCACTTAGCTCCGGCCAAAGAGAGTTATTTTCAATCATTACGCCTACATTGCAGGGAATCGGCTTTCCGGGATATATCGGAATGCCTGCAATTTTTATGCTGCCCTCGTTCGGAGCAACAAGACCGAGCAAAGTACGCATAAGCATTGTTTTTCCTGAACCGTTTTCACCGATAAGGCCGTATATTTTTCCCTTTTCGAGTGAGAGACAGACGTTTTTCAGAATGACTTTTCCTTTTATTGTTTTTGAAAGGCTCTTAATTTCGATATAAGCCATTTATTCTTCCTCCAAAATTCCGATGTCAATTTTGTCATTGATTATTATTCCGATTAGCAAAGTCAAAACAATAATCGTAACAAAATACACCACGCTTTTTTCAAGGGTAATATTCTTAAAAATATAGCCGTCAATGAGGCTTTTTCCGGACTCGGCTTGAGAATGGAAATAATATGTTGCATGAACATACGGATTGAGCGAGTGAGTAAAATTCAGCCTGATTTCAAGAACCGACTCCATTGAGCAGCCAAGAACAAGGCAGGCGCCGAGAGCCACAATGTACCTTAGTTTTGTAAATATTGAAATAATGTTCAAAAGGATTGAAAAGAAAGCAGTAAAAAGAAAGCGGAGCGCAAAGAAAAAGAAAAACATGTGGCTCTTTTCAAAGAAAAAATGCGGGCTGAAAATTCCTCTTGAAACCGTAGCCAGAAAAACAGTCAAAAAATATGTACCGGCACTGACAAAAGATAAAATGAGAACAAAAACCGTTTTCTTGAAAAACCATCTTTTTCTTGAACGATATCTTGTGATGCAGTACCAAAGTTCCGTGCCGTAATCGCGCTTGAAAACACCGAGCAGCGGAATAATCGGAACGAACATCATTGCGGAAATTGTTATGCTCAGTGAAAGGTCGGTATTGTTTTCAACAAAACAAAAAGATTGTATGGCTGCCGAAATACTGTCCTTTTCATAAAATCCTGTTGGAACCTGAAACGCAAAGAACAATGACGAAACTCCTGCAAAAACAATCGTCAGCAAAACAACTTTATAGTTTCTTTTAATCCAAATCAAGCTTTCACCCCCAGCATTTTTTTATCCGCTTTGCGCAGGGGAGACAGAGGACGGCAATAAGAACAAGGGGAACGAAGAAAAGAAGCGGCAAAAACCAGAGAGCTTTTCCGTCCTCGGAATTAAACAGTGTTAAGTAGTAAAACGGTGCAAAGCAGGAGATTTTCTCTGAACCGGCTACGGACGAAAGAATAGTAAGTAAAGTGTTAACAATAAAAAACAGCGCAAGAATCAGAACTCTTGAGCGGCAGAAAAAGAACGAAAACTCACAAGAAAGAACGGCCATAAGCGCGCAGAAAATCCCCGTCAAAATGACGGAAATTAAACACAGCAAATATGGATGGCTTATGGTGGCAGCAGGAAAAAGAAGCTTTTCCATCCGGAAAGGAGAAAAGTACCACGCCTGATCCGCCGATATTTGCGAAAAATTATTGATTTCAACCGGAAATGTTATCATACAGAGAACAAGATTCAAAAGAAGCGGAACGCAAACCACAAGAAAAGCAGAAACCGCAACTGCAAGGAGTTTTCCGCTAAGGTATTTTTTTACACCAACCCTTGGAAGAAAAACCGGGAGCATATTGCGCTCATTTTCGGTTATGAATGAATCCGCAAAAGGAAGAACGCAGAGAACCGGCATTATATAATAAAGCATGAGAAAAACAGCGTCACTGTCGCTTCCCCAGAGAAACAGCTTCTCTGCTGACGGAATTTCATTAATTTCATGGCCATAGTAATTGAAACAGGCAAGAACAAACGAAAGAACGCTGAAAAGCAGAGCGGCGGAAAATGCAAACAGAAAGCTGCGTTTTTTGAACACCAAATTCAGTTGAAACATTTTTTTCACTCCTTGTTGTTTATTATACTTATATGCTAATTTTAAATTCTTACATATGAATTACGAAAACACTACATTTATGCTACAAATTTCAAAAAGCGGATTTAGTCAAAAACCCCCGACCGAAGTCGAGGGCGCATGTGTGGTTAATAATAAGGTTGTTGTTTATCTAAGAAAACAGGCGTTATTTTATTACTGCTTTTTTAGGCGAACTAAAGACGGATCTGAAAGTATTCTTTCCGACCTTTTTGCTGGCAACAACTTTAAAGTAATAAGCTCTGCCGGATTTTAAGTTCTTCACTCTGTATGCGGTTTTTGCGGTGGTTGCAATTTTCTTATAGCCGGAGTTCTTGCTTGCGCTGTAATAAATCGTGTAACTGTCTGCGCCGCTTGCACTGCTGAACTTTAATGTTGCGGTTTTTTTGCCTGCCGCAACTTTAACATTCGGAGCGGTCGGAACGATGTTGAATGTTATTCTCTTTGTACCCTCATAATTACCTTTGAAAGTTATAATGACTGTTGCTTTGCCGATGTTTTTGTTTTTCCTGTATTTTACGGTATAGTCACTGCCGAGCCGGAGCTGCTTTCCGTTCGCATCTTTTATAATTACTTTGGGTTTGAGTGCTTTTCCGGTGTATGCAAAATTCTTTCTAAAGAGTTTTACGGTGTCTATTTTTGCGATTGCTTTGTTTTTTGTTGCTCCGCATTCAGTGCAGGTAAAGGTTTTAATACCTCTTGAATTGCAGGTGGCTTTTTTGGTTACAACACCCTTGTTAAAAGTATGGGTATGTTCATCGAGCGAAACAAATTTAAGACCGTTATCTTTTGCGTATTTTTCCGCGGCAGTGCCGGGGTAACCTTTAACAACAAAACCGGTGACGGTTGAAAAAGACCACTCGCAATTATATCCAATTGCATACCTTTTGATTTCTTCCAAATTTTGGGGCAGTGTAACGGTTTTTAAAGATGTGTTAACAAATGCACATTCTCCAATGGATTTTACACTGTCCGGAATGACTGCTTTTGACAAGTTCAAGCAATCGCGAAATGCGTCATACCAAATGTTTTCAACGCCGTCTTTCATAACAACACTTTTTAAACCCGAACACTCATAAAAAGCACTATTCTCTATTACTTTTATAGTTCCGGGTATAACTATACTTTTTAATCCGGTACACCCACAAAATGCACCAACTTTGATAGTTGTTATATTGCCATCAGATGGAATAACACTGTTTTGACATCCGGAAACAAGCCACTCTCTTTTAGTATCAATAATGCAGTTGCCGTCACTGCGAAAAGCAGGATTTTTGGAATCAACCACAATACTTTTCAGATCCTGACATTTGGGGAAAGGATTGAATCCATAATAGAAATCGCCGTAAAGATCGCCTATTTCATTTTCTTCGTTTTCAGTGAAACTTGTTACACTGCTCGGTATAGTTACAGCCTCAATTGCTGAATTATAAAAAGCAGCAGCACAGATAATTTCTACACCCTCAGGTATTGATATAGCTGTCAGATTGGAGCAATCTCCAAACGCATAGTCTCGGATAGTTCTGATACTGTTTGGAAGTGTTATATTTGCCAGTTTCTCGCATTTTTGAAAAGACCCGGAACCGATTATTTCCACACCGTTTTGGAGCGTTACTCTCTTCAATCCGGTACAATAATAAAATGCTGCCCAGCCGATTTCTTTGACGCAACCCGGTATTGTAATATTTGTTAAAACCGTGCAACCTTCAAAGGCTCTGTCGCCAATGCGTGTTACACTGCCGTCAGAAGGAATAATGCTGCTTTTGCATCCGGCAACCAGTGTTTTTTCCTCCTTGTTGATAATACAGTTGTTTTTGCTTTGAAAAACAGGGTTTCTTGAATCAACGGTGACAGCTTTCAATTTGGTGCATCCACAGAAAAGACTTACGCCGATTTTTTCAACGCTTTTTGGTATATTTATACTTGTCAAACTTTCACAATGGTAAAAAGCACTTGTTTCTATTTCGTCTACCGTATTAGGTATAGTTATGTCAGTTAGTTTTGTGCAATAGGCAAATGCATGTGAGCCGATAAATGTCACCCCGTTTGGGATAACAATGCTTGTCAGCTCACTGCAATTATTAAACGCTTCGTTTCTGATTCCTGCCACAGTAAAGCCTTTAATTTTTGTGGGTATGGTCAGTTTTCCTTTGGCTTCGGTATTACATTCTGTTATATAGGCTCGATTATCATAGGTTTCATAGGTAAGATACCCTGACGTTGCGGCATTTGCGGTAAACTCAAGTCCTGCAAACGGCACGGCGCACAGCAGCATAATTACTGCAAGCAACAATGACAAAGATTTTTTGATACGATTTTTCATTTTGACATCTCCTTATAGTGATTATTGGAATTTATCCATGGGTATAATAACACATAAGTGTTCAAATGTCAACATATGTGTTCAAAATTAAAGCGAAACTAACATAAAATATACCGTGAGGTGAGATTATGTTCAGTCCGTCGCTTGACCCGGTGAAAGTTGGAGAAACAATTTCATATTTCCGAAAGCAAAAATGTCTTTCACAGGAAGTCTTGAGCGGACTTGCGGATATCGGAAGAAGTCACCTGAGCGCAATCGAAAGAGGAGAGAGAAAGCCTACCCTTGAAACACTTTATAAAATCTGCACCGCAATGGACATAAAAATGAGTACGGTTATCTTAAAGCTTGAAGAAAATTTATAAAAACAGCAGTTGTTTAAAATAAACGCTGTGAGAGTAGGGGCGTTGCTTGAGGCGCCCGTTTCTTTGCCGTTTGCACCGTGTAAATTTATATGAAAATGTACGGCTTAATCGTACGGGCGGATTTCGTTCCGCCCGAAAAATCAAACCTTTTTCGACGCGTAATTTTATATGAAAATACGCGCTCCGTTTCGTAGGAGTCGGACCCGAGCCGACCCGTGGAACATTGCACGTTGCACAACGAAAAAGATGAATTGCAAACGGTTGGTTTTAATGGGTCGGCGCAGATCCGACCCCTACAATAATAGCGGAAATCCAAATTTGTGCAACTCGTTTTATGCCGTGCAAAAAATCAAGGTTCCCGGGCGGAACAAAATCCGCCCCTACCGTCTAATGAGCGACGTTTCGGTAAGAAAAATTTATGCCGTACAAACAAAAAAGCAAATGGGCGCTTCGCGAGGCACCCGAACGAAAATATAAAAGGTTTTGCAGTTTCGGTTAACGACAAAAAAATTCGGAGTTAGATAATAGATAAGATATAATTGATAATAGATAATAGATATTTCACGGATAAACGCCGGTATAGCGGTCAAAGATTAAAT
This sequence comes from uncultured Eubacteriales bacterium, assembly GCA_934511365.1. GTDB lineage: Bacteria > Bacillota > Clostridia > Oscillospirales > Acutalibacteraceae > UBA6857. The sequence goes on from CAKSWC010000011.1 coordinate 68,267, forward strand.
AAAAAGGGCGTCTCGTCAAAATAAATACTTTTTATTCGGCGGGGAGCGACATTTTTTTCATGCTGTCTATTGCAAGAGGGAAGAATTTCTGCTATTATATTGGGTGGCAAAAACAATAACATTCCGAAAGGAGAACAAAACACATGACTTATTCAAACGAAGTTGAAAGAATGTGTACGGTCGCAAAAGGACCGAACCACGGCCCGGCACCCATCCCCGAAGAGGGCAAGTGGGTCAAGGCATATGAAATCAAGGACATTTCCGGTTTTACCCACGGTGTTGGCTGGTGCGCACCTCAGCAGGGCGCCTGCAAGCTTTCGCTCAACATCAAGAACGGTATTATTGAGGAAGCTCTTGTTGAAACCATCGGCTGCTCAGGCATGACTCACTCCGCCGCAATGGCAAGTGAAATTCTTCCGGGAAAGACGATTCTTGAAGCTCTCAATACCGACCTTGTCTGCGATGCTATCAATACCGCAATGCGTGAGCTTTTCCTCCAGATTGTATACGGCCGTTCGCAGTCCGCTTTCTCGGATGACGGACTCACCGTTGGCGCCGGTCTTGAGGACCTTGGAAAGGGTCTGCGTTCACAGGTTGGAACAATGTACGGAACAAGATATAAGGGCGTCCGTTACCTTGAAATGGCTGAGGGCTATGTTACAAGAATGGCTCTTGACAGCGATGATCAGGTTATCGGTTATGAGTTCGTTTCACTCGGCAAGATGACCGACTTCATCAAAAAGGGTGACGATCCGAACACCGCCTATGAAAAGGCAAAGGGCACATACGGCAGATTCGCTGAAGCTGCAAAGTATATTGACCCGCGTAAGGAATAAGGAGGTAGAGAACAATGGCATTATTTGAAAACTATGAAAGACGTGCCGATAAGATCCTCGGCGTCCTTAAAGAATACGGAATCAATTCCATCGAAGAGTGCAAAGACATCACCCTTGAAAAGGGCATTGACGTTGACAAAATCGTAAGAGGCACTCAGCCCATCTGCTTTGAAAATGCTGTTTGGGCATACACTGTCGGCTGTGCAATCGCTCTCAAAAAGGGTTGCGTAAAGGCTGCCGACGCAGCAGCTGCAATCGGTGAAGGACTCCAGTCCTTCTGCATTCCCGGCTCTGTTGCAGACAACCGTAAGGTTGGTCTCGGCCACGGCAACCTCGGCAAAATGCTCCTCTCTGAGGAGACCGAGTGCTTCTGCTTCCTTGCAGGTCACGAGAGCTTTGCTGCTGCTGAGGGCGCAATCAAAATTGCCCTCAACGCAAACAAAGTCAGAGTTAAGCCGCTTCGCGTTATCCTCAACGGTCTCGGCAAGGACGCTGCAATGATCATCTCAAGAATCAACGGTTTCACATACTGCAAGACCGAGTTTGATCCCTACAGCGAAACCGTAAAGGTTACCGAAGAAAAGGCATACTCAACCGGCGACAGAGCAAAGGTTAAGTGCTACGGCGCAGACAATGTTCCGGAAGGCGTTGCAATCATGAAGCTTGAAAAGGTTGGCGTTTCAATCACCGGTAACTCAACCAACCCGACCCGCTTCCAGCATCCCGTTGCAGGTACCTACAAAAAGTGGTGCGTTGAAAACGGCGTGAAGTACTTCTCGGTTGCTTCCGGCGGCGGAACAGGCCGTACTCTTCATCCGGACAACATGGCAGCCGGCCCGTCCTCATATGGCATGACCGACACCATGGGCAGAATGCATTCCGACGCTCAGTTTGCGGGTTCGTCCTCCGTTCCGGCTCACGTTGAAATGATGGGACTTATCGGCATGGGTAACAACCCGATGGTTGGTGCAACCGTTGCGTGCGCCGTTGCGGTTGAAGAGGCTATGAAGTAAGAGGGTTTAAGGCTCTTTCACCGGTCAAAAAGTTAATAAAATCAGTTGGACACATCATTTGGCAGTTTTACCGTTTGATGTGTCCAATATTTTTGGCGGTGAATTTAATGAAAAGAATGCAGTTAAACCAGCAGATTATAACTTTTTATGACGGGTGCGAAATGTATCTTGAAAACTGTCGGGAACGAAATTTGAGAGAGGCAACTGTCAATCATTACAGGAGCAGGTTTTGATGGCGCGGAAAACGATGCTTAGATGATAAGTTTGTTGAGTATGCAAATTTTTCCAACAAATATTCCGCTATCCTTCAAGAAAATCATTCCGTTATATATATATTAGGGCAGTTTGTCTCGTTCCAGAATACGATATAGCTTTAAAAATTCACAATCTTCCTGAAAGCTTTCTAAAGCCGGAATTTCGCGCGAAATGTTATAAACTAAATCCTGATCACCATCTTCAATCTTCCGAATGACTAATCGTGACGTAGTTGCAATAAGCTCACTCACTGTTCATGCCCTCGCTTTCCTTTTTAAATGAAGATACTAAGCTTAAATATTCCACAATAGTCCTTGCAGGGAGACGATTGGTATATCAATTATCGCTCGTCACCGGAATTGATTGGCATAAACGAGTCGCCAAACAATATCCTCGGAAAAATAAAGCATGGGTCTGAAATATACGTTGAATACATCTACGACAAAACTTGGGCCGTTTTCTATAAGGATGGCCAATATGTTTTTTCTTCCCTGTATGCATCAAACGATCCTTCCCTCAGAAGACTTATGGAAGCAAAGTAAAAGCCGGAATAACAACGAACCGGGCGCCGTTTTAGGCGTCCGGTTTCGGTTTATATCTGCTATTTTTATCTCTTGACAATTTCCGACAAATATGCTAAGATAAACCAAAGGCTCTGCACAGGCTGAGTTTCAGCCTCGCGGCAAGGCGGTGCCCTCCGATAAAGTTCAACAACTTTCAGCAGGAGGGAAGAATTTTTTTATTATTCATTACCCTCCGGAAAGGAGGGTTGCCCATGGAATATTTTGCCATGCTTGCACTTATTCTTGTGCTCATGACGGGCTACATAATAGTAGTCTCGAAAGCAAGTGACCATGACGATAGAAACAATAAAAAATAACCGCCCATAGCTTCAATATAGCGGTTATTTTTTAATTGACTATATCGAGGGCACCGCTTTCTGCAGAGCCTTTTTACATTTATATTATACTCACACGCCGCTTGTCTGTCAAGCGTTTTTTTATCTCTTGACAATTTTCGACAAATATGCTAAAATGCCAATGGTGCCGGATACAACGGTAAGGCGGTTGCTCCTCGAAAGAGGAGGTGATGGCAATGACAATATCGCTGTTGGAATTGATTGCAATTCTTGCATTGCTTGTCAATGTTATCTCTCTTTGCTACACAATTCTGAGTAACAAAAAGTAATCTTACATAAAAAGTAAGAAACACCGCCAGCTTTCCACTTTGGCGGTGTTTCTTAAACACTAAACCATAACGGGAGCAACCGCTTATCGCGGCACCCCTTTTACACCTATATTATACTCACACGCCGCTTGTTTGTCAAGCGGTTTTTTGCTGCGCAATGTACGGGGGTCGCTTGAGGCCCCAATGAACGTCACCTCATGCAGAGCATTAAAATAAACATCAGCATTGTACGGGCGGGGCTCGTAACCACCCGAGTTAATGTTAGATAAAAGATAATAGATAATAGATAATAGATATCTCCGCCCCAAAACCCGTCTCACCTGAAACAGCTTTTCTCAAATTCCGGCCTTGATGCCCTCGGTGTAACCAAGCTTGGCGGCGCGCCATTCGTTCGGCGTCATTTCCGTAATCCGCTTGAATGCGTCGCAAAACGTGCTGCTGCGGTTATATCCCACCCTTGCCGCAATCTCTTTCACCGGGAGAAACGTGTTTTCAAGAAGCAGCTTCGCTTGGTTAACGCGCACCAAAGCAATATACTGGGTCGGCGCGGTTGCAAACATCTTTGTAAAACACTTTGTGAAGTATCCCGGAGAAATTCCGCAGATTGCAGCCAGCGTTTCAATCGAAAGATCTTCCGTATAATTCTTGTTGATATAAACCGCCGCGGAACGCACTCCTTGCTGATAAAGCGAGGTTGTGATGTTGCCCGGCGTTTTTTGGTTCGCAATCTGGTCAATCAGCTCCGCCGTGATTAGCCGGACGAGGGGTTCAAGCTTGTTGTTTTCGTCCCGGGTGGATTTCCGGCATTCCTTTTTGAATGTTTCAATAAAACACCGCAAGCTCTCCGTGAGGGTGAACTCGTTTTCAATCGCAAGGCTTTCAAGGTGCTTGTCCTTTTTGATTGCGTCAAAATATTCCTTGTCGATTGAAATTGCGTCAAGGCAGACGGGCTCCGTTTGGGTATATTTAATTCCGTGGCGGATACCTCCGGGGATGGGATAGACCTGGCCAACCTGGCCAAAGCAAATCTGTTCCTCGCGCAGCATATAGTTCACCGGCGAATACGGAATGATGAACTCATACTCCTCGTGGCTATGAACGCAGACGGGGAGCTTGTTTTCCGGGCCGCTTTCAAAGCGGCCAATGCAGAGGCTGTCCGCCCAAAAATATTCCAAGCGCAGTTCCGATTGGTCAAAGGACGGATAATAAGAAATTGCGTTAACGAGCCTTTCTTTTTTTGTCATATTCTCCATATTTTTAAACACTCCTAAGCTCCGGCGGCCGTCTGAAGCGCCGGGAGGCTTCTTTTTCGCCTTTATTATACATTATACGGGGAAAAATGTAAACAGCGTTCGAGAAAAAGAGTGCGGTTCGCTTTTCGGTGCGACCGGGGGCAAAGGCTATTCACATTGCGTTCAAAAAATGATAATATTTACTTGCATTAATAGGCTTGCGTGAGAAGATATTAGCAAGTCTGCACAAAAAAATATTTTATTGGAGGAATGTAACAATGAAAACAAGAACACAAAACCGAACGCCGAAGCGGCTGCTATCGGTCTTTTTGAGCATTTTGATGGTGCTCAGCGCGGTTGTTGTTGGCAATCCGTTTGTTGTTGAGGCGGCGTCAAAATTTAATTTAAATCCGTCCGGCGGTTCGTGTGACTATATTGGTTCACATGCTTATCGGTGGAGATATACTTCGGATGACGATTCTGACGGACTGGATTCAGAAGCAAAGATAACATACTATGTCTATGACGCAAATTCAGAAACATCCAATTATATCACCTGTCCAATTTCGTTTGACTCAATAGGAGTTGACGGTAACGCAACTAACTCCAAATTTTCAATTATAGATACATATGTTATAGAAGTTGAATATATCCACGGTGACAATATAGGTGATAAATTTTATTTTCCATCTAAAACCCAGAGTAGAAACGGCTGCAATTTAAACGAGCTTTTCATGTGGGCGGATGATCCCAATACTGTTACTTATGCTGATAGCAATATTGAGATGGGTGTAGTACTCTATATCAACACAACAAGAATTTGCAACCTTTATGACAGTGCAACTTCAACCTATGGCGCAGTCAATGTTGATGAATATTCGGCAAGCTCATGGAATGCCTATATTACGGCTTATAATAAAGTTAAAGATTACGTTACAAACGGCGTTCATGTTATGGAAAACGGCGTTGAGGATATTGACCTCCAGAAAAAGCTTACCGTTGCCTGTGATAATCTTGAAGAAGCAATAGCGAACCTTAAACACGCAACCGTAACTATCAGAGACATTTATAAGCAGGTTGACGGAGCAACAATCGCAGGCTCATCGGAAATCGAACTCAAAAAAGCTTTCAATGTTACCGTTGACCTTCATGATGGATATACCCAGTCAACTCCGCAGGTTCGCGTCTCTTATAAAGATGGAACATACAAAGATTTTTCCGGAACAAGAAACGGCAATAAATTCACTTATTCTGTAACTATTGACAACGGCAATGTTTCAAGCATTATGCCGATTAACGTCAATAAGAACACCTACACCGTTTCCGTTCAGACCTCCGCAACTGGCCTTTCAATCACAAACTCCGGAAATCACACCGTCACTCACGGCGATAACTTCGTATTCACCGTAACACGCGGCGAAGAATACACTCAAAGAACACCTGTTGTTAAAGTAAATAATGTTGAGATTGCCGGTGTTCAAAGCGGAAACACCTATACATACACAATCAGCGGTATTAAAGAAAACAAAAATGTTACTATTGATAACCTTGAAGTCAACAAATATAACGTATCTGTTCCTGAAAAAGCAACAGGTCTTTCCATCACCAAGAG
>CAKSWC010000012.1 GCA_934511365.1 uncultured Eubacteriales bacterium
ATGGTCATACCTCCAAGATGTTTTTTGAGGTGAATCAGGCGGTCAATTTCCGGGTGATTATTGGCGGGAATCATATCGAAACCTGTCGCAAATCATTCAAAATAAGTCGTTGCGAATGGTTAGTACGCATAAAATGGCTGGCTACAAAACGGCTACAAAATTCGTAAGGAACCTATGTACAGCCCGAAATACGTGGATTATTTGGACGAAAAGCGTATCGAGAGTGCATTTTATAACCCTAAATCAAAGCCCAAGACTTGAGTGGGAATAATTGCATCTGTATTTGGGCAAACCCGGGTTTAATCACATAATCAAAATTTAATATTATGCACGACCTTGAGGAAATCACTTCCTTGAGGTCATTTTTTTACCTCGGAATGAGTAAAAATAAACCTCGGCATCGTATGGGGGTCTCGTGAGGCTCCAAAGAATCTAGATTTTAGATATTAGATATTAGATTTTAGTTTTTAGATTTTTCGAATTGGAACAAAAGCTGCTATAATTTCCGCCTTGGCCGATAAAAAAAGGCTGCCCCGAAAAAACGTGAGCAGCCGCTAAAATTAAATTATTAAAGCCTTATTTCACAATGCTTACACCGGTCATTTCCTTAGGCTGGGGGAGACCCATGATTTTGAGCATTGTTGGAGCAATGTCACAGAGCTTTCCGCCCTCACGAACCTCACACTTGTGGTTGACAACAACAAAGGGAACGGGGTTCGTTGTGTGCGCGGTGAAAGGCGTTCCGTCCTCCGCAATCATTTTGTCTGCATTGCCATGGTCTGCGGTGATGAGCATCACGCCGCCCATCTCATAAATTGCGTCCGCAACCCTTCCAACGCACTTGTCAACCGCTTCAACGGCAGCCTTGGCAGCCTCAAAAACGCCTGTGTGGCCAACCATATCGCAGTTTGCAAAGTTGAGGATGATTGCGTCATATTTGTTTGATTTGACCGCTTCAACAACCTTGTCTGTAACTTCATATGCGCTCATTTCCGGCTGAAGGTCATAGGTTGCAACCTTCGGCGAGGCAACAAGAATCCTGTCCTCACCCTTGAACTGCTTTTCAACGCCGCCGTTGAAGAAGAACGTGACGTGGGCATATTTCTCCGTCTCGGCAATTCTGAGCTGAGTGAGGCCGAGGTCTGAGATGTATTCGCCAAAGGTGTTTTTGAGCGATTCGGGCTTGAAAGCAACGTGGACGTTCGGCATTGTTGCGTCATACTGAGTCATGCAGACATAGTAAAGCGGGAAGAAGCCGTTCTTCCTTTCAAAGCCGGAAAAGCTTTCGTCAACAAAGGTGCGGGTAATTTCCCTTGCTCTGTCCGGGCGGAAATTGAAGAAAACAACGGAGTCATTTTCTTTAACGGTTGCGTTTTCAAGGCAGACGGTCGGAAGAACAAATTCATCCGTCAGGTGCTTTCCGTCCTCGTCAATGGTTTCATATGACTTTTTGATGGCCTCAACGGGGTCGCAGGCTTTGATACCCTCGCCGTAAACCATTGCGGCATATGCCTTTGAAACGCGCTCCCAGCGGTTATCGCGGTCCATTGCATAGTAGCGGCCCATAACCGTTGCAACCTTTCCGACACCGATTTCATTTAGCTTTTCAATCGTTTCGGCAACATAGTCTGCGCCGGAGGCCGGGGGAACGTCACGTCCGTCAAGGAAGCAATGAACAAAAACTTTTTCAAGTCCCATTCTTTTTGCAAGCTCAACAATCGCATACATATGAGTGTTGTGGCTGTGGACGCCGCCGTCGCTCATGAGACCCATGAGATGAAGCGCAGAGCCGTTCTTTTTGCAGTTTTCCATTGCGCCAACAAGGGCTTCGTTTTGAAAGAAGTCTCCGTCCTGAATGGATTTTGTGATTCTTGTCAGCTCCTGATAAACAACACGGCCTGCGCCGATGTTGGTGTGGCCAACCTCGCTGTTGCCCATCTGGCCGTCAGGAAGGCCAACGTCCATTCCGGAAGCTCCGATATATGTCATCGGGTTTTCGCTCATAAGGCGGTCAAGATTCGGCTTGTTGGCCGCGGCAATGGCGTTGCCCTTTGTTGACGGGTTCTTTCCAAAGCCGTCCATAATGCAAAGTAAAACAGTTTTTTTCATAAGTTTATCTTGCCTTTCAAAATTCAGTCTTTCAAAAAAGGGCTGCAAAGCAACCCCTTTTTGTTTGTTGTTTAATTATTTGCTTGCAGCCTTAACGATAACCGAGAAGTCCTGAGCCTTGAGTGACGCGCCGCCGATGAGGCCGCCGTCAACATTGACTTTTGAAACAAGCTCGTCTGCGTTCTTTGCGTTCATTGAGCCGCCGTACTGAACGGTAACGGTTTCAGCAAGGTCTGCGCCGTAAGCTTCTGCAATGGCTGCGCGAACAAAGCCGTTGCCCTCGTCCGCCTGGTCGGCCGTTGCGGTAACGCCGGTTCCGATTGCCCAAACGGGTTCATAGGCGATGATGACGTTCTTGAGCTGTTCGGGCTTAACATTGGTCAAAGCCATCTTTGTCTGGAACTTGAGGAGGGTTTCGGTGTAGCCAAGCTCTCTCTGTTCAAGAGTTTCACCAACGCAGATGATGGCCTTGAGGCCGGCGTTAAGCGCTGCAAGGGAGCGCAGGTTGACGGTCTGGTCGGTTTCACCGAAATAAGTTCTTCTTTCGCTGTGGCCAATAACAACATATTCAACGCCGGCTTCTTTGAGCATATCGGTTGAAACTTCACCGGTGTATGCGCCGGAAGCCTTGAAATGGACGTTTTCAGCGCCGATTTTGATGTTTGAACCCTTGGCTGCTTCAACGGCTGCCGGGATGTCGATATAGGGTACGCAGAGAACAACGTCACAGTCAGCGTCTGCAACAAGGGGCTTCATCTCGTTAATGAGAGCGGTTGTCTGCGAGGGAGTGTTGTTCATCTTCCAGTTTCCGGCAATGACTGCCTTGCGAAGTTCTTTTTTCATTTTGAATGACTCCTTTATTTTTAAAAGTGTAAATTAACAAAAAGAATTATTTATCGTTGAGAGCCGCAACACCGGGAAGCTCCTTGCCCTCAAGGAATTCAAGCGAGGCACCGCCGCCGGTTGAGATGTGGCTCATTTTGTCTGCAAAGCCAAGCTTTTCAATGGCCGCAGCGCTGTCTCCGCCGCCAATGATGGAAATTGCGTTGCTGTTTGCAATGGCGGTTGCAACGCCGATTGTGCCGTTTGCGAAGTGTTCCCACTCGGAAACGCCCATAGGTCCGTTCCAAATAACGGTTCCGGCGTCCTTAACGGCGTCTGCAAAGAGCTTTGTTGTTCTCGGTCCAATGTCAAGACCCATCCAGCCGTCGGGGATATCGTCTGAGTTAACGGTCATATATTCGGTGTCAGCTTTATATTCCTTGCCAACAACATTGTCAACGGGGATGAGGAAGTTAACATTCTTTTCCTTTGCGTCAGCCATCATCTGCTTTGCAAGGTCAATCTTATCCGTTTCGCAGATTGAGGTTCCGACCGAGTGGCCGAGAGCGGCAAAGAAAGTGTATGCCATTCCGCCGCCGACGATGAGGGTGTCAACCTTTGAAAGCAGGTTGGTGATAACGCCGATTTTATCGGAAACCTTTGCGCCGCCGAGGATTGCAACAAGGGGTCTCTTCGGATTTTCAAGCGCACCGCCGATATATTTCAGCTCCTTCTGAATGAGGAAGCCGCAAACGGCCGGAAGATAATCGGCAACGCCGGTTGTTGAGCTGTGGGCTCTGTGGGCGGAACCGAAAGCGTCATTGACATAAATCTCTGCAAGAGAAGCAAGAGCCTTTGAAAATTCGGGGTCGTTCTTGGTCTCCTCCGCGTGGAAACGGACGTTTTCAAGGAGCATTACCTCGCCGTCCTTGAGGGAGGAAGCAAGCTCTTTTGCGCTGTCTCCGATAACGTCTTTGGCCATTTTAACGTCCTGACCAAGAAGCTCGCTGAGTCTTTTTGCAACGGGAGCAAGGGAGAATTCCGGGTTGAACTGACCCTTGGGTCTTCCGAGATGGGAGCAGAGGATAACCTTTGCGCCGTGGTCAATGAGATATTTAATGGTCGGGAGGGAAGCAACGATTCTCTTATCGCTTGTGATAACACCGTTTTCCATTTTTACGTTGAAGTCGCAGCGGACAAGGACTCTTTTGCCCTTGACGTCAATGTCCTCAACGGATTTTTTGTTCAATACGTTCATTTAGGTCTTTCCTTTCGTTTTATAGATAATTTTGCTTTTAAACATAAGTAATTGTTTCCAATCAACAGACATTTTATAACAACCGGAGAATTTTTTCAAGCCCTAAAGCAGAAAATTTCACAAAATACGAAACAATTTTTTGTGCAATTAATCGAACCAGCCCTTGAGCAGGTCGGCCATAGCGTTGTTTTTGGGCTGACTTTCCTTTTCCTGTTTTCTCATATATGAGAGAACGTCATGCTTTCCGGCGCCGTCGTTTGCTCTGCGCTTGTTGAAATCGGAAAGCTTTTCTCTGTATCCGCAGACGCAGGCAAAGATTTTTTTCTCCCCCTCGCCGCGCAGCTCAAGCTTTTTGTGGCAGTTCGGGCAGCGTGCGTTCGTGGTCTGGGTCAGTCCTTTGCGAAAGCCGCACTCCCTGTCCTGACAGACAAGCAGCTTTCCCTTTTTTCCGTTGACCTCAAGGAGATATTTTCCGCAGACGGGGCATTTTTCCTTTGTCATGTTGTCATGCGTATACTGCGCGTTGCTTGCAATAACCGTTGAAACAAGCTCTGACGCATACTCCCTCATTTCACCGATGAACTTTTTCATGCTTGCCGTTCCGCGGCTGATGTTTTGAAGCTGCTGTTCCCATTGAGCTGTGAGCGTTGCGCTTTTGAGATCCGGCGGAACAATTTTAATGAGTTGTTTTCCCTTTGCGGTCGGGTGAATTTCCTTTCCGACTCTTTCAATGGAAAAATTGTCAAAAAGCTTTTCAATGATATCCGCCCTCGTCGCCGGGGTTCCGAGTCCGCTCGTGGTTTCAATAATGGCTTTGAGCTTTTTGTCCTCAATCTGCTTTGAGGGATTCTCCATTGCGGAAAGGAGGGTAGCCTCGGTGTATCGCGCCGGGGGTCTTGTTTTTCCGGTGACAATTTTTGTGTTGAGCACCGGGAGGGTCACGCCTTCCCTCAGTTCGGGAAGAGACTGGCTTTTAATTTCCGCGTCCTCGTCCTCATCCTCGGAAGAACTTCCGTAAACCTCCCTCCAGCCGCTTTTTTTCATTGATTTTCCTTTGGCATAAAAGCTTTTTTGGCCAATGTCAAGCGTGACTTTAACCTCGTCATACTCGCACGGCTCGGAAAGGACGGCAAGAAAGCGTTTGACAACAAGGTCATAGATGTTCCGCTCGTCAAAGGTGAGCTTTGAAAAGTTTGCCGGCTGCTCGGTGGGGATGATTGCGTGGTGGTCGGTGACCTTGGCGTTGTTAACGATATACTTCACACAAAGCGGCTTGCGGTAAAGCGTCATTGCCGCCTTTTGATAAGCTCCCTGAGCTATTGCACGCAGCCTTTCCGGAATTGTTGCAACAATGTCATCCGTTATGTAGCGTGAGTCGGTTCGCGGATAGGTGAGAACCTTGTGGCGCTCATAGAGGCTCTGCATTAAAGAGAGGGTCTGCTTTGCGGAATAGCCGAACTTTTTGTTGGCGTCGCGCTGAAGCTCCGTGAGGTCATACGCCGCCGGAGGAGCCTGCTTTTTTGCGCTTTTTTCAAGCTTTGAAACGGTGGCGTTTTTCCCCGTGAGCGATTTTTGAATTCCCTCAACAAAGGCTCGGTCGGAAAAGCGGGTGTTGTTTTTTCCGTCTCTGAATGTTGCCAAAAAGCCCTTCAAAACCGCCTGAAGCGTGAAAAAGTCCTTCGGCTTAAAGGCGAGTATTTCCTCCTCGCGCTGAACGATGAGCGCAAGGGTGGGGGTTTGAACTCTTCCGGCGGAGAGCTGCGCGTTGAAGCGGCAGGTCAGCGCCCTTGTTACATTCAGCCCAACAAGCCAGTCCGCCTCGGCTCTTGCCTGCGCGGAATAATAAAGGTTGTCATATTCCTTGGCCGGCTTAAGCTTTGAAAAGCCCTCTTTAATCGCCCTGTCTGTCTGCGAGGATATCCAAAGACGAAACGCGGGCTTTTTGAAGTGGGCTTTCATCATTATCCACCTTGCAACAAGCTCACCCTCGCGGCCTGCGTCCGTTGCAATGATGAGGCGGTCAATGTCCGCCCTTCCCATGAGCTTTGAAACGGTGCGAAACTGCTTTGAGGTCTGCTTGATAACAACAAGCTTCATCTTTTCCGGAAGCATGGGCAAGTCCTCAAGCCGCCAGGCCTTATATTTATCGTCATAGGCGTCCGGGTCGGCGAGGGTGACAAGGTGGCCGAGCGCCCAGGTTATAACGTATTTATCGCCCTCAATGAAGCCGTCTGCGCTCCTTTTTGCGCCGAGGACGCGCGCAATATCACGCGCAACGGACGGCTTTTCCGCAAGGACAAGTGCTTTTGCCATAAGTTATTCTCCTTACCTCACCACCGAAAGGCAGCAGTTATTTTCGTCAAAATGGGTTCTGAGGGTTTCTTCAATGTCTTTCTTGGTAACGTCCTTATACGCCTCAAGAACGTCAAAAAGGCCAAAGCCGTTAAAATATGAGTCAATGAGGGCGTTGGCCATGTTCTCCGTCTCGTTGAAGCCGAGCACCTCGTGGCCGTATCGGCGCTTTCTGACCGTTTCAAAATCCTCGTCTGAAATTCCGCTTTCGCGGTATTTTTTAATTTCACGGATAATTTCGTCCCGAACCTTTTCCGGTTCGGAGCTTTCCCCGGTGAAGATTGGAACGGCAAAGCCGCGGCCGGTGAAGTATTCCGACCCGAACGACTGGTTGATAAGCCCCTTTTCAAGCAGCCTGCAATAAAGCGGAGAAACCTTTCCGGCAATTATGCCAAGGGCAAGGTTCACGCAGACAAGCTCCTTTGCGCTGCGCAGGGGAGAAAGGTGGCTTTCCTTGAAGCCGAGCGCGAATTTTGTTACGTCAACGCCGAGCTTTTCCTCGGTGAAACGGGTAACAACGCCCTCGTCCTCCTTTGGAATAATCTGTTCAAAGGTCACCTTTTCTTCTTTTGGAAGAACCCTGTCTGCAATTTCAAGAACTTTTTGAACGCTGACGTTTCCGGCAACGGCAAGAGCCATGTTTGAAAGGTTATAGAACGTGTTATAGCAGCTGTAAAGCAGCTTTGCGTTGATTTTTGCAATGGACTCTTTTGTTCCGGCAATGTCGATTCTGACCGGGTTTTTGCTGAAAAGGCCGCGCAGGAGGTTGAACAGTGTCTGCCAGTCCGGGTCATCCTGATACATTCTTATCTCCTGGCCAATGATTCCCTGTTCCTTTTGAACGGTCTGCTCGGTGAAATACGGCTTTTTAACAAAGTCAAGAAGAATTTCAAGAGACTTTTCAAAATTGCTGCTGCAGGAAAAGATGTAGCAGGTGCGGTCAAAGGAGGTGAAAGCGTTGGCGTTTGCGCCGGTTTTTGCAAAAAGCTCAAAGGCGTCAAGCTCCTCGCTTTCAAAAAGCTTGTGCTCAAGGAAATGCGCAATACCCTCCGGAACGCTTGTGTAGTCCTTTTCGTTTTGGAGCTTAAAGCAGGTGTCTATTGAGCCATACTTTGTTCCGAACATTGCAAAAGCACCGGTGTATTCCGGCTTTTCCATCACAAAAATTTTCAGTCCGCTGTCGTGGTCAATTTCATAATAGCCGTCCGAAAGCAGGTCGTTTTTAATATATTTCTTATTCATCTGCGCTTTCCTTTCTGCCGCTTTCAAGAATAAATACCGTGTCCTTTGTCACGCCCGAGGCCGCAACAATAATTTCCTCGCGGCTGACATTTTTGATAAGCTTTGCAATCTCCTGCGGCGTGAAAAATTCTCCAACCGAGCAAAAAGACTTGAACCAGGCGTCAATTTCGTCCGCCGCGTCCTCAACCGAACAGAGGGTGTCGCAAATTGAAAGCTTGGCCTGCCTTGCGGTTTCATCGGTGAAGTTTCCTTTTTGAACCTCGGAAAGCTCGTGGTCAATGGCGTCAAGAGCCTTTTGGGCGTTTTCTGTTTCAACTCCGCTTTGGACGGCAATGACGCCCTTTGAGTTGATGAGCGACGCGCTGCAATAATAGCAAAGGCTCATTTTTTCGCGCACATTCATGAACAGCTTTGAAAAGGTTCCGGAGCCGAAAATTGCCGTCATAACCTTAAGCGCGGCGTAATTGTCCATGCCGTATGTCATGCCTGCGCGGTATCCGATGACAAGCTTGCCCTGCTTGACGTTCTGCTTTTCTTTAACGGTGTTCACGCCGTAGCTTTCCGTAAGAAATTCCGTTGTAACGTCAATAATGCTTTTCCTTTCAAGCTTTTCAAAATATGGCTTTACAATATCGGTGATTTCCTTTTCGCTTTTTCTTCCAATATAGTTGATTTGAATCGGGCAGGTGAAAAGGAGCTTTTTCCATTCTTCAAAAAGGCTTTTTTCGGTTGCCTTTTCAATGCCTTCCTTTGTTCCGAGCTTGTTCAAAGAGTACGCCTCGTCCTTACACATTTCCTCAAACATACGGTTGAGGGCATAGACGCGCTTATCATCCTTTTGGCTTTCAAGCTTTTGCAAAAGCAGCCTTTTTTCGCGGTCAACATTTTCCTTTTTAAAGCCGTCCGGGGTAATGTCCGGCTCAAAAAGGCAGGAGAGAAGGAGTTTTATGCAGCTTTCCGTGATTTGTTCTTTTCCGAGGGTGAACCTGTCGTCAAGGCAGACGAGGTTGAGGCTCAAAACAAGCGCCTCGCCATACTTTGAAACGGACGGTGAAATAATTGCGCCGTAAAGCTTTGCAAGCGCGCGGTTCATTTCAAACAAAGCCGGGTGCGCCTTTGTTGTCCGCGCAAGAAGATGTATCAGAAGCGCTTTTTCGCTCGTTTCTGAATCAAGGGGAGAGACGATGTTCAAGGACATTGTTGTTGTTTTGAACCTGTCCGTTTTGTGATATCCGAGCTTTACGCCTTTGCAGATTTTGGTAACATTCATTTTTGATTCCTCCTGTTCTGAAATATTCTACCACATTGTTGAAGCAAATACTATAGATATGCCGCAAAAAATTCCGGCGTACCCGGATAACACGCTTGCTTTTTTTTCTGCGTTGTGATATGCTTTCAAAAAAGGCGGTGAAAAAAATGGCAACAAGCAAGGAATATATTGAGTTCATTTTTGAAAATGTCTGCGGCTTGTTTGAGAATGTCCGCTATAAAAAGATGTTCGGGGAGTACATGGTCTATGTTGACGAAAAGCCGGTGCTCCTTGTCTGCGATAACACTGTTTTTGTTAAGAAGCTTCCGGGGCTTCTGCCTCTGATGGAAAAAGCCGAATGTGCTTTTCCCTATGACGGCGCAAAGGAGCATTATGTTCTTGACATTGAAAACGCTGCGCTCGTTTCTGCGGTTGTGACCGAGCTTTTGAAGGTTACTCCCGTTCCCAAAAGAAAGGCAAAAAAGCGTTCTCCGGATAATGAGTAAAGTTAATAAGCAATGTTTAAAGCCGGGCGAATTGCCCGGCTTTTTGTTTTGATATCACTCAAACGCTTTGAGCGTCTGTTTGTTGAAATCGGAAACCATGAACTGCGGATATCGCGGATTGGTTCCGGCTTTTGGGGAATCGTTTGTTGAAAGAAGATACATCACAAAGTCGCTGTATTCGGTTTTGTATGAACCGGCAACGTGCGGCGCGTTTTTGATCATGTATGTATATTCCGGCAAAACGGCAGAGGAAAGATCAACGCAGTTGTCCGGAGAAAGGAGAGCGGGGTTTGCGGCTTTGTAATCATCGCCGAGCGTTTTGTTGAATTTTGCAATCGTTGCAAAGCCGGAGGTGTTGTACGCCTCAAGAATTGTGTCTCCGGAAAAATCCGAGCTTTCGCAAAACGGAGTGACCGGTGAGCCGTAGTTTGAAAGGACGTTGACTCTGACGCCGTTTGAAACCATCTCATGAAGAAGCGCGTCCTTCTTTTTCATCATCGCCTGGAGCGCGTCCGTCCGTTTGAGGAAGGTTTTTGTAACGCCGTCCCTTGAGCCGAAAACAAAGTTCATCGCCGTGTTGTAATCATCGGCGCAGATGAGTCCCCAAAGGGTTGTGCAGTGGCCGAAAACCGGCCTGAGAACGCGGTCATAGATATCGTCTTTCCTGTTTTCAAGGATATAATCGGTGAGCTTTGTGAGGAGTTTCAGCGCGCCGGTTTTATAGAGCGCACCCATTGCAAACTTTCCGAGTGCGTTTGCGCTTCCGTTTGAAAGGTAGTTATAAATGTTTTCCGCCGTAATGTTGAGTCTGCCCGTAAAAACATCGCAGGCAACCTGAGCGCCGCAGAATGTTGAGGAAAGGAAAAGGCAGCGGCTGACTTTTTCATAGCCGTATTTTGAAAGATACGCCATTGTCATGATTCCGCCCATGCTTGCGCAGACGATGTTGACCTTTTTGCGGCCGGTGTTTTTGAGGGCGAGCGTGACGGCGCTGTTGATCTGTTCTGCAACAACAAACGGGTCAACCCTCCAGTCATAGCTGACATAGTAGACATATTTTTTTCCGTATGTTTCAAGCCATGTGCGAACCATTCCGAGCTCGCAGTCCTTGCCCTCAAGAAGCTCCGGGTAACGGTCGGCGCAAAGGCTGTAATCGCGCATTCCGGAGTTGTATGCCGGGTCGCCGTTTTCGTCCATAGTGTTGAATTTGAGAATGCTGTATGCACAGTCAAGAACGGTGTCGATTGCGCCATCCTTATCCCTTTTCAAAAGGAGCTGAAAAAGCGTTTTGAAAACGGCCGGAGCAATGGTTTTAACGCTGAAATCGTTGATTGCCCGTTCGTCCTTTGTGTTTGGGTCAAGCTTAACATTCATGAAGTCCATTCCGCGGACCATGATGACCGGGTCGGCGTCCGCCGTTTTTTTGCCATTTTCATCCGCGGCAAAAGCGCAGACGGAAACGGAAAAAATCATTACCAGCGCAAGAAACAGGCTTAAAGCTTTTTTCATAGTTTTGTTCTCTCCCTTTTTGCGGACATATGTCGCATAAGATACTTCCATTATATTCCGGTTCGAACATTTTTTCAAGATGTTTTCCAAATATTGTTGAATTGCACCTCAAGACGCTCAAGAAAGCGAAAAAAGCCCCCGGAAAGGTTTTTCCGGAGACTTTGAAAACAAGCGTTTATGTCAGGAACGCTTTGAAAAATGGATTTTGAGCAGTTCAAAAAGCTTTCGCAAGGCGCGAAGGAGAACCGAAATGAAGGAGCGGCCCTTGGCGTCGCTTTCGGAAAGCTCCTTAGAGTTGATGATGAGGCTTTCGCTGTCTTTGTCAAACCTCAAAAACTGCGGATATTTTTCAAAGGTGTCAACGGTAACATCCTTTCCGCTGTAAAGGATGAGCTTTGTCAGCTCGCCAATGGAGTCGTGGTCTGAGGAATGCTTGAGATACTTGACAAACCACGTTTTTTCCGGAAAGAGGCAGGTTGAAGCGTCAACCTGTTTGTCCGGAGAGATGAACTTCATGTCCTTATCCTTGAGGTAATCCTCGCTGAGCGTCTGTCCAACCGGAGCAACCGTTGCGCCGTATGAGGTGAATTTTGAGTCAATAACGCCGTCTCCGGTTGAGTTCCATGAGGGAGTGATGGGAACGGAGCTGTAGCCGTATGCCGAAACAACGCCGAAGCGGCACTGCTTTTCAGTGTCTTTGAGCAGGGCGGTTCTGTTTGCTCTGACCTTTGTGTCATACTCCTTGAGCTTCGCAATGAGCTTTGAGTATTCTGCCGGGTCGCTGTCGCACGCCTCGCCGAAAACGTAACGGTACGCCTCGTCAACATATTCGTCCGGACACATTGCCCAGATTGTCAGCCAGCGGCAAAACAGCGGCATAACAACCTGAGGAATGGCCTCATCTTTGATGCCCTCAATCATTTCGTCCGCAAACTTCATAACAAAATCAAGAACGCCGGCTCTTGAAAGCAGCTCGGTAACGGAGGCAACGATGTCGTCATATTCACTTCCGTCAAGAACATATGAAAGGAAGTTTTTGATTGCGTCCGTGCTCAGCGCAATTTTACCCGTGAGAAGCTCTCCGGTGTAGGTTTCGCCGAATACGGCCGTGGAGTCCATAACAACGCCCTGAATCCTGTCTCGGCCGTAAAGCGCAATGTATGAGAGGGTAACAATGCCGCCGCAGGAATGCGGTCTGAGGCAGACCTTTTCGCTTCCGGAAACGGAGCAGACATATTCAATGAAATCGTTGAGCTGCGCCGCAATTTCAAGCGGGCTGAGTCTCCAGTCATAGTTGAACTTAATTTCGTCCTTTGAAAGGATGGCTTCTTTTGAGGGATAGGTGAAGTTGATTCCGGTGCTTTCGCCGGCCTCGCCGTCCTTGGTTATCCAAACGGGAGCGAAAAGCTTGTTGACGGCCGGAATAAGAATCTTGTTGAGCTTTTCCCAGTCTTTGGTAACGGTAACGGTTGAAAGAGTTGGAAGAACCTCCTTAACCGCGCCGAGAATGGCGTCCTTTGACGGCGGCCAGATGGCTTCCTCGTTTTCCGTTCCCGGATTCTTATAGATGGAGTTGCTCATGAAGCCGGTGACGTTGATGAGCGGGCAGTTTTTCTTATACTCCGCCTCGGCAGCCGAAGCAGTCAGAGCAAAAAGACCGCAGAAGGCAAGAACGAGCGCAAGAAAAACGCAGGCAAGCTTTTTGAGTTTCATTATGTATTTTCCCCTTTCGGACGTTTGCGCGGCCGTTCGGCGGCAAACGCTTAAAGAATCTTTTCGGCCTGAAGAATCCGGAAAAAAGCTGAAATCCAAATTCTCCTAACCGTGGAAAATTATAGCATATCATGATGAAATAATCAAAAACAAATTGTTAAAAAAAGCCGGTGGGTCATATTATAATCAGAAATTCAAACAAAAAACAAAAAGTTTTTAAAAAACGCCGCATTCATATTTGCTTTTTTTATAAATGTGTGGTATCATATTAAAGATTTGTTTCCCGGGGTGTTTCGGTTCAAAAAACAGACCCGGTTTACTTAAAAAAGGAGGGCTTCGGCCTTGAAAGATGATTATCTCATAACTCTCCACACAGTTCAGGAAACCGATGGCGACAAGGACATTCTCGATATGACCGCGCGCGCCTCTTTAAGGGGCGGAGAGGATGATTATTATATCACTTATACCGATGAGGACGGCGACCTTGAGGGGTGCGAAACAACGCTCCACGTTGAAAACGGAAGCTGCATCACAATCAGCCGCAAGGGGAGCTATAACTCTCATATGATTGTTGAAAAAAATGTCCGCCATATCTCTCACCACACAACGCCTTACGGCTCGTTCTCGCTCGGCGTGAGTGCGCTGAATATCAGCTCAAAGATTAAAAAGGGCGGCGGAACGCTCGATTTCAGCTATTGCACTGATATAGATATGCATCCGCTCGGAGAAATTGAATTCAATATCAGACTCGAACAGTGCCGCCCAACCGTTTGACGGCGCAGGAAAGGATATATAAAATGGAATTGACAACTCAAAAGGTTCAAAATCAAATCAAAAATTTAATTGCTCAGGGCGTTCAAAAGGCCGCCGCAGCCGGTGCGCTTCCCTGCGCGGAGTGCGCGGCGTTCAACATTGAAACCCCGGCCGACAGGTGCAACGGAGATTTTTCAACCAATGCCGCAATGGTGAACGCAAAAACTTTCCGCCTTCCGCCGCGGAAAATTGCCGAGGCCATTGTTTCCTTTGCTTCAACAGAGGGAACATATTTTGAAAAAGTTGAGGTTGCCGGCCCCGGTTTCATCAACTTCTTTTTGAACGATGTCTATTACGCCGATGTTCTTCTTGACGTTAAAAACGCCGGCGCGGACTACGGAAAAAGCGATTACGGAAAGGGCAAAAGGCTGAATGTTGAATTTGTTTCCGCCAACCCCACCGGACCTATGCACATGGGCAACGCACGCGGCGGCGCTCTTGGAGACTGCCTCGCTTCCGTTCTTGAATATGCCGGTTTTGACGTCAGCCGTGAGTTTTATGTTAACGACGCCGGAAACCAGATTGACAAATTCGCCCTCTCTCTCGATATAAGATATCAGCAGATTTTCAAAGGCGAAAACAGCGTCTCTCTCCCCGAGGACAGCTATCACGGCGCGGACATCAAACAGCGCGCGGAGGAGTTCGCCGCCGTTTACGGCAGCAGCTACCTTGAAAAAAGCGAAGAGGAGCGAAGAAAGGCTCTTGTTGATTTTGCACTGCCGAAAAACATTGAAAACATGAAAAAGGCAATGGAAAAATATCGCATCGAATATGACACATGGTTCAGCGAGCTTACCCTCCACAACGGCGGCGAGCTGAAAGACACCATTGAGCTTCTCAAAAGCCGGGGATATACCTATGAAAAGGACGGCGCACTCTGGTATAAAAACATTGAAGTTCAAACCGCAATGCTCAAAGAGCAGGGCAAGAGCCAGGAGTATATTGACCGCCTTGAGCTGAAGGACGATGTCCTCATCAGAACGAACGGCAACCCGACCTATTTTGCCGCAGACATTGCTTATCACAGAAACAAGCTCCAAAAGCGCGGTTTTGACAAGGCCATTGACGTTTGGGGCGCCGACCACCACGGCCATGTTGCAAGAATGAAGGGCGCAATGAGGGCTGTCGGTATTGACGAAAACAGGCTTGACGTTCTTCTTATGCAGCTTGTCCGCCTCATGAGCGACGGAAAGGTTGTAAGAATGTCCAAAAGAACCGGAAACGCAATCACCCTTGTTGACCTTCTTGAGGAGGTTCCGATTGACGCGGTCAGGTTCATGTTCAATATGCAGGAGCCGGGCTCTGTTATGGACTTTGACCTTGACCTTGCCGTTGAGCAGAACTCCCAAAACCCCGTTTATTACTGCCAGTATGCCCACGCAAGAATTTGCAGCATTCTTTCAAAGCTCTCGCTTGAGGGAAAAACACCCGGAAGCTGCGGCGAAAAGCAGCTTGTTCGCCTCAACGCGCCGGAGGAACACGCCCTCATCACTCATCTTGCCGCCCTCCCGAATGTGATTATCGGCGCCGCAAAGAATTATGACCCGGCAAAGGTTACTCATTACGCCACCCAGCTTGCAACGCTTTTCCATAAGTATTACAATGCCTGCCGCGTGAATGTTGAAGATGAGGAGCTTATGGAGGCGAGGCTGTTCCTTTGCCTTTGTGTGAAAGATACAATGAAAAACGTCCTCTCCCTTTTGAAAGTTGATGCGCCGGAAAGAATGTGAGTCTCTTTTTTGAATATTCCCGGGAAAAATTCAAAAAATATTAATATCTTTTGGAGCGTTTTGTAATAAAATCAAACTATATAGCTTGATTTAAGGTTAAGTATATAATATAATGTTCATGTCAAATTAAAACCATAGTTCAGTACGGAGGAAATTAAATGAGCGCTGAAAAAATTCTTGTTGTTGATGATGATCTGAATATCTGTGAACTTCTCAGATTATATCTTGAAAAGGAAGATTACACCGTTGTTATTGCGAACGACGGCGCTTCCGCCGTGTCAACCTTTAATGCCGAAAACCCGGCGCTTGTTTTGCTTGACATAATGCTGCCGAAGCTTGACGGCTGGCAGGTATGCCGCGAAATCAGGAAGTTCTCCGAGGTGCCGATTATTATGCTCACCGCAAAAGGCGAGGTTTTTGACCGCGTTCTCGGCCTTGAGCTCGGTGCGGACGATTACGTTGTTAAGCCCTTTGACGCAAAGGAGGTTGTTGCCCGGATCAAGGCGGTTCTGCGCCGCTCCGCTTCAAGCATGGCCGACGAGGTTAAAGAGGTTCATTACGACAAGCTTTCAATCAACCTCACAAACTATGAACTGCGCGTTAACGGCGTTCAGGTTGATACTCCGCCGAAAGAGATGGAGCTTATCTTCCACCTTGCAAAGAACCCCAACAGGGTCTTTACGCGCGATCAGCTCCTTGACGAGGTTTGGGGCTTTGATTATTACGGCGATTCAAGAACCGTTGACGTCCACATCAAGCGCCTGAGGGAAAAGCTTGACGGCGTTTCCGATAAGTGGGAGCTGCGCACCGTTTGGGGCGTTGGCTATAAGTTTGAAACCAAGGACTGAGTATAAACAATCTTTTTCAGACACTGCTTTTTAACGGGCAGTGTCTGAAAGTTTAATGTTAGGAGAAAAACGGATGAATAAAAGAGTCAGAGCGAAAAAAAGGAACAGGCCTCTTTATAAAACAAGCTCGGTTTTCCGGCGGTATTTCGGCTTCACGGCGGCCATTGTTCTCGGCTGCATGGTTGCACTCGGCCTGATAATGATTATCTTTGTTTCAAGCCAGCAGTGGACGGAAAAAACCGATACCCTTGTGAACAACGCCAAAAACATTATCACCATCGCCAAGGAATATCACTTTTCCGAGAATGAGGCGAGGGAACACACGGAGGAAATTTTGAGTAACGCGCTGAACACAATGGCGCTTGCAACAAAGTCCGATTACTTTATTGCCGACCCGCAGGGAAAAATCCTGCTTTGCGAAAACACCGCAATCGGAAGCTGCGCCGTGCACGAAAAAATGACCGTGCCAAAAAAATATATGGACTCGGCGCTTGACAAGGGCTTTTCAAACTATGTTAGCGACGCAACATTCGGCCGCGGAATGTTTGTTGTTTCCGTTCCGATAACGGTTTCAACCGCTTCCGGAAGCAAAACAATAGGCGCGGTTTTTGCCGTTGAAAACGCAATCGAAAGCCTGTTGCCGTATATCCTGGGCATTCTTAACGTGTTCTTCTTCACGACGATAGTCCTTCTCGGCGTAAGCTCGCTGTCAATTTATCAGCTTTGCAAGGGCATTGCAATTCCGCTTGAAGAGATGGAGGAAGTTACAAAACATTTTGCAAAAGGTGAATTTGAACACCGCGCCAACGAAAACTATAAGCGAGGCTATTTCAGGTCCTTTGCAAAGGCACTCAACAAAATGGCCGATGAGCTTGCCGTTAACGAGGAGGCGCAAAAAAGCTTCATTGCAAATGTTTCCCATGAGCTTAAAACGCCAATGACAACAATCGGCGGCTTCATTGACGGAATCCTTGACGGAACCATTCCGGAAAACGAGCAGCGGCGATATCTTCAGACTGTTTCAAGCGAGGTGAAGCGCCTTGCAAGGATTGTTGTTTCAATGCTGAACCTTTCAAAAATCGAGGCGGGGGAGGTTGCCCTCTCTCCGGTTGATTATGACATTTCAAAGCAGATTTTTGATACCCTTTTGAGCTTTGAGCGGCGCATTGACGAAAAGCACATCAACATCAAAGGCTTTGAAAACATGGTTCCGATTACCGCCCACGCAGACAGGGACCTCATTCAGCAGGTCATATATAACCTGTTTGACAACGCCGTTAAGTTCACTCCGGAAAACGGAACAATCACCGTTTTTGCGGAAGATAAAAAAGGAAAAACCTGTGTAACCGTCCGCAACACCGGCGTCAGCGTCTCGAACGATGAAATATCGCGGATTTTTGAGCGCTTTTATAAGGTTGACAAATCGCGCAGCTTTGACGTCAAGGGCGTCGGCCTCGGCCTTTATATTGTTAAAACCATTATCAATATGCATGACGGAGACATCAGTGCCTCAAGCGTTGAAGGTGAATACACCGAGTTCTCTTTCCGCCTGCCTGACGGAAAATGATTCCTCTGAACTGCTTTTCCTTTTTTAAGCAAAATTTAAGTTTTCCTTTTAGGTAACTTTTAGCGAAAGAAATTATATTATGTTCAACAAAGCGATACCGGTGAAGCAAAAAGCCGAAAGCCGGTGTCTGCCGATATAAGCTTCAGCTTAGCAAAGAAAGGGGCAAAAAAACTATGTCAGATGACTTTGAAAACAAAAATAGTGAATATGATGTTTACTCCCAAAACGCATCCGATTCCGCAAAGCAGGAAACGGAAGGCGAAAAGGCCGCTTTTGATGAACCGGAAAAAAGCGATGATCAGCCCGCTCAGCCGCAGGGCAGCCTGAACGATTTTTACACAAAACCGCAGGAAAACCGCAGCGAAACTCCCTACACTCCATACGGTTACAACGCACGGCAGCCGCAGCAGAATCCGCAGTCTCAGCCGGGCAGCAATCCGTATTCGGCTCAGAATCCGCAGAACGGCTTCGGCTCGGCTTCAGGTGCTCCGCAGTATACTCGGCAGCCTCAGCAGCCGCAGTACAGACCTTACGGCTACGCGCCGGGTAACGCTCCGGCTCCCGGAAGCCCGAAAAAGGGCGGCGGAAAAAAGGTTGTCGGCCTTGTTGTTGCCTTTGTTGTTGTTATTGCCGTTGCCGCAATCATTGCGTCATTCATTGGAGCAAAGGGTGGACGCTCTCAGTTTTCAACAACAACCTCTCCGGCCGGTTCGTCCTCCGTTCAGCCGAGCGAAAGCACCTCGTCTCCCGTTGAATATTCAACCAATGCCTCGGCCGAGGTGAAGCAGCTTTCCGCCGTTGAGGTTGCGGAAAAGGCGAGAAAGAGCGTTGTCGGCGTAATGACCTATTCGGGCGGAAAGCTTTCCGGAGAAGGCTCCGGCGTTGCAATGGCACACGATAAGAGCAAAAAGTATACCTATATCCTCACCTGCGCCCATGTTATCAGCGATAAAAACATTACCTATAGAATCCAGACGCTTGAAAACAAGACCTATGAGGCCTCGCTTGTTGCCTATGACACAAGGACGGATATCGGCGTTCTCAAGGTTGAGGCCACAGACATTCCCCTTGCGGAGCTTGGCAATTCATCCGTTCTCAAGGTTGGTGAAACCGTTTATGCAATCGGAAATCCCGGCGGTTCTGAGTATTTCGGCTCAATGACGGACGGAATCATTTCCGCAATCGACCGCTCGGTTTCCTCAACCTATACGATGACCTGCATTCAGCACAACGCGGCAATCAACCCCGGAAACTCCGGTGGTGCGCTCGTCAATTCCGCCGGTCAGGTTATCGGCATCAACTCTTCAAAAATTGCAGCAACGGACTATGAGGGAATGGGCTTTGCCGTTCCGATTGCAACGGCAAAATCGGTTGCGGAAAGCCTCATTGAATATGGCTATGTTCCCAACAGACCGAAGCTCGGAATCGAATATGCCTCCGTCAGCTCCTATCAGCTTTACAGCATGGTTGTTGCAATCAAAGGACTTCCGGCCGGCTCGCTCGTCATTGCCGGAATTTCAACCGACAGCTCGCTCGTTAACACAAAGGCTCAGGTCGGCGACCTCATCATTGGCGTCAACGGTAAAAAGATGGACGATTCAAGCGTTCTTCTTGACCTTATAAATACCGGCGCGGTCGGCGATACAATCACCCTCAACCTCTGCCGTATTGAAAGCAGAACCTATAAAACAACCGAGTTTGACGTTACCCTCACCCTTGTTGAGGACAAGGGCAACACCACCGAGGCAACCACAGAACCCAACACTGACGGCGGCTATTACCGCGGCGGTTCAAGCAACTTTGAGGACTTCTTTAAGCAGTATTTCGGTTATTAATGGTTGGTGTTTCCGGACTTTGAAAAGCGCTTAAAAAGCGGAAAAAGAAGCTGTTTTAACGCAATCAGAATGAGCAGCGCACCGAACATTCTCTTGAGAAGAACGGGCGAAAGGAAACTCAAAATGAGATATCCCGCACCCGCGCCGAAAAGGCCGGGTATCACAAGCGGGAGGACGTACTGCTTTTTAACAAGGCGCTTTTTAAGATAAAAAATAATTGAATACACCGCGCAGGGAATGAAAAAAACAAGGTTCACTCCCTGCGCTGTTTTTTGTTCAACGGAAAGGAAAACCGTCATCAAAATTATGAGCACCGTTCCGCTTCCAAAGCCCATTGAACCAATGACGCCGGAAAAAAATGAACCCAAAATGGTGAGTATCTCCATTTATCCCACCGCCAATCTAAAACCTGCCCAAAGCATGAAAAACGAAAAAACGGTTTGCAAAAACGAGTTCTTGAGCTTTGAAAGCAGGAGCGTTCCAAAAATTGCGCCCAAAAAGCCGGGAAGAAGAAACGGCGCGGCGTCATAAAGTGAAAAATAGCCGCGCAGATAGTAAATGACCGCGCTCAAAACGGTCAGCGGAAGAATAACGCAAATTGCTGTTGCCTGCGCCTGCTTTTGAGAAAGCCCGAGCGACTTCAAAAACGGAACGGCAATCATTCCGCCTCCGGCACCGAAAAGGGCGTTGACCGTTCCGATGAGAAAGCCGAAGAAATATTTTTTGATTTTCATTTTCATCACCGGAAATAGTCTTTCCGAAAAGGAGGGCAAAAATCCCGGCGCGTTCGGAACTAAAATCCGCTATCTGCCAATATTTTGTTGCAACGGATGGCAGAGAGTGGTATAATGTCCTGAATAATAAAATATTATCGGAGTGACAGATTATGAAAGAACAGCATTTTTTTGTTGTCGGCGCGGGCCGCAGCGGTCTTGCGGCGGCGAAGATGCTCCTTGAGCTTAAAAAAGACGTTACCGTTTTTGACTCGAAGGCGGATTTTGATACCGCCGCATTCTGCGCAAAATGCGGCGAAAAGGTTCCCTTCATTCTCGGCGAAGCAAAGGAAAGCGAGCTGAAAGGCTTTGATGTCTGCGTTGTCAGCCCCGGAGTTTCGCTTGAAACGGGGATTATGAAGGCCGTTCTTGCGGCGAAAGTTCCTGTCTGGAGCGAGATTGAGCTTGCTTACCGCTATGATAAAGGCCAGGTTGTTGCAATCACCGGAACCAACGGAAAAACAACAACAACAACTCTCGTCTATGAAATTGTGAAAGAATGGAACAAAAACACCCTGCTTGTCGGCAACATTGAAATTCCGTATACCGGCCTTGCGCTCTCCTCGGTTGATGGCGGAGTGACCGTTGCGGAAATCAGCTCTTTCCAGCTTGAAACAATGCGCACCGTGAAGCCGCGCGTTTCTGCCGTTTTGAACATTACCCCCGACCACCTTGACCGCCACAAAACAATGGAAAATTATTCTGCGCTCAAGCTGTCGGTTGCAAAAAACCAGGACAAGAGCGATTACTGCGTTCTCAATTTTGAGGACGATTACCTCAGAAATCACGCAAAAGAGCTTAGGTGCAATGTTGTTTTCTTCAGCAGCAAGCGCGTTCTTGAAAGCGGCGTATACCTTGAAAACGGCGAATTCGTTCTGAACTTCGGCGGAAAAAGGGAGGTTATCTGCCGGACGGACGAGGTGAAGCTTGTCGGAATGCATAACTTTGAAAACATCATGGCCGCTGTCGCAATGACTCACTTCCTCGGCGTGCCGACCGAAATTATCCGCAGCGTTACAAAGGCGTTCACCGCCGTTGAGCACCGCATTGAGTTCGTCCGTGAAAAGGACGGCGTGAAGTATTACAACGACTCAAAGGGTACCAACACGGACGCCGCAATCAAGGCGATTGACGCAATGCCCGGAAAAACCGTTCTCATCGGCGGCGGATATGACAAAAAGAGCGATTACACCGACTGGGTCAGCCGCTTCCCGGGAAAGGTTCGGCTCCTTGTTCTCCTTGGCCAAACGAGGGAGAACATTGCTTCTGCCTGTGAAAAAATTGGCTTTAAAGACTATGTCTTTGCCGAAAATATGCAGGAAGCCGTGAAAATCTGCGCCGAAAACGCAAAGAGCGGAGATTGCGTTCTTCTTTCCCCGGCCTGCGCTTCCTGGGGAATGTTCAAGTGCTATCAGGAGCGCGGAAACATTTTTAAAGAGCTTGTTAAAGCTCTTTGACAGGAGGAACCGGATTGAAAATTCTTGAATTTTTAAAGGTTATTTTTCTCGGAATTGTTGAGGGTGTGACCGAATGGCTGCCGATAAGCAGCACGGGACATATGCTCCTTGTTGATGAATTTTTGCAGCTTGACGCAAGCGACAGCTTCAAGGAGATGTTCTTTGTTGTCATTCAGCTTGGAGCGATACTTGCCGTTGTTCTTTTGTTTTGGAAAAAGATGTGGCCGTTCAGGCTTGGCGAAAACAAAAAGACAATAGTTGTTCGGAAAAAGGTTTTTTCAGTCTGGTTCAAGGTTGTTGTTGCGTGCATACCCGGCGCAATAGTCACGCTGCTTTTTGACAAATTCATTGAAGCGCATCTTCACACGCCGTTTGTCATTGCGCTTGCGCTGATAGTATACGGCGTCCTGTTCATCGTTATTGAGCGCCTAAACAAAACGCGCACGCCGAAAATAAGGAAACTTTCTGAAATTGATTATAAAACGGCGCTTCTCATCGGTCTCTTTCAGGTTCTTTCAATCATTCCGGGAACATCGCGCTCCGGCGCAACAATCATTGGAGCTTTGATTATCGGCGTTTCAAGAACAGCCGCGGCGGAGTTCACGTTTTTCCTTGCCGTTCCGGTCATGTTCGGCTTGAGCTTCATCAAGCTCATAAAATTCGGACTCGCTTTCACCGGGACGGAAATTGCAATTTTGCTTGTTGGCTCGGTAACGGCGTTTTTGGTTTCCCTGTTTGTGATAAAGTTCCTTATGAGCTATATCAAGAAGCATGACTTCAGGGTTTTCGGCTGGTATCGCATTGCGCTTGGAATTATTGTTCTGATTTATTTTGCTTTTGCAGGATGACCTTGGCAACAGCTTATTAACTGAAAAGCACAAACCCCTGCAAGGCGGAAACTGCCCGGGTTTGTGCTTTTTTTGCGTTGTCTTTTATTTGAAAGTTTTTATTTTCTTTTCACGTTTTCTTGCTCCGCAGGGTTACTTTTGTCGATTGTCACAAAAGTAACCAAAAAGACGCTTCTCTTACGGCGCACTTGGAGACCGAAAATCCGATTTGCGGGGGAAAATCGGACTTTCGGCTCCGGCACGCCTACTTCATCACTTCTGCAAAAACCCCTTTTTAATCGGACAAATCCGCTTCCTGCAGTCTACAAGCTATGTGCTTTTCCCAATGCTTAATGCAGGCGTTAGGTTGTGCCTTGTTCCTGCTCACGGATTTTTTGCAAAAACGGTCAAGCTCAGCCTTTCTCAAAGCTTAATGAAAAGATGTCAAAGGAAACCCAACCTCTTGCACCGCATAAAAAATACCGCAAAATCTAACATCCAACATCCAACATCTAACATCTAGCTTGGGTCTCCCGTTTTTCTTTATCAGGGCATAAAAAACCGGCTGCTGCATTTCTGCAACAGCCGCAAACCCGCCGAGCCGGAACTGCTTATATAACCTGCAAAGAGCAGGATGGCGATAGCCGGGCAGGTTCACGCTCCCTTCGTCCGGAAAAACCGGGAGGTCTGCAATCCGCTGCCCGAGCGTCTCTCCGTTTAATAACGTGTTGGGTTATAACAACAGAACGATCGCGAACGGCAGGCATTTTATTATTTTGTTTGAGCCGGGGAATTATTCATCCTCGCTTTCCTCATTTTCATATTTTTCAATGAGACGATCCTCAAAAATATTGCCGATGGTTTCAAACTCATCATCGTCCTCAATCTGAACAAGGTAGCTTTCGCCGTCCTCTTCAAGAACCTTGAGAATCAAAACGTCGCCGTCATCCTCAAGAATTTCCGTCTCATCGTCATAGACGGGGAGAAGGGCAA
Source organism: uncultured Eubacteriales bacterium (assembly GCA_934511365.1). Taxonomy (GTDB): domain Bacteria; phylum Bacillota; class Clostridia; order Oscillospirales; family Acutalibacteraceae; genus UBA6857. The sequence continues at coordinate 23,604 of CAKSWC010000012.1, forward strand.
CATAGCGCGAGCCGTCGTCGGTCTCAATGCGGTCAAGTTCTTCAAAAATATGCTCTTTACCGTCGTCATCAACAACGGTAACTATGTCCATATCCATGTTTATATCGTCACTCATAAGGTTTTCCTCCGATACGGGCGAACCCGTTTGATAGGTATATTTTACCCTTAATTGCGCCTGTTGTCAATAAGTATCCGGTGATTAGAGCGGAAGTTTTGCCTTTTGCTCTTTGGGCTTTGGCGCATACTTTGCCGAATAACGGCGAAAAAAACCGCGAAGCCTTTAAAGTTTTTTTCCGGCGTTCATATTGAATGAAATCCTTGAATAAAGATGTACAAAGTAGTTGCCGCAGGAGCGGCGAAAAGGAGATGTCAATATGAACCTTGAATTAAAAAAAGAAGAGCTGAACGCTCTGAAATGCGTTTCCCTTGCTCCGGCGGAGCAAAGCATTGACCTTGAGCTGAATCTTCCCGATTACTGCTCAGACATTCGGCGTATTCTCAAATGTATGTGCTTTCCCTGTGTCAATTCCGTGCGCAGAGAAAGCGGCAGTGTGACCGCCTCCGGTGAGATTGTAATTCGCCTTGTCTATGTCAATTCGGACGAAAAGCTCGATTGCTTTGAGCATAAGACCGAGCTTTCAAAAACCGCCGAGCTTAAAGAGGCTCCGGAAAACGCCGTCCTTTCCTGCGAGTGTGAAACGGAGTATATCAACTGCCGCGCGGCAAGCCGCCGGAGAATTTCGCTCGATGGCAGCGTTTCGGTTCTTTTCAAGGCGCGCTGCTTTGAAAAAACCGAGCTGATAACCGGAATTGAATCTCCGGGCGCCCAAACGCTCCGGGAGGAGGAAACCGCGGTCTGCATAACGGCCGACGGCGAAAAATGCTTTGATATGTCCGAAACGGCGTCACTTCCGCAGGACGCCGAGCCGATTGGAAAAATTATCCGCAGCCGCAGCTATGGGGTGATTGAGTCCGCAAAGGCGGTGAGCGGAAAGCTGCTCATTAAGGGCGATTTTGTGACCGAGGTTTTGTATCTTTCCGATTCTTCCGGAATGAAGCTTGAGCTGTTTTGCCATTCGATGCCGATAAGCCAGATTATTGAAATTCCGAATCTCACGGAGGATGACGACTGTTCGGTGAAGCTCAGTGTAAGAGCGCTGAGCCTCCAGCCGCGCGCGGATTCAACGGGCAGCAACCGCCTTCTTGAAATTGCCGCAAAGGTCTGCGCCCTTGTTACGGGTACCACCCAAAAGAGCATTGAGCCGGTGACGGACTGCTATTCAACCTCCTGCGCAATCAAGGCGGACTATGCGTTTGTTGATGTCCGCAAGAAAGCCTATACGTTTGATTTTGATGATACTTATAAAAAAACGGCCGAGCTTTCCGGCCGGAGCACAAAAACTGTTCTTGACGCCCAGTGTCTAAAAAGCTCGTGCAGTGTTGTTCCAAACGGCAAAAAGCTTGAATGCCGCGTGAATATCCTTGCCGGTGTAATTTTTGAGGACGCCGATTCAACAATTCAATACGCGGAAAAGGACTGTGAGCTGACGATTGACGCAAACTTGCACAAAAAGCTTTCAAAAACAATCTGTGAGCCGTATGTTACGGTTGAAAAGGTTGAAGCCGCTCCCCTCGGCGGAGAAAAGGTTCAGTTTTCGTTCAGACTCAGAGCAAAGTTCAATGTTTATTCCGCAGAACAAAAGCGCGTCTGCGTGGCCGCCTGCGAGGATGAAAACGCCGCTTTGCCCGAGCATTCCGCGCTGATAATCTGTTATCCGAAAAAGGGAGAAAAAATTTGGAATATTGCAAAAAAATACGGCTCAACCTGCAAAGCGATTGCGGACGAAAACGACCTTTCCGGCGATGAGATTGAGGAAGAAAAAATGATAATGATACCCTGCGGCTGCTGAAGTTTATAAAGACCGAAACACTCAGTGCGGGTCGGACCTGTGCCGGCCCGTTAGTTTTGCAAAGAATTCAAAAAAAGAAGCCTTTTTGCGGGAATACCGGTTCAGAGCCGCCCGTTCTGCTTCCTTTTTTTCAGCCGCTTGGATTCAAAGAACAATTACACCCGTCCGGACAAAACGAAACCACAAAAACAAAAGCACGGCAGCCTGAAAAAGAAAAATCAAAGGCAGGCCAATCATGAACCTCTTGTGGAGCGTTTTGTGTCTGATGAGCTTCATTGTGAGATATTCAAAAAGGCTTCCGCCGAGGAGGGCGGAAACAAAAAGCGCCTTTTCGCTTATCCGTCTGCGGCCGCGCATTGCTCTGCGCTTGTCTGAAACGGTGAGAAAAACGCTCAAAAGGGAAACGGCGGCAAAATACGCAATAATGACCTTTTCCTTGGTGCTCATTATTTGTTCACCCATTTTTCAAGGTCGCTTTCGGTCATTGCGCAAACGGTTCCGTTTTCCTTCTCGCGGATATAGTTTTCGTTGACGGAAAAAATTGCCGCGCATTCGGGGCAGACGGCAAAGGAGCGGCCGCCGCTCTTTTTAAGGAGCGCCGCAACGGGAGAAATATCAATGTTTTCAAAAAGAGAAAAGCAAACCTCTTTTTTGCAGTTTGGACAGACAACACGGTTCGATTTTCCGTGCTTTTTTGTGATGAGGTTTTCCTGAGTTTTGATTGCCATTTTTCATGACCTCCTGTCTGGTGATATTATCTTATTATTTTTTTGTGTTCTTGTCAAGTGAAAGAGGGTGATACACGTTGAAAGCGAAAAAAATTGTTTTGGTGCTTGTTTCGGTGCTTTTGTTCTTTTTCCTTTTCTGCGCGTGTGATACCGACAGCATCAATGACGATACGCTCTATTTCGGTGATGACAACATTGGAAACGGTGTTGCCGACCGCGAAAATTTTCTTGAACTCAAAAAGGAAATCCGCGGAGTTTGGTTTTCATATCTTGAGCTTGAGAGTGCGCCAAAGAAAAACGAGGCTGAGTTTTCCGTCTATCTTTGCGAAAAATTTGAAATTCTGAAAAAGCATGATATTAACACTCTTTTTGTCCATGTCCGCCCGTTTGCGGACGCAATATATGAAAGCCGGCTTTTCCCCTCATCGTTCTGCGTTGCCGAAAAGCAGGGGGAAAAGCTTCCCTTTGACTTTTTGGCCGTAATAATAAAAGAAGCAAAGAGATATGAACTTAGTGTTCACGCATGGATAAATCCTTATCGGATTCTTCCAAAGAGCCTGAAAGGGAAAGAGCTTTGCGCAAAAAGTCCGGGAAAAGTGTTTTCCTATCCCGATGTTGTGTCGCTTGAGGAGGGCGTGTTTTTTTCTCCGGCCTCGGTGAAAGCGCAAAAGCTCATCATTTCCGGCGTGCGCGAAATTTTGGAAAACTATGATGTTTCCGGAATACATATCGACGATTATTTTTATCCGACAGAAAGCGAAAAGCTTGACTGCGTTCAGTTTGAAAGCTACAAAAAAAGCGGCGGAACGCTCCCTCTTTCCGATTGGCGGCGGGAGAACGTCAATGCCCTTGTCTGCGGAATATATTCCGAGGTCAAGCGTTTTTCGGCGGACAAAATTTTCAGCGTCAGCCCCGGCGGAAACATTGACAAAAACTATTCCCGTTATTTTGCGGACACCGAAAGGTGGGGCAGTGAGGACGGCTGGTGCGATCTGCTCATTCCGCAGATATATTTTGGCTTTGAAAACGAGAGCCTGCCTTTTGAAAAAATCGCAAAACGCTGGAGGAATGCCGTCAAAAGCAAAAACGTCCGCCTCTGCGCCGGGCTTGCTCTTTATAAAGAGGGGAAAGAGGACCTCAACGCAGGAGAAAGCGGAAAAAACGAATGGCGCGATAACTCTGACGTTATTGAAAAACAGATTGAATTTGTCAGAAATAACGGCTTTTCGGGCTATTGCCTTTATTCTTTAAGCTTTTTGGAATAAGCCTTAAAAACGCCAAAAAACGGGCATCCGCAAGGAATACCCGTTTGAATTGTTTTTGTTTCAGAACTTCACCGTCTCATAAATGAGCGGTGTTTTTTCCGGTGCCGAATCGGAGAACGCATATGCCGAAAGAAGCAGCTTTTCGCTTTCATCAAAGAGGCTTTCATCGTTTGAAAGAAGCGTTGCAAGTTCGTCGCCTTTTTGAACCGCATCCCCGGTCTTTTTGGAAAGAATAATGCCGGCGGCGGGGTCAATTTTGTCCTCTTTTGTTTTTCTTCCCGCACCGAGAACGACCGAGGCCGAACCGATTTTTTCCGCATCAGTGAAACTTACAAACCCGTCCTTTGGCGAAAGCACTTTGCGCCTGAACTTCGCCTGGGGCAAAAGACTTGTGTCAAGAATCCGGCTGACTTTTCCGCCCTGAAGCTTCACCATCTCGCAGAATTTTAAAAATGCACTGCCGTCCTTTAAGGAAAGCTCCGCGAGCTGTTTTGCTTTTTCAAGTTCAATGTTTTCCGAAAGGCTGATGATGTTCGCCGCAAGGGCAATGCAGACCTCGCGCAAATCAGCGGGACCTTTTCCGTTCAAAACCTCGGCAGCCTCCGCAACTTCAAGCGCATTGCCAATGTTGTTGCCGAGCGGAGTGTTCATATCGGTAATCAGAGCCGCAACCTTGCGTTTGCAGCTTTTTCCGATTGAAACCATCTTTTCGGAAAGCGCTCTTGCGTCCTCAACGGTTTTCATGAAAGCGCCGCTGCCGGTTTTAACGTCAAGAACAATGCATTCAGCGCCTGCGGCAAGCTTTTTGCTCATTATTGAGGAAGCAATGAGGGGAATGCAGCCGACCGTTGCCGTTTCGTCACGCAGCGCATAGAGCTTCTTGTCCGCCGGAGCAAGGTCACCGCTCTGGCCAACAACGCAAATGCCGATATCTTTGACCTGATTGATGAACTCCTCGGGGGTAAGCTCCGTTCTGAAGCCCTCAATGGATTCAAGCTTGTCAACGGTACCGCCCGTGTGTCCAAGGCCTCTTCCGCTCATTTTTGCAACCTTTGCACCGAGTGAGGCAACAACCGGAGCCACAACAAGGGTTGTTTTGTCTCCAACTCCGCCGGTGCTGTGTTTGTCAACCGTAACGCCGGGGATAGCCGAAAGGTCGAGCATATCGCCCGAATGTGCCATCTCATTTGTGAGACTGACGGTTTCACTGTCCGTCATGCCGCGCAGATAAATTGCCATAAGCAGCGCCGCAGCCTGACTGTCCTTGATTTCTCCGGCCGTATAGCCCTTGACAAAAAAGGCAATTTCCTCCTGTGTCAGCTCAAGGCCGTCACGCTTTTTTGAGATAATGTCATATATGCGCATATTAAAATCTCCTTAAAGAAAACAGAAAGAGAGAACAGCGTGAATTTTTCGCTTGCGAAAACTCCTCTCTTCTCTCTTTTCCTTCAAATATTAACTGAAAATATTGACTGAATGTTTACCTGCTGCCCTTGTCATACGGAATACCTTCCGCTTTGGGTGCTCTTGATTTCTTTGATGTCAGAGCAAGAACAAGCAGGGAGATAATGTATGGCATCATGTTGTAAACTGTGCTTGGAATGTTCAGCGCGGCAAGAATGTCAATTCCGGAATAGACGTTTGAAAGTGCACGGAAAAGGCCGAAAAGAAGTCCGGCGAGCGCAATCCTTGTCGGCTTCCATTGGCCGAAAATCATAACCGCGAGCGCAAGGAAACCGAAGCCGGCAACGCCGTATTCAAACTTCCATTCGCTGACTCCGCAGGTGACATAAATGATTCCGCCGAGACCGCCGAGCGCACCGGAGATGAGAACGCCGGCATAGCGCATTTTGTAAACATTGATTCCAACGCTGTCCGCCGCCTGAGGGTGCTCGCCGCAGGCCATGAGCCGCAGGCCGAAGCGCGTTTTATAAAGCAGAATGTATGAAAAAACAAGGAGAACCGCCGCAACAAGCATGAACCAGTTGAACTCAAAGCCTTTAATGTTCACAATGAACGCTTGCTTGGGCTTGATATATTCAACAACGGAGGAGACGTTGTCCGGATTTTGCGCGGTGTTGATGGCCTTGACAATAACCGTTGCGGCCGCCGTTCCAAGGATGTTGAGCGCCGTTCCGATGATTGTCTGGTCGGCTTTGAAGCTGATGCAGGCAACGCCGAGCAGCACCGAATAAAGCAATCCGGAAAGGACGGAAACAAGGATAACAGCAAGAATGATAACAATCGCCGGGGCGGCGGGATATGACGCGGCAAGAAGGCGCATTGTCAGCGTTCCGCCGAGCGCACCCATAACCATTATGCCCTCAAGGCCGAGGTTGATAACGCCCGAATGCTCCGAAAAGCAGCCGCCAAGTGCAACAAGAATGAGCACCGAGGCGTAAAGCAATGTGTATTGAATGAGAAGTGACATTATTTTCCGCCTCCTTTTTTGTTTTCATTCTGCGCTTTTTGCGCTTGCTTTTCTTCTTTTTTCGTGAGATATTTGTTCAGTGCATACTTCATGAAGAACACAAAGCCGCAAAGATAGATGATGATTGCCGAAATGAGGTCGGATATCTGCGAGGAGTAAAGCGTTTTGTCAACATATGCTCCGCCGACCGTGATGTGCTGAATGAAATATGAGGAAAGAATTGAGCCTATCGGATTGAGTCCGCCGAGGAACGCCGCCGCAATTCCGTTGAAGCCCATTGCCGGAACGGAGGAGGTGCTGCAATTCCATTGCTCATAGCCGGTCAGATAAAGGAACGCCGCACCGATTGAAGCGAGCGCACCGCCGATTGCAAGGGTAACGATGATGTTGCGCTTTTCGTTCATTCCGCAGTATTTTGCGGCGTTTTTGTTGAAGCCCGTTGCTTTAAGCTCATAGCCAAACTTCGTTTTTTCAAGCATAACCCAAATCAGAACGGAAAAAACAATCGAAAGAGGAACCGCAATGGTAACATAGTTGTTGTTTGAAAAAAGCTTGTCAAGCCCAAGGGAGGGGATGAGCGCTTTGGGATTGCTGTATTTGAAAACGACCGTATATGGGCTTGTGTCCTCCTTAACGGTTGTCAAAAGCATATTCACGCCGTAAAGGGAAATCCAGTTGAGCATGATTCCGCTGATGACCTCGTTAACATTGCAGTAAGCTTTAAGAAGTCCGCCGAGCGCACCGGAAAGCGCACCGCCGAGCGCCGCAAGAAGAATGCACGCCCACCAGGGGAGGCTCCACGCAATCGCAGCGTAAAGCGAAAGCCCAATGCCTATTGCATACTGGCCGGCTGCGCCGATGTTGAAAAGGCCGACTTTATAGCAAAACAGAATTGAAAGCGAGCACATGAGAAGCGGAGCGGTTTTAACAAGTGTGCTGCCGAAATATTGAAGCTGAATCTTCGGGTTCGGATAGTTGAGGAAATTCCGGATAAGGTCGCCGATCGCTTTTGCCGCCCCGTCCGGGTTGATGAACAAAAGAACAATGTAGCCGATGAGAAGTCCGAGCAGGATGCAAACAAGCGAGGAAAGCACGGACTGAACGGCGTTGTTTTTGAAGAATGAGCGCAGTCTCTTTTTCATCAGTCGTTTTCTCCTTTCCTTTTTGCTCCGGCCATGTAAAGGCCGAGTTCCTGAGCGTTTGTCTTTTTCGGGTCAAGCTCGCCAACAATTTCTCCCTCATACATAACAAGGATTCTGTCCGGAACAGAGAGAACCTCGTCAAGCTCAAGAGAAACAAGCAGAACGCCCTTTCCTGCGTCGCGGCAGGAGACAAGCTGTTTGTGGATATATTCGATTGCGCCAACGTCAAGGCCGCGCGTTGGCTGAACGGCAACGAGAAGCTCCGGCTTTTTGTCAATCTCGCGCGCAACAATGGCCTTTTGCTGGTTTCCGCCGGACATACTCCTTGCAATCGTTACGGAGCCTTGGCCTGAACGGACGTCATATTGTTCAATGAGTCTGTCGGAATATTCACGGATGTTCTTCTTTTTCAAAAAGCCGAACTTGTTTGTGAACTGCGGCTCAAAGTACCGCTCAAGAACCATGTTGTTTTCAAGCGAATAATCAAGAACAAGGCCGTGCTTGTGTCTGTCCTCCGGAATATGTGAAAGGCCAAGAAGGTTGCGCTTTCTTATCGGCGCTTTTGTAATGTCCTTTCCAAGGAGGGTAACGCTTCCCTCTTTAATCGGCTCAAGGCCGGTGAGACCATAGACAAACTCCGTCTGGCCGTTTCCGTCAATACCGGCGATGCAGACAATTTCTCCCGCGCGGACGGAGAAGGAGACGTTTTTAACGGCGTTGTTTTTGTGGAGTTTGCTCCCAACGCTGACGTTTTTAACATCAAGGATAACATCGCCGGGGGTCATTTCCTTTTTGTGGACGGCAAAGTCAACGTCTCTTCCAACCATCATTTTTGAAAGCTCGGCCTTTGAGGTGTCTTTAATGTCAACCGTTCCGATGTATTTACCCTTGCGCAAAACGGTGCAGCGGTCGGCAACGGCCATAATCTCGTTGAGTTTATGGGAGATGAAAAGGATGCTCTTGCCCTCTTTTGCAAGGTTTTTCATAATCTGCATAAGCTCTTCAATCTCTTGCGGAGTGAGAACGGCCGTCGGTTCGTCAAAGATGAGGATCTCGTTTTCGCGATAAAGCATTTTGAGGATTTCCGTCCTCTGCTGCATACCGACGCTGATGTCCTCAATGAGGGCGTCAAGGTCAACCTCAAGGCCATATTTTTTTGAAAGCTCAAGAACCTTTTTCCGCGCCTCGTTCTTTTTGAGGAAGCCGAACCTGTTCGGCTCAATGCCGAGAATGATGTTGTCAAGAACGGAGAAGCATTCAACAAGCTTGAAGTGCTGGTGAACCATTCCGATTCCGAGGGCGGTGGCATCGTTCGGGTTTTTGATTTGAACTTCCTTTCCGTCCTTTTTAATCACGCCCTCCTCAGCCTGATAAAGGCCGAAAAGAACAGACATCAGGGTGGACTTGCCTGCGCCGTTTTCTCCAAGCAGGGCGTGAATTTCGCCCTTTTTGAGCCGCAGGGTGATGTTGTCATTGGCAACAATGCCGGGAAAGCGCTTTGTTATCCCGAGCATTTCGATTGCGTATTTTTCTTCCATCGCTCTTCACTCCGTTTATATAACTTTGGATTCCAGATGTCAAACGTCAGGATAACTAACGTCTAACATCTAAAATCTAATATCTAATATCTAAAATCTAAATAGGGGCCGCTGCTCAACGCAGCAGCCCCACGGTAATTAAAACTGAGCTTTCAGTTTATAATTATTTAATCTTGCCCTGATCGTCAATCTTAACATTGGTAACAGCAGGCATCTTGGTGGTGTCATTTGAAACCTTAACCTTGCCGTCAAACATATCCTTAACAAGCTTTGCATAGTCTTCCTTGGTGAACTTTCCGTCTGCAAACAGAGTGCTATCCATCGGGATCTGAACATAGTTCTTGGTTGCATCGTCGCCGTTAACAAGGCCGAGGGTTTCAATCTTGCCTGCAAAGTCAGCCCACTTGCCGTCAAGAATAACAGCCTTAAGGGTGTCATATGTTGCCGGATAAAGACCCTTCATAGCGGAAGTGACAGTGATGCCCTTGCCGTATTTGCCGTCAATGATGGCAGCCTGGTCAACGTCAACGCCGATAACCTTTCCGCCGGCTTTCTTAGCTGCTTCAGCAGCTGAGGTATAGATTCCGCCGCCGCAGGCAAAGACAACTTCCGTTCCCTTGCCGTACCAGGTATCCATAACAGCAGTGATATCAGCGTCGCCGTTGAACTGACCGCCGTAAACATAGTTGAGGTCAACCTTCTTGTTAAGCTCTTTTGCTGCTGCGTCAACGCCCTGAACAAAGCCGTAGCCGTAACGGACAACCGCCGGAACAGCCATTCCGCCGAGGAAGCCGAGCTTTTCATAGCCAAGCTTAACGGCAGCATAACCGGCCATATAGCCGCAGAGCTCTTCCTGATATACTGCGCAGTATACGTTTGAGATGTCTGCATAATCTTCAAGCTTGTAATCATCGGGATTGTAGCTGTATTTTTCACCCTTGGCCGCAACAGCGGTTTCAAGGATGTCACCCTTGCCAACGTCAAGAGCGATGAACTTAACGTCTTTATACTTGGGAGCAGCCTCAAAGATTGCGCCGCCGAAAGCATAACCGGGCATAACGATTACGTTATATCCCTCTGCAACAGCCTTGTCAATCATTGCAACACGGTCAGCGGTGGAGTCACCGGCGGGCTTAAAATAGCTGAAGCCGATTTTATTCTCTTCGCTGAAAGCCTTGCAGGCTTCATAGGTGGTCTGGTTGAATGATTCGTCGGTGATGTCGCCGTAGTCGGTTATCATTGCAACCTTGTAGGCTGAGGTGTCTGCCGGAGCATTGTTGCTGCCGTCCGGAGCTGCGGTTGTTTTGTCGTCGCCGCTGCCGCCGCAGGCTGCAAGGGCAAAGACCATGATTGCTGCGAGTAAAACTGCAAGAAGTTTTTTCATAGTTGGATTTCCTCCTTAAATTTTAATCGGAATTGAGTTTTTGAACAAATCTTGCTCTTTGTTCGTCCGACTGCTCTTATTATACCATAATCTTACAAAAATTCAACAACTAATTATAATAATTAAGTCACAAAATTGTTAACTCTCACAGAGAAAAACAATAACGGGCGCCCGTTGGAGCACCCGTTTTGATTAACCGGCCGTTATTTCAAAGTGAGATCCTTCGGCGAAAAACCGAACGGAAGAATTTCCTCAAGGGTAAAGACCCTGAACTCTCCGCCGTTTTTTCCGAGGATGACCTTGAATGTTTTCATGTTGCAAAACTCCGCCATGACCTGACGGCAGACTCCGCACGGGGCAAAATAATCCTTGAAATCAAGCTCATAGCCGCCGACAACGGCAACGGCGGAAAACTCCCTTTCGCCCTCGCTGACCGCTTTAAAAAAGGCAGTGCGCTCGGCGCAGTTGGTCGGAGAATAGGCCGCGTTTTCAATGTTGCAGCCGAGATATACTTTTCCGCTTTTGCAAAGCAGAGCAGCACCTACGGTATGGTGCGAATAGGGGACATAGGCGTTTTTTGCCGCCTTTTTTGCAAGCTCAACAAGCTCTTTTTCGGTCATAAAGCCACCTCATAAAATCTCATTTTTAAAGCTTTCTCCGGCAATGTCCGCGTTGACGGAGAAAATGTCCGCAACGGTTTTTCCGATATCGGCGTATGTTTTGCGGACTCCGAGGTTGACCGGCTTGACGTGTTTTCCAAGCACGAGCAGGGGAATATACTCCCTTGAGTGGTCGGTGCTCGGCGTTATCGGGTCGCAGCCGTGGTCGGCGGTGATTATGAGAATATCCTCGTCACGCAAAGTCAAAAGAAATTCACCGAGCCATTTGTCAAATTCCATCAGTGCCTTTGCATAGCCCGGAGCGTCGTTTCTGTGGCCGAAAAGCATATCAAAATCAACAAGATTCGTGAAGCAAAGGCCATGAAAATCCGTTTTTGAAAACTCAAGCGTTTTTTCCATTCCGTCTGCGTTGGAGACGGTGGGGTTCGCTTTTTTGAGTCCTTTTCCGGCAAAGATGTCAAAAATCTTTCCAACCGGGATAACGTCAAGGCCGCTTTTTGAAAGATAATCGAGCAAAGTGTCCTGCGGCGGAAGGAGAGAAAAGTCATGCCGTCTTGCGGTTCTCTTGAACGGATATTCGCCCTCAAACGGCCTTGCAATAACTCTTCCGACTGCGTATTCACCCTTGAGCAGCTCGCGCGCAATGCGGCAATATTCATAAAGCTGTTCAACCGGAACAACCGACTCGTGCGCCGCAATCTGAAAGACGCTGTCGGCTGAGGTATAGACAATCAAATCGCCGGTTTCAATGTGTTTTTCGCCGTAGTCTTTGATAACCTTTGTTCCGGAATAAGGCTTGTTGCAAAGAACGCCGCGGCCCGTCCGTTTTGAAAATTCGTCAAGAAGCTCTTTCGGAAAGCCGTTTGGAAAAGTCGGCATAGCCTTTTTTGAAATGAGGCCGCAAATTTCCCAGTGGCCGGTTGTTGTGTCCTTGCCCTTGGAGCGTTCGGCGCATTTTCCGTAGGCACCGGTCGGCGCTTCAACTCCTTTTTCAAAATCAACGCCGTCAATGTTGAAAAGGCCGGCGTTTTTGAGGTTCGGAATGTTGAAACCGGGCTGGGCGCAGCATGCTTTGATTGTGTTGCTGCCCTCATCGCCATAATTTTTTGCGTCCGGAAGTTCGCCGATTCCGACGCTGTCAAGAACAATAAGAAAAACCCGTTTGATGTCCATGCCTTTTGTTCCCTCATTTCGTTAGATTTTGGATTTTGGATGTTAGATTTTGGATGTTAGAAGTTAGATGTTAGAAAAATATCTATTATCTAAAACACCTCATGAACCGAGCTGACCACAACACGCATTGTTTTCAATTTGAAAAATCTAGCGTCTAGTGTCTAGCGTCCAGCATCTAGAATCTAATAGCTGTTTCAAGCGCAATTTTCATCATGTCGGTGAAGGTGTTCTGCCTTTCCTCGGCGGTGCAGCCCTCTCCGGTGAACGGAAGGTCGGAGATTGTGCAAAGCGCAAGGGCGCGTTTTTTGAGGTGCATTGCCGTCAGATAAAGTCCGGCGGCCTCCATTTCAACCGCAAGGGAGCCTGCTTTTGCCCATTTTTTGAGGTTTTCGCTGTCCGCGTCATAGAACGTGTCTGAGGAATAAAGGTTTCCGACCTTGAGGTTCACTCCGATTTCCTTTGCGCTTTCAACGGCTGCGCAAAGAAGCTCAAAAGAGCAGGTTGGAGCAATCGAACCGGTAACGCCGTATTGAGAAGCAAAGTTTGAGTTTGTGTTTGCGCCGATTCCGGCAACAACATCGCGCAGTCTGACGTTGTCGCCGATACCTCCGGCGGAGCCGATTCTGATGATGTTTTCAACGCCGAAAAAGCTGAAAAGCTCAAATGAATAGATTCCGATTGACGGAATGCCCATTCCGCTGGCCATTACGGAAACCTTGTGACCCTTGTAATATCCCGTGTAGCCATGGATTCCGCGGACATTGTTAACAAGAACGGCGTCCTCAAGGAATGTTTCCGCAATCATTTTTGCCCTGAGCGGATCGCCGGGCATGAGGACGGTTTTTCCAAAACCGATGTCGCTTTTGAGATTGATGTGGGGAGTGTCTTTCATTGCATTTTCCTCCTTTTAATAGCCGTGCGCTTCTTCGTTTTTAACAATCTTAACAATCCTGCTTGTTCCGAGTCTTGAGGCACCGAGCTTCAGCATATCCTCAGCGTCTTTGAGGCTTGCAATTCCGCCGGCGGCCTTGATTTTAACGTGAGGCTCAACGTGGGAGGCAAAAAGCGCAATGTCCTCTCTTGTTGCTCCGCCGGTTGAAAAGCCGGTTGAGGTTTTGATAAAGTCCGCTCCGGAGGAGGAAACAATTTCACACATTTTGACCTTTTCTTCCTCGGTCAAAAGGCAGGTTTCAATAATGACCTTGAGCAGCTTTCCGTTGCAGCTTCCTTTAACGGCTTTGATTTCATAAAGAAGATAGTCATAGTCTTTGTCCTTGAGGGCGCCGATATTGATGACCATGTCAATTTCATCCGCGCCGTCCTTTACCGCCTCGGCAGCCTCAAAGCACTTGACCGCGGTTGTGTTGTATCCGTTCGGAAAGCCGATAACGGTGCAGATTTTGATTTTGTCTCCAACATAGTCCTTTGCTCTTTTGACGAATGAGGGCGGAAGGCAGACGCTTGCGCAGCCATACTTGATTCCGTCATCGCAGAGGGTTTTGATGTCGCTCCAGGTTGACGCCTGGCCGAGCACGGTGTGGTCAACTTTTGAAAGAATATCCGAAAGTTCCATTGAAGTTCTCCTTTTTGTTTTTTATGCTTTGATTTTATCACGAACAAAGGTCAAGGTCAAGAACCTTTATTAATTCAAAATTTATTAATGCAAAACCGCCGCTCGCAATTTATTGCGAGATGGTTTTTTCTTTTATTTATTTTCTTTTCTTTTTCTTTTATTTTCTTTCTTCAGTACAGTATCTTTCAGTACTTAGTATTCAGTACTTAGTATATCAGTATTTAATTAAGGCCGGTTTTCAGCGTACTGTTTTTCAGTGTACTGTTTTTCAGTGTACTGATTTTCGGGTTACTGCTCATCTTCCGTTATTCTGCGTCTCGGACGCTCAAAAACGTAATACTCATATCTTATTTTTCTGTTTTCGGTTTCATCGGGAGTTGCCATTCTTGTTTCAAGATAGCCAAACTTTTTAAGTTCATTTAGCGCGGAAATAATGGCTCCTTTGCTCTCCTTACATATTGAGCACAGCCCGTTGATTGAAAACTCCCAATCGTTCGGGAGCGTGAGCATGAGGGAAAAAAGTCCCTTTGCCTTGAGACTCATTCCTTCTTCTCTGAGATGCGTGTTGCTCATTATTGTGAAATTTGTTGTTTTTTCTTCTCTGAATATTGGCATTTTTTCACCTTCCATGTTTTTTGTGGAGAAAAACTCCTCTCATAAATAGGCTTAAAAAGCGCAAAAGTCGCACATTTTACGCGACTTTTTCCACGGCTTAAAAAAATTAATAATTTTAATCTGAAACGGAACAAAAAAGACAATCCGCAAAAGTGAAAAATAATGAAAAATTAGTGAAAAATAGTGGAAAAATAGTGGAATTGTTTTATCCGTTATGGTATAATATATTCAGTGAACTTATCTCAAAGGAAGTGATGTAATGATTCGTGTCAGGCTGACAAACGACATCCTCAAGAGAATATCGGAAATTGACGAAAACCGGTTTTCGCTTCGTATGACCCATTTGCCGCCGGTAATCGGAAACCGGCTGAGGAAAAATTCAAAGAAAAAAAGCTCCTATGCCTCCAACAGAATTGAGGGAAACCCTCTGACGGAAGATCAGGCTAATGAGGCGATGGAGAGCGACGGACACAGACATTTTCTTAAGCCGGAGCAGGAGGTGCGCAACTATTTTCTTGCCCTTAATTTGCTTGAGGAAAAACTGAAAAGGAAAGTGCCTTTTTCAAAAGAGCTGCTGCTTGAAGTTCAGGCTGCGGTTGAAAAGGGCGCTTCAAAAGAAAAAATCGGTTTCAGGGGTGCAATGCCGCCCGGTGTGCTTTTTGCCGTCTGTGACAGAGCAGCCGGAAAACCCGAGTATATTCCGCCGGAGTACACGGATATTCCCGGACTTCTTGATGAGCTTGTTGAATATGTTCAAACAACGAGCGACCATCCGCTGATTGTTGCGGCAGTGGTGCATTATCAGCTTGTTACCATCCACCCGTTTGAGGACGGAAACGGAAGAACGGCAAGATTGATGTCCGGATATATTCTTGACCTTAACGGATACGGCTTCAACAAAATCGGCTCATTGGAGGAATATTTTGCATATGACATTGATGAATACTACGCCTCGCTTCAGATGAATCTTCCGTCGCTTTATTATTCGGGCAGGGATAACCCGCCTCATCCGGAAATCTGGGTCGATTATTTTTTGCATATGGTTGAGCTGTATTCAAAAAAGGTGTGTGAAATTTCTGCAGCATCAACGCAGGACTCGCTTGATTCGGCACTGTCTCACCTGAACAAAAAGGAAAAGGACTTTTTGGCTTTCCTGCTGAAAAAACGTCTGTTTGAGTTTGCTCCCGTTGAGGTCAGCCGTCAGCTTGGCGTTACAAGCAAAACGGTCATCAGCCGCTGCGCAAAACTTTCGGCAAACAGCTTTTTGGTTCCGAACACCGTTAGAGAAAGAATACGCACATATTCGCTGAGTGATTTTGCAAAAGGGAACTCTGCCGCAGTCCTTTCAAGGCTCTCCCGGTGAAACGGTGCCTGTGCTTTTTTGAAAGAGGAATTTAAAACGAACGGAGAATTGATAATGAAACGTAATTACGGAATTGACCTGCTGAGAATTGTTTTGATGTTTATGGTGTGTATGCTGCACACACTCGGCCAGGGAGGAATACTCAAAAACTGTGGAGACAAAACCGTAGAAAAGGCTGTGTTTTACCTGCTTGAGGTAATCTGCTACTGCGCGGTTGACGCTTTTGCCGTCATAAGCGGATATACGGCAACCAAAAAGCTCAGAAATCACTCGAAATTTGTCAATATGTGGTTTCAGGCGTTTTTTTATTCTTTTGTTTTAACACTGATTCTCTGCGCGTTTTCGATTGGAAAATGGCCGAAAATCGGCGGCTTTTTCAAGGCGATATTCCCGGTGACGGGCGGATATTACTGGTATTTTACGGCATATACCGCGCTTTACTTTGCAATGCCCGTTATCAACTCTTTCATTTTAAAAGCGGATGAAGCCGCGGCAAAGCGAATGCTTTTGATAATCTTTTTTCTATATACGATTCTCGGCTCGCTCAAAGACCCGTTCAAAACAAAAGGCGGATATTCCGCAATCTGGCTCATTGTTTTGTACTGCGTCGGCGGACTTTCAAAAAGAGCGAAAATTTTTGAGAGCAAAAAAACTCACACCCTCGTTTCCCTCTGGGCTCTCTGCGTTCTTTCAACATGGGCGTTAAAGGCCTTTGCAAAATACGGCATTCTTTTAAGCTATATTTCGCCGACCGTTTTGCTCAGTGCGCTTTTGCTGGTTGTAATTTTCTCAAGGCTTCGGCTCAAGGGAACCGTCATTAAAAAAATCACTCCGCTTGTCTTCGGAATATATTTGTTCCAGCTAAACAAAATTATCTGGAGATATGTTTTAAAAGGCCAAACGGCCTTCGTGTTGGAAAAGAATATTTTTGTCGGTGTGCTGTACAGCTTTTTGATTGCCCTTGCGATTTTTGCCTCCGGCTTGGCGGTTGAATTTTTCAGAACGCTTTTGTTCCGGCTTTTCAAAATTTCACGGCTAAGCGAAAAAATTGTTGCCTCCTCAAAAAAGATTGCCGGAAAAATGACGGTGTTTTTTGATTAATCGCCGAACGGGAAGCTTGGCGAACCTGTGGCATTGAAGAAAACTCTCGGCCGAAATAAGAATAATTACACTTGAAAAAAGTCCTGCATTAGTGTAGAATATAATGGAAATTATAAAAACGCCTTTGGGCGAAACGGAGGAAAACGATGGAAAGCTTCACAGTAACAAAAGAAACAAAACTTAAAGATATGCTCAAATCTCCGGCGGGTCATGACATTCTTGCAAAGGCGCTTTATTCCGCCGGACTTGACCTTTCGGTCATTACAAAAACGCCGCTCGGCTCGCTTAAGCTTTCCGCTGTTGAAAAGCTCACAATGGGAAAAATTGACGGAAAGTTCATTGACTCTCTGCTCTCAATTCTCAACAGCGAAAAAGAATCTCCGCTTGAGGATGATGCTCCCGTTGAGCCGAAGTGGTGGAAGGAGGCCGTTTTCTATCAGATCTATCCGCGCTCCTTCTGCGACTCAAACGGAGACGGAATCGGCGATTTAAAGGGTATTATAAGCAAGCTTGACTATCTCAAAGACCTCGGCATCAATGCAATCTGGTGCAGCCCGATTTATGACTCGCCGAACGATGATAACGGCTATGATATCCGCGATTACCGCAAAATCATGAAAGAATTCGGTTCAATGGAGGATTTTGACCTCCTCCTTTCGGAGATACATAAGCGTGATATGAGGCTCATTATGGACCTTGTTATCAACCACAGCTCCGACGAGCACGAATGGTTCCAAAGCGCCATTCATGACGAAAATTCGCCGTATAAGGACTATTACATCTGGAAAGACGGAAAGAACAACGATGGCGTTACACCGCCGAACAACTGGGACTCAATCTTCTCCGGCAGCGCGTGGAATTATTATCCGGAAAGAAATCAGTGGGCGCTCCACCTGTTCACAAAAAAGCAGATGGATCTCAACTGGGAAAACGAAAAACTCAGGCATGAGCTTTATGACATGATCAACTGGTGGCTTGAAAAGGGCGTTGACGGCTTCCGCCTTGACGTTATCAGCTTCATTTCAAAAACTCCCGGCCTTCCGGACGGACAGGAGCTCATCGGCTCGCTCATGGGATTCAAGGGTGTTGAGCATTACTTCTACGGCCCAAAGCTTCATGAATATCTGCGCGAGATGAACGAAAACACCTTCTCAAAATTTGACGCTTTCACCGTTGGCGAATGCCAGGGAACGGGCATTGAAATGAGCAAGCTCATGACCGGCGATTACAGAAAAGAACTCAGCGTTGTTTTCTCCTTTGACCACATGGATAACCCCGGAAAAAGGCGTTTTCAGGAGTATAAATATGACCTGCGCCCGATGGCGAAAGAGCTTGTTAAGTGGCAGCTTCATTACGGAAGCCACTGCTGGCCGGTTGTTTTCTTTGAAAACCACGATTGGCCGCGCATGACCTCAAAGGTCTGCCCGGACGGTTTCTATCGCGACGAAATGAGCAAGCTTCTTTGCGTAATGCAGATGACTTTCAAAGGCACTCCGTTTGTCTATCAGGGTCAGGAGATCGGAATGACCAACAGCGAATTTCGCATGATGGATGACTTCCGCGACGTTGAAAGCCTCAACCGCTTTAAAGAGCTTTGCGCAAAAGGAAAAACTCCGCATGAGGCTTACCGCGTTGTTTGGGCCGGCTCACGCGATCACGCAAGAACTCCGATGCAGTGGAACGCAAAGGAAAACGCGGGCTTCACAACCGGAAAGCCGTGGATTGAGGTTAACCCGAACTATAAAACAATCAATGTTGAAGCCGAGGAAAAGAACGAAAACTCCGTTTTGAACTTCTTCAAAAAGCTCAT
This sequence comes from uncultured Eubacteriales bacterium, assembly GCA_934511365.1. Taxonomy (GTDB): domain Bacteria; phylum Bacillota; class Clostridia; order Oscillospirales; family Acutalibacteraceae; genus UBA6857. The sequence goes on from CAKSWC010000012.1 coordinate 42,257, forward strand.
TGCTCTGCGCCATGAGCACCCGGCTCTGGTCTATGGAAACTTTACCCTTTATAACGAAAAGTTCTCGGATGTTCTGACATATTTCAGAACGCTTGAGGGTGACGGGGAATACTTTATTGAGCTGAACCTCACCGCAAAGAGGGCAAAAAGAACGCCGATAACAAAGGAATATACCCTCATTGCAACCAATGTTAACTCAGACAAGACTCAGCCTCTCACCCCGTTTGAAGCGAACATATATAAGGTTAACTGACAGTTTTTTGCTTTTTTATTCATTGTTCTTATAAAAATTACTTGACAAACCACCCGGATGTCTATATAATGTTATTCGTTATTATGAGGTGAGTTATGATTATCACGCTTGAAAGCCTGATGAACGGCGGAATTGAAAAGCTTTCCCTTGACCTTTCTTTCGATTTTTCAAAAGAGGAGTTTGACGGTGTGTTTCCATTCACAACGCCTGTCCTGCTCAAAGGTGAAATTTCAAACAGGGCCGGCATCGTTCGGCTGGAAGCCGCCGCGCGCTTTGACCTTACTGCGCTTTGCGACCGCTGCGCAGCCGAATTCACAAAAAGCTTTTGCGTTCCGGTTGAGCATATCCTGGTTTCAGAGCTTAATGAGGAGGATAACGATGACTTTATCGTTGTTCCGCCCGAGGGTCTTGATATCGAAAGGCTCACTTTAGAGGACATTTATCTTTATCTGCCGAGCAAGCTGCTTTGCCGCGAGGATTGCAAGGGCGTTTGCCCCTCCTGCGGCGCTGACCTCAACAAAGGCTCCTGCGGCTGCAAAAAGGAAGTTGACCCCCGGTTTGAGGCTCTGCTTTCAATGCTTGGCGACTGACTTTGTTTATTTAATTATTTTGAATAAGGAGGTGCTGGTCATGGCAGTACCAAAGAGAAGAGTATCAAAGGCAAGAAGAGACAAGAGACGCTCAAATGTTTGGAAGCTCGACGCTCCGACGCTTGTCAGATGCAAACAGTGCGGTGAGTATACAGTACCGCATAAGGTATGCGGCAGCTGCGGTTATTATAAGGGCAAGCTCGTTGTTGCTAAAGATGAGGACTAAGCTTTTGAACTTATGAAAGGTTGTCGCGCTTGCGGCAACCTTTTTATCGTTTTGTTTATGGCTGCAAGGCTTATTATTGCGGAGCTTGAACGGGGTTCGCTTGAGGCCCCCATGAACCCAACCCTTCGCAGAGCATAAAAAGTTCCGCAAAATCAGGCGTCTAATTAGATAATAGATAACAGATAATAGATAATAGATATTTCATAGGAGGGAAAAATGTCCGTTCTTGTCAGCGCTGTAACAAAAAAGTCAATAGCCGACAAAAAGGGCGTCAAAAGCGGAGACGTGCTCGTTTCTGTCAACTCCCATGAAATCAATGACGTTCTTGATTATCGCTTCTATATTAAAGAGGAAAAGCTCACCCTTGCCCTCATTTCAAACGGAAAGGCCAAAAAGGTGAAAATTCGCAAGGACGAATACGATGATATCGGCCTTGAGTTTGAGTCATATCTTATGGATAAGCAGCATACCTGCCAAAACCGCTGCATCTTCTGCTTTGTTGACCAGATGCCGCCCGGTATGCGTGAAACGCTTTATTTTAAAGACGATGACTCAAGAATGTCCTTCCTTTTCGGAAGCTACGTTACGCTCACCAACCTCACCGAGCACGATGTTTCGCGCCTTATTGAAATGCACATCAGCCCCGTCAATGTTTCCGTCCACACAATGAACCCCTCTTTGCGCGTCAAGATGATGAAAAACAAACACGCAGGTGAGTGCCTTTCAATCCTTCCGCGCCTTGCAAAGAGCGGAATCAAGCTCAATACCCAGCTTGTTCTCTGCCCCGGAATCAATGACGGAAAAGAGCTTGAGTTCAGTCTCCAAGAGCTTGAAAAGCTCCGCCCGGCAATCCAGAGCATTGCCGCCGTTCCCGTTGGGCTGACAAAGTACCGCGAAAAGCTTCCCGCCCTTCGCGCATACACAAAAGAAGAGGCGCTTCAAACGATAAAAATCGTTGACTCGTTCGGCGAAAAATGCCTTGAAAAATACGGAACGCGCCTTGCGTTCTGCGCCGATGAATTTTATCTCAAGGCGGGTATTGAGATGCCTTCTGAGGAATACTATGAGGACTATCCTCAGCTTGAAAACGGTGTTGGCCTTTGGAAGAACCTTGAAAGCGAGTTTTCTTCTGCGCTCAAAAGCAGCGATTACGCAAAAGAGGCCGAACGCCGCGTCTCGCTTGTCACCGGAACGGCCGCTTTCCCTCTGCTTGAGGCTTTGTGCAAAAAGGTGAACGAGCGGTTCCCGAACGTGAAAGCCGATGTTTTTGAAGTTAAAAATGACTTTTTCGGCCATAGCGTGACCGTTGCCGGCCTTGTTACCGGAAAAGATTTAATTGCTCAGCTCAAAGGAAAGCCGCACGCAAAAACGCTCATCATCCCGTCCGTTATGCTCAGAAGCGAGGGTGATGTTTTTCTTGACGATGTTTCGCTTGAGGACGTTGAAAACGCTCTTTCGGTCTCTGTGGAAGTTACCGACAGCAACAGCGGCTTTGAGCTTCTTGATAATATTCTCGGATAAAAGGAGGAATAAAAATGTCCCGTCCCGTTGTTGCCATAGTCGGACGTCCAAACACCGGCAAAAGCACCCTTTTTAACAAGCTTGTTGGCCAAAGGCTGTCCATTGTTGACAACACTCCCGGCGTTACCAGAGACAGAATTTTTGGCGATTGCGAATGGCTCTCGCGCAACTTTCTTCTTGTTGACACCGGCGGAATTGAACCTTATTCAAACGATGTAATCCTCAAACAGATGCGCTTTCAGGCCCAGCTTGCGATTGAAAGCGCAAGCGTTATTATCCTTGTTTGCGACATCAGAACCGGCGTTGTTGCAACGGACAGCGAGGTTGCCTCAATGCTTCAGCGCAGCGGAAAGCCGGTTGTTCTCTGCGTCAACAAGTGCGACACCATTGGCGAACTTCCGGCGGACTTTTATGAGTTTTATAACCTTGGCCTCGGCGACCCGATTGCCGTTTCTGCCGTTCACGGCCACGGAACGGGAGACTTGCTTGATAAGGTTATTGAATACCTCCCCGAATGCACCGAAAAAGCGGAGGATAACGTAATAAGCGTTGCCGTCATAGGCAAGCCCAATGTTGGAAAGTCCTCCCTTGTTAACGCCGTTTCCGGCGAGGAACGCGCAATCGTTTCCGATATTGCCGGAACAACGCGTGACGCAACGGATACCTTTGTTTCCAACGAGTCCGGTGATTTTGTTCTCATCGACACCGCCGGAATGCGCCGCAAAAGCCGCATTGACGATCAGCTTGAAAAATACAGCATTATCCGCGCAAAAATGGCCGTTGAACGCGCCCACGTCTGCGTTATTATGATTGACGCCGTTGAAGGCTTCACGGAGCAGGACTCCAAGGTTGCCGGCCTTGCTCACGAGATGGGAAAAGCCTGCATTGTTGCCGTTAACAAATGGGATGCGGTTGAAAAGGACGGAAAAACAATGGACTCCTACCGCAAAAAGCTGATGAACGATTTTTCTTTCATGAGCTATGCGCCGATAATTTTCATCTCCGCAAAAACCGGTCAGCGGCTTGACAGACTCTTTGAGCTGATCAAGTTTGTTGACGAACAGAACGCAATGCGCATCTCAACCGGAAAGCTCAATGACGTTCTTGCCGCCGCAACGGCAAGGGTTCAGCCGCCGACGGACAAGGGCAAGCGCCTCAAAATTTACTATATGACCCAGGCGTCAACAAGACCGCCGACATTCGTCTGCTTTGTTAACAAGGCGGAGCTGTTCCATTACAGCTATCAGCGATACATTGAAAACCAGATTCGAGAGGTTTTCGGCCTTGAGGGTACTCCGGTGCGTTTTGTCATCAGGGAAAGAGACAGCAAATAACATTTTTCCTTGACAGCCGCATTCTCCGGTGATACAATAGCCAAAGATAATTCAATATTAAGCGTCAGCAGGGAAATGCCGGTGAAAATCCGGAGCAACCGCCATTGCCGTTATCAGCTTTGAGCTGTCAGTCGGAATGCCTGCTTTCGCATAAACGGAAATCAACTTCACTTTTGGGCTTGTGGAAAGGTGGATCCAAAGAGGATAACTGCGCCCTTTTTCAAAAAGTGAAAAAGGGCGATTTTTTTATTGTTTGGTGGTGTTGTAATTGAAAAAAGCAATATCGTTTTTCCTGTGTCTTGCTCTTATGCTCGGCGTTTTCTGCGTTTCTTCTTTCGCCGTGAGCGAGCCGTGCTCATACATAACCGACTCAAAAACGCCCGTTACACAGGGAAAACTGAAATATTCAAAAAAGCTTGGCCCCGGCTTTATGAACACGCCGACAACGCCCGTTGTTGTTGGAAACACGCTCATCACCGCCGCCGGAAAAAAGCTTTATAAGCTTGACGCGCAGACCGGAAAGGAGCTTAAAAGCGCAGACCTTGAAGGTTCGGTCGGCTTTGCCGTTTGTCCCGTGCTTTATGCAAAGGGAAAAGTTTTTGTTCAGCTTGACGGCGGAAAAATTCAGGCGTTCGATTATAAAACAATGAAGTCGCTCTGGCTTTACACCGATTCGCTCGGCGGCCAGGGGCTTTCTCCGCTTACATATGACAACGGATATGTTTACACCGGCTTTTGGATTGGAGAAACGGACAGCGCAAACTTCGTCTGCCTGAGCGCAAAGGACGAAAACCCGAAAAAGGAAACCGAAAAAAAGAAGCCGCATTGGACCTATAAGCACAAAGGCGGCTTTTACTGGGCAGGCGCCGCAGTGACGGAAAAGTTTGTCCTTGTCGGCTGCGATGACGGAAAAAACGGCAGCGGCGGAAACTCAAAAATCCTTTCTCTCAGGAAAAGTGACGGAAAGCTTATTTCGTCCTTAAAAACAAAGGGCGACCTGCGCAGCAGTGTGACCTATGACAAAGCGCAAAAGGCATATTGGATTTCAAGCAAGGCGGGCTTTGTCTATCGCTTCAAATCGGACGAAAAAAGCGGAAAGCTCTCCGCGCTCAAGGCGTATAAAGCGTGCGGAAGCGTAACGTCAACGCCGGTTGTGTGTAATAATCGGGTGTATTTCGGAGCGCAGGACGGCGAAAAGGGAAGGTTCGTTGTTCTTGACGCGCGAGCAATGAAAAAGCTTTATGACTGTTCTCTTGACGGCTATCCTCAGTCCACCGCGCTGATTTCAACCGGCTATGAAAACAGGGTGTATATCTATATGACAATCAACCAAAAGCCCGGCGGAATCATGATGTTTGAGGACTTTGCAGACCGGACAAAGCCGGAAATGACCGAGCTTTTTTCTCCGTCCGGGGCGCTTTCGCAATATTGCATCTCCTCCGTCACGGCCGGAAGTGACGGAACGCTCTATTATAAGAACGATTCCGGCTGCATCTTTGCCGTTACTGAAAGCAATCCCTCCGTCTTTGTGCGGATGATTAACACCGTTTTGCGCCTTCTTTTGAAGCTTGTTTCCGGAGGTGTGAGATGAAAACGGGGGTGCGGGGGATTCACCCGGTTTCCGCGTTCCTCTTTTTTGCTCTTGTTTTTGCGGTCACGCTGATAACGTGGAACCCCGTTCTCTGCGCCGTGAGCCTTTTTTGTGCGTTTGCGCTTGACGTTCGGCTGCGTGGAAAGCGTGCGGTGAAGTCGTTCTTTGCTTTCATTCTTCCAACCGTTTTTCTCATAACGCTGTTCAATATGTTCTTTGCGCATTACGGAGTGACGGTTCTTTTTGTGCTGAAAAGCGGAAACAGCGTTACCCTTGAGGCCATCGTCTGCGGCCTTGTTTATGGCGTCCGAACCGCGTGTACGGTGCTCTGGCTTTTCTCTTTCAATGAGATTATGAGCGAGGATAAATTCGTCTTTCTGTTCGGAAAGCTGTCGCCGCGCCTTGCGCTCGTGCTTTCAATGGCTTTGCGCTTTATTCCGCTTTTTTCCGAGTCTGCGCGTGAGATTGAAAAGGCTCGCCGCGGAATCGGCATCGACTCAAAAAGCGGCTCTGTTTTTGAACGGTTCAGAAACTCGCTTCATGTTTTTTCAATTCTTGTCACCCGGTCGCTTGAACACGCCGTTGAGTCGGCAAACTCAATGTCTGCGCGCGGCTACGGCTTAAAGGGGCGGACAAACTGTTCGTTCTATCCGCTTCGGGCATTCGATTTTGTTCTTTCGGCTTTTTCGGCTTTTGCGGCACTTTTTGTTGTTGCTTTTTCAAAAAGTCTTGCCTCGGGCTATAATCCTGTGATTGAAATTGCGCCCTTTTCTTTCAAAGGCACTTTTGCGTGTTCCTTGTTTTTGATAATGTGCATTCTGCCGCTGATTTTTGATGTTACGGAGGAAAAACGATGGTCGATTTCAAATTGAAAAACTTTTCCTTTTCCTTTCCGGACGGAAAAGCGGCGCTCAAAAATATAAGCCTTGAAATTCCGCACGGCCAGTTCGTTGTCCTTTGCGGAAAAAGCGGAAGCGGAAAAACAACGCTTTTGAAGCTTCTTAAGCCTGAACTTTCTCCCAACGGAAAAGAGGAAGGCAGCGTTGAAATTTTCGGCGCGGAAAAGGGAGAGCTTTCTCAGCGCATTTCCGCTTCAAAAATCGGTTTTATAATGCAGAATACCGAAACCCAGGCCGTTACTCATTCGGTCAAAAGCGAGCTGTTTTTTACCCTTGAAAACCTTGGAACAAGTCCGGGTAAAGCGCGGCTGAGAGTTGCGGAAACGGCCGCGCTCTTCTCTCTTGAAAGCCTGCTTGAAAGGAGGATAAGCGAGCTTTCCGGCGGCCAAAAACAGTTTGTGAACCTTGCTTCGGTCTGCGCGGCAAATCCGCAGGTTCTGCTTCTTGATGAACCGACGGCACAGCTTGACCCCGTCTCCGCCCAAAGGCTCATTGACCTTGTGAACACTCTTTGCCGTGAATACGGAGTGACGGTCATCATCAGCGAGCACAGGCTCGAAAAACTCATCCCCCTGGCCGACCGCGTTCTTGTTCTTGAAAACGGGGAACTTGTGAGCGACACGGCGCCGGAAAAAATCAGCCCGGAGGTTGCCCAAAAAAACGCATTCATCCGCGCAAGTCTGCCGTTTCCGATGAGGCTTTATTTTTCCCTCGGCTTTTCCGGCTCTGCTCCGGTTGATACCGAAAGCGGAAGAAAGTGGCTCTCCTCCCTGATTAAACAGCCGGCCGAAACCGCCTTGGAAAACAAGGAACGCCAAAAAACAGGTGAAAATGCCATCAGGCTGAAAAACATTTTTTATTCCTATGACGGAAAAGAATATATCCTCAAAGGCCTTGACCTCACAATAAAAAAAGGCTCCGTTTTTGCTTTCTTCGGCGCGAACGGAGCCGGAAAAACAACGCTTCTCAATCTTATCGGCGGACTGCTCAAAGCCAAAAAAGGAAAAGTTGAGCTTTTTTCAAAAGACATAAACAAATATAAAACAAGCGAGCTTTTTAAGAACAATGCTGCCTTCCTTCCCCAAAACTGCGAAGCGCTTTTTGCCGGTCCGACCGTTTTTGATGACCTTGAAAATATTCTTATTGCGGAAAAAATTCCGAAAGAGGAACGCAAAAGGCAAATTGCCGATGTCAGCGCTTTTTGCTCGATCGAGCCGTTTTTGAAAAGCCACCCATATGACATCAGCGGCGGTGAACTTCAGCGCGCGGCGCTTGCGGCTGTATTGCTCAAAAAGCCGCGTCTGCTTCTTCTTGATGAGCCGACAAAGGGCATGGACGGCCTTTTTAAGGAAAAGCTTGGAGAAAAGCTTTCTGCGCTTTCAAAAAGTGGCGTCACAGTTGTCATGGTGTCTCATGACACGGAGTTTTGCGCTCGGTACTGCGATGAATGCGCCCTTGTTTTTGACGGCCGCTGCGCTTTTTGCGGCGGAACAAGGGAGTTCTTTTCCGAAAACTGTTTTTACACAACAGCCGCCTGCAAAACGGCGCGTTTGGTTTTCCCCGGCGCAGTAACGGAAAGCGAGGTGCTCTCTCTTTGCAAAAAAAATCTCGGACTCTGAGCGTTTTGTCCTCGCTTCTTCTTTTTGCTGCCGCGCCCGTTCTTGTTGTTTTGAGTTTTGAATATCTTGATTCAAGGTATTACTATATCTCGTGCGCCGCTCTCATTCTTCTTTCTTTGCTCCCTTTTTTTGTAATGTTTGAAAAGCGGAAAATCAAAACAACGGAGATTGCTGCGGCCGCGGTGATGATTGCGCTTTGCGTTGCCTCGCGCCTTGCCTTTTCCTTTGTTCCCCAGGTCAAACCCCTTTGCGCCCTTGTGATAATTACTGCGGCTTCCTTTGGAGGTAATGTCGGCTTTGTTGTTGGCGCGCTTTCCGTTTTTCTGTCGAACTTTGCTTTCGGCCAGGGAATGTTCACTCCTTTTCAAATGCTCGGAATGGGGCTTTGCGGCTTTGTCTGCGGGCTTGTTTTCTGCGGACGGAAAAGCGCAAAAAACCGCCTCGCCGTTTCGGTTGTCGGCTTTTGTGTGACGCTTGTTGTCTATGGAGTTATTGTTGACTCCTGCTCGGTGCTGATGATGGTGACGGAGTATACGTTCAAAAATGTTTTTGCCGTTTTTCTTTCCGGCTTGCCGTTCAATCTCATTCACGCTCTGACAACCGCTCTCGTCCTCTTTTTCTGCCACAGGCCGATGTATGACAAGCTTTCACGCCTGCACGAAAAATACGGAATCTTTGCTATAAAGGAAGTTTGAATAATGAAAAAATACCTCTCTCTCGTTCTTTCGGTCGTAATGCTTCTTGCCCTTTCCGGCTGCACAGAAGCCGGAAAAAACCGGCCGGAAACCCTTTCGGTTTCTTCAACTGTCTGCGCTTTGCAAAGCACTTCGCAGACGGCAAAAAGCGAGACGGCGCAAAGTACGGCCTTTTCAGGCGCAACCGCTCAAAGCACGGCTGCCGAAAGTACAACAACAAAAATCACAACAACGGAAAGCACTGCTGCCGAAAGTACGGCAGAAACAACAACAGCGCAGGAAACAACAAGAAAGACGCAAAAAACCGAGCCGGAAAAGCCCACGACTGTCTGCTATCTGACGATAGATTGCAGTAACATTAAAAAAGACCTTTCCGCGCTCAAAAAAGGAAAAAAAGCCTTTGTTCCAAAGAACGGATATATTCTCAATGAGACTGCCGTTCCTTTTGAAGCGGGGGAGAGCGCGTTTGATGCGTTGAAACGCGCCTGCAAGGAAAATGTCTGCACGGATAACTGCAAATACTGCCAAAAAGGCGGAATACAGCTTGAATTCTCCTTCACCCCGGCCTATAAATCATATTACGTTGAGGGCATTCATCAGCTTTATGAAAAGGACTGCGGAAGTCTTTCCGGCTGGATGTATTGCGTCAACGGAAAATATCCGGATGTCGCTTCAAGCGAGTATAAGCTCAAAAACGGAGACAGAATCACGTTTGCATACACCGTTTCAATGGGAGACGATTTAACTGACCCATGAAAACCGGTGTTTGACAATAAAAAATTCATGAAAGGAAGTTTTCACCAATGAAAAACCTCAAAAAAACTCTTTCGGTTCTGCTTGCGGCGCTCATGATTCTTTCGCTTTTTGCCGTGTCCGCCTTTGCAGCCGGAAAAATCACCGTAACGCTGCGCATTGAGGGCATCAAAGCCTGCCTTTATTACGGCAAAGTTACTCTTGACGACGGCTCATCCGTTCTTGACGTTCTTAAGCAGGCGGACAAGGACAGCACGGCTTTGACCGTTACCGTTGTTGACAGCCAGTACGGCCCCTATGTCAGCGCAATCAATAACGAAAGCGAAAAAACTTTCAAAGGTTTTGACGGCTGGCTTTACAGAGTCAACGGAACCGAGCCGCAGCTTTCCGCCGCAAAGGAAAAGGTCAACGCGGGAGACAGCGTTGTTTTCTATTACGGCGATCCCTACGGAGTCGGAATGCAGTATCCCATTATCAACACCGAAAACCTGAAAGACGGAAAAATCTCCTTCACAAGCATGGATACAGCCTATGACGACAACTGGAATCCGGTTGTGAAAGAGAACCCCGTAACGGGCTATACCCTCACATGGGGCTATGAAAACGGAAAAACCGTTACTCTCACTCCGGACGAAAACGGCGTTTGCACCGTTCCGGAGGAATACCGCACAAACGAGGCTCACTGCGTTCAAATTGAAAGGTACGCCGCAAACGGCTGTCCAAGCGTTTTGAGATTTGCTCCCGACTTCACGGTTGGCGAAAAGACAACGGCAAACATTCTTTATGAACTCATTGCAAGAATCAAGGACTTCTTCAACAAGATTGCCGAATTCTTCAAAAATATTTTTAAAAAGTAAAAACAAGCAGAAAGCAAAAAACACCGCCATTCCCGTTTTGGCGGTGTTTTATTACCGGCAAAAATTCAACAATCAAAATCCAAAATTCGTACAACCTCAATGCGACTATCGGAGAAAAAAGGAAAATATGATTAAGTAACCGCGCTTTGCGGAAAAAATTACGGCGGTGAGCAATATGTTTGAACTTATCAAAACCGTTTTGCAAAACCTTGTTTTTTCCTTTCTTCATCTTGAAAACCAAAGCTCGTTTCCAAAGCCGCTTTCGGCCGCGCAGGAGAGGCAGTGCCTTGAAAAAATGAAGAACGGTGACTCGCGCGCAAGGGAAACTCTCATTGAGCATAACCTGCGCCTTGTTGCCCATATTATTAAAAAGTATTACTCAAATACGGGCGAACAGGAGGACCTTATCTCAATCGGAACCATTGGACTCATCAAGGCCGTTGACTCTTTCAAAAGCGAAAAGGGGATTCGCCTTGCAACTTACGCCGCGCGGTGCATTGAAAATGAGGTGCTGATGTTCTTCCGCCAAGGGAAAAAGAACGCCGGCGTAATGTCAATCAATGAGCCGATTGATACCGACAGCGAGGGCAATCCCCTCACACTCATTGACATCATCTATGTTGAGGACACCATAACCGATGATATTGACCTCAAGCAAAAAACAAAAAAACTCTTTGAATATATCGATGCCCTTCCGGACGAACGGGAGCGCCGAATTATTATTGAGCGATACGGGCTGAACGGCGAAAAATGCCTCACTCAGCGGGAAACGGCAAAAAAGCTTTCAATCTCGCGTTCCTATGTTTCGCGCATTGAAAAGCGTGCGCTTGAAAACCTGCGGAAAATGTTTATGAAAGGTGAAAACGCAGAAAAAAGGTCGTAATGAAAAAAACACTTTGTGTTTTTCAACAAAGCGGAAAGAAAAGCTTGAAAAGCTCTTATCGCTTTTGCAATATTGACTTTTTTCCGGCAACAATGTAAAATGAACATGATTCAAAAAAACTGCGGAGGTGTTTTCGGTGAATGATTTTCAAAACCTGTGTCCGGGCTGTATGCAGCCTCTTCCGAACGGGGCGCAGGTCTGTCCGCATTGCTCAAGAAGCATAGGCGAACCTCAGCACGCTCCGCTGCTGCCTTTGATGTCAAGGCTTTCCGGTCGATACATTGTTGGTGCGGGTCGGTTTTCTTCAACCGATTGCGCCGTCTATACCGGCTTTGACACGGCAATTCGTGTGCCCGTAACGATCAATGAATTTCTGCCCAAAAACCTTGCCGTCCGGGGCGAGGGTGAAAACGCACTCAGCCCCCGTATTGGCTATGACGCAATGTTTGAAACCTGCATCAAAAGCTTTGTTTCCCTTTGGCGGACTTTGATGAGCCTGAGAGGGACCCCCGCGCTCCCGAATGTTAAGGAAATCTTTTTTGAAAACGGCACTGCCTATGCCGTTTGTGAATATTTTGAAAGCATTACGCTTGAGGAATATATGAACATGGCCGGGGAAAAGCTTGAGTGGAAAAAGATTCTTTTTGCTTTTCGCCCAATACTTTCCGCACTCAAAAAGCTTTCCTCGCTTTTTATTGTTCATGCGGCCGTTTCGCCAAAGACGCTGCTGCTCGGCGCGGATGGAAAGCTTCACCTTTCCGACTTTTCAATTCCGCAGACAAAGTCCGATATCATTGAGCTGCACGCCCTTTCAGAGCCCGGTTACGCTCCGCTTGAGCTTTCCGACCGCAGGCTGAAAATCGGGGGTTATACCGATGTTTATTCAGCGGCTGCGGTGATGTATAAGCTCTTGACCGGCATCACACCGCAGAATGCCGCCGACCGCGCGGTGAGCGATATGATGGTCATTCCAAAGGAGTATGCAAAGGAGCTTGACGAAAAAACGGTGAACGTCATCCTCGGCGCTTTGAAGATATATCCGGAAAACAGGATTCAAACCGTTGCTGCGCTTTATGACCTGCTCTATCCGGCGTCCGATGAAAAAGCTCAGCCCGTGCCTCAAAAAGAGGCGGCCGTTTTGAAGGAGAGCGCTGCCGCAAAGGAAAAAGAGACGGCTTTGAGCGTCGGAGAAAAAAACGCTCCGCCTCCTCGCGGAGAGTCTGACACTGCTTTAACGGTGAAAGTTGTGGTAACGGTTCTTCTTGTTGCGGCAATGGCATTTGTGACGGCTTACTCAACTTTGCTTTATAAATATTTTGACGTTCCGTTCCTTGATTCCGCACTTTCAAAGGTTGCTTTCCTCCCGATGAACGCCGAGCCGCACCAAAGCGGCACAAAAACAACGGCAAAAGAGCAGACGGAAAAAACAACCTCCGGCTCTGCCGAGTATGTCAAAGTGGCTGATTTTTCTCAGCTGACATATCTTGACATCATTTCAAGCGAAACATTCAAAAACAATTTTGAAATTGAGTTTTTGTTTGAGGCGAGCGAGGAGGTTGAAAAAAACTCAATAATATCTCAAAGCATAAAACCCGGAGAATCCGTTTTGAAGGGAACCAAAATCACCGTTGTTGTCAGCAGCGGAAAGCCGTATGTTGTTCTTAAAGACGTTATGGGAATGAAGTATGAGGACGCATATGACCTGCTTTCAAAAGACGGCTTTTCCGTTCAAAAGGTCACAAAGAAAAACAACGGAACAAGGGAACCGGGAACGGTTTGCAATATGTCACTTGTTGCCGGCCTTGAGTTTGAAAAGGGAACAACAATAACCCTCACTGTCTGGGGTGAATAGATTTCAGACATTGAAAAAATGAATCGTTTCATCCGGGCGGCTCAAAAGCCGCCTCTTTTTTGTTTGACAGGAGATAACGGATGCTTCTTAAAGCTAATGCAACTTTGTCATAAAAATGTAATATTTCTTAATGTTCGGTGTCAGACAGGGCGTTTGTGTTGACTTTTTTTGGATTTGTAGTATCATATATCCTGTGCCTTTGCGGCTAATTGATATATTTCAGAGGGATTGAAAAATGGATTATAAGTTCAAATTCTCCGTGGTTATGCCGGTCTATAATGTTGAGGACTATCTTGAAGAAAGCATTCTTTCGCTTGTTAACCAGACGATAGGCTTCAAAAAGAATATTCAGCTTATTCTTGTCAATGACGGCTCTGCTGACAACAGCGCCGAAGTCTGCCTTAAATATAAAAATCTTTATCCCGATAACATTGTGTATATCGAACAGGAAAACGCCGGCGTCAGCGTTGCAAGGAACAACGGCCTTGAACACGCCAAGGGAAAATATGTCAATTTTCTTGATTCCGATGACTTTTGGTCAAAAAACACCTTTGAAACCATCTATAAATTCTTTGAAAAACACTATGATGAGGTTGATGTTGCAACAACTTCAATCTATCTTTTTGAGGCGGTTTCCCGCGCCCATGTTGCAAACTTCAGAATGGAGGGCGGAACAAGAGTTGCCGACCTGACCGACCCCGAGGAATGCAAAAATGTTGTTGTTCAGGTTGCCTCGTCTTTCTTCAAAGCCGAAGCGATTAAGAACCAGCGCTTTGTTGTTGGCCTCAGGCTCGGCGAAGACGCAATTTTTGTCAATTCCGTAATCATGGAAAAGATGAAGGTTGCCTTTGTCCGCGGAACAACATATTACTATCGCAAGCGCTTTGCGGGTACCTCTGCGGTTCAGACCCTCAGCGATTCAAAATATTATTATTTTGACCGCCTTAATGACTATCACCTCAGTCTTATTGAAAAGTCGCTCAAAAAGTTTAAAAAGGTTCTTCCGTATATTCAGAATGTTGTCTATTATGACTTTGCGTGGGGCCTCACTTCAAAGGCGTTTCTTTGGCTTGATGAAAAGGAACTTCAAGAGTTCCGCGCCCTTTGCAAAAAAATTCTTTCATATATTGACGATAAGGTCATTCTTGAAAACCCGGTTCACGCTCAGCCTATCAGAAAGCTCACTGCGCTGCAAATTAAATATGACAACGCTGAAATTGCAAAGGAGCTTTATTACAAAGAAAAAGCAATATGGTTCAAAGACTATGTTTTTGAAGAGTTTGCAAGGAGCAAATATGTCTGCCATATCAGCTTTATCACCATAAAGGGCAGCAAAGTCCATGTTGAGGGCCTTATTGAAAACTGGGTCTATGAAACAACTTTGGACGAGGTTCGCCTCGCTTTCAGAATCAACGGAAAGGTCACCAAAACAACGGTGGAAAGCTTTGCCCACGGAAGGCAGGTCAACTGCTTTGATGAATGCGAAAAATATAGGCGCTTTTCCTGCGATATGAAAATTCCGGACATTGAAAAAAAGGACGATGTTGTCAAGCTTTTCCCGATTATCTATTTTGGAAAACGCTCTTGCCGTCTCGGAATGAACTATCAAAAGTTTGTTCCGAACGCAAACGCCTTTGCAACCGCATATAAGTTTTTTGACAATTACTGCATTCAAAGCTACAGAACCGTTATGAAAATCAAAAAGGTTGAAACAAGGTTCCAAAAGCTTATGCTCGCCGCGAAGCTTGAGCGCGAATGCCAGAAGGAGCTGCGCCGTCTCAATAAAAAGCAGATTGCCGCTTTGAGGAGAAAATACTGCCGATATAAGGCTTTTTCAAATCAGGACGAAAAAATCTGGCTCATTTCCGACCGTGTTCAGAACGCCGGAGACAACGGCGAGGTGCTTTTCAAATATCTCAGCAAAATCAAGCGCGAGGGAAAGGGACTTGAAAATGTCCGCCCGATTTTTGCAATCAGCCGTGACGCTGAGTGTGTTGAACGCCTGAAAAGCGAGGGAGAGGTTGTCTTTTTTGAGGATAAGGAGTATTACTTCCTCTTCCTTTGCGCAGACAAAATCATCTCCTCCGGCGCAAGCGAGTTCACCGCGAATCCGTTCGGCTATGACCGAAAGTATCTCATAGACCTGTTCAGCTATAAATATTACTATCTTCAGCATGGCGTTGCCTGCGCTGATCTTTCCGGCTGGCTCAACAGGTTCTCAAAGAATTTTGAAATGATTTTTGCCTCCTCCGAGCGTGAACGGGAGAGCTTCCTCACCGCGCCTTATTATTATTCGCCCGAGCAGATTGCCGTAACCGGACAGACGCGCTTTGACGATCTCTATGAAAAGCGCGAAAAGCTTGTTCTCATTCTTCCAACATGGCGCCGTTCGATTAAGGAAAGCTATGATTCAAACACAACGAGCGTCTATTTTGACGGCTTTAAGGAGACGGATTATTTCAAATATTATAACGGTCTCATCAACAACGAACGTCTGCTTTCTGCAATGCGGAAAAACGGCTATAAGGGACTTTTCTGCATTCATCCGATACATATGAAGCAGAGCGTTGACTTTGAGGAAAACGACGTTTTTTCGGTCAATGAGGGCTATGTTGATTATAACGATGTTTTTGCCCGCTCCTCGCTGATGGTCACGGACTATTCAAGCGTACTGTTTGACTTTGCTTATCTCAAAAAGCCCGTTGTTTATACTCAGTTTGACAAAGAGGATTTCTTTGCCGGCCAGATTTATGACGAAGGATATTTCAGCTATGAAAATGACGGTTTCGGTCCCGTCTGCTATGACATGGATTCAACCGTTGACGCAATAATCAAAGAAATTGAAAATGACTGCAAAAATGATAAGAAGTATCTTGACCGCCTTGACCGCTTCTTTGCCTATGATGACAAAAACAGCTGCGAAAGGGCGTATAAAGCAATAATCGGAGAAAAGTTTGAAATTTCCGAGTACCCCAAGAAAACGGAAAACTGAAAAGGATTCTGAAATCGGAAAAATTCCGCGGTTTAATAAAACTGCGGAATTTTCAATATTGACTTTTTTTCGCCTTTGGTCTAAACTTAAAAAAGCGAAGAAAAGCTTAAGAGCGGAAAAAGGAGAACTCTATGAATTACGATGTGGTAATTATCGGCGCAGCAACGTCCGGCGCTTATTTTGCAAAGAAGATGGCTTCAAAAGGCTATAGCGTTATTATGCTTGAGGCGCTTCCAAAAGAAAAACTCGGAACAAGAATGGACATTTTCCATGTTACCCACACAGACCTTAAAACCTATGATATTCCGCAGGTCAAGCAGGGAGACGCGGCGTGGGCTTTTGAGTTTACGGAAAACCATTTTTCCTCGCCGTCAAATAAATATGCCGTTCCAACAACGAGCGAAATTGTCGGTCTGCATATGCACGAATATGTTGCTCTCATGGTGAATGATGCGCTAAAGGTCGGCGCAAAAATCGAATACGGCGCAAAGTTCAGCGAGTTTGTGTTCAAAAAGGGTCACATCTCCGGCGTAAGATATGAAACGGACGAGGGGGTTAAGGAAATCTCCTGCAAGGTTGTTGTTGACTGCTCCGGAAGCCGCGCCGTTGGAAGGTGCTCTTTGCCGAACGGATACGGAGTTGAAAACTTTGAGCTTCAGGACGAGGATATGTTCTATGTCATTTTGCGCTACGCAAAGTTTGACAAGCCTCAAATCAATACATTCTGGCTCAACACAAAGTCATGGTTTGCTCCTTTTTCAATGGATAACACCGAAAAAGTTATCGGAACAGGAGCAACAAAGAGCTTTGAAAACGCCGAAAAGGACAGCGTAAAGCTTGATGAAAACACCTCAAAAGGGGAGTTCACGCTCCTGCGGACAGAAAAGGGAACAACCCCGTACCGCCGCCCGCCGTACTCGCTTGTTGCCGATAATTTCATTGTTACGGGTGATGCCGGCTGTTTGACAAAGCCTGACTGCGGCGAGGGTGTAACAAGCAGCATGGTGATGATGGACATTGCCGCCGAGGTTCTTGATAAGGCGCTCAAAAAAGGCGATGTTTCCAAAAGGGCACTTTGGGAGATTAACCGGGAGTACAACCGCAAACAGGGTGCGGAGTTTTCGTTTGTCAGAGCGTTCCTCACAAAGGTTGTCACTGCCGCGGACAGTGAAATTGAATATTGCTTTGCAAATGGCATAATTTTCAACGAGACTTTCCTGAACGGCGGAAAAATCGGAGCAAAGGAGATTAAGGACGTTCTTTCCGGCATTACCTCTGCGGTTGCAAAGAAGAATATTTCAGCAAAGACGATTGCGGCCGTTGCCTCTGGCGTAGCGTTGGGTATTGCGCTTAAGACGCTTTATATGAACTATCCCGACTCGCCCGAAAAGCTTCCTGTGTGGACAAAAAAGGCCGAATACCTTTGGAAAAAGGTTGGAAAAATCAGTTAACAGTCCATTTTTAAAGATGTATTCCGGCGTTCCTTGAAAGAGAAATAGGCACCGCAAATATTTATAAAAAAAGTTTCAAAATGTACATTAGTCAATGATGTGAGACCAAAAAAATAAAAAAGAAAAAGAGTTGGTTAGAAGAAATTTTTCGGGACAGAGAGAGTGAGGGACGGAGCGTAGCGGAGGAGTGAACGAAAGATGTCCCGAAAAAGCAGCGGTTTACCGACCACCCAGTTCGTGCTGCTTCTGATTGGGCGATTTCCAGCCGAGAACCGCCATTGGGATGTTGTTTGAGCGATAAAGATAGCGTTTCATCTGCTCTTGTAAATCATTGAATGAATAGAAATTTAAATGGTTGTAAAATCGTTCTTGATCGTTGCGGTGACTTCTTTCAACCTTGCCGTTGTGCCACGGAGTTCTGGGGCGGATCGTCTTGTGAACAATGCCGTAAGCGTTACAAAACACATCTAACGGATGTATTCGTTTCGTCTTTTGTGTATGTGTAAATTCGCCTCCGTTATCGGTTTGCAATATGTTCGGAGCATATCCGAAATAAACTATGGCACGCTTGAAAAAGTCAACCGTGGAATAACTGCTTTGCTCTTTATATGCGTAAATGAATCGTTCTCTGGACGCTTCTTCAATAACGGTATATTGATAGTACTGTTCTTTCTCATCCCTTGAATCGCAGGCTTTCGGAACATATTTCACATCCATTTGCCACTTTTCACC
>CAKSWC010000013.1 GCA_934511365.1 uncultured Eubacteriales bacterium
ATATTCCGCCGTCCGTCCTGTGCCAATCATCGATTTCAATCCACGCTCCCCGTGTGGGGAGCGACTTAAAATCGGTTCTGCGGCAGTTGATGTCAGCAAATTTCAATCCACGCTCCCCGTGTGGGGAGCGACCGTACCTTTGGCTGCACTCAAACTTCCTGCAAATATTTCAATCCACGCTCCCCGTGTGGGGAGCGACGTTCATCAGTTATGCCCATTACAACCGAAGGACATTTCAATCCACGCTCCCCGTGTGGGGAGCGACATCAAAACAGACAAAATACAGTTATCTGTTTTGTATTAAATTTATAAAAATCGCAAATATCTCTAAGGCAGTTGTAAAGAAAACATTGCAAAACTTCTATTTAAGATATTTAAAACGATTTTTTCAAGTGCGAAGCTCATGGTATTTTTGTGTTCACTTGAGCTTCGCACTGTTTTTTCAGGCAATCAGCGGCTCTTTAAATAATGAGTGCTCCTTCAATGTCATAGCCGCTTTTTGCGCCAAAATGCTCAATTTTTGTTTTATATTTGTTACCTAAGTAATAAAACCGCAGACTGTCTTTTGTGTCATCCATAATTTCACATAATTTGTGCTGAAGCATTTTGCATTGGGTCGGGTCAACAAGGCACTCAAAAACCGAATTCTGAACTCGTTGGCCATAGTTAACACATTGTTTTGCAATCTGCCTCAGCCGCTTTCGTCCGGCGGCGTCTTCTGTGTTGACATCATAAGTTATGAGTACCATCATTTGTTTTTCCTCATTTCCATAAAAACGGCGGATATGTGTCCAGATCACCGCGTAAATATCGTGACAAAAGCATGGCCTGTGTATGAGGAACTAAGCCCCATGATATTTTTTCTTTGAGATACGGGTGAGTCAGTTCCTCCTGCTTTCGTTTTTGCCACGCCGCAAGAAAGCTTCTGCGCGCATTATCGTTGAGATAGAATGCACCGTTTTCCTTTTGCTCAAAGTCGGCCGCAGTGATACTGCCAAGGTTGATCTGCGACAGCACAAAGCGGTCTGCAAAAGGCGCGCGGAATTCTTCGAGCATATCAAGAGCCAATGATTTGCGGCCGGGTCGCAGCGTATGAAGAAATCCCACCGCCGGGTCAAGTCCGACACCCTCAAGGGCACCTGCAATTTCGTTTCCGAGCAGTGTGTAGGCAAAGGACAGCAAGGCATTGACCCTGTCCATTGGAGGCCGCCGATTTCTGCCTGTAAAGCGGAAGTCATCATTGTTTCGTAAAATCAGTTGAGAAAACACCGAGAAATACCCCTTTGCACAGCTTCCCTCAATGCCGCGCAGCTCATCTGTATTGTTTGCAGAGTCAATCCGTTGCAACGCAAGCTTGTGCTGCTGTATTACCGGATCTATCGTTTCACGTTTAATTCTTGCTGCGTGATCGCGGCAGAAATGCTCAAGCAGCCAGCGACTGTTGTATATTTTACCAATCAGGAACATTTTTGAGATGTTTAAAGATATCTTTTCATCGTTGACGGTGTTATACTGAGTTGTTCGCAAAAGAACATTTCCTTGAACGGGACCTGTAACACGGGCAAGAAAACGCCCGTGCGCGCTGAAAAAGCAGAGGCCGACACCGCGCTCGGCGCAAGCAGACATGAATCTTGGACTTGCTCCGCGATATCCGAAAGACACAATGTTTTCAAGGTTATGAAGAGGAATACGGCCAAGGGTTGTGTCACCACTGAGAATAACAACATTCTCTCCGTCAAGAGAGAGGTATCCCTCGGGGTTTGTGACATAAAGTGTATTTTGAAGCTTCTTCATTCGTCCTCCTCAAGCATATGTTTAACATATTCGGAAGCAGGCGGTTGTTTGAACAGAGTAGGCTGGCAAAGTTCAGCCAGAGAACAGTTTTTGCAGGCTTTTGTTATTTTTGCTTTCGGCGTGTATCCGCGGGAAAAGATGCTGTGCATTTCCTCAAGCAGGCGGCAAACCTGCCGCCGCAGGTCTGCCGTCAGTGCAACCTTGAGTCTGCGGCGGATTTCACCATAGTAAATTGCACCCTCCGGTATGTCGGTTACAAACATTTCTTCAAGACACATGGCTTGAGCGCAGAGCTGAAGCTCCGCCGCGCCGCGTCCATCCGGTTTTCCGCGTTTGTACTCAACCGGATATATACGCCAAAGCCCATCTCGGCCGTGAATCGGAATTCCGGCAGGATCACGGTGAAGCTCAACCATGTCGCATTCTCCGGTGACTCGAAGTGACTGCGAGCGGACGGGCATTGCCCGCGACAACAGCACATTCCCCCGCGATTCGGTAAAGTTCGCGTCATGAACCCTCTCGTGCATATAGTGTCCGTCCAGGGTTAAAACATTTTCACACCAAAGCTGTTCAACGTGAATGAGAGCCCACTGCCTGCGGCAAAACGCAAAATGAGCAAGACCGGACAGCATGAGAAAATCGTTTTCGTTATTCTCCATCTATAATCGAATAGTGCAGCCCGGGAATGGCGGACTCATCAACGCTGACCTGAACGCTTCCGTTTTCGTCTGTTGAAATGTTGACCGAGCGGTGAACCTTTGCAGCCGAAAACTGACCGCTTGCGCAGTTGTGTTCCCACCAGACAAGCTTAACAACTTCCATGCTGCCGTCCGGGCGAGCCGAGGTTGCGTCATTGCGGAAAATTGTCCGCAGCGCCTCTTTCAAAGCAAACGCGTCCTCATCACTGAATCCGGTTTTTCCTGCCGCCTGAACATTTATTGAACCGTAGGTTGCATAAACGCCGAAGTCAACGCGGTGCTTCATGCCCATTGTGTCGGCTCCCTTTTTGTCCGGGTCTTTTTTGTCTGTTTGAAGATTGACTGATTTTGTAATCTGGGTGTCGGTGACGGTAATTGTGTCAAGGCTGAAAGCGCTCTGAATGCTGACGGGACCGCGGATTCCAACTGATACGGCGTCGTTGCTATCTCCATCCTTGAAGGCAAAAACCTGACCGAAAGCACGAACGTCAAGCCACTGCTCGCAAGCAATTCTTGCATAGTCGTCTTTTGTTACAATGGGCTTTCCGCTTGCAGCTTTGCTGCCTTTCTTTTGGGCGGAGATTGCACTTTGGCATTCCTTGAGGGCGGCGCAGCCATCGGCACGGTCTTTAAGAGAGCGGTATTCATCCGAACGGCGGTCATCGGACTGAACAAAAACCGAATATCCGTCATCAATCCAACGATTGCGGATTTTACGCTTGAGGCAGACATCGGACACTTCACCGAGTCCTGCATAAGTTGTGCGCGGACGGTTTCCGTCAAGGGGATCTCCGTTGGGGTTTGCGTTTCTGACGGTAAAAATCAGAGAAAAATCAATTTTATTCTTTAATGTGCTCATTTTTCATTTTCCTTTCTGTCAAAAATACTATAAGTGTAAAACGAATGAAGATAACCGGAACCGAGCGGTGCGTCAGTGTTCCAACGGTTTTCTTCAATGATTTTCAAAAGTTTCTCCTTTTCGGCAATAATACGCTGAGGGAAGAAGAGCTTTTTTTGATAAGGCAGCATTCTTTCAAGCAAATAAGCCGTCACCGTGGCGGGGCATTTTTCGGCCTTGGGCAAAAAGCGCAGGGCATTGCTGAGTCGATATTCTTCCGGAGCCTTTTCAAGGTCAAGAACAAGCCGTTCGGTTTTGTTTTCGAGTGCAAGCAGCGCGCCGAATGCTTCATCGCGGTCGGCCGGAAATGCGTTTTCCGTTTTGAGCGGCCTCCAAGTTTCATAATCAAGCCCGTCCGCTGCTTTGAGTGCCAGGCGCATTGAAAGATATCCGTTCAAAAAATTGCTGCCGAGCGGAGTGTCAGCCACACGCTCACTTGAATTGAACCTCTGTTCGGTTGCGGAAATGAGACCTTGCATATATTGCGAGGAAGAAGCACTGCTTTTTTCAAAATACGGAATCAGCCTGCTGTGAATCTGCTCCCATGTCCGGGAGGGTCTTGAAACAAAGGTTCCGGTGAAAAGGAGGGCGTTTGTTCTTCCGTCTCTGGAACTGATTCTTCGGTCATTCTCCTTTGTTGATTCCGCGTTCCATTCGCATACATCCGCAACAGCAAGCAGACAGCCGAACAGCGAATCGCGGTCTTTCGGCGGAGAATACGGCGCCGCTTTGCTTTCTTTCTGCCTTTCCTCGGGCTTGAGATAAAGCTCACGAAGCTGCGCGGAAAAGCCGGTTAAAAATTCATAGGAGAGCGGGTGGTTATCCATGCGATCTTCCGGAGTGAATTTTTGTTCAATCATTCCCAAAAGAGAGAGGTATCTGTCGGCAAGGAATCCGGAGTAACTGCTGTTTTGGCCAAGGCGTTTAAGATACGGAATAAGTTTGCGATAAAGATTCAGCCATGAGGTTGCGGGAGACTGAACAAAGCGGGCCATCATTCTGACTGCCACGGTCGGTTTGTCATAATCGCCGTTTGAGTCAAGTTCAATCTTGTGGGCAACGGCAAACAGTCTGCCGAAAAGATAGTCTCTTGTTGTGCAGTCAGTGTCAAGAACCGGACTTTGGGCGGTTTTGTTCTCCTGAATTTGCTTCTTTCTGATAAGCGAGCAGGTTGTTGAAACACATTGCGCCCACGCAAAGTTGTTCCATCTTCCGCTGATATCCGTGAAAGCGAGCGGTTGAACTGCGCGGTTGAACGCCTGCTTTGAAAAATCCTGCGGAAGAGGAGAGGCATTAACAATGCAGCTCAAAAGCCTCATCTGCATTTCACGCATCAGCTTTGTTGCGCTTTTTTTGCATTGAGCATCAGTCATGGCTGTTCGCACTTTGTCGCAGCCTATGACGGCTTCGCAGATTTCTCTCCATGTTGGAGAGCGCAGCACTTTCTCTTTTCCGGGCATTTCCCAAAGGCAATCCTCGGCCCATTTTTCAAGCCTGCTGACATAAAGATTCCCCGGAATTTCTTGGTAATATGTGATTGACATTCGGCCATCGGTCGCTGCCTGAAGTCCCATGATAACAATGTTGTTCATTCTGTGCCTTGTTTCTGCGTCAAGGCTGTCGGTGCTTGAAAGTTTCCGCAATCTTTCCATATATCCTGCGGTTGCGTTCCTCAGCTCGCGGGCGTAAAACTCAAAGGTATCCGGTCTGGTTTTCTTGTCTCCGAATATGCTCTCTTCAAGAACGGGAACGGCGGTATTCCAGGCAACAATGCTCATTCCGTAGCGTTCAAAACCCTGGTTTGAAATCAGCCAGCGCAGAGCGTTGTGCGCTTTTGTTGAGGCAATGTTGCTCAGAACTGCTGCACTGCGATCCTGAACAAAACGTCCTTTATACCGAAACGGAAAACCGGCGTCCTCTGCGGAAATCAGCTTTGCGTTTCCGGAAAGCTTTGGGTGCTTTTGAAGCGGAGGAAGAATGCTTCCCGTTGCATAACAGAGCTCTGCTTTCTCGTTTGACAATGTTGGAGAATAGCGGCTCCAGCTTTCGCGGACATCAGAGCGCATCCAAAGCCTGTTTTCGCTGTCCGGATACCGGACGCTGAAGCAGGCAAAGCTTGAGGCATCGCTGCCCAAGGCGTCTTTCAGCTCAATGTTTTTGTGATATTGCAGCTTGAGATTTGGTACGCTCATCAAATCAGACAGAAGCGTCTTTTTTTCAAGGTATTTGTAAAGGACACGCAGACACTCCGGAGAGTCCGGGCTTTCGCACCATTGGCCAAGCTGCTTAAGATATGAAGAAAACCTTGGGTTTTCCTCTCCGCTTGCTGTTTCGGCAACAAGAAAATTTAATTTATCCGCAAGCGGAAAAGGTACTCCTATCGACCCGGAACGGGATTCTGCCTGCGGCGTTGTCGGGATGGTGCAAAGCTGCTCATCTTTTCCAATTTCCTGCGCAGTGACAAATTCACCGTCCGCAGAAATGATGATGTTATATTTGACCTTTTTCTGTGTGAAGCCTATGGGAAGAAGATTGCAGTCCTCTGTGCCGGTCATAAAATCATAGACTTCGCATAATTTTTGAATCCAGCTCACAGTGTTGAATCATCTCCTTCTTCAAGGCTGGTAAAGTTGCCAAAATTTTTGCCGAATTTTTTTGCTTCCATTGCGCGTACTCTTCGGTACATTTTCGGGTCACACTCGGCCGGAGGTGGAAAAACAATTTCCCCATCGGTCATTTTTGCGTCCCAAAGGCGTACACCGAGTTCGTTGACCCCTGTTTCGTCCGGATAGGCAAAGCTGTGGAACATAACTCCGAAATTAATTGTTTCGCCGTTCTGATAATAGCTTTTTTCCTCTCCGTAGACGCAAGGCTCAACATAGGCCTGACATTCTCTTGTTCCGAGGAATATGTCACGCCGTCCGCCTTTTTCAACGCAGCGCTTTGCAATGTTGTGGTGCTTATTTTCGTTTTTGCCGTCCTCAATGAGATCCGGCTGAGTGCGGTAAGGATTGGGAACAAAATGCGCTCTGACTTCATAGACCGGATCAACAAGATAGGTATAAACGGAAAGCGTGTTGGGCTGGCCTGTGTAGCTTATCGGGCGGATGCTTTTGTTTTCTGTTTTGATTGGGTTGAGAATGCGGACGGAGTCAATTATCCAAATTATGCTCGGCTTAAAATAGATTGATTCAGTTATACCTTTCAGCGCCTGATATGTGGGCACCGGATAGCTGAGTTTTTCTCCGCCCATTCTGCAAAGGGGGTCGCTGAACAGTGCATACCTTCCATATACGCGAAATTCGATTGAGTTTCTGAATGATGACATTGAATTCACCTTCTTTCTTTAATTTTCTTTGGCTTATTTCGGGTATCAACTTGAATAAAATATCACATCTGTGCTACAATACAGAAGTCGTATTCCGCCGTGCGGAATATGTGGATTGAAAATTGAAGCGTAATATTTTATTGCGGAAAAGCATTTGGAGGCTCTTTTAAAAGGGTCTCCTTTTGCTTTTCGTTTTTATATTAGCACGGCCTTAATCAAAAGTCAAGACTTTTTTGCTCTTGAAACGTAAAATTTAGCGCTCTTGGAGTGTAACATTTAATACACCAGGAATTGCAGCTCTCCGCGCTCAATGGATACACCGCTGTTCCGGTCGTAATATCCGTCGCCAAGACTGTATACACCCGTGTCTCCAATGGCGTGAACAGCGTCGGCTTCTTCAAGCCTCTTGAATGTTGATTCCGGAAGAGATACGCTGTAAGCCTGAGCCTCTTTCAAAAGATAACGCCGTTCTGCCATTGCGGTGTCACATTCAAGCTTTGCAATGAGTTCCTCGCCTTTTCCGAACGGAACGATAACGGTTTTTGTGTGCTGATTAATTACTTCAAATTCGCGGTAAGCCGTTCTGAAACTTTGGCGAAGAATCAACTTTTTGTTGTTGCCAAAGCCGCAGGCGTTTTGGTAATTCCTTTCGTTGTCTGAAAGGAGGCTGAAAAGAGAAGGCTTTCCTGCGTCCGGTTCGCCGCGCGGATAGTCCTTGCAGGCGTTAATGTAGTCTTGCCATCTTGAAAAGAAAAGGTCAATCTGTTCCGGTGAATCCGGCTCAAAGGAACTTTCTTCGTATGGAAGGCTGTCGATAATATTGCCGCCGTTTTGAATGTCAGCAAGATATTTCAGATTCTCATCGCAGAATTTCCAAATATAAATGTCTCCAATTTCATATTCCATGCTGCGGTTCGCGCGCCCGGCCGCCTGAACAATGCTCGGAAGACCGGCAAGACTGCGAACAACAACCGGAAAGCTGACGTTGATTCCGGCTTCAATGAGCGCTGTTGAAATGCAGAATACCCGTGCATTTTCCTTCAGCCAGATTTTTAGCCAGGTTATAAGCTGCTTTCTGTGAGCCGGACAGAGCAGTGTGCTCATGTGGACGCAGAGCACCTCGTTAGGGGCAACCGCTTTTACACGCAGACGGATTTCTTCATCCGTACAGCCGGGCTCGGCAAAGACCGCTTTCATTCCGGCCTCCGGAAGGCGGAGCAATACCTTGTGATACACATCGTTTGCAACCGCTTTTGTGTTCACAATGGTCAGAACCGAACGGGTTTCAAGCATCTTTATCAGCTTGTCTGCCGCCTCGCCGTTGTGGAGTGCTTTTTTGTGCTCAAAGATATATGAAACACGCTTGATGTTTTTGAACAGATCAGCGCAGTTTTCAACAAGTTCCTCCGGCTTCGGCGCAAGTTCAAGTTTGGGCTGCGTTGCCGTGCAGAGAACAACCGTGCTGCCGCAGAGTGAGGAAAGGAAGGTGATCGCCTGCTCAAAAAGTGTTTTGCAGTGCTTCGGCAGAGATTGAATTTCGTCAAAAATCAGCACGGAATCCGTCAGCCGGAAAAGACGGCGTGCGTCTGCGTTGGAGGCTGAAAAACAGGCGTTCAGAAATTGAACAAGGCTTGTGAGGATAATGTCGCTGTCCCAACGCTCGGTGAGTATTCGGTAATTTTCCTGTTCTTCCTGTGTGGGCATAATAACATTTGAATGGTGTTCAAGAATCGAGGGATAATCCGAAAGTGCTTTTCTGATGTCCTGAGCGTTTTGGTCAAGAATGGTGTTATAAGGTATTATATAAAAAACACGTTTTTTGCCGTTCAGCGCGGCGTGCTTCAGCGCATAACGCAGACTGGAATATGTTTTTCCGCCGCCGGTTGGAACGCAGAGCGTATAAATTCCCGGCTTTTTTGAGGCCTTTAAAAGACACCTGTCAGAAATATAAGAGCGGATTTTTCCAATTTCATCGGATGAATTCAGATTGTTCCTGCGGAATTTTTCAAATTCTTCAAAGAGGGTTTCCCAGTCGGCGTCGGGTGTCTGCACCGCTGAATCCGTGTCATATTCAAAACAGGCTGAATCCCAACGGTCGGAGTCAACAAGAATGCTCAGCAAAAGCCGCGTCAGCATCCCGAGCTGAAACATACAGTTCTTTCCGTTCACCTGTTTTTCGGCAATGTTTCTGATGAACGCCTCAATTTCTTGCTGTCCTTCTTCAAAAAGAGAGTCAAGTTCGCTTTCGGAACTAATGCTTTTGAAGAACCGGCTTAATGCATCTTCATAGTGGATTTTTTCATCCGGCTCCAAGTTATCAAGAAATCCCGGGCCGAGATGTTCACCGATACAGTCCGAAAGTCCTGCATGGTGGCCATAGATGCACATGGAAAAAATTTGGGCGGCTGCACGCTGAGTTTTTGAAGCGTTTTTGGCGCAAAAATAGCGGCGATAGATATAAATTGCACCGGCAGGCGAGTGGTTGTGTGGAGAGGAAACATTGGCGCCGGCATATGAGGAGTAAAGATATCTTTCAAATTCTTCTGTTGCCTTTCCCATATCGTGCAAAAGCCCTATTAAATATGCCGCTTTTGAAAGCTTATGTGGCTTCGCCGCGCGTTCGCAGAGCAACGCCACTCGGCGGCAATGCTCTTTAAGAGGTTGAACGGTTCCGTCGGTTTTTCTGATGTGCGCAATCATAACACCACTCCCTCAAAAAATGAATTTATGAAAAAGCTTCCTGTGATTAATGCTTTTAGCCTGATGTATATGTGTTCAAAAAACAGATGTTGAAATTTCATTTCTTGTTATTAAGCTCAGTATATCAGTAATCTTAAATTTTTACAAGAAAAAAGTTGAAAAAATTGTTTGATAAAAAGGCAAAGTGACTTTTTTGGGACTTTGGTGTCGATTTTGCCGCCGGCTTCAGGCTTCCGAACGGCAAAAGATTCTTTTGTGATGTTTTCTAACATTTAAAAAGCAGTCGGCAAGACGGATTGAGCTTTAATACATATTGACTGATTTCAAAGCCGGAAAGAAGGTGGTTTTAGCTATCTTTTAGGTGATAATGATACTCTTACATTAGTCAAAATGCACATTGAGTTCCAAAAATAAATCCAATGAGAAATTAAAAGTTCCTTTTTATTATCGGTTATAGTGAATTTATACAATGTAAAAGTTGACGAAAAAGTGGCGTGTTTTTTAAAAAAAATGATATTTTTTACAAAAAATGCCTGTTGGGCAGAAATTTTTTGAAAAATTATCTAAAAATTTTACTGTTTTATATTGCAAAATGCCGATGGAATGTGTAAAATGGTGAAAGTGACGATAGTCAAAATGTATAAATCCATATATCTGAATGGTTGGAGGGACATTATATGTCAAATAGGTTGTTCCAAGGTATTATCCATCAAATGAAAGACGCGATAGACAGAACAATAGGAGTTGTCGATAACACCGGCACTGTTATCTGTTGCAGTGATCTTGGCCGTATCGGCGAAACCGGCTTTGCTGAGTTCAGAGATGAAATTTCTTCCTTTGAACCGAAGGTCATTGGCTCAAGAACTTTTATCGCCATAGGTATGCAGATTCACCCGGACGCCGCTGTTTTTGTTGACGGCGATGATGAGGCCGCCGCCAACTATGCGCGCCTGATTGCCGTTTCGCTCAACAATATCAAGCAGTATTACGATGAAAAGTATGACAGAAGCAATTTCATCAAAAATGTTATTCTTGACAACATTCTTCCCGGTGATATCTATCTTAAGACCCGTGAGCTTGGCCTCAACAATGAGGTTTCGCGCTGTGTTCTTCTGATAAGAACGGCAGAAAGAAGCGACGTTTCAATCAATGAGGCCGTTTCTAAGCTTTTTCCGGACAAGGCTAAGGATCTTGTTATCAATATCAATGAATTTGATATTGCCCTTGTTAAGGAAGTGCGCACCGGAAACGACATCAAGGATCTTGAAAAGCTTGCGCGCTCGATTGTTGATTCGCTCCATACCGAGTATTACGTCAACTCAATTATTGGCATAGGTTCTATAGTTGTCGGAATCAAGGATCTTCCGCGTTCCTTCAAGGAGGCGCAGATTGCCCTTGAGGTCGGAAAGGTTTTTGACACCGAGAAAACAATCGTTACTTATGAAAATCTCGGTATTGCAAGACTTATTTATCAGCTTCCGACAACTCTTTGCGAAATGTTCCTGAGGGAGATTTTCAAAAAAGGCTCCATTGTCGGCCTTGATCATGAAACGCTCTTTACAATCCAAAAGTTCTTTGAAAACAATCTCAATGTTTCTGAAACATCGAGAAAGCTTTTTGTTCATAGAAATACGCTGGTTTACAGACTTGAAAAAATCAAAAAGCTCACCGGCCTTGACTTGAGAGAATTTGACGATGCAATCGTTTTCAAAGTTGCTCTCATGGTTAAAAAATATCTTGACGCAAAGCCGGTTAAGTATTGATTTTGCCTGTCGGTGTAAATATTTTTGCGAAAGTGGTTTAAAATGATTGAATTTAAAAATGTCACTATGAAGTATAAGACGAACGGAGCCGTTGCGCTTGATAACGTCAATGTCAAAATTGATGACGGCGAGTTTGTTTTTGTTGTCGGCGCTTCCGGCGCCGGAAAAAGCTCTTTCCTCAGCGTTATCATGGGACAGGAAAAGGTTGACACCGGTGTTGTCACCGTTGGTCCGTATAATCTGACTTCCATGAAGCGCCGCGAACTCCCGTATCTGCGCAGGATGCTCGGAATTGTTTTTCAGGATTTCAGACTTATTCCGAAAATGACCGTTTATGATAACGTAGCGTTTGCACTGCGCGTTATCGGTATGGGTGAAAGAAAAATTACAAAGCGCGTCCGCTATGTTCTCAAGCTTGTTGACCTTTCCTCAAAAGCGCGGAATTTTCCCAATCAGCTTTCCACCGGCGAGCGCCAGAGGGTTGCAATAGCGCGAGCACTTGTTAACAACCCGGCGGTTATTATTGCCGATGAGCCGACCGGAAACCTTGACCCGGTTCTTTCCGGCGATATCATGACTTTGTTTGACAAAATCAATGCGCTCGGCGCAACCGTTGTTGTTGTTACCCATGACCTTGAACTTGTTCACCAGTTTGACCACAGAATTGTTACGATTGAAAACGGAAAGATTGTTTCGGACATTCCTCCGCGTTCGTCGCTCAAGGCTGCACCCGCTCAGCCGGTCAGGCAGGCTGCCGTGAGCAGCGTTGAAACCGCTGTTGCAAATGCAAGCGCGGAAATTGCGGCTGCTCACGCCCAGGTTCAGGCGGAGCTTAAAAAGGACGGTGAAAAAGATGGCGAATAAAACAACCAAGGCAAAAGCCAAAAAGAAAAAAGGCAGCTCCGGTTCTTCCGGCGGACTTAACACATCGTACCTGACAAAAATGGGTTTGCGCAACCTTGTTGCAAACAGGAGTATGTCGCTTTCCTCAATCAGCGTTCTGACGGCGTGCCTTCTTTTAATCGGTGTTTCGTTTCTCCTTCTTTTCAATATGAAAACATTGGTTTCCGATGTTGAAAAGCAGAATGTTGTTGTTGCCTTTGTCAAGGACGGTATTGACGAGGCCGCCAAAAAGCAGGTTGAAACCGACCTCAAGGCCATTGAGAATGTTACTGATGTTCAGTACGTTTCAAAAGAGGAGGGCTTCAACGAGCAGCTTCAGGATTTCGGCGTTGAGCGGAACATGATTGACGGTGTGATTGAAAATCCGCTTCCGGATTCATACCGGATAACCGTCAGCAATATTGCCGAGTTTTCAACAACTCTTGCGGCAATAAAGGCCGTTTCAAATGTTGAATCGGTACGCGAAAGTCAAGAGATTATCAAGCAGATTTCAACTCTGCAAAAATCCGTAACATTCATCTGTCTTATCATTGTTGCAATTTTAATTGTTGTTTCGCTGTTCATTATTGCCAACACAATCAAAATCACAATGGTTTCAAGAAAAGTTGATATCCAGGTCATGAAGTCCGTTGGCGCAACGAATGTTTTCATCTGTTGGCCGTTCATGATTGAGGGTATCGCCATAGGTCTTATATCCGGTCTCATTGCAATGATTCTGACCTATGTTGTTGAAATTACCGAGGGCGACGCGCTGAACTCACTGTTCTCCCTTTTCGGAAGTTCGGTTGTTGCCATTTCGGATTTCTGGTATGTTCTCGTTATCGGATACTTTGTTTCCGGAATGCTTCTCGGCTCCTTCGGAAGCGTTGTTTCAATCAGAAAATATCTTAAAAAGGAAGGCAGCGAGGCTAACGATATCTAAACGGCGGCTGCTCGAGTGTTTTTCTTTGAATCTTGTGTTATATTTATGTTGTTTTGCCAGAAGGCAAAAAGGAGGTCTTTGGTGATGAAAAGGAAAGTTGCTGCGCTTTTGTGCATAGTTCTTCTTTTCAGCGCGGCGTTTTGCGCCGTGCCGTCGCCCATTGCCCACGCCGCAACAAGGCAGGAGCTTGAGGCGGAACTTGACAGAATTGACAGCGAGATCAAGAGCAACAAAAGCAAGCTTTCTGAGCTGAAAGGAAAAAAAGAGTCTCAGCAGGAATATCTTGATACCCTCAAAAGCCAGATCTCTGCCAACGAGAAAAAAGCCACCAACCTCAAATCGCAGGTTGAGGAGCTGGACAACGAAATTGATACGCTTGACAAACAGTTCAAACAGCTTAACACTGAAATTGATGTTATCAATGACGAAATTAAAATTGCCTCAGAGCAGATTACAAAAACCGTCAACAGCATCAAAAGTTCAAAAACCCAGCTTTCCCAGAAGATGCGCGCCGCATATGTTACGGGCAACGATTCCGCTTTAAAAATTCTCATGGGTGCGGACAGCCTTGCCTCGTTTTTAACAAGACTTGAAATGATGAAGCGCATGAGCGAAAGCGACAAAAAGGTTATTGACAAGTTTAAAAGCGAGGTTTCAACGCTGAAAAAAACAAAGACAACGCTTGAAAAAAAGCAGAACAAGCTGAACGATAAGCAAAACGAGGTTGCCGAAAACAAAAAAGAGCGCATTGAAAGCAAAACTCAGCTTACCGCCAAAAAAGCCGAATATGAAAAAGCGGTCAAAGAGCTTGAAAGCGATTATGCAGACGTTGAAAGCTATATTGCTCAGCTTGATAAAAGCAGCGCCGTCTATGAAAATTATATTAAAAACCTTGAATCCGAACGTGCCGCTGCGGATAAGGAAATTGAAGCCATAATAAAAAACTATCAGGCAACGGAGGTTTCAACAACTCAGGGAACAACGCTTTATGCATCAAATAATGACCCGGCGGCAACCACCGGCTCCTCGGGTTCGGGCGGAAATTCCGGCAGCTCCGGAAGCTCTGGCGGAAAGGTTTATAAAAGCAACGATAGCTGGGCTTGGCCGCTCGGAAAGATATCGTGCTATATCAGCAGCCCTTACGGCAACAGGAGTGCTTCAATTTCCGGCTGGAGTTTCCACGGCGGAATGGATATTTCCGCAAGCGGAGTGTACGGAAAGCCGGTATATGCTTCCCGCGCCGGAACTGTAATTGCGGCGGTCTGGGGAACAACCGGATATGGACGTTATGTTGTTATTGACCACGGAGACGGTTTTTCAACCGTATATGGCCATTGCTCCAATCTTTGCGTTGAAACCGGCCAGCAGGTTTCAAAAGGCCAGCAGATTGCGAATGTTGGAAGCACGGGCAATTCAACCGGCCCCCACCTTCATTTTGAAGTCCGCTATAACGGCGAAAAGCAAAACCCGGCGAACTACGTTTCAAAGCCTTAACAGGCGGTGAGTTAACATTCAAAAATGCTCCGAAGGAACGGCGCTCACCGCTGTTCCTTTGGTTTTTTAACAAGGGAGAAGTCTATGAACAAAAAAATATCATTGGGACTTGCTGTCGGAATACTCATTCTTGCCATCGCCGTTTCAAGCGCCGTAACAATGAATATCGTCAACAGGGAATATAATGACCTTTTGAAAGGTTTGCCGGAAAAGCTTGAGCGATATGCGGTTCTTGATGAACTTGACGGAATAATCAAAAACAATTACTATTCCGGAAGCGATGAAGCGAGTCTTAAGGCTGCGCTCGCCGGAGGCTACGTTGCAGGACTTAAAGACCCATATTCAAAATTTATGAACGCCGATGAATACGCCGGATATGTTTCCGGTATTCAGGGCAATATGTATGGCATCGGCATTAAAAGCGCAAAAACCGGGGATAACAGAATTAAAATAACGGCAGTATATAGCGGCTCGCCGGCTCAAAGCAGCGGCCTTCGGGTCGGTGATGTTATAATTGCTTTTGACGGAATAATGCTTGACGCGAACAATTTTGATGAACTTTCATCAAAACTTGAGGGTGACAAGCTCACTGCGGTCAACATTACATATAAGCGAGGAAAGACCGAAACCACCATAAATATTATCAAAGGTTACGAGGCTCAGTCCGTGCTTTCAAAAACCAATGGCAATGTCGGATATATCAAAATCTCCGATTTCTTTTCAACAACCGCGAATCAGGTTAAGTCTGCCGTTCAGTCATTGACAGACTCAAAAGTCAGCGCACTCGTTATAGATGTCAGGAACAATTCAAGCACCAACTATGAAAACGCAATGGAAGCGCTGGACGTTTTTGTTCCGGTCAACGATTCCGGAGTTCCGGCGGCAACCGTTCTGGACAGCGGCGGAAACGTGATTCAAAAATTTGTCACAACCGCCGGTGAGGTCGGAATACCTATTGCCGTTCTTATCAATGAAAATACTGAGGCGGCGGCCGAACTTTTCGCCTGCAATATCCGCGATTTTTCAAAAGGTATCCTTGTTGGAACAAAAACCAAGGGTATTGCCCTTGTTCCGAAAGCCTTTAAGCTCACCGATGGCAACGCCGTTTTGCTTTCAATCGGCATAGTCAAACCGTATAAGGGCGAAACATATAATAACTCCGGCCTGATTCCGGACAGAGAATCCGCACTCAAAGGAAAAGCGGCAGATATCGGCTCGGACAGCCAGTTCCTTGAAGCTGCTGCAATGCTGACTCAGGCGTGAGTGTTTGAAAAAATGATTTAACAAAAAGTCACAATTCCGCGTTATCCATTATGGCTTTGCGGTTTTGCGGCTTTTTTGTTTTTCGGCTCGATTTACCGATTATATTGTTCGCTTTTTCCGTGCAAATTATTATCGTAACCTTCGATTAACTGATAAGCGCAAAATCTTGTCGCCATTTTCGCTCTCAGTCAATCATCGGTTATATTTGCGGTTTAATTGCCGCACGGAGGTGAAAAAATGGTAAAAGTGATTAAAGTTTTCCGTCTTTTTGTAATCTCAGCGGTAGTTGTTGCGCTTGGTCTTTTGGTTTTTGGCTTTGTTTCAATACCGGATGAATTTTCCTCTCTCGATTCCGGAAAAATGTCAATCAAAATGATTTATTCGCTTCAGCCTCTTGAACAGGACACTGCAACAAGAGCCGGTGCAGACAAAACCATAGATGTCAGAGTGAACCTTTTTAAGGCAATACCTGTCAAAAATTCGCGCGTAAAATTTCAAAAAAGGCGGTATGTTGTTCCGTCCGGAGAAATTTTTGGCCTGAGGTTGTATACACGCGGCGTTGTTGTTGTTTCAACCGATAAGGTTGATACCGACTCGGGAATGTGCTGCCCGGCGCAGGAAGCCGGAATTGAAAAGGGAGACATAATTCTGAGCATTAATTCGGTCACGGTCAGAGATCACACGCAGGTTGCAAGGCTGATTTCAGAAAGTCTCGGCTCGTCTTTGCGCGTTGTCTTTGAAAGGGACGGCCGCTCATATGAGACTGTCTTTACGCCTGTGTATTCTTCCGCGCAGGAGAAATATATCGGCGGGCTTTGGATCAGAGACAGTGCGGCAGGCATTGGAACGCTGACATTTTTTGAAAAATCAACCGGTGCATACGGCGGCCTCGGCCATGCAATCTGCGATGTTGACACCGGAAAAATTCTTCCGCTTTCGGAGGGAGACGTTGTTGAAGCAACCGTCAACGGCTGCACAAAGGGAAAGGCCGGTGAGGCGGGTGAGCTTTGCGGAAGCTTCACGGGGCTTGTGTTTGGTGAGCTTTATGCAAACACCGCCTCGGGTGTATTCGGTGTGCTGAACAACGCAGACATGAAAAAAGCGGAGCTTCCCGTTGCCGTAAAAAGTGAGGTTAAAACCGGAAAGGCCTCAATAATTTCAACGGTTGACGAAAACGGCCCGGCGTATTATGACATTGAGATTGAAAAAATTTCACCCGAAAGCAATGACAACAGAAACATGGTTATAAGAATAACCGATAAAAAGCTTCTTGAAAAAACGGGCGGAATTGTTCAGGGAATGAGCGGAAGTCCGATAATCCAGAACAAAAAGCTTGTTGGTGCTGTTACCCATGTTTTTGTCAATGAGCCGGACAGTGGCTATGCAATCTTTGCCGAGCGCATGATCGAAATGCAGGATGCGGTGCTGAACGATAAAAACGAAAGTGCAGCATAGTGTCGTAACCGCCAAAAATGATAGTATTCTTACAATGGAAGCATTTTTTTTACACTAATTAATATTTTCGACAAAATTCACCTTGCAAAATACTGAAGTATGTGATACCATTCGTATGTGAGAAATAATCACAAAACATTTTTAAAGGATGGTAATAATGTCGAAGAAAACAAATGTTATCCTGGCCGGAGAGGGGTCACAGAACATCGAACGTTGTGCCGAATTCTTGAAAGCTGACGGTTGCGATGTCAAAATCATTGAAAAAGACGGACGCAGACTGATTAATGCCGCCTTTGCCGAAAAACCGGATGCGGTTGTCATGGATGCGTTCATGGCGAGCCTTGATGCGCTTGGCGTTCTTGAGGAGGCCGGCGGCGAGCTGAAAAAAAACAAAACCCTGAGCTTTGTTTTGTCCTCAATTGAAAACCCGCGTTTTGAAGAGGAGGTTCTTGCCGCCGGAGCCGATTATTATTTTTTAAAACCCGTTGATTATTCCTTTGTTGCGGAGCGGGTTGTAAAAATGATAAAATGGAACGGCAGACGTGATGATGCCTCTCAACTTTCAATCAAAGACAACAAGGAGCTGGAAATTGTAATTTCCGATATCATGCGCCAAATCGGAGTTCCGGCTCACATCAAGGGATATCAGTATCTGAGAATGGCAATCATGCTCACCGTTAAGGATCCTGAGTTGATGCACGCCGTAACAAAAGTATTATACCCCACTGTTGCCAAGGAAAACAACACAACGTCCTCGCGCGTTGAACGCGCAATCCGCCACGCAATCGAGGTTGCCTGGGACAGAGGCGATGTTGATGTTCTCAGCTCATATTTTGGATATACCATTCAAAACAGCCGAGGAAAGCCGACAAATTCCGAATTCATTGCAATGATCAGTGACAAGCTGCGGCTCAGTATGCAAGCCGGTTAACATGGTGGAAAAAAAACAGCCGACATCTGCGTTTAAGCAAATGCCGGCTGTTTTTTAAAATGTCTGCCGTTCGCAAAGCAAAATGTTTTTCAATTTAAAAAATCCAACATCTAAAATCTAACTCACCAAAGATCCGCAAGTTCAAGAACAAGTCTTTTTGTCTTTTCCCAGCCGAGGCACGGATCGGTGATTGACTGCCCGTATACACCGCCGCCGATTTTCTGGCTGCCGTCCTCAATATAGCTTTCAATCATGAGTCCCTTAACAATTTTTGCAATGTCCTCGCTGTGGCGGCAGCAATGAAGAACCTCTTTTGCAATTCTCGGCTGCTCAAGGAACTTCTTTCCGGAGTTTGCGTGGTTGGTGTCAACAACAATTCCCGGGTTTTTGAGGTTTGTTTCCGCATAAAGCTCGCAGACTCTCATGAGATCCTCATAGTGATAGTTCGGAAGGCTGACGCCCCTTTTGTTGACATATCCGCGCAAAATTGCGTGGGCATATTCGTTTCCGTGAGACTGAACCTCCCAGCCTCTGTAGATAAACTCATGCGGATGCTGCGCGGCCGTTATCGAGTTCATCATGACGGAAAGGTCGCCGCCGGTCGGGTTCTTCATTCCAACGGGAATGCCAAGTCCGCTCGCGGTCAGGCGGTGCTGCTGGTTTTCAACCGATCTTGCGCCGATTGCAACATAGGAAAGCAAGTCATTGAGATAGCGGTGATTTTCCGGATAGAGCATCTCGTCCGCGCAGGAAAGGCCGGTCTCGTTGAGCGCGCGCATATGAAGCTTGCGGATTGCAATAATGCCTTTGAGCAGGTTGCTTTCTCCGTTCGGGTCGGGCTGGTGGAGCATACCCTTATAGCCGTCGCCGGTTGTGCGCGGCTTGTTTGTGTAAATACGCGGAACGATGAGGATTTTTTCCTTTACCTCCTCCTGCAAGGGTGCAAGGCGCGAAACATAGTCCATCACGCTGTCCTCATTGTCTGCGGAGCAAGGGCCGATGACAAGAACAAGACGCCTGTCCCTGCCCTCAAAAATCGCTTTCAGCTCTTTGTCCCGTTCCTCTTTGATTTTTATCGCCTTTTCAGATGCCGGATACTGCTTTTTAATCTCCATCGGAATAGGAAGTTTACATTTAAAAGTCATATTCATAATAAGTCACCTCTGTAATGCCAATTATTTGTCAAAAAGTTTCCGCCTTGCGGTTGATTCTTTCATCATTTCAATCATTGTTTCTTTGTCGCCGGTCTTGAGGCTTTCATAAAGCTTGTGAAAATGCGCCTCAAAAAGCTCCATCTGGCGCAGGAGCGAATCGCGGTTGAGGAAGAACAGCTCGCTCCAAAGAACCTCGTTAATGTTTGCAATTCTTGTCAGGTCGCGGAACGAGTCTGCAGTGTATTTTTCAAGATGCTCGTTTTCATAGCAGGTCATGAGCGAAACGGCTATGCAGTGAGTAAGCTGGGAAACAAAGCCGATGAGGTCGTCGTGCTCCTTTGGCGAAAGCTCGGCAATTCTTCCAAAGCCGAGAATTTCCGCAAGGCGCTTGCAGCACTCAATGCCGTTTTCGGTGTTCTTCTTTGTTGGAACAACAATATAGTTTGCGCCGAAGAACATCCGCTCATCGCTGTTTTCAACGCCGTATACCTCGCGGCCGGCCATCGGGTGAGCGGCAATGAACTCCGGTCCCGGCGGAAGGAGCGATTGGATTTTTTCAACAATGCAGCCCTTGACGCCGGTAACGTCGGTTATCACTGCGTCCTTTTTAATGAGCGCACCGTTTTCCTTTATCCATTCAACAAACGTATGCGGATAGAGCGCAAAAATCAGCACGTCTGCGTTTTTGATAAGCTCCTCGTCAACAAAATCGGAACATTTTTCAACAATCTCGTGTTTGAGGGCAAATTCCTTTGATTTTTCATCGTTGACTATTGCGTCAACATGATAGCCTTTCTGAGTCAGTCCCCTTGCATAGCTTCCGCCCATGAGGCCGAGGCCGACAACCAGAAAGCGCGTCTTTTTGTCAATTATCATATCAGTTCAACTCTTATTCCTAAATTTTTAATAGCTTCAAAAAAGGTTGGAAAACTTTTTGAAACCGCCTGAGCGCCGTCAATTTCGCCGCCGAACGCGCTGAGCAAAACCGCAAGCGACATCACAACCCTGTGGTCATTATGGGAAAGAAGGACTCTTTCCGGCGCGTGGAGAAGTGCTTTTTTAACAACAATCTCGTTTTCAAAAACGTCTATATCCGCTCCGAAAGCGGAAAGCTCCTCTTTCATTGCCGCGCCGCGGTCGCTCTCTTTCATTTTCAGCCGCGCCGTGTTTTTGAGAACGGCGCCGTTTTTGAACGCCGCAAGCGTCATAAGTATCGGCGCAAGATCCGGACAATCGGCAACATCAAGCACCGGATTTCCGTTTTCAAGTTCCTTAAAGTATTCCTCATATACCCTGTCGCCCTGAAGTGTGTCTTTTTCAATTCCGAGAACGGCAACAGAGCCGCCCAGAAGATTGAACGCAGAAAGGAACGCGGCTGAAGAGCAGTCGCTCTCCGCAGCAACCTGACGCGCTTCAAAAGTTTCTCCAAAGCCGCAATAAAGCGTTCCGGCGTTCTGCCACGTTGCGGAAACGCCGAACTTTTTCATAACGGACAGCGTTATATCAATATAGCTCCGGCTTTCGGGAGCGGTGGTGAGCTTTATCTTTGCTCCGCCGAGGAACGGGAGGGCAAAAAGCAAACCCGTAACAAACTGGCTGCTGATGTTTCCGGGAACGGAAAAATCGCCCTTTTTAAGCTTTCCGCAAACGGAAAGGCCGGTCTTTTCTTTTTTGAAGTCACTCCCCTGCTCTTTGCAGATGGCTTCATAGACGGAAAGCGGACGCGTCAGAAGCTTTTCGCTGCCTGTGAAAACTACCCTTTTTCCGGAAAGGAGAGCAAGAGGAATAAGAAACCGCAAGGTGCTTCCGCTCTCCCGGCAGGGAAGAACGGCGTTTTCCGGAATATCAAACGGCGAAAAACCCGTGACGGTGACGCTCGTCTCATGCTTTTCAATTTTTGCGCCCATAGCTTCAAGGCAATCAAGCGTTGCAAGGATATCCTCGCTGTAATATGCATTTTTAATTACGCTTTTTCCCTTTGAAAGCGCAGCGCAGATGAGCATACGGTGCAGTACGCTTTTGGACGGCGGAGCGGCCGCAAAGCCGGACGCCGTGCTTTTTTGAATCACTGCTTTCATTTTTTTCCACCCAAAAGTTTTTCAATCTCATCAACGGCTCTGAGGTAGCCGTCAGTTCCAAGGCCGGTTATCGTTTTGAAGCACGCCGCTCTGACGTATGACACCTGGCGGAAAGCCTCGCGCGCAGGCACATCCGAAATATGCACCTCAACGCACGGAATTGAAACCGCCTTGAGTGCGTCAAGCAGCGCAACGCTTGTGTGCGTATAGGCCGCAGGATTCATTATTATTGCGTCAAAAACGCCGTAGCTCTCCTGAATCTTATCAACAAGCGCCCCTTCATGGTTGGACTGGAAAAACTCGCATTCAATGCCTTTTTCGGCGCAATAGGCGCGCGTTTTTTCAATCAATGCGGCGTAGGTTTCCGTTCCGTAAAGCTCAGGCTCTCTGATGCCGAGCATATTTATGTTGGGTCCGTTTATGACAAGAATTTTCATTATTTTTATTTTTCCTTTCCAAGAATAAGCTTCAATGCGTGCTGAGGAACGCCATCAACCGGAATTCTTTCGTCGCAGGTATCTTGATAAATTTCATATCTTTCCGCAAAGCGCTTTTTGAGCGAAAGCTCGCTGTTTGAAAGGGGTCTGTCCGCGGTTGGAACAATCTGTTCAAGCGGACGGTCAAGGAAAAAGATTTTTCCGTTTTGAGAAAGGTTTTTGACATTCTCTTTTTTGAGGACAGCTCCGCCGCCCGTTGCAACAACAAGGCCGGTCTTTTTTGAAGTTTCGGCAATGACCTCGCTTTCAAGCTTGCGGAAATATTCCTCGCCGAATTTTGAAAAGATGTCCGGAATTGTTATTCCGGCTTTTTCTTCAATCAGCTCGTCCGTATCAACAAAGGAGCGCGAAAGCTCTTTTGACAAGAGAGCGCCGATTGTTGACTTTCCGCTTCCGGGCATTCCGGTGAGAACAATGTTCTCCTTTTCCCTCAAAAGCTTTTCATAGACCGAGCTGCCGGTGCTTTCCGGATACTCAGTGCCAAGGAAAAGCTCGCTCGCTTTCACGGCCTGCATAACAAGCATATAAAGACCGCCGCAGTATTTAAGCTTTTTTTCCTTTGCCTCAAGCAAAAGCGGCGTGCGCAGCGGATTATAAATCACATCGCAAACGCCCTCAAGCGCCCCGAAGCCATCAAGACTTATCGCGCTGCTTTTGTTGTCCGGAAACATTCCGCAGGGTGTCGTATTGATGATATACTGCGCGTCACCGTGAAGGGAAAGGACATTCTGATAGTTAAGCTCTCCGTTTCTTGAAACAACGCAGACTTCCTTTGCGCCGAGCGAGCGGCCGACCGCCGTGGCCGTTTTGCTTGTTCCTCCGCTGCCAAGGACAAGAACCTTTTTGTCCTTAAGCTCAAAGCCGTTATTTATAAGCAGGGCGCGCAGGCCGTAAAAATCGGTGTTATAGCCGCAAAGAGCGCCGTTTTTGTTAACAACTGTGTTGACCGAGCCGATTTCCTTTGCCGCGGCGTCAATAGCGGCAAGATACTTCATCACCGTTTCCTTATACGGAATTGTGACATTGACGGCGGAAAACTCTTTTTTTTTCATGAAAGAGTCAAGCTCCGCTTCCGTCAGCTCAAGAAGCTCATATTCATACGGCGCAAACGATTCATGTATTATTTTTGAATAGCTGTGGGCAAGCTTTTTGCCAAGAAGTCCATATTTCATAAGTTTAAACACCGTTAAGATCAGTTCCGAACCGCTGAGAAAGAAGGTCAAGCAGCGCAATCGCGGTTGCCGCGGTAACAACAACGGCGGCTTTGTGAATAATCGCCGGGTCGTGTCTGCCCTCAATGAGCAGTTCGGTCTGTTCGTTCTTTTCAAAATCTATTGTTTTCTGTGTTTTATATATTGACGGAGTGGGCTTGACCGCGCAGTTGATAATTATCGGCATTGCGTTTGTGATTCCGCCGTTGATTCCGCCGTTGCGGTTTGTTTCCGAAACAACCTTTCCGTTTTTGATTATAAACGGGTCATTGGCCTGTGAGCCGGTCATTTTTCCAAAGTCAAAGCCTGCGCCGAAGGAAACGCCCTTGACCGCGGGAACGCTGAAAAGCATATGGGAAAGAACACCCTCAACCGTGTCAAACCACGGCTCTCCAACCGAACCGGGAAAGCCCGTTACCGCCGTTTCAAGAACACCGCCAACGGAATCTCCCGCCTTGCGCGCGGCGGTAATTCTTTCCTCAATTTTCTCTCTCGCTCCATCGTCCAAAACGGGGAGAGAAAGGGCGGAAAGCTTTTCAAAATCCTTTTGAAAATTTTCAAATCTTCTGTCGCAAATATCGCCGCAGGAAAGGATATGGGTTGAAATGTTCACCCCGCGCCTTTCAAGAATCTGCAAGGCAACGGCTCCGGCCGCAGTCAGCGCAGCCGTAATTCTTCCGGAAAAGTGGCCGCCGCCGCGGTAATCGTTATAGCCGTGATACTTCAAAAACGCCGCATAATCCGCGTGTGACGGGCGGGCAACGGACTTCATTTTTGAATAGTCCGCGCTTTTTGTGTCGGTGTTTTCAATGAGAATGCAAAGCGGCGTTCCGGTTGTTTTCCCCTCAAAAAGTCCGCTGACAATTTTGAATTCATCTTTTTCGTTGCGCTTTGTTGAAAAAGCGGCGGCGCCCTTTCTCTTTTTCAAAATGGCAGAAATTTTTTCGGTGTCAATCTCCTCTCCGGGCTTCACGCCGTCAAGAACGGCGCCTATTGCCGGACCATGGCTTTCTCCGAAAAGGGTGACGGAAAACGCGTTTCCGAATGTGTTTTTCATATCATTTCCTCCAGCTGCGAAAGACTGACCTTTTCAAAGCGGAACGAGCCGATTTTGTCTGAAAGAACAATGTTCACACTGTTTCCGCTCGCCTTTTTGTCGTGCTTCAAAAATGCTTTCACCGCGTCTTTGTCATAAGAATACTTTGTTTGAAGTCCAACGCTTTTGAGCGCGTTTTCAACCCTTGGGCGGATTTCTTCGCCGCACATCGGAAGCATTCCGAGGGCAACGCATTCGCCGTGGAGCAGCTCTCCGAGTCCGGCGCTGCTTTCAATCGCGTGGCCTAGCGTGTGGCCGAAATTGAGAACGCGGCGCAGAGAACTTTCCTTTTCGTCCTTTTCAACAACATTGCGCTTTGCGTTCACGGCGCGGAAAATTACCTCTTCAATTTTATCTTTGGCCTTTCCGCTTTCAAAAATCTCAAAAAGCTTTTCGTCGCTCGTTACGGCAATTTTA
Organism: uncultured Eubacteriales bacterium; assembly: GCA_934511365.1. Classification (GTDB taxonomy): domain Bacteria; phylum Bacillota; class Clostridia; order Oscillospirales; family Acutalibacteraceae; genus UBA6857. The sequence continues at coordinate 24,603 of CAKSWC010000013.1, forward strand.
ACCGCCTCGGCAAAGCCGTTGGAAATTTGGCGTTCATCAAGGGTTGAAAGAAGTTCAGGGTCAATAATAACCTTTTTCGGCTGATGGAAAGCGCCCAGGAGGTTTTTTGCCGAGCAAAAATCAACCGCCGTTTTTCCCCCAACGGAGGAATCAACCTGAGAAAGGAGGGTTGTCGGAATATTATAAAAGTCAATGCCGCGCATATATATTGCGCTCGCAAAACCGGCCATATCACCCGTGACTCCGCCGCCGAGCGCAATCACACAGTCGGTTCTTGTAAAGTCCTTTTCAAGAAGCTCTTTGCAAATTGAAAGGAGGGTTTCGGTGTTCTTGTTTTCCTCGCCCTGAGGGAAGCAGAACAAAAAGGCGTTTTCAAGCTGAGAGAGCAGCGTTTTTGCGTACTTCTCCGGAACGCCGCTGTCGGTCACAACAAGAGCCTTGCCCTTGATGTTCAAAAGCTCCCCGGCTTTTTTGAGCGCGCCTTTTTCAAGAATTATATCATAGCTGTTGTTTTTAAGAGAGACGGGAATAACCATAACGGTTCACCTTTCTGCCTTTGCGTTGTTGAATGAGCCAACAAACCTCAGCTTATCGCAGCAGTCCGAAAGCTCAGTCAGCATGAACGAGCCGCTGCGCGACTTGAGGTCGCCGTCAATTTCAACGTAGAAATAATATGTCCACATAAGATTCTTCATTGCGCGGCTTTTAATGGAGCGCATATTGAAGCCGTGGTTGCCAATGATGTTGATTGCGTGAGCGAGCGAACCGGCCTCGTCCGGAACGGTGAAAACAATGATTGAGCCGTCGCTTTTTGAGTTGTTCATCACTCTTGAAAGAACGGCAAAGCGCGTTGTGTTCGTCTCGCTCTCATTGATGTTTTCTTTGAGTATTTTAAGCCCGTAAAGCTTAGCCGTGTCCGCGCTGGCAATGGCGGCAACGGATTTATCGCCGTCTTTAAGGACGGTTTTTGCCGCAACGGCGGTGTTGATGCATTCCTTTTTTTGAACGCCGAGCCGTCTGAGATATTCGCCGCACTGAGACAGCGCCTGAGGGTGGCTTATAACCGTTTTTATATCGGAAAGCTCGCTCTCCGGGAGCGCAACAAGGCACTGGTGGATTGAAAGCGAGTAGACCTCGTTAACATAAAGCGAGCCGGAAAAAATCAGGTCAATAACCGCGCCGACCTCTCCGGCGTTGCTGTTTTCAAGCGGAAGAACGCAACAGTCCGTCTCTCCCCTTTCGGTCATTTCATAGGCCTCTTTAAAATCCCTGCACGAAACCGCGCAGGCGTCCGGAAAAATTTTGTCAACGGCAATCTGAGCAAACGCACCGGTCACTCCGCTGTATGAAACGCGCATACCCTCAAGAATTTTGTGCTGATATCTTTTTGAAACAGCCATTGTGTCTTTGAGAAAGTTGACGTAATAGGCGCGGATTTCCTCGCTTGAAACAAGCTGTTCGTTGCGCTTTATAACATCGTTTTCCCTTTTTTCGTCAAAGACGGGCAGACCGCGCTTCATTTTATATTCCGCAACCGAGCCAACAAGCTTCATCCGTTCTTCAAAAAGGGCGGCCATTTTTTTGTCAACCTCGTTGATTTTTTCTCTTGTTTCAACCAGTTCGTCCATTTTCTTCTCCTTAAACGTCAAAATACTCTTTTGCAAGCTTTTCAAAAGCAGGAAGTGCTCTTTTAATCATCTCGGTTGAAACGCAGTATGCAATCCTGACGTAACCCGGAAAACCGAACGAATCGCTCGGAACAAAGAGCAGTTCATATTTCTTCGCCCTTTCGCAGAATGCGGCAGCGTCCTTTTCCGGCGACTTCATGAAAAGATAAAACGCGCCGTCCGGTTTTGCGCAGGAGAATCCAAGCTTTGTCACGGTATTCACAAGAAGGTCTCGGTTCGTTTCATAGACCGAAAGGTCAGCCGTTTTTCCAAGGCATTCTTTGATAACAAACTGGAACAGCGCGGGAGCGCAAACAAAGCCGAGCGCACGGCCGGCGCCGCAGACCGCCTTGAAAATTTCACCCGAGGAGGAAACATCGTCCGGAACAAGGATAAAACCGATTCTTTCGCCGGGAAGCGAGAGCGATTTGCTGAATGAATAGCAAACGATTGTGTTTTTGTAATACTTTGTAAGATACGGAGCTTTAACGCCGCCGTAAACCAGCTCGCGGTACGGCTCGTCCGAGATGAGGAAAATATCCTTTTTAAGCTCGTTCTGCTTTTTTTCAAGCAGGGCGCAGAGCGTTTCAATGCAGTCCTCAGAAAGAACAACGCCGGACGGATTGTTCGGAGAATTGACGATGATCGCCTTTGTGTGTTCGTTGATTGCGCTTTCAATGGCGGCAAAGTCCGGCAAAAGCGTCTTTTCGTCCGAGGGAACAATGCGAACTTTCATTCCGGCCTTTTCGGCAAAAACGCGATATTCCGGAAAGAACGGAGCAAGAACAATAAGCTCGTCCCCCTCTTCATAAAGCGCATTGAGCGTTATGGTCAGCGAAGCGGCCGCACCGGCGGTCATATAGAAGTTTTCTTTCCTGAAAGAGGTTTTGTATGTTTTGTTGAGATATTCGGCAATCGCCTCTCTGACGGAGTTATCGCCAACGGCGGAGGTGTAACCGTGGAGCTGTGCCGCCGGAACGGAAGCAACAAGTTTTTTGATTGTTTCGCTGACAATTTCCGGAGCGGGAACGCTCGGATTGCCGATGCTGAAATCAAAAATATTCTCTTTTCCAATAACCTCGGCTCTTTTTTTTGCGTATTCAAAAATCTCTCTTATAACCGACGAATGAGCGCCGAGTTCATACATTTCATTTGAAAACATAAAGCTCACCTTCATAACAAAAATATCAAAAGCAGCAGAGCCGGTCAACCGGCCGGTTATGCTTTAGCGGTTTAAATCGTGAGTATATTATACCACCGCAGTCCGCTTTCTTCAATCGTGAAGAATAACAAATATTAAGCCGGAAAAAATCACAAAAACAGCAAAAAAGCCAAAAAACCTCTTATCCGCCCGGACGCCATTTCAAAATACACAAAAAATAATTTATTATTTTCGATAAGTAATTAACAATTTGTTAACATATATTATAATACTCTTGTAATCGGTGACAAAACTGCCGGTTATGTAAATTATTTTAATAAGGAGAGAAACAGAAAATGACAAATGCTCTTAATGTTCTTTTCAAAAAAGCGGTCTCTCTCGTGATTGCCGTCGGCATATCTCTCGGGCTGCTTTCTTCCTTTGCGGCGGACACGGACCTTTCCTTGCGCTCGCTTGTTGCGCGCGAGGGTCTGCGTGCGGTTGTTCAAATGATTGACCGCGAGGGCGGCGGAGCCATCTTTGGAAAAGTTGCCGGAAAAATCACAACCACCCCAAGCGTCTATATCCCCTCGCCCGGATATACATATGACAAAATCAAGCTTGAAAACTGCACTCTTGAGGTTATCACAAAAAAGAACAGCAAAAACAGCGATAAGGTTGTTTTCCAAATTCACGGCGGCGCGTTCATCTTCGGAATGCAGGATCTTTACCGTTGGCAGGCCGAAAAATGGTCGCGGTACTGCGACGGCGCAACCGTTGTTATGATTGACTACCGCCTTGCGCCGGAAACAATCTTTCCCGGTGCGCTTGAGGACGTTCTTGACGGCTGGAACTGGATCATGAAAAGCGGCTATAAGGCAAAAGACGTTGTTGTTGTTGGCGACAGCGCCGGAGGAAATCTTGCCCTTGAGCTGATTTTGAGCCTGCGCGACGAAAAAAAGGAGCTTCCCTGCGCGGCCGTAACAATGTCTCCGTGGGCGGATCTTGCCTCTGAGGGCGAGTCATACAAAACCAATGTTCACAAAGACCCGATGTTCGGCTATAAGGAAAGCGTTGACAAGGAGCTTGATGTTGAAGATATCGTCAGAATCTATGCCGGAGACGCAGACCTCCACGACCCGAAACTTTCGCCGATGTATGCCGAATTTGACGGCTTTTGCCCAACGCTCATTCAGGTTGGTACAGCCGAAATTCTTTATAGCGAATCGCTCACCGTTGCCGAAAAAATGAAAAAAGCCGGCGTTGACGTAACTCTCACCGAGTACAGCGGAATGTGGCACGTTTTCCAAATATTTGGAAACATTCTTCCGGAGGGAGAGGCCGCCTGGAACGAGGCCGGCGAATACGCCGCGGCGCATCTTCTCAAAAAGTAAATCAAAGCATAATAAAAGCCGCACACCTGCCGAAAAAAGCAGGTGTGCGGCTTTTATTAAGACAACACATCAGCGTGTAATTCTGCAAAGCATGCACTTCATTTCGCGCACGCCGCGGCTTTGTGTTTCAATGATTGAGCAGAGAATTTCCCTGAGCTCGGGGCAGACGCAGAAGCGCAGCGCATTTTTGCACATTCTTATTGCGCCCTCATGGTGCGGAATCATCTCGCGCAGGAAGTTTGCATTCAGGCAGTTATCCGCGCAGGTGAAGCCCATCTCGTCAAACATCGTTTGCGTCACCGCGTCAAAGCAGCGGTTATAAAGGCAGACGTCGCGCTCGCTGTTTTTGCATTTTTCACATTTGCAGAGTATTTCTTTCATGTCCTCAATATCCTCGGTCTGTTCGGCAATAATGCAGTTTGCCATATTCTGAAGCGGAACACAGGTTGTATATTTCAGAATATTTTCACACATTTTTATTGCCGCCTCGTGGTGCGGTATCATCTGGTTAATAAAGCTCTGCGAAATGCTGCAGCCTGTTTTTGCGTTCGTCATTTTTTCAATCATGCAGTCCAGAATTTCATAATAGCAGGAGATATAATTCTTTGCAACGCAGCTTAGCTCATACCGTGTATTCATTCTTTCACCTCCTCCTTCGGTCCGTCATTTCAGTTTATTCCGTTTTGAACCAAACGGTGAGAGATTTGACAAAGGGGGCAATAAATGATATTATACTGATTATTATTTTGACTGTTGTGGGAAAATCGGCCGAGAGTATTTTAAAACGGGAGGTAAAGTGATGAAAAAGAGCACGCTGCGCATCATTGCCGTCGGATTATTTTTTGTCATTCTTATCTGCTTTGTTTTCATCGTTATCAATTTTGATCCCGAACGCTTTGAGGATGGGCTGAATCTGCCCGGAATTTTTGGAAAGGACAGCCACTCCTCCTCAACAACCAAGCTTTACGCCGGGAATCCCCGCTTTCCGGAGGACGCGGAAAACCGCATAATATCCTTCACCCCCAATTCGGATTTTGTCAAGAATATCGGTCGGACATATTTTGAAAGCGGAACGCTTTGGTTTTCAATGTCCGGAAGCGGCTTTTCTTTCCTTTGCGACGGAGAGAGCGCAACGATTGAATGCCTGGTTAAAAACTCCGTGTCCGTTCCGTATAACCACAGGCCGCGCGTGCTTGTTCTTGTCAACGGAGAAACAAAAGCGGACGTTATTCTTGAAAATGAGCGCGAAAGCATCACCGTTGACCTCTCTTCCGTGAGCGGCGACGCCGAGGTTCAACTTCTTAAAGCCTCGGAATCAATGTACTCAACGGTTGGGGTTGACTCAATAACCGTCAACGCCAAGGGCGACATCTGCCCCGCACCGCAGAGAGACATCAGAATTGAATTCATCGGAGACTCAATAACGGCCGGCTACGGACTTGACGAGGAAAACGCAAACGCCGCCTTTTCAACCCGAACGGAGAATTTTTCCGAAACCTATGCTTTTCTTGCCGCAAAGGAGCTTGCCGCCGATTGCTATGCGGTTGCTTTTTCCGGCTACGGCGTATATACCGGCTTTTCCTCCAACGGAAGCGCAAACGACTATGTCATCTTCAATCATTACGGTTCAACTCTTTCCAATGCGGCCGATGCTCCGGACTGGGATTTTTCCTCCTTTGCGCCGAACATTGTTGTTGTGAACCTTGGAACGAACGATGCCTCCTATTGCAGCACGCAAAGCAGCATTGACTCTTTTGTTAGTGAATATAAGCGCCTGCTCAGCCTTATCAGGCAGCAAAACGGCTCGGCATACATTCTCTGCGTTCTCGGCGATATGAACAATTCGCTTTATCCCGCCATTGAGCGCGCCGCAGAGGAATATAAAAGTGAAACCGGAGATACCGGCGTAAAATGCGCAACGCTTTCCTTTGAAATGGGAACATACGGAAGCACCATTGACGGCCACCCGAACAAGCAGTCAAACGCGCTAGCGGCTCAGACTCTTGTCAGTGAGCTGCGCTCCCTTCCCATCGGATAACAAACATCAAATAACGAACTCAGGGCTGTCGCATTTTGCGCAGCCTTTTTTTCTGTCCTTTGCCCTTTCTTTGGCATATGATATAATGGCCTGCAAAATATGCAGGCAACTGCGGAGGTGACAGGATGAACGATACTGTGATAATCTCCCTTGTTGCGCTTGTCGGTTCGCTCGCCGGAACCTTTGCCGGAATCCTGACCTCAACCCGGCTCACGACATACCGGATTGAGCAGCTTGAAAAAAAGGCCCAGGAACAAAGAAGCCTGATTGAGCGGATCTTCAAGCTTGAAAAGGAGCGCGATGTTATGAACGAGCGGCTTCGCGCAATGGAAACGCGCCTTTCGCAGCTTGGGGAGGAAAAAGCAAAATCTGCTTCATGCCCGTGCAAAAAGGAGGGAAAGGAATGAAGCTCAACTGGAAAGTTCGGTTCAGGAACCCGATGTTCTGGCTGACATTTATTCCGGCGCTCGCGGCATTTGTGTATTCGGTGCTGGGACTTTTCGGAATTGTTCCGCGCTTTGCGCAGGACGCTGCGGTAAATGTCGGCTCGGCGGCCGTTTCCGCGCTGACGGCGGTCGGCGTTCTCATTGACCCAACAACAAAGGGCGTTAAGGACAGCAAGGACGCCCTTGAATATGAGGAACCGAAAGGATAATCCGCACACGGGAAAACCGCCGCGCAGCCAAAAAACTGTGCGGCGGTTGTTGTTTTCAATCGAGCCGTAAAAACTGCCGAGCATATCCGCAAGTTCGTCCGTTATCAGAAACATACCGTTTTCCGCCGCTTTGTCCACAACCCGTCCACAACAGCGAAAATTTTTCCCACCAAACAGCAACAAACGAAAAATAATCAAAACACAAAAAAACGCCCAAAAGCCTTTGTTCATAAAGCTTCTGAGCGTTTATTCTGGTGAGGACAAGTGGACTTGAACCACCGACCCCTTGCATGTCAAGCAAAAACCGGTACGCTCAAGCTCCATTGTCCGAGCTGCTGAAAATCACCCTGAAAGCCTTTATTTATAAGGGTTTAGGGTACTTTTATATTTTAAAATTTTAACCTCGATTTTTATGATTGTCCACAGTTTGTCCACAGTTGCAAAATTTTTGTCCGCTAAAAAATCTAAAAAAACACCCCGAAGGTTTTCACCCTCGGGGTGTTTTTTTTTGCCTTTCAACCTTTCGCACCGTCGCTCGGCTCGGTATAATTCAATGCCCGTTCCGAATCTCCTACTCCCTTTGTGGTCGGATCAACCAGAACGCCTATAGTTGTTAACGCCGAGATGAGGGCGGTGATAATGTTAACAATCATGTCCTCGCTCACCGCCGGCACAACTCCGACCGCTCCGAGGACGGTGTAAACAAATGTAACGAGTGCCGGGATAACCATCAGCCAAAAAACGGGATTTTTAAAACGTACTTTAAGATTGATTTTCATAATTATTTGTTCCTTTCTGATAAAAGATTGAAAATTTCAAAAAAAGTTTGAAAAAAGATGAAAAAGTTTAGAAAAAGCCTCGTCATACTTTGCAAAGTATGATATAATAATATCAGAAAGTGAGGTGAGAAACATGAGCAAGAAAAAAACCAAGAAAGAAAAGCTTGCCACAGACCGAAAGGTCGAGCTGATAATCAAAGCGGTAATTGCACTCGCTGCTTTGATTGAAGCTATCAAGTGGTGGTAAGCGAGGGGCGCAAGCCCCTCTTCTTCCTTGGTAATATCATCATATCACAAAGAAAGGAGTTTTTCAAGTGAAAAAAAGCGATTTCATTTTCTTTCTGTTGCCTGTATTAATGATATTTTTAAGTAAAAGCAACAGTATACCATTCAGAATTATCTGCGGTGCAGTTTCTTTACTGCTCACGATTGATGTTATTAAAACTTTAAGGAGTGCAAAACATGGAAACAGAGAAGCGTAAACCTCATACTTCCTCGGAAGTAAAACGCCGTTACAACCAAAAAACTTATGGAGCTGTCAGCGTTCAGCTCCCCAAAGACCTTGTTGCACGTTTCAAAGAAAAGTGCAAAGCCGAGGGCATCTCTCAAGCTCAGGTTGTGAAAAAGGCAATCGAGGAGTTTCTGGGTGAATAAGCGTTTTCCGCCGTGGGTTCAATCTCACGGCGGTTTTTCTGTATTTTTTGTATTTTTTGTTCGTATATTAAAATGAGACGCCTTTTAAACAGGCGCCTCGTTTATAATCTCCTCCGGCATTGCGGCCAAATAAAAACCCGGCAAAGTCCGAAAACGAACTCAGCCGGGAAATGTGAAGGGTGGATGTGGTCAAAATTAGTCTGTTTATCGCAAAGGCCATAAGCCTTCACGTTATGAAAGTACGCCCTTTGCGCTGCAGGTCAGCGTGATAGAGTCCGTAACCGTCTTGGTAACAATACCGAGAGTGTATCTCTTGACGGTAAAGTTAGCAGTAGCTTTATTACTGCTCTTTGAGGCAGTAGCACTGATAATCTTCCAAGCAGTTTTATATACCTTGGTTGCAACCGTAGCCTTGGTGCAGGTTGCGCTTGAACCGGTATAAGTAAATGTGCCGTTAACCGTTACTACCCACTGAAGTACTCCGTCAGATGAGTGAAATTCATAATCTTTTGAACCTGTTTTGGTTTTTGTTGCTTTTGTTGCGTTTGTTTCATCACTTTCATGAAGTTTGACAACAATATATGAGCCGTCTGCAAACACTTGAGTTGCAGAGGTTGTTTTGGTTTCGTCAGTATCAACCGCAAAAACCGCGATATTAGCTGCCGAAAGAATCATTATTGCTGCCAAAAGGACAGACAATATTTTTTTCAATTTTATTCCTCCGTAATTTCAGAAACATCACTGCTTGAGGTGATGCCTTCATAAACTTTTACAACAGCGTAGCCGTTGTTATTTTTGTGCGATTCCCAAAGTACAAAGCCATAAGACACTGCTATAATTGCAAGCAGCACTGCAAGTGAAATAGCTATGACCTTTTTGATGTTGATTTTCTTTTTGATCTCACCCACATCGGCATCGCAAATCATTTCCTTTGCAATGGCCGATGGTTCACCAAAACGAGCGCAAAGCTCGCTATAAGTGACATTTGAATTTTCCGCATACGCCCCCTCGACCCCTGTGGTGACACTTTTCAGAAAGCCTGCTTTCTGCTTACCGGAGCCAACGAGAGCGTTTTCAACATCTTTTAAATATTTTTTCGTCTCTTTATTCATCGTCTTTACTCCTATCAAGAATCATGGCAACAGCACGAGAAATTTCATCGTACTCTTTGAGCAAAGCATTATAACGCTCAACACCGGAGGGGTTGATCTTATAATATCTTCTGATTCTCTTTTTTCCAACAAGTTCAGTCCTGCCGGTAATATAGCCCTGTTCTTCCATTTTTGTGAGGATCAGATACAGGGAACCCTCAAGGAGTGTGAAACGGCCGCCGCTCTTTTTTTCAAGAGTGCGGACAATTCTATAGCCGTACATTTCTTCCTGCTGGAGGAGATGGAGAACAAGAAACTCACTGGTTCCTCTTTTGAAATTATCCTGAATTTGACTCATAACAAAAACCATGCTTTCTATAGAATATTATATCACATATAAAGCGTTTTGTAAACCCAATACGCTAAAATATGTGAAGTTTTTTAACATTTTATATGTTGAGCTACGCCAAACACTTTTATCCGAGTGATAGTATATCACATAATTTTGAATCCGTAAATACTTATCACAAAAAAGTTTTAAAATTTTATACAATATATATAAATCTGCACATATAAACGCGCTTAGATTCAGCGGGCGGCAGTCATCTTCATTTCAATCCACGCTTTTACGGCAGGGAGCGACGCCTCAGACGCCTCAAAAGTTTCGGCCTCATATTCATTCTCGCTGCGGCAGGAAAAGCTTTTTGTTCCGCGATAGACGGCAGCTTTTATACGCTCGTCACCGTCCTCGGTTTTTTCAATGAAAACCGCATAATTAAAAAGGTCATCCGAAAAGCAACCCTTCGCCGGATCCGTTCCGCATGAACCAAAGTATTTGTTATATGTTCCGCCGATTTTTGAGCCGCCGAGCAGCCAGTCAAGACTGGGAACAACAATTCCGCCGTTCATTCCCGGATTCACCCAACTTTCCTTCTTTACTTAGTATTATATCAGAAACTCTTCGATTAGTCAACACTTGTCAAGCGATATTTTTTAATATTTGTTTTTTCAAACAAATCTTTTTGCAAGAGCAGCAGCCGAAAGCCCATAATAGCTCCAGACGTATGCAGACGGAACAACAAAAACGCAAAGGAAAAACCAGGGCGAAAAGCTTCGCCGTAATCTCAGGAGGCTTGCGGCGCTTTCGTCCGACCTTTTAATGCTCAACTTAATGCTTTGAAACATCTTTCCCCTTGTGTTGTAAATATATCCGGCAGGAAAAAGAAGCGCCGAAAAGCGTCTGAAAAAAAAGACCCCGAGAACAAAGAGGGAGACAGAAAACGCCCACATTACGGAAACGGCGCAAAGGGGCGTCTGCTCAACCGCGGCTTTTCCGGCGCAAAGGAGCATTGCCGAAAAAGGCAAAAGGCAAAACAAAAAAATCACTGCCTTTATTATAAGAAGCAAAGCTTCAAACAGTACCGCACGAAAAAGCGGCACTGCCCTTTTGACCTTCCCGCCCGCTGAAAGAAAAAGGCGAACATTAAAAGCCCTGAAAACCAAAAACAAAACCGCAGACAAAAGCGCGGATAAGCCAAAAGCCAAACCCGGTTTCAAAGTTTCAAAGGCAGAAAAGCCCGAACGGACAAGCAAAAACGTCGCCGGAACGGGCAAAATTATCAGCAATAATTCGGCAAAAAAGGCAAGATACAGCTTCTTTTTCATTAAAAGGAGTCTTGCTTTCGCTTCAAGGCGCAGTTCTTTTTCCACAGTCATCACCGACCGTATTTTTGGCAAAACTAATCCTGTTTAAACAAAACGGAAAAACAGCTCCGGGAGCGCTTATTCGTTTATAAGCTCAGCAACCCTTTTAAGCAGCGCTTTTTAATTTCGCCTTGCAGACATACCGCTATTGCCGCTCCGCAGGAATCGCCGGAAAGAACGGTTATTTTTCCGTCTGCGCAAAGAAAACCCCCTGCGCTGTTTCGCAAGGGAGAAGAATTATCCAAATCTTTAAAAGCCGAATTTCCGGCAAGTCGGTGCAATGTCTGCCCTTTGAACCAAAGGAACAAACAAATTCGGCGCAGCCATTCTTGCAAAATCCATCGGCATTCCGGTTCTGACAACAACCCTGCACGGGTAACGGCTTTTTCCAACCTTTGCAATGATGTTGACGCTTCCGGGAGAAAGCGCTTTAACAATGCCGTTTTTGGTGACCATAGCAATTTTTTTGTTGCTTGAGCTCCATTTGACGTTCCGCTTTGTTCCGCAAAGCTTCAGCGCAAAGCTCTTTCCAACCGGAACAATCTTTTTGACCGAAGAAATCCTCGGCGCTTCAACGCTGACGCGGCATTTATAAGCCTTTTTTCCAACTTTGGCGCTGACCGTTGCATCTCCGGGTTTAACGCCCTTGATGAGCCCCTTTTTGCTGACGGAAACAATGTTTTTATCGCCGGATTTCCACCGCGGCTCCTTTTGCGCGCCGGAAAGTTTGAGCTTATAGGTTTCTCCAACGGAGACGATGATTTTAGACTTGTTGAGTTTCACCTGAGCTGCGCCGGCCGCCGGAGCAAAAAGCGCCGCAACAACAAGAACGGAAAGAAGCAGAGCAAAAAGCTTTTTGAAAACACTTTTCATTTTTAAACTCCTTTCGACCGTAATGATGTTTTAACTATAGCAATTTTTTGCTTAAAAGTCAAGCCCCCGTTCAAAATGAACGAGGGCAAAAGCAGTGATCAATAGGTGAATGTGAGAACTTCCGTTGCGGTGCCAACAAAGGCCATATCGAACAGTCCGAATGATGTTGACATATTCATCGGCATATTGATTTGAAGTTTTGAAAGCTTTCCGTTCGCGCCAACTGTTGCCTGAACCGTTGTTCCGCTGAGGACAAGCTTAATGTCCATATCCATATCGTCCATTCCAAAATCCGCAGTTCCGAGCGAGGAATCACAGATTGAGTTATTGGCCGGAGTTGCAGAAAACTTCTTTCCGTCATATTTTGAAGTTTCGCTGATGAGAGCAACCGTCATGGTATAGCCGCCGTTCGTGTTCTTCACGGTTTTGGCAGACTTAATATACTTGCCCCGAAGCGCGGCCGCTCTGTTTTCGGGCGGAATATATGCATTCAGAGTGATGGATTTGCTGCCGACGGTGCATTTTCCGTCCGTGAATTTGCGTGTTGCCTTGCTCTGCTCATTGATGCCCTCGGTGAGTTCTTTAAGATCATCGCCGAAAAACGCTTTGAGCAGCTCCATGGTCACCTTGTTGATTTTCGGCTTCATAACGAGCTTTTCCTCGCGCGTTACGGTAACATTCTTCTCCTTCTTGAGGTTATTGATGAGAGCGTTATACTGCGCCGCAGCCTTATCATTTTGAGTTGCAACCGGTGCAGCTTTCGCCTTGACGGTTACTTTGCAAACATAGCTTTTTCCGCCGACTTTTGCGGTGATGTTGACCTTTCCGGCCTTGCGCGTTTTAACAACGCCCTTTTTGCTCACGGTTGCAATCTTCTTGTTGCTTGTGTACCACTTGACGGTGCGCTTTGTTCCGTTAAGCTTGAGAGCAAAGCTTGTTCCGGCGGTAACGGTTCTTTTGGTGCTTGAGAGTTTGGGTGCTTCAACGGTGACTTTACATTTATATGTTTTCTTTCCGATTTTTGCAGTGACGGTCGCGGTGCCTTTTTTGAGACCCTTGACAACGCCTTTTTTGGTGACGGAGACGACTTTTTTGTTCGATGTGCTCCACTTCGGAGTTTTCTTTGTTCCGGAAACCTTGAGCTTATAGGTCTGGCCGACAACAAGAACAATTTTTGTTTTGTTGAGCTTGACCGAAGCCGCAGAAGCCTCAAACGCCGGAACAAGCATCGTTGTCATGAGGATAACGGCCGAGATGAAAGCCAAAAGCTTTTTTGTGAGTGATTGCATTTTCTCAATCGTCCTTTCTAATTTTAGATTTGCGCTTTTTTCATCTGCGCTTAATTTGATTATATATCCGGACAAATCCGTTTGTCAATGAAAGGAAGGAAAAAAGCATATCCAAATTTAACCTTAAAAATCCGTGCCGGAACAAATATCCTATTTTAAGACTTAAAATTATCGCCGATTGAAAACAGCTCTTGCGCGTTCTTTTTGCAAGAATCAATGAGCGTTTGAACAGCGCACGAACGGACAGAAGCAAGCTTTTCAGCCGTATAGGAAATCATGGCCGAATCGCAGCGGCTTCCCCTGAGCGGAACCGGCGCCATGTATGGGCAGTCGGTTTCAAGCAGCAGCCTGTTTTCAGGAACCATTGCAGCCACTTCAAGCGGTTTTCTTGCGTTTTTGAATGTTACTGCGCCGCCGAGCCCGATATACATTCCGAGCTTTAAGACCTCTTTCGCCATTTCCGCGCTGCCGGAAAAGCAGTGAACAACGCCTTTCGGCCTGTGCTTTTTCAAAAGATTCAGCGTGTCCTCGTGTGCCTCGCGGTCATGAACGATAACCGGAAGCGAAAGCTCGTTCGCAAGAATAAGCTGTTTTTCAAAAAATTCAAGCTGCGTTTCACGCGGAGAAAAATCATAGTGATAATCAAGCCCGATTTCACCAACGGCAACAACCTTCTCCTTTGAATAAAGCGCTTTAAGCTTTTCAAGGTCACCTTTTCCTGCGTCTGCCGCCTCATGGGGATGAATTCCGATTGCGGCAAAAACGAAGTCATATTTTTCTGAAAGCTCAATCGCCCTCAATGACGAATCAAAGTCGCAACCGCAGTCAATCACGCCGCAGACACCGCTTTTTTCAAGCGAGGAAAGAACCTCATCCCTGTCTGCATTGAATTTTTCGTCATCGTAATGGGAATGGGTATCAAAAATATTTTTATAAATCATCTGATTTTTGCTCCGACCGGCATATTATCAACAAAAAGAACCTTAACATCGTCCTCGCCGCAGTCGGCAGCGAGAATCATTCCGGCGCTTTCAACGCCACAAAGAACGGCAGGCTTGAGGTTGGAAACAACAACAACCTTCCTTCCGATAAGATCCTCCGGCTTATACCATTTTGCAATTCCGGAAGCAACGGTGCGCGGCTTGTTTGTTCCGTCGTTGAGCGTCAGCTTCAAAAGCTTCTTTGCGCGCTTAACGGGTACGCAGTCCGAAACCTCGGCAACACGCAGGTCAACTTTTGAAAAATCTTCAATGCCGATTTGCGCAACGCCCTCAATTTCTTCAATCGTCTTTTCCTTTGCGGCGGCCTCCTTCTGCTTTTCGGCAATTTCCGCAAGCATTTTTTCCGCGTCGATTCTTGCAAAAAGCGGAGTCGGGGTCTTAACAACGGTTCCGGCTTTGAGCGCACCGAAGGAGGAAAGGCTGTCATAATCCGTAATGTCGCATGACATCTGCTCAAGAATGGACTTTGAAGTGTCCGGCATAAACGGAGAGATGAGAACGGCAATGAAACGAATGCCTTCAAGAAGGTTATAAAGAACGGTTCCGAGCCTCTCCTTCTGGCTTTCGTCCTTTGCAAGCGCCCAAGGAGCCGTCTCGTCAATATACTTGTTGCAGCGTTTTGCAAGGTTCATCACGGCTTCAACGGCGTCCGCCATATGATAGCTGTTTATATTTTCTTCAACTCCGGCAACAGCGGCTGCGGCGGCGGATTTAAGCTCGCTGTCAAGCGGCTCCTCCTTTACCGGAGCCTGAACAACGCCGGAAAAATACTTGTTCGTCATTGCAATCGTTCTGTTAACAAGGTTTCCGAGCGTGTTTGCAAGGTCGCTGTTATATCTTTCAATAATGGTTTCATATGAAATTGAGCCGTCGTTTGCGTGCGGCATTTCGGCAAGGAGATAGTATCTCACGGCATCCACGCCAAGAAGCTTAACAAGGTCATCGGCATAAATAACATTGCCCTTGGATTTACTCATCTTATCCGTTCCGAAAAGCAGCCACGGGTGGCCGTAAACCTGCTTCGGAAGCGGCTCGCCGAGCGCCATGAGCATAATGGGCCAATAAATTGTGTGGAAACGGACAATGTCCTTTCCAATGATATGAACGTCTGCGGGCCAGTATTTTTTATACATTTCGCTGCTGCCGTCCGGGTCATAGCCGAGGGCGGTGATATAGTTTGAAAGCGCGTCAATCCAGACATAGATAACGTGCTTGTCATCAAATGTTACCGGAATGCCCCACTTGAAAGAGGTGCGCGAAACGCAGAGATCCTGAAGTCCGGGCTTGATGAAGTTGTTAAGCATCTCTTTTTTTCTGCTTTCGGGATAGATGAAATGCTCATTTTCTTCAATATAAGCCTCAAGCTGCTTCTGATATTTTGAAAGGCGCAGGAAGTATGCCTCCTCCTTCGCTTTTTTAACCTCACGGCCGCAGTCGGGGCACTTTCCGTCAACAAGCTGCGCTTCCGTCCAGAACGATTCGCACGGAGTGCAGTAAAGGCCCTCATATTCGCTCTTATAAATATCGCCCTGGTCATAAAGTTTTTTGAAAATTTTCTGAACAACTTTTTCGTGGTAATCGTCCGTTGTTCTGATGAACTTGTCATAGGTTGTGTTGAGCGTGTCGCAGATACCTTTTATCTCCCCTGCAACCTTGTCAACATATTCTTTCGGCGTTACGCCGGCAGCATTGGCGTATTCTTCAATTTTTTGGCCGTGCTCATCGGTTCCCGTGAGCATAAAAACGTCATAGCCGCAAAGGCGCTTATAGCGCGCGATTGCATCGGTCAGCACAATTTCATAGCTGTTGCCGATATGCGGTTTTCTTGAGGTATACGCGATAGCAGTTGTGATATAAAACTTTCCCTTGTTCATTTTCGGGGGTCATCTCTCTTTCTTATGAATGTTTCTTATGTAACCGCCGCCGGAAGTTCTCCGGGGCGGAGCTGTTTGTGTTATTGCGCCGGCAAAGGCTTATTTCACCGTAACCGGAGAGGAAAAAGCACCATAATATGTGTTTGCGCGTTTTGTGTATGCGCGGACAACAAAAACTGTTCCCTTTGCGGCTTTAATTTTTGTCCGGTTGTTTTCAACCGTTTTGAGCCGGACATATTTTCCCGTTTTTTTGTTGAGCTTAAAAACGCGGTATCCGTTGGCGTTTTTCGCCTTGCTCCAAGTCAGAGTGCAGTAGGAACCGCTCCTTTTGGCCTTGACGTTCTTCACGGCGGGCGGCGTTGTGACCGCCTCAAAAACGGGCGAATATTCGGCAAAATGAAGCTCGTTTGAAAGCTTGATAAAAGCACAGACCTTATATTTTGCGCTTTGTCCGGCTTTGAGACTGGATATTTCCATACTGTTTGCCGATGTGCTCTTGAGCCACACATAGCGCTTTTTTGTGCTGTCATATCTATAGACAACATAGCCGTCGGCACCCTTAACGCGCTCCCATGAGAGCGTGTAGCCCGAAACCGAGGTCTTTTTCTGGCTGATACGCTTCACCTGCGGCGGAAGCGTTGAAGCAACCGTTTCATCGGAAAGAGCACCGAAATAGGTTTTTCCGCCCTGGGCAACATATGCCCTGACGGCATAGATATTCTCCGTTCCGGCCGCAAGGGAGGAGACGGTGTATGAAGTTTTTGCCGTCGCGGCAAGCTTTACGAATTTTCCGCTCTTTGCGTCAAACTTGAAAACGGTGTAACCGTCAGCGTTTTTAACCTTTGGCCAAGAAAGAACATAGCCGCTCGTCTTGATGCTTGATGTTATGACAACGCTGACCTTTCCCGGCGCGCAAACCGCGGTGAATTCGGCAGAATATCCGCCTGAAACGGTTGCGGTTGACGCGGCAATGACTGCGCGAACCTTATATTTATCCCTTTGCGCCGAGTGAAGGGCGGAAACGGTATAACTGTTTCCCGAAACGGAAGCAAGCTTCACAAACTTTTTGCTCTCTGCGTTGTATTTATAAACGGCATAACCGGTTGCGTTGTTCACCTTGCTCCAGGTGAGCTTATAACCGCCCGCCGAGGTCTCCGACTGAGCAAGGTTTACCGGAGCCTGCGGAACCGTTGCCGCCGTTATCGGCTTTGAAAAGTCTGCCCAAATGAGCGTATCGTTAACCTTTTTTCTTGCCCGGACGGCATAGGTGCCAACAGAACCGGGAGAAAGATTTTTAATTTTGAGAGAAGTGCCTTTGAGCGTTTTTATTCTTTCATACTGCTTTGTTTTTTCGTTGAGCCGATAGACGGTGTAGCCCGTTGCATTCGCAGACTTGCGCCATGAAAGAGTAAAGGAGTCGGAAGAAGTCTCACTTTGAGAAAGGTCAATGACCGTTGCCGGCGCGCCATCATCATAGACTGTGTATCGCAAAACAGAAAAGCGTCCCGTTGAATCATAGGCTCCGATTTCCGTTGTTCCGTTTTTAAGGAAATTGATAACATCACCGTCAATTTCCGCAACCCGCGCGTCATAGGAAACAAGGTGGAGAAGCTTTTTCCCGTTGTTCGAGCTGAATGAAGGCTTGTATGCGCCCGGGCGCACACCAACGGCAGACGTTATGGTGACAAAACTCTTTGGAACATATCCTGTGTATGACTTAGACTCAAAGGAAAACTTGATTTTATACCAGAACGGATAGCTCAGAACATTCGCATAATAGCTTGAATCGGTCTTAACCGAGTCAAGAACGGTGACCTTTGTGTTCTGAGGAAGATATTTTGTCAGCACCTTTCCGTTGTTTGTTGACGGCCCTTTGCGAACATTGACTCCGCCGCTCACATTGATATAGCCCGAAAGATTGTTTGAACCTGTGAGCATGACTTTTCCGTCCGTTCCGTTTTGGTCATCCATATTATTGAAAACAGGAATTGAAAAAACGAACTTATTGTCAAGAAGCTTTGCCGAATAATAGGAGTCATAAGAAAAATAAGCCTGAATTGCTCCGGCGCAGACATTCGTCATATACTGGTGGTTATAAACACCGTAAGCGCTGCCGGGATTGACGTTGAACTTTTGGAGATAGGTTGTGAACTGACCCTGAGCGATATATGAGCTTGCAACAAACTCCGCTCCGCCGATGATGGATTTTTTCGGCGATGTCCACGGGCGTGAATAGGTTGTTCCGTTTTTGGCCCAGTAAAGGCCGCGTTCAATCGCTCCGGCGCCGTCTGACGCGCCGATGTTATAGAAGTTATATATTCCGGGGTACGTTTCATTCTTTCCGCTGGTTGCGCTTGTTCCGTTCCCGATTTCGCCCCGGATTTTTGAGGCAAGATAGCAAGGGTTGATGTTAGCTCTCCTTCCGGCCTCGCAGATTACGGTTGAATATTTTTCGTTTGTTTTGATGAGTTTTCCTTTTGTGTTGTAATATGAAATTTTGGTGTTATACATGAATGTTCCGCGCAAAACAAATTCAACGGCGGCCTCATCAAAGCTTTCGTCATATGAAAGATCCTCAAACTGGAAAATCCCGTTTTCATTGAGGAAGTTTCGCGGATCCATATAGTATGCCACGGCAAGCTTATTTGCCGTAACAAAGCCGTAATCCTTTTGAATATATGAGCCTTTTGAATAATCGTAATCGCCGTTTTCAACGCTTTTGAAAACACCTGCATATGCATTCGGAAAAAGGCTGCGGCCTCCGGCTTGCTCGGTACTGACGGCCGTGTTCCAATCAAGCCCGGTTTTGAACGCATTGAAAGTCCAATTCGGGTGCTTTTCATGAAGCTCGCGCAAAGAAGCGCGATAACTTTTTGGAAAAGCTGAAAGCGACTGTTCAAATTCATCGGCCGCAAAGGCCTCAGCGGCAAAAAGCATGACTGCCGCAGTCAGGGCGCAAAGAAAAAGCGCAATAATTTTTTTCATCCTTTTCATTATCGACACCTACCTTTGTGTTCTTTAAAGCGGTCATTGCAAAACGCCGGACGGTGTTCCCCTGCTCTTTTTACTTAGCTGAAAAGCTCGTCCGGAAGCAGACTGTCAAGCAGTGACGGCTCCTTTTTTTCCGTTATTTCCGTTTTTTCTTCCGCTTTTCGGCCTATGCCCGAGGCAAGAATTCCGTCAATGAAAGAGAGAATACTCTCCGCATCGGGTGAAACAGCCTTCTCCTCCTTGGTTTCCTTATGAGGAACCGCCGCCTCCTCAAAAGCGGACGCTTCTTCCGCAGGCTGAGCAATGGTCACCGCAATGCTGTTTTCTGAAATTCTGTCAATAAAGCTCGAAAGATTATCGCAGATTTCATCGGCAACGCGGCGCAGGCGGTCGGTTGCAAGGTTAATTTCCTCAATGGGACCGCCGCTTTCACCCTTTTCTTCAATCGCGGCCTTTTCAAGAGCGAGCCTTTCCTCGGCAGCTTTTGAGCTTTTGAGCGCATCGGCAACCTTGTTTTCTGCCTCGTTGGCTCTTATGTTCGCCGCTTTCGCCTCATTTTCAAGCGTGGCAATCCTCTTGTTCAGCCCTTTCACGGTTTCTTCAACCTGTGAGCGATACTCAAAAAACTCGTTTTTCATATTTTCAATGTAGTCAATAACATCCTCTTTATTGAATCCGCCGAAAACGGAATTTCTGAAAAGACGTTCCGTGTTGCTCATAAACATCCCTCGTTCCCGGGCAAAGCCCGTTTTTATATCGCCGCAAAAGCGGACACCGCCAAACGCGGCAACTATTCAGTTTATGATAACATAAATCAAACGCTGTTGCAACCACTCTTGAAAAAAATTCAATATTATTGTATAATAAGGAAAGTATGAAACAAAAAAGCAGGAGTGGTATAAGTTGGAAGAAAGCAATGCTATTGCACGCGCGGCGCTTTTAAAACTGAAAAATAGCGGGTACTCCGCCTATCTTGTCGGCGGCTCTGTCCGCGACAAGCTGATGGGAAAAGCGGCGCATGACATTGACATTGCAACAAGCGCCAAACCGGAACAAACAGCAAAGGTTTTTGAAAAACTCGCCGTTATTCCAACGGGCATCGCTCACGGAACGGTGACGGTTCTTATTGAAAACACACCGGTTGAAATTACAACTTTCCGCACGGAAAGCGGCTACTCAGACAACCGCCACCCGGACTCGGTCAGCTTTTCAAGCAGCATCCGCGATGACCTTTCGCGCCGCGATTTCACAATAAATGCTATTGCAGAGGACGAAAACGGTGTTCTTTTTGATCCGTTCGGCGGAAAAGGCGATATTGAAAAAAAACTCATACGCTGCGTTGGAAACGCCGAAACACGCTTTGAGGAGGACTCACTGCGCATCCTTCGTGCGCTGCGCTTTTCCGCCGTCCTCTCTTTTTCAATCGAGGAGGAAACGGCAAGGGCGATTAAAAAATGCAGACATCTTCTTTTGCATCTTTCGGCGGAGCGTATCATGGGCGAACTTTCCCGGCTTTTATGCGGCGAAAAAGCGGCCGATGTACTTTTGGAGTATCCGGAAATTTTTGCTAAAATTTTCCCCTGCCTTGAAAAAACTCAAGGCTTTCTCCAGCATAACCGGCACCACTGTTTTGATGTTTGGGAGCACACGGTGAATGTTGTTAAGAATGTCCGTCCTGCGCTGCACCTGCGCCTCGCCGCACTTTTCCATGACTGCGCAAAGCCGCTTGTTTTTTCGCTCGAT
The DNA here is from genome assembly GCA_934511365.1 of uncultured Eubacteriales bacterium. Classification (GTDB taxonomy): domain Bacteria; phylum Bacillota; class Clostridia; order Oscillospirales; family Acutalibacteraceae; genus UBA6857. The sequence continues at coordinate 45,497 of CAKSWC010000013.1, forward strand.
GAAAACAAAGAGGGGCATTTTTACTCACACGCGCCGAAAGGTGCGCTCATTGCGGAAGATGAGCTTCGCCGTCTGCGGTTTGACAGCGACACAATCCAAAAAACCGTGAAGCTTGTTCGTATTCATGACTCGCCGATTGAATGCAGCGCGGTTGCAGTGAAGAAAAAGCTCGGCCGCCTCGGCGAGGAAATGTTTTTTGACCTCCTTGAGCTTCAGCGCGCGGACAACCTTGCGCAAAGCGAGGATTTCCGTTTCAGACAGAAAAACTTCGATTATCTTGAAGAAACGGCAAAAGAAATTCTCTGCCAAAACGAATGTTTCTCGCTGAAAAAGCTTGCCGTGAACGGGAACGATATGCTCTCTCTCGGCCTTTTCGGAAAGGAAGTCGGAGAGATGCTCAGCTTCCTTGTTGAGCAGGTTATTGAAGAAAAGGTTCAAAACAAAAAAGACCTCCTTCTCGAGTGCGCAAAAGCGGAAAAAGAGAAGAAGATGTAAAGCATTATTCGGCTTTCGCCTTGATATTCAAAGGCAAAGCAGCTATAATAAAAAAGAATTTAAAAGCCGGAAGGAGTCCGGGCAATGGCAGTATTCGATGAAAAAGGGCTGAAAAAGAATATCAGAGAAAAGGCTTTTTTCCCTCTCTATCTTGTTTTTGGCGATGAGAGCTATCTCAAAACGCATTATGTGAATCTTCTTGCGCAGACGGCGGTTGACAAAGGCTTTGAAAGCCTTAATCTTGACCGCTTTGACGGCAAGAACACCGACCTGAGAACAATTTTTGACCGCGCTTTAACTCTTCCGATGCTGAGCGAAAGGCGCGTTGTTATTGTTGAAGATTATAAGCTTGAGTCGCTCACGGAAAAGGACGCAAAAGCGCTTTCCGCCTCCTTTGAGGAGCTGCAAGGCGGAAACTCGGTTCTGGTTTTCCTCCAGTCGGGCGATACATTCGGCAAAAAGAACGGGAAAAAGGCTATAGCCCTTTTTGAAAAATTCGGCGCCGTTTGCGAGCTGAACCGCCGCAAGGGCAGCGAACTGATAAAGCCGCTCATCTCCTCCGCAGCAAAGCAGGGCACTGTTCTTTCCCCCGCAATGGCGCAATACCTTGTCTCCTGCGTTGGAGACGATTTCAATGTTCTCATCAACGAACTTACAAAGGTATGCAACTACGCCGGGAGCGGAGAAATTACAAAAAAACATATTGATGCCGTTGCCGTCAAAACCGTTGACGCAAAGGTCAGTTCCCTCACGCGCTCGCTCATTTCCGGAAATTTTGAAAAGGCCTATGACATTTTGGACTCGCTCATAACCTTGAAAACCGAGCCGAACTATATCCTCGGTTCAATAATCGGAACATATGTTGATATGTACCGCGCCAAAGTTGCCTGCCAATGCACGGGAACGGCTCAGCCGCTCACTCCCCTTTTCAACTACAAAGGGCGCGAGTTTGCTCTCAATTACGCCGCACGCGACGCGGCAAAAATTGAACTTTCCGCCCTGCGTGCCTGCCTTGACGAGCTGAACGCCGCGGACGCAAAGCTCAAAAGCACGGGAACGGCGCAAACTCTGATAATCGAACAGCTTATGGTTAAGCTGCTCCTCATTGCGAACGGAGAGAAAAAATGATTAAGCTTGACAGACCCGTAATTGTTGAGGGAAAATATGACGCGATAAAGCTTTCCGGAATTCTTGACGCGCTCATCATAAAGACCGACGGCTTCGGCATTTTTAAGAACAAGGAAAAACAGCGCCTACTCACGCGCCTTGCAAAAGAAAAGGGAATAATCGTTCTCACAGACAGCGACGGCGCCGGCTTTGTTATCCGCAGCTTCATTTCCTCAATCGTTCCGGCGGACAAAATCACCCATGTTTACATTCCGGACATTTTTGGAAAGGAAAAACGCAAAACGCAGTTTTCCGCCGAAAAAAAGCTCGGCGTTGAGGGCGTTGAGGAAAAGGTTCTCCTTGACTCTTTCAAAAAAGCCGGAGTCACCGCCTCGCTTTCCGGCGAAAAAAGGCGGCTCATTACAAAGCTTGACCTTTTTGAATGCGGTCTTTCCGGCCGGGAGAACAGCACACAAAAGCGCCGTGAGCTTTTAAAAAAGCTTGCTCTGCCGGAGCATCTTTCGGCCTCATCGCTTGTTAAAATTCTCAACACCTTTGTCACATATGAAGAATTTGAAAAAACAGTAAAGGAGTTATTCTGATGCGTATCGGACACGGCTATGACGTTCACAGACTCACCGAAAACAGGAAACTCATCCTCGGCGGAGTGGAAATACCTTTTGAAAAAGGACTGCTCGGCCATTCTGACGCAGATGTTCTTCTCCACGCAATTTCGGACGCGCTCCTCGGTGCGGCCGCTCTCGGCGACATTGGAAAGCTTTTTCCGGACAGCGACCCGGCCTTTGAGGGTGCAAACAGCCTGCTCTTGCTTGAAAAGGTTGCGCTTTTGCTGCGCGAAAACGGTTATATAATTGAAAACATCGACTCAACGGTAATCTGTCAGGCGCCTAAGCTGCGCGGATATATTGACGCCATGCGCGAAAACATTGCCCGCGCGTGCCGCCTTGACGCCGGTTTTGTCAGCGTTAAAGCGACCACCGAGGAGGGACTCGGCTTCACCGGACAAGGCGAGGGAATTGCCGCGCACGCCGTCTGTCTGATTGAAAAAAAGGCTGAGTAAGCACACGGTTAACACAAAAAGAAAAATTCTTTCAGTTGCATTTGCGACGTTGATTTATTAACAAAGCCGAAGCTATAACGAAGCTCTCTTCGCTGAACGGCCGCCCGGAGCGGTCGTTCAGCGCATTTTTATGTCTGTCGGCGTATCCGTTGAGCGTTCTGCCGCCTCATAATACCTGTCGGCAAGTTCATGGAGATATTGAAGCGTCCTGTCTCCGATCGTTGCTTCCTTTTCTATGGTGTTTCCGTCAGAGAAAGTTATTCCGCAGCAGCGTGACGGCGCATCGGATACATGAAAAAGGCGCAGCGGATTACGATGCCTGCGAAGCCTCTCAATCTCGCCGTCCTCACGGATAATCCCAAGGAGCCTCTGCGCCTCCTTTGCCGTTACCGGAAAAGAAGAGAACGAGGTGTAATGCTCCTTTTGATTTCCGACAAGGCAGTCCGCGGAGAAGAGCCAACAGTCCTCCCCTTTTTTCAGGGCAAAGGAATACACGGGGTTCCTTTCCGTTCCGTAATAAACGGTATTGATTAAAACGATATCATCGGCGGTATATTCTCCGCTTCCGCCGCAGCCGGATAATCCTGAAATCAGTGATAGAACAAACATAACAGTTACAACCTTACATACAATATGCTTCACGGTTTCATTGGTGCGCTCAGCCGCAATTTGAACAGCCGGAACACACCGCGGCCTGTTCACCGCCGCGGGGCAGACATTCTCCTTCGTCAAAAACTCACCCTCAAGCTTTCTTCCGGACATCTTTCCTTTGCATTATAAAGCTCGGCTCGATGTTTTTTCAAACGGCCTTCTCTTTTTTGAATGATACCTTGAGCAGCCGTAAAAGCACCTGCGCTTTACTGCCGGCTGATTGCTTCGTCTTCGTTTTTCTTTTTCTTTTTCCGGTCATTGCCCGCAACTTCTTTTATCGTTATGACGGCGAGAATCAGCCCGATGGGAATTGCCGCGCAATAGAGAAGGAAATCAATGCCATTTCCATCCGGAACAAGCTTGTAATCGCCTTTTGAGGTTTTATAGACCTCAACGGGTATCGTGTCGCCTTTTCTCAGCTTGTCATAGGCATATTTTTTTTCAAAGCTTCTTGCCCAGACTCGTTCTTCAACTTTCCCCTTTTGTCTTTTTCCGTCAACGGAATATGTAACATTAAATTTATATGTTGTATATTCCACATTGTTATGATCATCCAGGCTGTCGCGGGCTGAATAGCCAACAATAACGGCGGAAATTTTCCTTACATCGGTCGAAGCTTTATACTCTTTATTGCCAATTCGGTTTATAACAACTCCGGAAATTCCGGCAATCAGCAAACCGAGGCCGATAACCAAAATCAGAATTGTTGTCTTAATATCCTTATGCTCTGTTTTTTTGCTCATAAAAAATACTCCCTTTGAAAAGCGGGACTGCACCTGAAAAGCATCAGGTACAGTCCCCGAAATTTTAAGCCATTACTATCTTAAGGCTGTCAAGAAGCTCTTTGATAAACGGATCGTCCGCCTTGATTTTATCGCTTTTGGTTTCAAGTTTAACAAGAAGTCCCGTCTTGTCCTCTGCGCCTCTGTTTGCATATGTTACAAAGAAATCTTTTTCGTAGTATTCCGTTGTGACATGGATGGGTGAATAGGTGTTTTCGCCGTATTTAACATCCTTGCCGATTTTTGATTTTCCGTCCTTATAGGTTTGAAGGTTGCAAAGCTTTATCGTGTTTTCAACAGCCTTTTCCTGACTGTCAACCATGTTTCGGGCTGTGGCCGTAAGCGTTGCAACGGAAGAATACTCGCCTTCTTTGTAGATAAACAAGGTGACATCGCCCTTAAGCGGATTGCTCGGATCCTTGCTGAAAGAATCAACCTCATACCTGTATCCAGCCGGAAGCTTAAGCGTGATAAACACAGCGTCAATATCCACAGGGCCGCTGCCCTTAACGCCCTTCTTAATCTCTTCCGCCGCTGTTGGATCGGAGGTCTGCTCGTCGGTTTTATCAGCCGCGCCTGCACTTGAGTCTGCACTTGAGTCTGCACTTGAGCCAGCGCTTGAGCCTGTGCTTTCAGTTCCGTCAACTTTTCCGCAAGCAAAAAGACTCAGCGAAACAGCAAGAACCATGATTATTGCCAATATTCTTTTCATAAAAATCGTACCTCTTTCTTATAAGTTTAATTATTTCTTTTGGATTGGGTTGCCGTCCTTGTCGGTGAATTTTCCGGTCAGAATCTTTATCAGGTCAACAAGCACACCAATGCCGAAAACACCGACAGTGAGAATATAGAGTATGCCCGAACCGACCTTGCCCGCATAGAAGCGGTGCGCACCGATTCCTCCGAGGAAAAGGCAGAGAAGAAGAGCAACAAGCCAATTCTTTTCGTTTTGTCCGCCGGCGTCAACCGGTGCAACATAATCCGAAACAGGTTCATCGTTGATAATCTTTTGAACCGTGTTCATGACGGAGTCGATGTATTCGCCTCTTTCAAGCGGAAGGTTTGCAACTCCGCTTACGCCCTTGCGCATGACGCTGTTTTTGTCAACACGAATTCCGTTGACCGTTGAGGTGTTTTCCTTAATGACCGGATTGATTTTTACATGGATACCGTCCTTAATGAATATCCAGAGCGCGACATCCAATTCCGGCTCCTTGTCAAATGAGATTCTTTTTCCCGGCAGGCCTTCCTTTAAATTAAAGTTCATTTTGAAAGCCGAGGCGTGTGCGTTGAGTTTTTCAAACAGCTCCTCGATGGTCATCGGGGAGGGAAGGTCAAACTCTCTTGGTGATGTTGCCATTGCCATTGATTGAAAATCTGCCATAATGAATTTCTCCTTTGCTTATACGGAAAATCCGTAATATTTATATCGGAACAGATAGCTATCTGACCGGTTACCTGGTTATTCTCGGAAGCCCTGCTGCGCATTCCGAGTGTTTCGTGATGTTCGGCCGCCTGAAAAGGAGCCAAGCCCGCAGCCAGCGGTCGGAGCAAAAGCCGCCCGTCCGAAAGCTTTTTTGAGTGAGCTTTATTTGCTTTTCTGCCGCCTTTCTGCGCTTTTATTCTCTTTCAAGAACTTCCCATGTGTCATTCAAAGCGTCGTAATAATAGACAAGGTTATCACAAACTCCGTAATAACGCTCCCTGACGAATTGGTCATCCCTGTCGGTACCCAGAGCAAAAATCCAGCACGGACGCCCCTCGATTTCCTCAATCTGACCCGTATATTGCACGCTCATGCCCATGTTTACGTAGTATTGAACCTCACGATACTCCGAAAGAATCTCCCTCGCTATTGAAACATCCTTATCTTCCGGCTCGCCGTTGCCGCCGTAATCGGTGTATATGGAAAAATCATAGAAATCCCCCGCAACGATATGTCCGTCCATACCGGACAGCATGGGAAACACAGAAAAGGAGCTGCTCCCCTTTTCAAAGTACAGCGACACGTTTGAGTGTATTTCACTGACATTGCAGCGCAGTAAAAAATAGTCAATTCCGTTTCCGCTGTAATTATAAAGTGCATCATCGGTCTCAACGGAATATTCACCGTTATCGGTCATTTCCGCCCGATAGACGCCGGCGTTGTAACCGGTGTCGGCAATAACCACGGCATACAGCTCCGCGCCGCCTGCGTCAACAAGGGGAGATTCGCAAAGAAAGTCATATTCATCGGCATACGGACTGTTTTTGATAAAGCCGATGACTTCCTTCCAGTCCGCCTCATAACCGACATAACCGATATAGGCAATGCCGACCGATTCCTTGTTTTTGAGAATTGTTTTTTGAAGCTTTGAAAGGGAGGTGTCTTTTTGAACGGTTTCCGCAGTGGAGGCGGCGGTCGTTTTGCTTTCGGTCGGCTCGGGATTTTCCGACGGCTTCCCCGAACAGCCCGAAACCGCGGCGAGCACAATCAACGGAACAAGCAAGGTCAAAACGTATTTATAAAATTTCATCGTGTCATCCGCCTTCCTTTGGGCCTGAAAATACGGTTTTTCGGCAAAGCCGGTAAATTCTCTCCGGCAGTTAAACAGGTCTGCAACAATCTTTGTCCGGTTCGCTTACACACTGTCGATAACCGAAGCGAAGTAGTTTTCGGAAACCGAGCCGAACAGGAAAGCGTCGATAAAGCCGTCGCGCTTTGCCCGGCGGACATTTTCCGAAATCTCCTCGTCGTTTTCGTCGTTAACGAACAAAACGATACGACATTCCGGATTGCTTTTTCTGACCTTTTTTGTAATCTCCATCCGTTCCGGAAACAGCCATGGAGAGTAGGCCTTTACTTCCATCAAAAGAACATCGGGCTTATGCAGCCCGCACCATTCGGCGGTTAACTCGGGGGAATCGGAAACAACAACCTGGCAATCCTCCAGCTGCTGCATAAGCATTCTTTCCATATTGTGCGCATGAATAGCACTTTGAATGTCCAAAACGATTTTTCTCATTCCCGTCACCGCCTTACAGCACAGTTTCTTTTCCACTTATAATTGTACCTGTTTTGCGTCATTTGTCACTGGCATTTGTGCCAGTTAAATGCAAAAAAATCGCTGCTTTCAGAGATTGCTTTTCAAGCAGCAAAAGCCCCCGGAACTCAAAAGCCGGGGGCGTGTTTTCGTGTTATTCATCTTTTAATGTTGTGACCATCAGCTTGTTTTCAATGGCGGTGGCCACCAATGCCTCACGGTTTTCAAAGCCGCCTTTTTCCACCATGTTGTCCAGATTCCAGCGCACACCGTTTTTGGATATTCCTATTTTATCGGCAATTTCCTGATATGTCAGCCCTCGAATATACCAGCGCAGTATGTCGAGCTGACGGGGAGAAAAGTCCTCGGACATGGCTTTTTCCATCTCAACCGAGGGGGAGGATGATGGAAAAACATTCTCGCCGGCAAGAGTTCTTTTTATAACATCCAAAAGCTTTGCCGTTCCGTGGTCTTTATACCAGAGGCTGTCGGCGGCTCCGTTTTTTGCCCTGGAAAGGATTTCGGGATCGACCAATGATGTGACAACAACAATTTTTATGCCCGGAAACGCTTTTTTAATCCGCTCTGCGGCGGCGAGGCCGGAGTGCTTGTGCTGGGTTTGAACATCCATAAGAATGAGCCGTATCGAGCCGTTGCAGTTCTTCTCCGCCTCAAAAGCGTCACGGTATACGCCGACAAGGCGAAAAACGCCGTTTGATTCGAGCCGCTCGGCAAAGTGCTTTTGAATGTATAAATCATCCTCAACCAGCATTGTGTTTATCATATTTCATTCTCCTTTTCCGGAAGTGTCAGCAGCAGCGCAAAGCGCGGCTTGTGTGCAGTATGCATTTCACCGCCGGCGGATTCTATTCGGCGGCGAAGCGAGGACAGGCCGCTGCCCTCCCTGACGGGTTCTGACGGAGCAATGCCGTTGTTCGTTATTGTAATATCGTACAAATCGTTTTGCTCAACTATACAGATATATACTTCATTGCCTGCGGCGTGCTTGATGCAATTCGTTACACATTCCTTTGCGGCGGCAACGGTAAGCTCTTCGGCAACCGAATCGGCGGGCAGACAGCCGTCCGTTATCACCGTTACGCCGAGGAGTTCCGCCGTTTGAACAACCTCGTCCATTGTTCCGCCGGGCAATACTCGATCGCTTGTCAGCACTGCGGTGGCCTTTTGCAGAGCATCAAGCTTTTTGTCGGTATTTTCATCGCTTTCGATTATGTCGCAAATTGTCAGCAGGCTTCTTCCGATTGTGTCATGAATATGTATCTTCAGGTCAAGGCTTTCCTTTTTTCTGACATCGTCAGCCATTCGTTCATACATTCTTTGAAGTTTAAGGTTGACCTTTTTCAGCTCGTTGTTGATTGCGGCTTGGCGGGCATTACCGTTATAAAGCTCTGTAACATCGTGCGCCGTCATTTGAAGCCAGCGGTCGTCGTTATCAACGGTGATGCGCTGCGTGCGAAACTGCCAAACCGTCTTGTCGGGCAGGATGTAGCAGTCCTTGCTGACAACAATGCTTTTATCGGGCTTCTTCAGTGCTCTTTCAAAATCCCCGGCAGTTTGAAGCTCGCGTCCGCTCATTGAAAACGACAGGCGGCGCATACGGTTGTTGCAAAGAACAATACGTCCGTCGAGGTCGGCAAAGCAAATGCCCATCGGAAGCTTATCGGTCGCTTCTTTAACGGAAAACGGCGAAAGCTCATTCCTGCGACGGCGGTACTCCCTCGTCAGAGAAACGGAAAAATGAATAGGCACAAGTAAAATTACCGCAATAAAAATCAGCCAGGGAGCATCCAGCAAAAATGCGTTTTTTCCTTTGAACGGGTCACCCTGTGTTACCGAGAAGAGAAGCGTCAGCAACACCGCAAAGATTGCAAGGCTCGATAAATTGCCGGGCAATTTGGTGCGGTGAAATTTTTGATATGTAAAAAGGCTCAATTCAAGAACGGCTTCCAAAAATAGCAAAAGCGGTATTAAGGTCTGAAAAACAGCCGGAAGCGAAGAAAACGCACTCATTTGGCGTCACCTCCCTCGGGAAGGAATATGAGGTGCTGATATCCCTCGTCCCCGTCCGTTTCATATCGCACATTGCTGCCGAGCGCAAACGGAGAAAGGTCGGCCTTGCAGCGTATATTCACGGACAGACGCAGCCCCTCAACATCGGCAAGGCTCACCTGTATATTTGATATATTATCAAGGTCAACTTCAATCACCTGTTCGTAAAAGTCAAATATTGCCGCAGCCGTTTTTCCGGAGAGCATTGACGGTTCGTTTTCGGCAAAGAATGCGCTGCAAACATTTAACAGCTTCAGCGTTTGAAGCGATTCGGTGAAGGCTCTGACCAATTCCGTTATCGACACCTTGTAGTCACGGTCGATAAGCAGGGTTAAATGCTTGCGGCGTTTGATATAGCTGCACAGAACGGCGATTTCAGCAAGCAGATATTTCGCCTTTTCCGAATTTGTCTTGTTTATTTTTTGATATTCCTTTGTGAGCACCGAGATTTTATTGATTTGGGTTTGCGTTGCGGCTTGAAGTAGGTCATAAAGGCGGTTTTGCTCCTCAATCTTCCGCCTTTTTGCCTCGCGTTTATATTCGTAACGCAGCAGCTTGTTGCGTTCGTTCAATTCTTCGGCAAGGCTCTCGGCCTCCTCCTTGATTGCGAGCAGGGCGGACACATCCTCTGTCCAAACTGCATATCCTCCGTTGACGGGCATGGTATGAACGGTCAAGCCGTCCTCTGTTGTAACAGAGCCGCACTCGGCTTTCATAATATCATTTTTTGGAATATTTCGCGCGTTTCGTGCAGCATATCGAACATTGAAATTCTTGTCGGTTATTTCCGCAGACGTGCCGACAGAGGAGGAGAACAGGTCAAAATAACGGCTGTTTGAATGGATAAAACCGCAGGTGATGCATCCTTCAAAGCAGAGCATATACATAAGACTTTGAAAAGCGGTAATATCGCCGAATAACAGTTTAAACCACCGAACATTCATATAATTAAGCGCAAGATAAGCAAGCGACACCGCCATCGGAATCACGGGCCACAGCTTCCGCTTTCCGTTTTTCAGCCTGCATTTTATAAGCATGACAACAAGCGCAGACATCATGCAAAGTATCTGCCAGCCGATTACAACAAAGCTGCCGGCGCCGTATCCGTTTAAGGCGTCCGACCACACCTCGGCATCCTCGGGAAAGGTGAAAACAAGCTGATGAAGATCGTTTGTAAGCACCAAGGCAAGCAGCGCGCCGGAGATTATCCACAGCACGGCGGTTGACTTGGGCAGACGGTAATCATCCGGTTTTCCGAGTGACATGGCAACAAGCAGAGCAAGAATCGGGATAAAAAGCATCGGCAGATAGAAAAGATACCACAGATATCTTACGGCGGTCGGCTGCCAAAAAATGAAGTATTTTGCGCAGCGGAAAGAAAACCACAGGATAAGCAGTGCAGCAATGCCCGTCAAATATTGCGACACCTGTTTTTGAACAATACGGCGGCGGACGGAAAGCCCCCATGCGGCAAAAAGACCGATATAAATAAAGCTGCGCAGATAGGAAAACAGTACCGAATAAAAGCTCCCGTTTCCGATAAAGCGAAAGGCATATGCAGCCGCAACCGCAAACAACACGATTCCGACCTTCATTAAAGTTCTCTTTTTTCTTTCAATCATACAGCTCCCCTCTTTTTATCGAAGATGTGCTTTCAAAATGATTATAGCATGACGGCCGGCTTTTTTCAATAACCGGCAGTTTTCAAAAACTTCAAAATGCCTTGTTAAATCCTGTGTAGGCAGTCTTCCGGCGCATATTTTGACGCCATCAAATCCATCGACCTGAAACGGTTTTCCCTCTTCATATGTCAACATCAAAGAGATGCAGAACGCAAGGCGCAAAATGATTGAGTATGTTAAGTCCAAAGAAATTGACATTACATCGGAATTTACTTATAAAGAAAGCAATGCACTGCCGAATCATCCGATTTTCGGATTGCCGAGAGATCATTTTAAGCACTCGCCCATGGATACGCTCGGGCTGATTCCGATGAACTGGTGGTGCTACCGGATGACAAACAAAGAGCTGATTGAAACGCCTCCCGAGTTATACTGCGGCGGCGATACCGAGAAAGCCGCAAAGTATGCGGATATGGCAATCACGGATATGTCCGATAACGCCAATAAAATGGGCACGGATATGTCCTCCATTCAGAATGCCTACCAGGGCTTTGCCAAGCAGAACTACACGATGCTCGACAACCTCAAGCTGGGCTACGGCGGCACAAAGCAGGAAATGGAGCGACTGCTTGC
>CAKSWC010000014.1 GCA_934511365.1 uncultured Eubacteriales bacterium
GTGTACGGAACCGTACGCACGGTGGTGTGAGAGGTCGGCTACTCAACTAATGGGTAGCCTCCTACTCGATTTAGGTTTGGGTGTTGAAAATGAAGAATCATTTTTTAAGGACGGAGCCTGAACCGCTCATTTTTATTTTGGTAAGAGATAGGAAATAATAGATATTACACAAACCAAGAACCCGACTCGGCTGAGTCGGGTTCTTGGCAGAGAGAAAAAAATGAAAAAACAAACGTGGCAGTCGAACTGCCGGGGAGAGTTTGTGGAAGCTGGCAAAATTAATGATGTACGCTCCGGTTTTCTTCAAAGGGCAGCATATTATAGATGCGTCTGTCCTTATCGACCATGCTTATCGGGGTTTCCGGAACAAGGAGATGAATCAGGGAAATGAAGTTGTTGCTGTTTTCACCGGGGAAACCAACAACAAGCAGCAAAGGCTTGGTTTTTGCCATATGAGCGGCAATGGTGAGGTCAGGATCGTCGCTGAAATAGACCGCCATTTCGCCTTTGGCGTTTTGAACCGATTGAAAAAGGGAATCAAGCATTTGGGGCCAATCCTTTTGCGTTTCGCCGTTAAGGGGAAGGACCGTGATGACCTGAAGCTGTGCATCGCTCTTTTCGGCAAGAGCCTTGCCGGCGGCTATGAGGTTTTTGGAGCTTTCCTGCGGCGTTACGCAAACGAGAACATTGTTCTGTTCGTTCATGTAACCACCTCCTGATTACAGTTATATGATAACCTGAATACCTAAATACAACTTTAAACGAAAAAAGTTTTTGGTGTTGCGTTTTATAAAGCCCCTTGAGAAAAATCATGCCCTTTTTTGTTTCGGTGAGGCTATCATATAGGCTGAACCTCAAATTAGCCTAAAGGTTGAAAAAAATTTTGAAATTAACAGTGTTGGCTTAATAGTTACAACAGATTTCCAAATTGTCATTGACTAAAACGCAAAGGCGAACGGAACGTACAAATACATTTCTGCGGACAAAATGGTTGACGCTTCAACCTGCCTTTTCCCGGAGAGAACATGGTTTGTAAAAGATATGCCGCACAAGCTCACCCCGGACTGCCTTGACAGACTCACCCTGTGCATTTCAAGAGGCAACGGAAGCTTTACGGTTTTCTCAAGCGAGCAGTATCCGCAGTATATGACGTTTAACTTTGAGGATGAATCCCTCACGCCGGAAGTCAATGGTGAACCGACAAAGCGCGAGGAACCCAAGGACTTTTTCAAGGCTTTGTTCAATTTCTTCACAAGGCTTTTCAGATATCTCAAGGACGCTTTTAAAAAATAACCAAACAGGAAGAAACAACCCCGGACTCTGATTGTTCGGGGCTGTTTCTATTTCCAAGAGATTCATCGCGCAAACAAAAAAGTTTTCCGCACTCCTTTTCCGGAATGTGGAAAACTTTTGTTTTATAGTATTACTTTTTTGTGCCACACATAAATCAGCGGCAGCTTAAAGAGGTAAGGTAATCAACACCGCGCTTAAGCTCATTTTCGTCCGCAAAGTTATGGCGGTAAAGCTCAACGATGTAGTTTCCGCTGTAGCCGAGTGAGCACATCTCTTTAAACAAACGTGAAAAATCAAACAATCCGCCCTTTTGCGGCGTCAGACAATCCTCGGTTTTTGAGCAGTCGCTGACATGAATGTGGCAGATTGAAGAGCCGAGCTTTTCAACAAAATCGAACGGGTCAATTCCGGCGCGGCGGGCTTGCTTGAGGTCGAGCGTCATTTTAAAGTTTTCGCCAAGCTGAGAGCGCAGATACTCCATGAACTGCGGCGTTTCGCCGGAATAATGAACCACATTTTCGTGGCTGACGCGGACGCCGAAAGTTTTTCCCTCCTCAATGAGGGCGCCGAGCCGTTCGGCATATTCGCTGTCCGGAATTGTTTTTCCGCCGTTTGAGCCGTGGAGATTGAGGAAGGAAACGCCGAGCGCGGCGGCAGCTTCAAAGTATTTTTTAAAAAACTCAAGGCTGTCCGTATAGCGGCGGCGGTATGAGCTGAAAATGCTGTAGCCCTCAGAAAAGGACATGAACGGGTGAACGGCAGTGATATCCATGGAGTATTCGTTTTTGATTTTTTCAAGCTGTCTGATAAAGGGTGCTTCCAGCTCTGATGGAGAGTTGAAAAAGACTTCGGTAATTTTTATTCCGGCCTTTCCGACAAGCTCAAGCGACTTTTCCGTTTCAAGCGGATAAAAGCACGAGGATGACGCGCCGATGTTCACTTTTTAACCATCTCTTTTCCGAAAAAAACGTCAGGCACGGGAACTGCTTGAAGAACCGCTCAAAGCGTTTTTGCAAGCTCTTTGATGTACTCTCTGAAGTCGGCGCCGATTTCATCGTGGTCGAGCGCAAATTCACAGTTCGCTTTCATGATTCCGAGCTTGTTGCCCATGTCATATCGCGTACCCTCAAAATCGAGCGCAAGCAGACCAAGATTTTTTGCAAGAAGAACCATCGAGTCTGTGAAGTATACCTCGCCGGCCTTTGGGTTAACGGGCGTGCTGTCAATAATATCAAAAATTTCCGGCGGCATGACAACTCTTCCGAGGATTGAGTAGCAGGAAATAATCTGCTCCTCGGTCGGTTTTTCAATAATGTCATGGCACTCCATGAGCCTGCCCTCAAGCGGCGTAACGTCAAGCGAGCAGTAGCGGCTGACGTCCTTGCGCGGAACCTCTTTCACGCCGACAACACCTTTTTGATATTTTTCAAAGGCGTCGCAGAGCTGACCGATAACGGGCTTTCCGCCCTTGTTTGTGATGACGTCGTCGCCATAAAGAATTGCAAACGGCTCATTTCCAATGAAGTGGCGCGCTTTTGCAATCGCGTCCGCAAGGCCGTTGGTCTCCTTCTGGCGCAGGAAGTAGATGTTTGCCATATGTACCGGTTTAAGAATTTCGTCATAGATTTTCTTTTTGGCCGGGTTGTTTTTGAGGTTGGCCTCAAGCTCAAAGGAATGGTCAAAGTGGTCCTCAATGGCGCCCTTTCCGCGGTTGGTGATGATGAGAATTTCTTCAATACCTGCCTCAACGGCTTCCTCAACAATATATTGGATTGCGGGCTTGTCAACAATGTTGAGCATCTCTTTCGGAATGGACTTTGAGGCCGGAAGAACTCTTGTTCCGAGTCCGGCGGCGGGAATGATTGCTTTTCTGATTTTCATAGTGTTTTCTCCTTATAAAACCTTATTGAATGAACAGCGCAACGATGTTCGGAATGGCGTATGCAGCTGCAACCGAGGTGAGAGCGGCAAGCATATTGCAGCCGCTGCCACGCAAAAAGTAATGGGAAAAAATGAGCGGATTATGAATCTGAGCCGCTTCGGACAGCGTAAAGGTCACATATTTTTTATATATTCTGTCTGCAATAAGCGCCGAAACAACCGAGAGAACAATAAATAAAAAGCTCAGAATATAAATGGGAGTGGCGGCGTGGAGAACATTGTTGTATGCAGCGGTGAAAGCGGCGTCCGTTGTTGATTTCTGCGCCGCGGCAAGAAAAGCTTCATAAAGGGACTGGAGGTTGTTCACAAACGGAAGCATCAGCAAGGAGAGCGCAAGGCGGATGAAAAGGAAAATTCCGCCGATTTTGTAAAGCTTGCGATAAAAGAACCAAAACGGAGTGAAGAAAAACGCGGCCCAGTTCCAGGTCAGGGAGCCGGTGCTTTCAATTTTTCTGAATTTGTTGATGTATCGCACGGCGTTTGTTGAAACAAAAACAAGAACGCGCTTAATCGGCTGGCCGCAGATGACCTCCTGCTCCTGCTCTTTTGAAAGCCCGGGAGCAACAATTTTTGCGCGTGCGTCAAGCATACGCTCAATGTCCTCGTCCGTTCCCATTCCGCTGTTGATTGCTTCCTGAACCTCCAGGAATTCATCGTTGAGTCTGTCCTCCTCGTCAATTTCACGGTTAAGGCGCTGCTCTTTTTCAAGAAGATTCACGCCGAAAAAGGTGAACTTCTGGCCGCAGACAGAGCAAAAATCGGATTTTGGCGGATTGATGTGGCCGCAAGCGGGGCAGACAAGCTCTTCACCCTGCGATTTTTCCTGCTGCTTTTTTTCGTTTTCCTTTGAGAGGGGAGTGGTCACTTCTCCGCGCCAGGAAAATCCGCTTTCATGAAGAGAGGCGTTGACGCATTCTCCGTTTTTTTCATAGCATTCGCGGTGCTGCGGTGTTCCGCAAACCGGGCAGACAACAATGTCATCGTTTTCAGAGAACTTTTTTTTGCAGCCGTTGCAGATGTTGTTTTCGTATCTCATTTTGTACCTTTCTTTTTCTTTTGTTCATTATATATTTTGCGCGGCGATATCCAAAACACCGTTGATTTTCCGCACAGATTATTCATTATATATTTTACTGTTTTCTGAAAAAATTGCAATTACTTTGCGGCCATTTTCAGGTTTTTTTTCAAAAAAACAGGAGATTTTTGGTTTTTCGGTTGCTCTTTGAGCGAAAAGTATGTATAATATATAAGTTAATATGCCTTTTTATTGTTTTTTGAAAGGACAGAACCAATGATTTAAAAACTTTTCTGTTTTAAAAGGATTCAGCTTTAATTTATATGCACACACGAAAGGATTGTATTTTCGATGATTCAATTTGAAGAACTCAGACTCCGCCTTCTTGAGAGCGAAAAGCCCCTGGCGGAGCTTGCCGATGCGCTCGGACTGAAAAAAATGAGCGCAGAAATTGAGGAGCTTGAAAAGCAGACCGCCGCCGAGGACTTTTGGGGCGATCTTGCAAATTCCCAAAAGGTTCTCCAGCGCATTGCCTCGCTCAAAAACAAAATCAAAGCCTATGATGACCTTAAAACCGCCTATGACGATGCGCTCATGATGATTGAGCTTTCAGACGAGGAGGGCGACCTTAACCTTGTTGATGAATGCCGCGCAAGCGTTGAAGCGGTTGAAAAGGAGCTTGAAAAACAGACGCTTTCAACCCTCCTTTCCGGCGAATATGACTCAAAGAACGCCATCCTCACTTTCCACGCCGGAGCCGGCGGAACGGAGGCGCAGGACTGGTGCCAGATGCTTTTCAGAATGTATGGCCAGTGGGCGTCAAAGCACGGATATAAATACACAACGCTTGACTTCCTTGACGGCGATGAAGCCGGACTCAAGTCTGCCGTTGTTCTTGTTGAGGGAGAAAACGCATATGGCTATCTCAAAAGCGAGATGGGCGTTCACCGCCTTGTTCGCGTTTCTCCGTTCGATTCCTCGGGAAGGCGCCACACATCCTTTGCTTCCCTTGAGGTTATGCCGGAAATTGATGATACCATTGAGGTTGAAATTAACCCTGAGGACATCAAGATGGAGGTTTACCGCGCTTCCGGCGCAGGCGGACAAAAGGTTAACAAAACCTCCTCGGCCGTTCGCCTCATTCATATTCCAACAGGAATTGTTGTCAGCTGCCAGGTTGAGCGCAGCCAGCACCAAAACCGCGAGGTCTGCATGAGAATGCTCAAGTCCAAGCTCATTGAAATTAAGGAGCGCGAGCACCTTGACAAGATTGAGGACATTAAGGGCGACCAGAAGGAGATCGGTTGGGGAAGCCAGATACGCTCCTATGTCTTCATGCCGTATACCCTTGCAAAGGACCACAGAACCGGCTTTGAAATGGGCAACATCAACGCCGTTATGGACGGCGACATTGACGGCTTTATCAATGCCTACCTCAAAAAGCAGTCGCTTGACGCGCTGGCGAATAATGAGGGCTGAGTTTAAACAGCAAAACAGCAAAAAAGATCGGACTTGTGCTGCGGAACGCTGCGACACGGTTCGATTTTTGTTTTGGGTAATATTAAGATAACATATAAACGATTACAAGGAGATAATGAGAGCAATGAATCGTTACATTAAAAAACCTGCGGCAGTGCTTCTTGCTTTTTTAATGGTTGTTTGTATACTGCCGTTTTCCGCTTTCGGTGAATATGAAAATACATATCGAAACACGGGTGACGCGCGAAAGGACATTGTTGAAATTGCAAAAACTCAAGTTGGAAACCGTGACGGAACAAAATACACCGCCGGCCGCGGAAACATTGCGTGGTGCGCCTGTTTTGTTGTCTGGTGCGCGCGGCAGGCCGGAGTGGACGAGGGTGTTCTTAAGGACAACACCTGGGCGGACGCAGAAGATTTCGGTGTGCGCTATTACTCAAAGGAGGTCTATACACCGCAGAGCGGCGACCTTATCTTTTTTGACTTTGAGCCGAAAAACCCGAACACGCCAATGAGCGCATACGGCGACCATGTGGGTCTTGTTGAGTCCGTTGAGGGAGACACCGTGAACACCGTTGAGGGCAATGCCTGGAGTGCCAAGAACCGTGCCTATCAGGTCATTGAAAGCTCATATCCGCTTTCCAGCCCGAAAATCAAGGGATACGGCCTTGTCAGGTATAAACCGGCGGGGGAAAACCTCGTTTTATATAATGCCTCATTTAAGGTTTCCGGTTCGGGAAAGATTGCGCGCCTTTCAGCGAACGAAAGCGCGGCTCAGACAAGGGAGCTTTTGCCCGGAAGCGAGCTGAACGTCATAGGCTATCTGTATGACGAAAACTCAATGCTCTGGTACAGAACCGCTGAGGGTGATTACACGGTCGGAACGGATCTTCAAAAGGCGGACGGCGGTGCGTTTTCTTTGTCCGGCTTTGTTGAATGCACGGCGCAGGCGCTGAGCACAAAAACGGTCTACCGCTATCCGAACGGAGACAGCGACACGCTCGGAAAGGTCAAGAAAAACAAAAGCGCGGAAATTAACGGTTATCTTTACAATGAATACGGCAACGTCTGGTACAGACTCAAGAGCGGCGGATATATCTATTGCTCCGACCTTTTGTTTGACGAAAATGTAAAAGTTCCGTCAAACAGCATCACCGAGACTCTCACCGTCCGTGCGAACGAAAAAATCCTTAAAAACGACCCGTGCCTTTCCGCCGGAAGAACGCGCACGCTTTGGCGCGGCGCGCAGGTTGTTGCAAAAGGCTTTGTCTATGACAGAGACGGAAGCCTTTGGTACCTTACGGAAAACGGCGATTATATCTATTCCTCATATCTCACTGCGCAGGGGAAAAACGCACGTTCGGAATATGCGGACAGACCGTTTGTTCTCAAAGCCGGAAAGGAAGCAAAAAGCGCCCCGCTTTCCGCCGCGGAAACTGTCTGCACACTTGAAAAGGGCAAAAAAATCAGAGCCTGCACAGAGACTCTGAATATTTTCGGCGAAACGTGGTATGAAACAACGGACGGGGTTTTCCTGAGCGCGGAGAACCTTTCCTGCGACCACGGTTATGACGGCGGAGCTGTGACAAAAAAAGCAACCTGCGTTTCAAAGGGCGTCATGACCTACACCTGCAAATACTGCGGAAAAACAAAAACAAAGGCAATTAAAATCAATCCGGATAATCACAGCGCACTCACAACGGAAAACGCCGTTCCCGTAACCTGCAACAAGAGCGGCTACAGCGGCGATATATACTGCACAGGCTGCAAAGAGCTTGTCGGCAAGGGAACCGAAATTCCTGCGCTTGAGCATTGCGACGAAAATCACGACATGATATGCGACAACTGCGGCGCGGCGTTTTCAACGCCTGAGGATTGCCGCTGCGCCTGCCACAGGTTTGGGCTGACAAAGATTGTCTATAAAATTGTTCGGGTTTTCTGGAAAATTATGAAAATTCACCGCGTCTGTATCTGCGGCGAGGAGCATTATTAAATCAAACAACCGCTGATTAACCGAGGGCACTTAAAAATTCGCTTCCCGGTTAATCAGCGGCCTTTTATATTGTTTCCTTCAAAAACTCAACGGCCTTTTCAAACCAGCCGTCGGCGGTTGTGTTCCGGCCGAGGCCGATTCCGTGTCCGCCGTTAGGGTAGCGCATGAAAACGTGTTTCACACCCATTTTTGAAAGCCTTTCGTCAAGGCGGATGCTGTTGCTTATCGGAACGGTGCAGTCGCCCTCGCAGTGCCAGAAAAATGTTGGCGGATAGTTTTCGTCCGCAATGAGTTCAACGGATTTGTCCTTTTGCTCCTCCGGCGTTGAATGCAGACCAAGCAGACGCAGACGCGAAAGCTCGTGCGTTTCTTCAAACATACTGATGACCGGATATGAAAGGACGATTGCGCTCGGACGCAGGGAATATTCCTTGCCGTGATAGAGCGTTTCAAACTCCTTATATCTTGCGCCGAAATATGCGCACAAATGACCTCCGGCGGACGAGCCGACAATCACAAGCTTCTTTTCGTTGACGCAGAACGCTGCGGCGTGCGCTTTAACAAAACAGATTGCGCGCGCAAGGTCCTCCATCGGATTCGGGAACCGCGCGGCGCTGGCAACGCGGTAGTTGAGCAGGAAAACATTGAACCCGGCTTTGTTGAAAGCCCTTGCGTAATCGCCGCCCTCCGCGTTGAACGAGAGGAACTCATACGCTCCGCCGGGACAGACAATGACGGTTGGGGCGTGCTTTTTGATGAGGAACGGAATCACGCTTGCGAACGCGCGCGAGGGTTCCTCTTCAATTTCCTCTTTTGTATAGAGCGGATAAAAGATTTTTTCGCCGGAAAGGCGCCTTTTAACAAGGAAGCGCTCAAAAAGGAAACGGCGCTTTTTGTTTTCCAGCCGGTTTTTCAGTGTTATCATCGGTTCACCTCTTGAAAATGTTTTGTTTTATGGTATAATTCAGTATCAGTGAAAATTAAGGTAGGAACAGCAAAATGAGAATGAGAAGGAAAAAGAACCTTGAAGCGCGCCTTGAAAGCTGCAATGAATATATCCTTGACCTCGGCTATGTCCACGGCGGCTATGACGAAAACGGCAACGCTCTTATTGAAAAAAACATTATTGATTACAAAAAAATCTTCGGAAACGATAATCCCGTTTATCTTGAAATCGGCTGCGGAAAAGGCCAGTTCGCCTGCGAAACGGCAAAAGCGAATCCGCAGCTCAACCTCCTTGCCGTTGAGGTCAACCGCAACGTGGTTGTTCAAGCGTGTGAAAAAGCAAAAAACAACAATCTTTCCAATCTGCGCTTTATGGTTATCGGGGCGGAAAAGCTTGAATACTTCCTTCCCGAAAACAGTATTGAAATGATTTATCTCAATCATTCCTGTCCGTTTCCAAAAAAGCGGCAGGCGAAGCACCGCCTCACCCACGAAATTTTTCTTGAAATGTATAAGCGCCTGCTCAAAGACGGCGGCATTATCCGCCAGAAAACGGACAATATGCACTTTTTTGAGTTTTCGCTCTGCGAATTTTCAAAATGCGGCTATCTTTTGAACACCGTTTCCCTTGACCTGCACAAAAGCGGAATTGAGGGGAACATTGTGACCGAATATGAAAAGCGCTTTTCAGATCTCGGCCAGCCGATATATTATCTTGAGGCGCAGAAAAGATAAAAGCGGAATTGCCCAATTTCTTTTTTGTCAAGTGTTACTATGTATATAGTAACAAAAAGCTGTAACACAATTTCAAAACGTCTGTCGCCTTCTGCGGCAGTTTTTTTCATTATATCTGTCCGCAGATTGTTTGTCAAGCCGGACTGCATTCGGGTCTTGGGCATAATCACCAAAACACTCAGAGATTTTTTTGCCAAAGCGCCGAAAAATAATTACAGTACGTTTGCCGCCTTTAAATGGCGCAAAAAGTTTGCTATAATACTTTCATAAATGCGGGCAGTCTGCCCGGAAAAATGAAAAAGGAGATACGCCAGATGAAAACTCTCAAAAAAGTATTGGCGCTGTTCCTCGCCTTTGTTCTTGCAATGGGCGCTTTTTCGCTCGTTTCATACGCAAAGCCGGAACACGGAAAAAAGACGGCATCGCTTCCGTTTGCAACGATGTCAGACATCCATTTTTATCCCGGAAGTCTCATGGGCTCGCGCGGTGCCGAATGGCTTGAATACTGCCGCCTGGAGTCTAAAATGTATAACGAGAGCGAGAGCATTTTGCGCACCGCGCTCGACACCCTCGCCGAAAGGGCAAAGAAAACGGGCATCAAATATGTCCTCCTTCCCGGCGACCTGACAAAGGACAGCGAATATGAGGCCCACGCCGAGCTTGCAAAAATTCTTGAGGAATATGAGGCAAAGTACGGTTTCCAGTTCCTTGTTATCAACGGCAACCATGATATCAACACAAACAAGGCAATGACCTTTGAAAACAACAAAAAGGAAGCCGCAAGGGCAATCACTGCCGACGAGTTCAGAGAGGTTTATAAAAACCTCGGCTATGACCTTGCTTTTGATACCTACGCCAAAAAGGGAGAAAAGGTTCAGGGCGCACTTTCCTATGTTGCCGACCTTGACGAAAACTACCGTCTTATTGTTGTTGACAGCTGCCTTTACTCCTTTGACGAGCCCGGAAAGGATCTCACTTCCGGAAAGGTTACTCCGGAACTTATGCAGTGGATCAAAAAGTGGACGGATGACGCAAAGAAGAACGGAAAAACGCCGCTTTTGATGGTTCATCACAACATGGCTCCCCACATGGAATGCGAGCCCTCAATAACCTTTGCGTTCACGCTTGACAACTATCTTGAGGTTTCCGAGCAGCTTGCCGACTGGGGAATCAACTATTCGTTCTCCGGCCATCTCCACACGAACGATACCGCAGCGGTTACAAATGACAACGGAAAAACTCTCTATGACGTTGAAACGAACTCCCTCACCGGATATCCGAATATGTATCGCGAGATGACAATTTCAACCTATGAGGACGGAGAAAACGAGCTTCAGATTGACTCGATAGACTTTGATGCCGTTCAGAAAATGAGCTTTGACGGTGTTACATATGATAACGGAACATACAAGAAAAAGGCCTTTGACCTCTGCTTCGGCGGCGGACTTTCAAAAAGCGGAAAGGCTGATGTAACCGCGTTCGCAATGGGTCTTGTTAAAAACTTCGGCGGCGGGTACATTGAAAAAATCAATGCCGCCGGCGGAATTCTCCCGTTCCTTAAAACAATGAACATTGACCTTAAAGAGATTCTCTCCGGCTTCCTCAAGCCGTATATAAAAGACGGAATCAAAATTGGGTCATACAACATCTTCACCGTTGACAACCTTATGTGGTTCATTGAGGACCTCTGCGAGCAGATTTCAGATTTGTATATCAAAAATCCGCAAAATCTTTATGACCTGCTGGAGCCTATTATTGAAAAGATTGTTTCAATGGAGGTTGCCTCTGTTCCGTGCGAAAAATTTGTTGATTCGCTTGGCTTTGGCGATAAAACAAAGAACGGAACATTCGGCGATGCCGTGCTTTGTGCAATGGCCTATTGGTACACCGGAAACGAGGACAGCTCAGACGATAAGTTCATGAATGCCGTTATTGATAACTTTGAAAACGGAACGCTCCTTCATGACATTTTCTATAAGCTTCTTGACATCGCGTTCAATGACCTCATTGAGGACGGAATTCTTGCAAAGCTTGAAATTCGTGTTGACAAGCTCCTTGCGGACGATGCAATTCAGAAAAGACTCGGCGAAGGACTCAACTTCCTGCTCGGCCAGGTTCTGCGCGGAGACTACACTTATCTCAACCTTGTCAAAATTGTTTTCGGCCTCGGCGTACTTCCGTATACGAGCCTCTATGATGTTCTTGACAAGGCGTATATGAGCAAATATCTCACCGAAAGCCAGCTTGAGTCGGTCGGAATTTTTGTCGGCTGGATTCTCCGCGACTTCACCTCAGACAAAAATCCGCAGGCGAACGGAGACTTTGGCGTTTCATATTTCACAACGCCTGTCACACCGGAAGCAACAAGAGAAAATTACCGTCTGCCGACAATGGTTAGCGTTGTCATGGGCGAAGATTCCCAGACTCAAAGCACTGTAAGCTGGTTCTCAAAATATACGCTTGAAAGCTCAGACATTGAAATTTATAAAGCCGACTCTGAACCGCAGTTCACCGGAAAGGCAAACGCTCCTCAGGGCTTCACCGTTAAAACAACGAGCGAAAAGGTTGTTCGCTCGTTCCCGGGAATCGACCTTGGCGTTTTCGGCCTTTTCCAGTATAAATTTGATATGATTCGCCACACGGCAACGCTCTCCGGCCTTGAAAAGGGTGCAACCTATTATTACAGAGTCGGAAACGAGAAGTACGGCTGGTGGAGTGAGACGGGAAAAATTACAACCGCCGACGGCTCAAAGAACGTGACGTTCTTCCATATGTCCGACCCGCAGTCGCAGAACGTAAGACAGTATGAAAGGTCATGGGTGAATGTTCTTAAAACGGCATTCAATAAGTATCCGGAAGCCGCGTTCATTATGAATACCGGCGACCTTGTTGACCACGGAGACAACAATCATCAGTGGCAGTATATGTTTGACACCGCTTCAAAATATCTCATGAAAACAAGCATGATGCCGGTGAGCGGAAACCATGAGGGCAAGGGAACAAACGCAACGGCGAATTATTTCACCCTTCCGAACGCTCCGGAACAGGACACAACAACCGGCGTTTATTATTCCTTCACCTATAACAACGTCCACTTTGCGGTTCTCAACTCAAACGACCTTGACCCAAAAACAAAAGGACTTTCAGAAAAGCAGATTGAGTGGCTCAAGGCAGACATGAAAAACAGCAATGCGCAGTGGAAGCTTGTCGCGCTGCACAAGGCACCGTACTCGCAGGGCTCGCATTACAAGGACAAGGACGTCTGCGCAATCAGAGAGCAGCTCTCCGTTCTTATGCCGGAGCTTTCGATTGACATGGTGTTCGGCGGCCACGACCACGTTTACCTCAGAACCGCGTCGCTCGTCAACAACAAAAAGACGGCGACCGACATCACCTATCTCAGGAAAGATGGCGACATCTATAAGACCCAGGTAACGCCGAGCGGAACGACCTATGTTATCACGGGCTGCGCCGGAGTCAAGACATACATTCAAAACGACGTCACCAAAACGGACAAATACTTCCCGCGCGGAGAAAAGGTTTTCTCGCTTGACGAGCCGATGTTTGCTTCCGTTGAAATCAGGGACGGCGTGCTTTACTTCAACGCATACGGCGTTGACGAAAACGGCGCGCAGAGCGTTGACCGCTTTGCAATTCAGAAGGACAAAACTCAGGGCGAGGTTGTTTCCGATTACAAGGAGGCCGAGGAGGAGGAGAAGAACGACAGCGTCAAAAACTTCTTCAAAACCTTCTTTGAGTACATCGTGAAGATTTTCAAGGTTATCCTCAACATTTTTAAAATTTATATTCTCAGGGTTGAACTTTAAGGGAATGATAAACAAAAGGGGGCTGCCGCTGTGTCGGCGGCCCCCTTGGCCTTGAAAAAAGCAGACGGGTGATTGAGCCGGGGTTTTGAAAAAGTCAGGCTTTCAACGCGTTTGAAGCTTTTTGAAAACAACGATCGATTGACGATAAAACAGAAGAAAAAAGGTTTATATAAAACCGCCGCCGGTGAAGCTTGAGCCTTCACCGGCGGTTGCTGTTATTGGGTGTGATGATTAATAGTGGGCCACGCCGCAGGAACAGTTTCTGTTAATTTTGAACAACTTCCAGAAGAAGCGGACAATGCGCCAAATGAAGCCGCCCTTGTGGCAAAGGTGGGTGCAGTTTGCGGTGGGGGTGATTATTTTTTATAGATGTCGCCGCGATTACCGATATTAACAACGCAGATAATCAATACATCATTGTCAACCGAGTAGATTACCCGATAGCTCCCGACACGAAGACGAAAGTACCCGGCATACCCCCTGCATTGCTTTGATGTCTCCGACATAGGGCAATTTTTTAATCGCGGAAAGCAAGCGCTTTCTTTGTTCGGACGGCTGATTAAGTAAAAACTTTTGCGCGGGTTTGTCAAAAACAATTTTATAATTCATTGCTTTCAACCCCACTCATTTTTGCCATTTCCTCAAACGAAACAAAATTTCCTTTCTCCGGGTTTTCTTTATAATCTTTAAGAAGCTTTTCGCAAAACAAATCGTCATCGAACTCATCTGCGGTAATGCCCTGCAAGTACGCTATCACATAGCCAAGCTTGCTTGACGGAACATTGTCAAGAAGTTTGCGTGCCATTTCTTTTTCACTCATGAGCAAAAACTCCTTTCATAAAAATCAACATACTTTGTATTAATTATAGTTGACAAAAATTCTCTTGTCAATATCCGGCTCTTAATGTTTTTTCACTTCCCCACCCCCATTTGTCAATTTTGTATAATTTTTCATGACTTGGAAAAGCTATTTTCTACAAAAATTAATCCATAGGCACTTGCTATGATTTGTTTTTGGTGATATACTACCGATGTAGTAGGAATTGACGCCTGAGGGCGTTCGTTCCTGCCGGAAGCTTTCGTCTTGCAGGGTGGTGAAAAAATGAAAATCTCAACAAAGGGTCGCTATGGTCTGAGGATAATGACCGACATTGCGCTCAACGAAAAAGAGGGCTGCGTTTCAATTAAAGATATTGCAAACCGCGAGGCTCTCTCGGAAAAATATCTTGAGCAGATTATCAACCTGCTTTCAAAACAGGGGCTTGTCAAGTCTATTCGGGGCGCAAGGGGCGGATATCACCTCACAAGGGACGCAAAGGACATCACCGTTGAGGAGATTCTCATTGCAACCGAGGGAAGCCTTGCTCCCGTTGCCTGCGCCGCAGACAGCGAGTGCTGCGAAAACTACTGCGATTGCGTGACCTCATTCATTTGGACAAAGATTTATGATGCAATCATTGACGTTGTCCATAATATCACGCTTGAGGACCTTGCAAAGCGCAGCGTTGGCGGCGGAAAGTGCGCCGGCTGCTGAATTAAAATAATACACAAATACCGGAAGGGGTAAAACTATATGAGATTTGTTTATGCAGACAATTCGGCAACGACTCCGATGACCGAGCACGTTATTGAGTCTATGCTCCCGTATATGAAAGAGCATTTTGGCAACCCGTCAAGCCTTTATGCAATAGGCCAGACGGCGCACCGCGCAATCACAAAGGCGCGTGCTCAGGTTGCCGCGGCTCTCGGCGCCGACGAAAGAGAAATTTTCTTCACCTCCGGCGGTTCCGAGGCGGACAACTGGGCGATTAAAGGCGCCGCAGCCCTTGGCGCAAAAAAGGGCAAGAAGCACCTCATCACCTCAAAGATTGAGCACCACGCCGTTCTTCACACAATGGCCGCGCTCGAAAAGCAGGGCTTCACCGTCACATATCTTGATGTCTATGAGAACGGAATTGTTCGCGTTGAGGACGTTGAAAAGGCGATTACGGATGACACCTGCCTTGTTTCAATAATGTATGCAAACAACGAGATTGGAACAATTCAGCCTATTGAGGAAATTGGAAAGCTCTGCCACGAAAAGGGCGTCCTTTTCCATACCGATGCGGTTCAGGCTGTTGGCCACGTTCCCATTGACGTTAAAAAGCAGAACATTGATATGCTTTCGCTTTCCGGCCACAAGTTCCACGCCCAAAAGGGCATCGGTGCTCTCTATTGCAGAAAGGGCATCAATCTTCCGAACCTCATTGAAGGCGGCGCTCAGGAGAG
Source organism: uncultured Eubacteriales bacterium (assembly GCA_934511365.1). GTDB lineage: Bacteria > Bacillota > Clostridia > Oscillospirales > Acutalibacteraceae > UBA6857. Next base: position 15,497 of record CAKSWC010000014.1, read on the forward strand.
CGGAAAAAGGGCCGGAACGGAAAATGTTCCCGGCATTGTTGGAATGGGCGTTGCAATCACGGACATGGTTGAACACATGGACGAGAACGCAAAAAAGGTTACTGCGCTGCGCGACAGGCTTTTTGCCGGCGCTTCAAAAATCTATCGCTCAAGAATCAACGGAGACATGGAACACAGGCTTCCCGGTAATTTCAGTATGTGCTTTGAGGGCGTTGAGGGCGAAAGCCTTCTGCTCATGCTTGACATGAAAGGCATCTGCGCCTCAAGCGGTTCGGCCTGCACATCCGGCTCGCTCGACCCCAGCCACGTTCTTCTTGCAATCGGCCTCAAGCATGAGGTTGCCCACGGTTCGCTGCGTCTTTCGCTCAGCGAGAACACAACAGAGGAAGATGTTGACTATATTCTTGAGGTTCTTCCGCCGATTATTGACAGACTGCGCGATATGTCTCCCCTTTGGGAAAGACTCATGAAAGAGGAAAAGGCGCAGAAAGAGACGGTCACGGCATAAACCCGATTAAACCACAGTAAAGGAGCATATATATGGAATACTCAGAAAAAGTAATGGAACATTTTGCAAATCCCCACAACGTCGGAAAGCTTGACGATGCAAACGGAATCGGTGAAGTCGGCAATGCAAAGTGCGGCGATATCATGAAGATGTATCTCAAGATTGAGGACGGTATAATCAAGGACGTCAAGTTCAACACCTATGGCTGCGCGTCTGCCATTGCAACGTCATCAATGGCCACCGACCTCATCAAGGGCAAGCCCGTTTCAGAAGCGCTCAAGCTCACAAACAAGGCTGTTGTTGAAGCGCTCGACGGACTTCCGGCGGTAAAAATCCACTGCTCGGTTCTTGCCGAACAGGCAATCAAGGCGGCTCTTGCCGATTACTACAAGCGCCAGGGAATTGACCCCGAACCGATTGTTGGAAAAATTACCGAGTGTGAGCACGGCGCTTGCTCGCTGAAATGATTATTAAACAAACCCGGCCTGTTCTGAGTGCTTTTTAAGAACAGACCGGGTTTTAATTTGGCTTTTGTTTTCCGGCGCACTCTTTTTTTGCCCCAACATCTTGGGCTTTTGATGGGAACGGACACCCTATCTTGAAAGGGGAGAGAGGACAGAAAAAAATCTATGTTTTTAACAAACTTTTTGAGTGAAAATCGTTGACAATTAACAATCTTTGTGTTAAGATATTCGAGCGTGTGTAGGCGTAGTATGGGTATAACTATGTCTTTTCACAACCAAACGATATGCGATGATGCGGGAGGTGGCTGCCCTTGTGAGGCAGGAAATTTCCGCGGAGTATGTCCGATTTTAAACCGGGCGATCTATATTCACTTTCAGTATGCCGTCTCTTGCGTGGGCTTTGCTCAACGGCATATTCGTGAAATGCGCTTTTGGGGCGTATTTCGCTTTCGGGCGAAGTATGTCTGCGCCTTGCCGGAAATATTTTTGGTTTCCGGTTTTTAAATGGGGAACTTGAAAACACCCGGAAAGGTTGATAAAAAGCGCGGCCCGCCAATTTTATTAGGAGGCGTAATCAATGGCAGTAAAGGAAAAAATCCGTATCAGACTCAAGGGATACGATCACAACCTCGTTGACAAGGCGGCGGAAATGATCGTTGAAGCGGCTAAGCGCACCAACGCCACCGTTTCCGGTCCGATCCCCCTTCCCACAGAGAAGGAGATCGTCACCATCCTGCGCGCTGTTCACAAGTATAAGGACAGCCGCGAACAGTTTGAACAGAGAACCCACAAAAGACTCATTGACATCATCAGACCTACACCCAAGACCGTGGAGGCTCTGACAAATCTTGAAATTCCGGCAAGCGTTGAAATCGAAATCAAAAGATAACAACTGAATCTTTTCTTTTCTATTTATAATATACCCGCGCTTAACCGAAAGGTCACGTTGGCAAAAGGCCAACCAATAACCAAAGGAGGATTAATTCAAATGAAAAAAGGTCTTATCGGCAGAAAACTCGGAATGACCCAGGTTTTCGATGAAAAGGGAAATGTTGTTCCCGTAACAGTCGTTGAACTCGGCCCGTGCGCAGTTGTTCAGAAGAAAACTGCTGAAAATGACGGCTATGAAGCGGTTCAGCTCGGCTTTGACGACAAAAAGGTCACCAGAGTAAACAAGCCTATGAAGGGTCACTTCGACAAGGCTAATGTTGCTCCCAAGAAAGTTCTTCGTGAGTTCAGACTCGATGATTGCTCCGCGCTCAATGTTGGAGACATCGTTAAGGCTGACATCTTTGCCGCCGGCGAAAAGGTTGACGTAGTCGGCACCAGCAAGGGTAAGGGAACTGCGGGCGCAATCAAGAGATGGAACTTCTCAAGGCTCAAAGAGTCCCACGGTACTGGCCCCGTTGCAAGACACGCCGGCTCCCTCGGCGCCTGCTCCGATCCCTCAAGAGTTTACAAGGGAAAGAAGCTTGCCGGCCATCTCGGCGCAGAACGCGTCACAATTCAGAATTTGGACGTTGTTAAGGTTGATTCAGAAAACAACCTCATCGCTATCAAGGGCGCAATCCCCGGTCCCAAGAAGGGCATCGTTATGGTAGTTAACAGCGTTAAAAAAGCGTAAGAAAGGAGTTGCTCTAAATGCCTAACGTATCAGTATTCGACGTAAGCGGAAAGAAAGTTTCCGATCTTGAGCTTTCCGAGGGTATCTTCGGTATTGTTCCCAACACGTCTGCAATGCACATCGTTGTTGTCAATTATTTGGCAAATCAGCGTCAGGGCACACAGTCAACCCTGACACGCTCAGAAGTTTCCGGCGGCGGAAAGAAGCCCTGGAAGCAAAAAGGCTCCGGCCGCGCAAGACAAGGCTCAACAAGAGCTCCGCAGTGGTATCACGGCGGAATTGCACACGGTCCCAAGCCCAGAAGCTACGGCTTCTCCGTCAACAGGAAGGTCAGAAAGCTTGCAATGAAGTCGGCTCTCTCCGCAAAGGTTGCCGCAAGCGAGATGGTTGTTCTCGACTCGCTCAAGCTTGAGGCTATCAAGACCAAGGAAATTGTTAAGGTTCTTTCGGCTCTTGAAACCGGAAAGAAAGTTCTTCTTGTTCTTCCCGAAAAGGACGATATCGTTTACAGAAGCGCAAGGAATATTGCCGGCGTAAAAGTTACGCTCGTCAATACCCTCAATGTTTACGATATTCTCAACTGCAACACCCTCGTTGTCCTCAAGGACGCTGTTGCTAAGATCGAGGAGGTATATGCATAATGAGCAGATTATCACATGACATCATCCTCAAGCCCATCATCACCGAAGAGAGCATGATGGGAACCGCATTCAAAAAGTACACCTTTAAGGTTGCAAAGGATGCAAACAAGGCTGAGATTGCAAAGGCTGTTGAAGAAGTTTTCGGCGTTAAGGTCGCAAAAGTCAACACCATCAGCTGCAAGGGTCACCTCAGAAGATACGGCCGCTATGAAGGCTACACCGCCGCTTGGAAAAAGGCGATCGTTACCCTCACCGAGGACTCAAAGACGATTGATTTCTTTGACGGCCTGCTTTAATGGTTACTTTTTAAAAATCCGGCGGTAATGTATGGAGGTTGACAATCCTCCGCTAAACCGCTTTAAGGAGTGTAATAAAATGTCAATTCGTTTTATGAAGCCTGTAACAAACGGCACCCGTAATATGTCGTATACAGACTACTCCGCACTTTCAAAGTGCGGCCCGGAGAGAAGTCTTCTCACTACTCTCAATAAAAAGAGCGGCCGTAACAGCTACGGACGCATCACCGTTCGCCACCGCGGCGGCGGAAACAGAAGAAAGTATCGTATCATCGACTTCAAGAGAGATAAGTTTGACGTTTTTGCAACGGTTAAAACTCTTGAATACGATCCCAACAGATCGGCTCACATCGCTCTTCTTGAATATGAGGACGGCGAAAAGAGATACATTCTCGCTCCCGAAGGACTCAAGGTTGGAGACAAGGTTGAAGCCGGAGCCGGCGCCGACATTAAGCCGGGCAACGCTCTCCCCCTCACCAACATTCCCACCGGTACCTTCATCCACAACGTTGAGCTTTATCCCGGAAGAGGCGGCCAGCTTGCAAGAGCAGCAGGAAACGCGGCTCAGCTCATGGCTAAGGAGGGCGGCTTTGCTCTTCTCAGACTTCCGTCAAGCGAACTGCGCAAGGTTTCCGAAAAGTGCATGGCAACCATCGGTGTTGTTGGCAACGGCGACCACGAGAACGTCAAGATCGGTAAGGCAGGACGCACCCGTCATCTCGGTATCAGACCTACAGTCCGCGGTTCGGTCATGAACCCGTGCGACCACCCGCACGGCGGTGGTGAAGGAAAGTCACCCATCGGTCGTCCCGGCCCTGTTACCCCGTGGGGCAAGCCTGCTCTCGGCTACAAGACTCGCGCTAAGAAGAATCGTTCCGACAAGCTTATCGTTAAGCGTCGCAACGACAGATAACGGTCGATGAAAGGAGCTATGAATAATGAGCAGAAGCACTAAGAAAGGACCTTTCGTGCAGGAAAAGCTGTATGACAGAGTCATCAAGATGAACGAAAAGGGCGAAAAAATCGTTCTTAAAACGTGGAGCCGCAGCTCCACCATCTTCCCGGATTTCGTCGGCCACACTTTTGCGGTTCATGACGGACGCAAGCACGTTCCCGTTTATGTTACCGAGGACATGGTTGGCCACAAGCTCGGTGAGTTCGCCCCCACAAGAACCTTCAGAGGCCACGCCGGTTCAAAAACCTCGAACAACGGTAAATAATCAGTCGAAAGGAGTGTATTACAATGGAAGCAACAGCAAAAGTAACTTTTGTGCGTATTGCGCCGCGTAAGGTCAAGATTATTCTCGACCTTATCCGTAACCAGCCTGCTGACAAAGCCATGGCAATTCTTAAATACACGCCCAAGGCTGCGTGTGAGATTGTCTCAAAGCTTTTGAAGTCCGCAATGGCTAACGCGGAAAATAAAGATATGGACACTTCAAGACTCTATGTTGCAGAATGCTATGTAGGTCAGGGTCCGACACTTAAAAGAATCAGACCGAGAGCTCAGGGTCGTGCATACAGAATCAACAAAAAGACGTCGCACATCACCCTTGTTCTCAAGGAAGCAGAATAAGTGAGGAGGAGGTAATACAATGGGTCAGAAAGTTAATCCTAACGGCCTGAGAGTCGGTGTTATTAAGGACTGGGAATCTCGTTGGTATGCTAAGAAGCATGACTTCGGCGATACACTCGTTGAAGACTATAAGCTTCGTGAATATCTCCTTGAAACACTTGCTCCCGCAGGAGTTCCCAAAGTTGAAATTGAACGCAGCGCAAGCCGCGTAAGAATCAACATTCACGTTGCAAAGCCCGGCATGGTTATCGGCCGCGGCGGCGCAGAAATTGAAAAACTCAAGGCTACCCTTGAAAAGAAGCTCGGAAAGAGCGTTTCTCTCAACATCGTTGAGATCAAGAACCCGGACGTCAACGCTCAGCTCGTTGCCGAAAACATTGCTGCTCAGCTCGAAAGAAGAATTTCCTTCCGCCGCGCTCTTAAGCAGGCAATCGGAAGAGCAATGAAGCTTGGCGCAAAGGGTATCAAATGCCAGGCTTCGGGCCGTCTCGGCGGCGCCGAAATTGCAAGAAGCGAAACCTATAAGGAAGGCACAATTCCCCTTCAGACAATCCGTGCCGACATCGACTATGGTTTTGCTGAGGCAAAAACAACTTACGGACGCATCGGCGTTAAGGTTTGGATTTACAGCGGTGAAGTTCTTCAGGTTTCAAACAATGAAGACCGCCGCCGTCCGGAACGCCGCCGTCCCAGACAGCGCAAGGAAGGAGGAGCAAGATAATGTTAATGCCTAAACGTGTTAAACGCCGTAAAGTTCAGCGCGGCCGTCTTAAGGGCGCAGCCCACAAGGGCAATCAGGTTACTTACGGTGATTACGGTCTTGTTGCTCTTGAGCCCGCGTGGATCACTTCAAGACAGATCGAAGCAGCCCGTATCGCAATGACCCGTTACATTAAGCGTGGCGGTCAGGTATGGATCAAGATCTTCCCCGATAAGCCCATTACTCAGAAGCCGGCTGAAACCCGAATGGGTTCCGGTAAAGGCTCGCCCGAATACTGGGTTGCAGTTGTTAAGCCCGGCAGAGTTATGTTTGAAATTGCCGGCGTTGACGAGGCTCTTGCCCGCGAGGCTATGCGTCTTGCGGCCAACAAGCTTCCCATCAAGTGCAAGTTTGCAGTGAAGGCTGAACAGGAAAAGGATGGTGAACAGTAATGAAAGCAAGTGAAATCAGAAAACTGTCCGCCGCTGAGATGGACGCAAAGCTCGCAGAGCTCAAGAAGGAGCTTTTCAATCTTCGCTTCCAGCAGGCTGTTAATCAGCTCGACAACCCGATGAGAATCAGCGCAGTTAAGAAGGATATTGCAAGAATTAAAACTGTTCAGCGCGATATCGAGCTTCACGGCGCAAATTCTTGAGGAAAGGGAGGTTAAAGACAAATGGAAAGAAACCTTCGTAAAACACAGGTTGGAATCGTAACCAGCGACAAGATGAGCAAAACCGTTGTTGTTACGATCAAGGATAAGGTCAGACACCCGCTCTACAAGAAAATCGTTAACCGCACCGTTAAGGTTAAGGCTCACGATGAAAACGAAATCTGCGGAGTTGGCGACCGTGTGCTTGTTATGGAGACCCGCCCGATGTCAAAGGACAAGAGATGGCGTGTCGTTGAAATTATTGAAAAAGCCAAATAATTGGTGCAGCTTAAAGGAGGCCAAACACAATGATCCAACAGCAAACTTATCTTAAGGTTGCCGATAATACCGGAGCTAAGGAGCTTATGTGCATCCGTGTTCTGGGCGGTACCGGCAGAAGATATGCTAATATCGGAGACGTCATTGTTGCTTCTGTCAAGAAGGCAGCACCGGGTGGCGTCGTAAAAAAAGGCGACGTTGTTAAGGCAGTTGTTGTCCGCACTGCAACAGGCGTTCGCCGCGATGACGGAACTTATATCCGCTTCGATGAGAATGCGGCCGTTATCATTAAGGAAGACAAAAACCCCAAGGGTACCCGTATCTTTGGGCCGGTTGCAAGAGAGCTTCGTGAAAAGGATTACCTCAAAATCCTCTCCCTCGCTCCGGAAGTTCTTTAAGGAGGTGTCACGATGAGTAAGGTACACGTTAAAAAAGGCGACCAGGTTGTTGTCATCAACGGCAAAGATCGTGGCGCCAGAGGAAAGGTTCTCCAGGTCAGCCCCTCGGAAGGCAAGGTTATTGTTGAGGGCATTAATGTTGTTTCAAAGCACGTTAAGCCCCGCAAGATGGGTGAACCCGGCGGAATCATCAAGGCTGAAAGCGCTCTTTACGCTTCAAAGGTTCAGCTTATCTGCCCGAAATGCGGCCGTCCCACAAGAGTTGGCCACGTTCTTGTTGAAGAAAAGGGCAAGACCAAGAAAATGCGCGTATGCAAAAAAGACGGCTGCGGCGCAAAGTTTGAATAAGGGAGGAACATGACATGGCAAGATTAAAAGAAGCCTACGTTAATGAGGTTGCACCTGCTCTCATGAAGAAGTTCGGCTATAAAAGCGTTATGCAAATCCCGAAGATCGACAAGGTTGTTGTTAACGTCGCCTGCGGCGAGGCAAGAGATAACTCAAAGGTTCTTGACGCCGTTGTTTCAGACATGAGACAGATCACCGGTCAGCAGCCCGTTCTCTGCAAGGCTAAAAAGTCAGTCGCTAACTTCAAGCTCCGTGAGGGCATGGTTATCGGCGCAAAGGTTACTCTCCGCGGAGACAAGATGTATGAATTCATCGACAGATTCTTCAACCTTGCTCTCCCCAGAGTCCGCGACTTCAGAGGTATTAACCCCAACGCTTTTGACGGCAGAGGCAACTACACGGTCGGCATCAAGGAACAGCTTATTTTCCCTGAGATCGACTATGACAAGATCGACAAGGTTCGCGGAATGGACATCTGTTTTGTTACAACCGCAAACACCGACGAAGAAGCAAGAGAGCTGCTCACTCTTATGGGTGCTCCTTTCGAAAGACAATAAGGAGGAGGAATAACTTATGGCAAAGACTTCAATGAAAGTAAAACAGAAAAGACCCGCTAAGTATTCCACAAGGCAGTATAACCGCTGCAAAATCTGCGGCAGACCTCACGCTTATCTTCGTAAGTACGGCGTTTGCAGAATCTGCTTCAGAGAGCTTGCTCACGCAGGTCAGATCCCCGGCGTGAAGAAGGCAAGCTGGTAAGTAATTGTCAAGGAGGTAAAGGAATAATGCAAGTAACAGACGCAATCGCTGATATGCTTACGAGAATCCGTAATGCAAGCGCAGCTAAACACGATTCAGTTAAAATTCCTGCATCCAACACCAAGAAGGCAATTGCTCAGATTCTTGTGGATGAAGGATACATCAAGAGCTTCACCGTTGAAGAGGACGGTAAGCAGGGAATTATGGAAGTTCAGCTCAAATACGGCCCCGGAAAGAGCCGCATCATCACCGGCCTGAGAAGAGTTTCAAAGCCCGGCCTGAGAATTTATACGAGCTGTGAGGATATGCCCAAGGTTATGAAGGGTCTCGGAATCGCGATCCTTTCAACCTCAAAGGGCATCATGACCGACAAGGAAGCCCGCAAAGCCAATGTTGGCGGCGAGGTCCTTGCGTTCATTTGGTAAGGGGGTGCTGAAATGTCACGTATAGGAAGAAAGCCCATTGCTGTTCCCGCAGGAGTGGAGGTTACGATTGACGGCAGCACCGTTACCGTCAAGGGCGCAAAGGGTACTTTGACCCACACCGTCCATGAAAATATGTCTGTCACAAAGGAAGGCGACGAAATCATCGTTGCCCGTCCGAATGATGACAAGGAATACAGATCACTTCACGGTCTTACCCGCACGATCATTGCAAACATGATTGAGGGCGTTTCAAACGGCTTCAAAAAGGAGCTTGAAATCAACGGTATCGGCTACCGTGCCGAGAAGAAGGGCACCGACCTCGTTATGAAGATCGGTTATTCACACGATGTTATCATGTCTGAAAAAGACGGCATCACCGTTGAAGTTCCCGCTCCCAACAAGATCATCATCCACGGCGCCGACAAGCAGAAGGTTGGTCAGTTCGCCGCGGAAGTCCGCGAAAAGCGTCCGCCGGAGCCTTATAAGGGCAAGGGAATCAAATATGCCTCAGAGCATATCCGCCGCAAAGAAGGTAAAGCCGGTAAGGGTAAATAAGATTGGTAAAGGAGTGAAATTTCTATGGTCAGCAAAAAAGACAGCAATAAAGCAAGACTTAAAAGACGCAAAAGAGTACGCGCTAAGATCAGCGGTACTGCGGCTTGTCCGCGTCTGAGCGTTTACCGTTCACTCAACCACATCTATGCACAGCTTGTTGACGATGCGAACGGCGTTACCCTCGCTTCGGCAGCAACGGTGGAAAAGGAATTTGAGTACGGCGGAAACAAAGAAGCAGCAACCAAGGTTGGCGAGCTTCTTGCAAAACGTGCCGCTGAAAAAGGCATTACCGAATGTGTCTTTGACAGAGGCGGTTATGTATACCACGGTCGTGTTCAGGCACTCGCAGACGGCGCTCGTGCCGGCGGCCTGAAGTTCTAAGCAAGGAGGATATTGATTTATGAATAAGATTGATGCATCGGCTTATGAACTTACAGAGCGCGTTGTTGCCATCAACCGTGTTTCCAAAACCGTTAAGGGCGGCCGTATCTTCAAGTTCGCAGCTCTTGTCGTTGTCGGTGACGGAAACGGAACCATTGGCTTCGGTCTCGGAAAATCGGGTGAAGTTCCCGACGCTATCCGCAAGGGTATCGAAGACGCGAAAAAGAATCTCATGAAGGTTGCCCTCAAGGGTTCAACCATTCCCCACGAGATCATCGGTAAGTTCGGCGCAGGCGTTGTTCTTCTCAAGCCTGCCGCACCCGGTACCGGCGTTATCGCCGGCGGTCCCGTCCGTGCTGTTGTTGAAACAGTCGGAATCAAGGACATCCGTACAAAGGCTCTTCGTTCAAACAACCCCTGCAATGTCGTAAGAGCAACACTTGACGGCCTTTCAAAGCTGCGCAACATCGACGAGGTTGCTGCGGTTCGCGGAAAGTCCGCTCAGGAAATTTTAGGTTAAGGAGGGCGTAACAATGATTAAGGTTAAGCTTGTAAGAAGTCTTATCGGCTCAAAGAAAGATCAGATTGCTACCGCCCATGCTCTCGGTCTTCGCAAAATCGGAGACGAGGCTACTCAGCCGAACAATCCGCAGACTCAAGGTAAGGTAAGAAAAATTGCTCACCTTATCGAGGTTACCGAAGCATAAAGCAAGGAGGTGCGAAAAATGAAATTGCACGAACTTTCACCTGCAGCCGGTTCAACAAAGGCTCGCAAGAGAATCGGACGCGGCGCAGGTTCCGGTCAGGGTAAAACCGCCGGTAAAGGTCACAAGGGTCAGAAGGCCAGAGCAGGCCGCGGAATGCGTCCGGGCTTTGAAGGCGGCCAGATGCCCCTCCAGAGAAGACTTCCCAAAAGAGGTTTCAACAATATTTTCAGAATCGAAATGGCAATCGTTAATGTTGCTGCTCTCGACAAGGCTTTTGAAGCCGGAGAGACCGTAACGGTTGACGCTCTTATTGAAAAGGGTCTTGTCAAAAAGGTTCTCGGCGGCGTAAAAGTTCTCGGAAACGGCGAGCTTTCCAAGGCTCTCACCGTTCAGGCGAATGCTTTCAGCGATTCAGCTAAGCAGAAGATCGAGGCGGCCGGAGGAAAGGCCGAGGTGATCTGAAATGATTAGTACATTTATAAATGCTTGGAAAATTGCAGATCTCAGAAAGAAAATGCTTTTCACGGCGCTTATAGTATTGATCTTCAGGATCGGTGCTGCTATCCCGGTTCCGTTCACAAACATCACTGACGGAATTACACCCGAAGGCAGCGAGTCCTTCATGAACTACCTCAACATGATGACCGGTGAAGCGTTCAACTACGGAACAATTTTCGCAATGGGCGTTACACCTTACATCAACAGTTCAATTATTATCCAGCTTCTTGCCGTTGCAATCCCCGCTCTTGAAAAACTTTCAAAAGAGGGTGAAGAGGGCAGAAAGAAGATGGCAACCATCACAAGATATACAACAATCGCTCTTGCGCTCATGCAGTCCACTGCATATTTCATCTATCTGCGCGCAAAGAACTTTGTTGTTCTGGACGCTTCAGGCCAGAAGTTCACCGGCATTGCAGCGGTTCTCCAGGGTCTTGTTGTGATTCTTGTTCTGACCGCCGGTTCCGCGTTTGTAATGTGGCTTGGCGAGCAGGTTAATGACAAGGGTATCGGAAACGGCGTTTCCATCATCCTTTTCGCAGGAATCGTTTCCCGTATGCCCACTCTCTGCATCCAGCTTTATCAGATGCTCATGAGCGGCGGCGCATACTTTGCACTCGTTCCGATCGTTATCGTTCTCCTTATTGCAATGATCGCATACATTGTTTGGATGGACAACGCGGAACGCAGAATCCCCGTTCAGTACGCAAAAAGAGTTGTTGGAAGAAAGATGTATGGCGGCCAGAGCACCTTCATTCCCATCAAGGTCAATATGTCCGGCGTTCTTCCCGTTATCTTTGCCTCCTCAATTCTTTCCCTCCCCGCAACCGTTCAGCTCTTCCTCTCCGAGGATAAGATTAAAGGCACAGGCTGGGAGACGTTCTTCAAGATGTTCGCAAGCGACCACTGGTTCTATGCGATTCTCTATTTCATCCTTATCCTGTTCTTTGCATACTTCTATGCAAGCATTCAGTATAACCCGGTTGAAATGGCGAACAACATCAGAAAGAACAGCGGAATGATTCCCGGTATCCGTCCGGGTAAACCGACTTCCGATTATATCAAGAAGATTCTTTCAAGAATTACGCTTCTGGGTGCGCTGCTTCTTTCGGTTGTTGCCCTGTTCCCGAATATCTTGACAATCTTCACAAAGCTCATCAAGCACCCGATGGCTCTTTCACTCGGCGGAACCTCGCTCATCATCGTTGTTGGTGTTGCGCTTGAAACCGTTAAGCAGCTTGAAAGCCAGATGATGATGAGACATTACAAGGGCTTCCTTGACTAATACTTATTTGAGAGGTGATACCTGATGAAGCTTATCTTATTGGGCGCGCCGGGAGCCGGAAAGGGTACTCAGGCAGAGATAATTTCCGAGCGTCTTTCCGTTCCGACCATATCAACAGGCAATATCATCCGCGCCGCGCTGAAAGCGCAGACGGAAATGGGTATTAAAGCAAAGGAATTCATTGACAAAGGCCTGCTTGTTCCCGACGATGTCGTTATAGGCATCGTTCGAGACAGGCTTAAAGAAAACGACTGCAAAAACGGATTCATCCTTGACGGTTTTCCGAGAACCGTGCCGCAGGCACAGGCTCTTGATGAAATGGGCATTGAAATCGACAAAGTTATCGACATTCAGGTGCCAGACGAAAAAATTGTTCAAAGACTTTCCGGACGCAGAGTCTGCGGCGGCTGCGGCGCTTCCTATCATCTTCTTTATAAGAAGCCGGAAAAGGACGGCGTTTGCAATCACTGCGGCGCGCAGCTTGTTCAGCGCACGGATGACAAGGAAGAAACCATCCTTGAGCGTCTCAAGGTATATCACGAGCAGACGGAACCGCTTGTTGATTATTACAGAAAGAAGAACAAGCTTGTTGTTGTTGAGGGACAGGAGGAGGTCGCCGATACGACTGCGCTCACCCTCAAAGCATTGGAGGATTAAGCATGATTGTGCTGAAAACTACTCGTGAGCTTGCGCTCATGAAAGAAGCCTGCCGGATTTCCGCAGGAGCACTGAGAGTGGCCGGAGAAGCGGTGAGACCCGGCGTTTCAACCGCCGAAATTGACCGCATTGCCTATGAATACATCAAAAGTCAGGGTGCCGAACCCAACTTCCTGCATTTATACGGCTTCCCCGCCACCGCATGCATTTCCGTTAACGATGAAGTAATTCACGGCATTCCAAGCAAAAAGCGTATCCTTAAAGAGGGCGATATCGTAAGTATCGACCTTGGAGCAAAGAAGCACGGCTTTAACGGCGATAACGCCGCCACATTTGCCTGCGGAAAAATTTCCGCCGAGGCACAGCGGCTGATAGACGTAACAAGAGAAAGCCTCTATGAGGCAATCAAGGTTGCGGTTCCCGGCGGAAAAATCGGCGATATCGGCTCGTGCGTCCAGCGCTACTGCGAGGAAAGAGGATTTTCCGTTGTCCGCGAGTATACCGGACACGGCGTTGGCAAAGAGCTGCACGAGGATCCCGCCGTTCCGAATTACGGAACCGCCGGCCGGGGCGTTCGCCTGTTACCGGGCATGACAATCGCCATTGAGCCGATGATCAATCAAGGCACAAAAGCTATCAAAAGACTTTCCGACGGTTGGACGGTTAAAACCGCCGACGGAAAGCTCTCGGCCCATTTTGAAAACACCGTTGCCATCACAAAGGACGGCCCGGTTATCCTCACGAAAGAATGAGGACAGCCCCAATGGAGTTTGAAAAAGGGCAGGTAGTGCTGTCTAAAGCAGGACGCGACAAAGGCCGACTGCTTGCGGTGGTGCGCCTTGAAAAAAACAGGGTTTTCCTCTGTGACGGAAAGGAACGTCCGCTTGAAAAAGCAAAGGCGAAAAATCCGCGTCACGTTGAAAAAACCGAATTGTTCGTTGATCGCTCCTCAATGGAGACAAACCGCAAATTGCGGAAAACACTCAAACAATTCACTGATTTGAAAGGGTAAAAGTTATGTCAAAACAGGATATGATCGAAATTGAAGGCACTGTTGTTGAAGCGCTTCCGAACGCAACATTCCAGGTTGAGCTTTCCAACGGCCACAAAATTCTTGCCCACATTTCCGGAAAGCTGAGAATGAATTACATCCGCATCCTTCCCGGAGACAAGGTTACGGTCGAGATGTCTCCATACGACTTGACCAAGGGCCGTATCACATGGAGATCTAAGTAAGCTCCCGATTTTTCGGACGTATTTACGCTTCTCGACGGCGCATTTTCCGCCGGAGCACACAATGCTTCTTGCCAATACACAAAGTATTGCCCGCGAAGCCTTATGCACTCAGGTCAAAAAATCCGCTCGCCGATAAACGCAAATCCGCCGCAAAACCGGTCGCAGCTCCCGATTTTTCGGACGTATTTACGCTTCTCGACGGCGCATTTTCCGCCGGAGCACACAATGCTTCTTGCCAATACACAAAGTATTGCCCGCGAAGCCTTATGCACTCAGGCCAAAAAATCCGCTCGCCGATAAACGCAAATCCGCCGCAAAACCGGTCGCAAAACAAAGCGTTAAAGCATTATATTAACCGACAGGTTCATTTTTAAAGGAGGTAGTTCACAATGAAAGTCAGACCTTCTGTAAAGAAAATTTGCGAGAAGTGCAAAGTTATTAAACGCAAGGGAAAGATCATGGTGATCTGCGAAAATCCCAAGCACAAGCAGCGTCAGGGCTAATGGCGCTTAAACCAGATTTGGAGGTGTAACTGACAAATGGCTCGTATTTCAGGTGTTGACCTTCCGAGAGACAAGAGAATTGAAATTGCTCTTACCTATATTTTCGGAATCGGTCGCAAAACCGCAGACGATATTATCGCTGCAACAGGCATTAACCCCGATACAAGAGTTAAGGACCTGACCGAAGACGACGTTTCAAAGCTTCGTGAGTATATCGACCATCACCTTAAGGTTGAAGGTGACCTCAGAAGAGAAACCGCGTTTGACATCAAAAGACTCACCGAGATCGGCTGCTATCGCGGCGTTCGTCACAGAAAGGGTCTTCCCGTTAGAGGTCAGCGTTCAAAGACCAACGCCCGCACACGCAAGGGACCCAAAAAGACTATTGCTAACAAGAAGAAATAAGCTAAAGGAGGAGGCTAATTATGGCTGCTAAGGTTGGTAAGAAAGTTGCAACCATTCGTCGTCGCCGTGAGCGCAAGAACATTGAGCGCGGCGCGGCCCATATTCAATCCACCTTCAACAACACCATCGTTACCATCACTGACACTCAGGGTAACGCTGTGTCATGGGCAAGTGCCGGCGAAATGGGCTTCAGAGGCTCAAAGAAATCAACTCCCTTTGCCGCTCAGACCGCCGCTGAAACGGCTGCCAAGGCTGCAATGGAGCACGGCATGAAAACTGTTGAAGTATATGTTAAAGGACCGGGCGCAGGCCGCGAAGCCGCAATCAGAGCTTTGCAGACCGCAGGACTCGATGTAACAATGATTAAGGACGTTACCCCGATCCCCCACAACGGCTGCCGCCCGCCCAAGAGAAGACGTGTATAACGGGAGGTAAGAATCAATGGCAAGATATACAGGTGCAGTTTGCAAACTGTGCCGCCGCGAGGGTAAGAAGCTCTTCCTCAAGGGCGACAGATGCTATACCGGCAAATGTGCCTTTGAGCGTCGTTCCTATGCCCCCGGCCAGCACGGTCAGAACCGCAGCAAGAACTCCGAATACGGACTCCAGCTCCGCGCAAAGCAGCAGGCAAGACGTTATTACGGTGTTCAGGAAGGACAGTTCCACAAATATTTTCTTATGGCTGAGCGCAAGGCAGGCGTAACCGGTGAAAACCTTCTTCGCATCTGCGAAAGCCGCCTTGACAATGTTGTTTATACCCTCGGCTGGGCATCGTCCAGAGCGGAGGCAAGACAGCTTGTTACCCACGGCCACTTTGAAGTTAACGGCAAAAAGGTTGACATTCCGTCATATCTCCTTAAGGCCGGAGACACCGTTTCAATCAAATCCAAGAGCAAGGACAGCGCAAAGTTCAAAACCGTCCTTGAAGCCAACGCTTCAAGACCCGTTCCCTCTTGGCTTGATCTCAATGCCGAAGCTCTTTCGGCCAAGGTCGTTGCTCTTCCGGAGCGCGAGCAGATCGAAGTACCGGTTGAAGAACATCTCATCGTCGAGTTCTATTCTAAGTAATCGGCGGTGTCCGTAACGCACATCCACAACAGAATAAGGAGGGTTTTGCATGATAGGAATTGAAAAGCCCAGAATCGAAACAGCTGAAATCTCACCGGACGGAACTTACGCCAAGATTGTTGTTGAACCGCTTGAAAGGGGATACGGCATCACGCTCGGTTGCAGCCTCAGGAGAATTCTTCTTTCTTCTCTCCCCGGTTTTGCAATAACAAGCGTCAAAATTGACGGTGTTCTCCATGAATTTTCAACTATTCCCGGCGTTAAAGAGGACGTGACTGAGATCGTTCTGAACCTCAAGCGCGTTATTCTCAAAATGCACGGAGATGAGCCCAAAACGCTCTATGTTGAAGCAACGGGCGAAGGCGAGATTGTTGCAGGCGACATTAAAAGCGACTCAGAAGTTGAGATTCTCAATCCGGAAAGCCACATTTGCACCCTTGATAAGGACGCCCATGTCAGCATGGAGCTCACCTGCGATAAGGGTCGTGGATATGTTTCGGCAGAGCAGAATAAAAAGCTCATGCAGCCGGCGATCGGTGTAATTGCGATCGACTCGATTTACACACCGGTGCTTAAGGTTAATTACACAGTTGAAAACACACGTGTCGGTCAGGTTACGGACCTTGACAAGCTTACGCTTGAGGTCTGGACGAATAAAACAATCTCTGCAACAGAGGCGGTTTCCCTCGGAGCCAAGTTTCTCAACGAACATCTCGCTCTTTTCGGCGATCTGTCGGGAGAGGCATATAACACCGAGATAATGGTTGACAAAGGCGAGGACGCGAAGGAAAAGGTCCTTGAGATGACCATTGAGGAACTTGACTTGTCCGTGCGCTCTTTTAACTGCCTGAAGCGCGCGGGTATCAACACTGTGGAGGATCTCACAACAAAGACCGAAGAGGATATGATGAAAGTCAGAAACCTCGGAAAGAAATCGCTTGACGAAGTTATCAACAAGCTTCATTCTTTCGATCTTGACCTCAGATCCGAAGACGACTAATCTGATTTTTCAACAAAAGGAGTGATTTCAAATGGCAGGTACCAGAAAGCTTGGCAGAACCAGCGATCACCGCAAGGCAATGCTCAGGGGTATGGTTACTTATCTCTTGGAGAAAGGCAGCATTGAAACCACCGTCACGAGGGCAAAGGAAGTCCGCTCAATGGCTGAGAAGATGATTACTCTCGGCAAGGAAGCAACACTTCACAACAAGCGTCAGGCTCTTGCATACATTACCAAGGAAGATGTTGTTAAGAAGCTTTTTGACGAGCTCGGCCCGAAGTATAAGGACGTTAACGGCGGTTACTGCCGTATTATCAAAACAGGCCCCCGTCGCGGCGACGCAGCCGAGATGTGCATCATCGAGCTTGTTTGATAGTACCAAAGGTATAATAAATGCAGCCGGTGCAGTTTTTGCACCGGCTGTTTTTATTGCAGATTGAAAAACAAAACGCCGCCCGGCTCAACAATACCGGACGGCGTTATATATTTTCGCATCACTTACTCATAAAGCGGATATTTTTTGCAAAGCGCCTCAACGCCGGAAAGAATCTTTTCGCGGCTGTTTTCAAAATCGGTCGCGGCAAGATAAATATATTTTGCAATCTCCCTCATGTCCTCTTCAACAAGACCCCTTGTTGTCACTGCCGCCGTTCCGAGGCGGAGGCCGCTTGTGACGGACGGCTTTTGAGGGTCGTTTGGAACGGAGTTTTTGTTCGTTGTAATATTGACCGAATCAAGGCGTTCTTCAAGCTCCTTGCCGGTAACACCGAGCGAACGCAGGTCAAGCAGGCAGAGATGGTTGTCTGTTCCGCCGGAAACAAGGTCAATTCCCTCTTTCATCAATTCCGCGGAAAGAGCGGCGCAGTTTTTAACAAGCTGTTTCTGATATTCTTTGAAGCTTTCCGTCAGCGCTTCTCCGAAACAGACGGCCTTTGCCGCAATGACGTGCATGAGCGGGCCGCCTTGCGAGCCGGGAAAAACAGCCTTGTTCAGCGCCGCGGCGTGCTCCTTTTTTGCAAGAATAAGGCCGCCCCTCGGGCCTCTGAGGGTTTTGTGGGTCGTTGTTGCAACAACATCGGCATAAGGAACGGGAGACATATGAAGCCCGGCGGCAACAAGGCCGGCAATATGTGCCATATCAACAAACAGAATGGCGCCAACCTTTTTTGCAATTTTGCCGATGCGTTCAAAGTCAATCTCTCTCGGATAAGCCGAGGCACCGGCAACAATCATTTTCGGCCTGCATTCAAGCGCGGTTTTTTCAAGCGCGTCATAGTCAATGCGGCCGCCTGCGTCAACACCGTAGGAGAAGAAATTATAAAGCTTTCCGCTGAGGTTGACCTTTGCGCCGTGGGTGAGGTGGCCGCCGTCCGCAAGGCTCATTCCGAGGACGGTATCGCCCGGATTGAGGAAGGCGGTGTAGACGGCAAAGTTCGCCTGAGAGCCGGAGTGCGGCTGAACATTGGCGTATTCAGCACCGAAAAGTTCCTTTGCCCTTTCAATGGCAATGTTTTCAACAATATCAACACATTCGCAGCCGCCGTAATATCTTCTTGACGGATATCCTTCGGCATATTTGTTTGTGAGAACGCTGCCCATTGCGGCCATGACCGCAGGGGAAACAATGTTCTCCGAGGCGATAAGCTCAAGCTTTTCGCGCTGCCTTTTGAGCTCAAGCGCCATTGCGTCCGCAACGGCCGGGTCGGTCTCTCTGATGAGGCCGATGCTGTCTTGAAGATTCCTGTACATTCTTTACCTCCGAATATAGATGTCGGTTTTTATGACAATATCAAAACGGGGCTGAGCTTGAGTGGCCAACCCCGGGCTTAAAAATCACTTTATTACGTCTGTTCCCATGAACTCGCGCAGAACTTCCGGAACGGTGATGCTTCCGTCTGCGTTCTGATAGTTTTCAAGGATGGCAGCAACGGTTCTTCCGATTGCAACGCCCGAGCCATTGAGGGTGTGAACAAGCTTCGCTTTGCTCTTTGCGTCCTCTTTATATCTGATTGAAGCGCGGCGAGCCTGGAAGTCCTCAAAGTTTGAGCAGGAGGAAATTTCAACATATCTTCCGTATGACGGCATCCAAACCTCAATGTCATAGGTCTTTGCGGAGGAAAAGCCGATGTCGCCGGTGCTGAGCGCAACAACTCTGTATGGCAGACCGAGAAGCTGAAGAACCCTTTCCGCGTCGTTGGTGAGCGATTCAAGCTCTTTATAGCTATCCTCGGGCTTAACAAACTTAACAAGCTCAACCTTGTTGAACTGGTGCTGTCTGATGAGACCTCTTGTGTCGCGTCCGGCGGAACCGGCTTCCGCTCTGAAGCAGGCGGAGTATGCGCAGTATTTGATTGGAAGGCGGCTGCCGTCAAGAATTTCATCGCGGTGCATATTGGTTACGGGAACTTCTGCGGTCGGAATGAGGAAGTAGTCATTGGTGAGCTTAAATGCGTCCTCCTCAAACTTCGGAAGCTGGCCGGTACCGGTCATTGAAGCGCGGTTAACCATGAACGGTGGAAAAATTTCCGTATAGCCGTGTTTTGTGTGGGTATTGAGATAGAAGTTGATGACCGAACGCTCAAGTCTTGCGCCGAGACCCTTATAAAAATGGAAGCGTGCGCCGGTGACCTTTGCGGCGGTTTCCGGGTCAAGAATTCCAAGTCTTGCGCCGATGTCCCAGTGCGCCTCGGCTTCAAAATCAAACTTCCTCGGCTCGCCCCAGCGGCGGATTTCAACATTTTCGCTGTCGTCCTTTCCGATGGGAGTGGTTTCGCTCGGAATGTTCGGGAACTCATACATGATGCTTTTTTGCTTGTTCTCGAGCGCAGTGAGCTCATCGTCATCGGCCTTGATTGCGTCCTTAACGGCGTTCATCTCTGCCATAAGCTCACTTGTGTCCTTGCCCTCTTTTTTAAGCTGAGGAATCATTTTTCCGGCGGCGTTTTGGCGGGCTTTGAGCTGATCTCTTTTTGCGGAAAGCTCACGGCGGCGCGCGTCAATTTCAAGAATTTCATCAACAAGGGCGTCCATATCCTTGTTCCTTGTTTTCATCGCTTTTTTAACAAGGTCAGGATTTTCTCTGATAAGTTTAATATCAAGCATAAATCAAGTCTCCTTTTGAAGCTGAATATCAATCGTATTAAATAATAGTATATCACAACAGGTAATATTTTTAAAGCTTTTGGGATAAATTTTAAAAAAGCAAAGAATACGGATTTTTTGGCGCAAAATGAGGGTTTTTGAGCGAATTACACAAAACAGCTCGGAAAAATTTTCCAATTAAAATAAAAATGTGAAAAATCTTACAGAAAATCATTGACCGAACGCTTTTTTTATTATAAAATGGTACCGTAAAGCTTTATGCGGCCAAAAGGGAGGGGAGCATTAGTGGCTGAAAAAAAGAACCGGAGCTATGTTCTCAATTTCATAGCTTTCATTTGTTTCACGGTCGCTCTTTCCCTGATGATTCTTTTGCGCCTTTTTCAGGTTGACCGGTTTGTTGAGTGGTATAACAAATATACCGACACTCTCAATGACTTTGACCGCTGGATCCAGGCGAACGGCGCAACGTGGTTTTCCGTTGCCGTCATTCTTGCGAATTATGCGCTCAAGGCGCTTATTCCGTGGTTTCCGCTTTCCTGCATCTGCGTTGCCGCCGGCGTTCTTTTCAAGTGGTACTGGGCAACGCTCATTAACCTTGCCGGCCTTTCAATCCTTTTCACAATCAAGTTCTTTTGGGGCAGGCGCTATGGCGGCGGAAACGCGGAAAAAATTCTTTCAAAATATGACCGGGCTCATGACCTTGTTGACAAAAGCAAGCTCGGTTCAACCGTTCTTCTTTTCCTTTTGCGCCTTGTTCCCGGAACGCCGGTCAATTCCGTCAGCCAGCTTTACGGAACAACAAACATAAACTTTTCCAAATATCTTCTTGTTTCCCTTGCCGGCTTTTCATATAAGCTGTTTTCATACACAACAATCGGACGCAATGTTTTTGACCCGGCGAGCGCAAAGTTCATTGTTCCGCTCATCTTTCTCTCCCTTTTCACGGGGGTTGCCGTTCTTTCGCTCAACGGCGTGATAAGCCTGACCAAGCTTGGCGGAAAAGGAAAAAGGGAGGAAAGCGAGCAATAATTCCTCTTTTTAACTTGGATTAAAACGAATGGTATAATGTTATAATAAACTTTCTGCGTTTATACGCTGTAAGGGTAATATAAAAATTCAATCGACAATACATACAAAGGATGGTTTTATGAGCACATACGCCGCGGTGAAAGCCGCACTCACGGAGAAAAAGCTTGATGAAAGCTTTGCTCTCGCTTATTCAAAAAAGCACTTTGACGAACAATACAGTCGCTTCTTCGGCGTTCTTTCTGATTTTGAAGAACAATACGGGAAGGACGATGAAAGGGAAGTCTCCCTCTTTTCCGCTCCGGGAAGGACGGAGGTCAGCGGAAACCACACCGACCACAACCACGGACGGGTCATTGCCGCTGCGGTTGACCTTGACGCCGTTGCAGCCGCCTCAAAAAACGATGAGGGCATTGTCCGCGTGAAATCAAGGGGATACAACATTGACACCGTTGAAATCACCGACCTTGAGGTCAACTCCGAGGACGCCGGCCACAGCCGCTCTCTTGTCCGCGGAATTCTTGCGCGCTTTAAAGAGCTTGGCTATAACATCGGCGGTTTTGACGCAACAACGGCTTCAAAGGTTCTTTCCGGCTCCGGACTTTCCTCCTCCGCCGCGTTTGAAGTTCTTGTTTGCACAATACTCAACCACCTTTATAACGACGGAAAAATCAGTCCTGTTGAAATTGCAAAAATTTCTCAGTACGCGGAAAATGTTCACTTCAAAAAGCCCTGCGGTCTGCTTGACCAGATGGCCTGCGCTGTTGGCGGCTTTGTTACGATTGACTTTGCCGACCCGGCGAATCCCGTGATTGAAAAGGTTCCGCTTGATTTTGAAAAAACCGACCATTCGCTCTGCATTGTTGACACAAAGGGCAGTCACAGCGACCTCACGGGCGAATACGCCGCAGTAAGGACGGAGATGGAGCAGGTTGCCGCCTTCTTTGGCAAAAAGGTTCTGCGCGAAATTTCTAAAAAGGATGTCATTGAAAACGCCGGAGCAATTTCAAAGGCTGTTTCCGAGCGTGCCGTTCTTCGTGCGCTGCATTTCTTCAATGAGAACGAAAGAGTGGAAAAGCAAGTTACGTTTTTGAAAGCAGGCGATTTTGAAAACTTCAAAAAGCTTGTTGTTGAAAGCGGCTTTTCATCATACATGTATAACCAGAACGTCTATTCAAACAAAGCACCGAAAAACCAGCCCGTTTCTCTCGGCCTTGCTTTGAGCGAGGAGCTGCTCAAAGGCCGCGGCGCGTGGCGTGTTCACGGCGGCGGCTTTGCCGGAACAATTCAGGCTTTTGTTCCGAATGAGCTGCTTGAGCAGTACACCGCCCTCATGAGCTCGGTTTTCGGAAGCGATTCATGCTATGTTCTCAGTATCCGCCCCGTTGGCGGAGCAAAATTCATTTAAAGGAGTGTAATAAGGAAAATGAAAAAGTTATTCAAAAGCCTGTTGTGTGTTATCCTCTGCTTCTGCATGGTAGTTCCAACGGTTTCAATGGCCTCAGCGGCTGCTGCCGTTGCAAAGGTCAGCAAGGTTACCCTTGTTTCAAGAACGACCTCGTCAATCAAAATCAAGTGGACAAAGGTTAAAAACGCAAAGGGCTACCAAGTCTCTTTCTATAACGCGGCCAAAAAGAAATGGGTCAGCGAGAAAAAGACAACCGTTCTCAACTATACCGACACCGGCCTTAAAGACGCAACAACATATTCCTATAAGGTCAGAGCTTACACCAAGAAGAACGGAAAGGTTGTTTACGGAAAGTATTCACCCGTTCTCAAGGCAACAACCGTTGCAGCCCCCGTTGTTGTTAAAAGAGTTGAAAAAGTCTCCGTTTCCGCAAGTACGGACAGCTCAATAACCCTCAAGTGGCCGAAAGTTGCCGGAGCGACCGGATACTATGTCTTTATCTATAACAAATATCAGAGAAGCTGGGGTGCCGGAAGGGCAACAACCGCTCTTTCCTATACCGTCTCCGGCCTTAGCACAGGCGCAAACTACGCTTTCAGAGTCAGAGCCTACACCAAGAAGAACGGAAAGGTATATTACGGAAAATATTCTCCGACCCTCAACGCTCAGACCCGTCCGCAGGCCGTTTCCGGCCTCGCTGTGAAAGCGGTTACCGAACACACTGCCGACCTCTCTTGGGATAAGGCAAAGGGCGCAGTAAGCTATGTTGTTGTTGAATACAACCCGGAAACAAAGAAATATACCGACGTTGCCGCTTCAACGCTCACTTCCTGCACAGTAACCGGCCTTGACTCGCTTTCAACCCATCTTTTTGCGGTTAAGAGCGTTGCAAAGAACGGTTCGCTTGTGACCTATTCCGCACCGTGCAAAACGGTCAGCGCAACAACCCTCCTTTCAACCGTTGAGTCAATCACCGCCAATGTTTCCAAAAACCGCATTGAGTTCAGATGGACGCCGGTCAACGGAGCGGAGGATTACACAATCTATCGCTGCGACAACGACAATATCTGGAAAGAAGTTAAAACAACGAGCGATACCGTATATTCCTTTGAAGACCTTGAGCCAGGAACGGAATATCTCATCCGCTTCACGGCTTCAGCCGGAAAGCTCACCTCGGAATATAGCCAGACCTTCCGCCTTTCAACAACTCCGGACGTTCCGAAGAACCTTAAGGCCGCAACAACCTCAGAAAAAAAAGTTGCCCTCACATGGGACGCAGCCAAGGGCGCTTCCGGCTATGAAGTTATGCGATACAGCAAGCTTGATTCAACGGAATCAGGTTTTGTATCCATTGGAACAACGGAAACAAATTCTTTCATTGACGATTCGCTTGAAACCAATACGACTTACAGCTACAAAGTCCGTGCATACACCGTTGTTAACGGAAGGCGCATCTACGGCGATGAAAGCGATGTAATTTTCCATTTCTACAACGCCGCGGAGGACCCGAACAATCCGTGGAAGGACACGGGAAAGCTCGGCGCCGCCGGACTTCTCGGCTATCTCTATGACCCGGAAAGAGACGTTTTCTACACCGCAAAAGATCCGTGGCAGAGAAACTTCGGCTTCAATGTTATTTATGACATTTCAGCCCAGCTCATCCTCCTCAACTATAAGACCAACCGCTTCAAATTTAACTGCAACGGAAAGGACTGGATGATCCAGTTCTGGAAGGGTCATTACGGCCTTGTTATTTACGGCGGAGAAATCGGCGTATACACCAAGCCCGTTGACAGAGTTTTTGAGCATTATGACTGCGCTTCTGACGAGGATATGCTCAGAATGAGCATGAAGTTCTATCAGTATGACGTTAAGAAGGAAGATTGGGTGTTCTCCTTTGAGCGTCCATACGGTCTTTACTGGTGGTGCACCGGCTTCAAGATCGGCAACAACGGCGGCGGCTATGACACCAAGTTCTCAAACTATCGCATTGACGCAAGAATCACAATGAAGAACTTTGAAATGCTCAACGCATTCACAAAGTCGCTCAAGGACGGCGGTCAGGCATACAGAGTGGACGGACTTGACGTCTATCTGACCTGGATTTGATAAATTCTTGAAAAAGCTGAAAACCCCTTGACATATCCGTCAAAGGGTGTATACTTAACAAGTTAATAATTGAATATTTTCCTTATTGAGAGTAGCTGAGGGAACAGGCCCTTTGAAGCTCGGCAACCTGCTTTTTTTGCAAGGTGCTAAATCCTGCGGTATTGACCGAAAGATAAGGTTTTATCTCCGGTCTGAAAAACGGCCGGAGATTTTTTTCTTTCGTTTTTCACCGTGAAAAATCAAAAGGAAAGAGAAATGAAAGGAGCATTTTTTAAAAATGACAAAACATCTTTTTACCTCGGAATCCGTTACCGAGGGACATCCCGACAAAATCTGCGACAGAATTTCCGACTCAGTTCTGGACGCAATTTTTGAAAAAGATCCCAACGCCCGCGTTGCCTGCGAGACCGCTATAACAACGAATCAGGTTTTCATCATGGGTGAAATCAGCACGGTTTCCTCGCCGGACATTGAGGCGATTGCACGCAAGGCAATCTGCGATATCGGCTATGATTCACCCGAAAAGGGCTTTGACGGAAACACCTGCAAGGTTATCATAACTCTTGACCGGCAGTCCGGAGACATTGCAATGGGCGTTGACAAATCGCTTGAGCTTAAGGATGGCGAGGAGGACAGATATAACCTCAACGGCGCCGGCGATCAGGGCATGATGTTCGGCTTCGCCTGCGATGAAACGCCGGAGCTTATGCCGCTCCCCATTTCCCTTGCGCATAAGCTCACAAAAAAACTCACCGAGGTCAGGAAGAACGGTACTCTCCCATATCTTCGTCCGGACGGAAAGAGCCAGGTTACGGTTGAATATGACGACTCAAAGCCCGTTGCCGTAACGGCGGTTGTTGTTTCCTCTCAGCACAGCGAGTCGGTTTCGCTTGAGCAAATCAGAAAAGACATTGAGGAATATGTTATAAAGCCCGTTATTCCGGATGAACTTATGAGGGCAGACACAAAAATTTATGTCAACCCCACAGGCCGCTTTGTTATCGGCGGCCCGCAGGGAGACAGCGGACTCACCGGAAGAAAGATTATTGTTGACACTTACGGCGGATATTCACGCCACGGCGGCGGAGCTTTCTCCGGCAAGGATCCGACAAAGGTTGACCGCAGCGCGGCCTATGCGGCAAGATATGTTGCAAAGAACATTGTTGCCGCAGGTCTTGCCTCAAAATGTGAGGTTCAGCTTGCCTATGCAATCGGCGTTGCAAAGCCCGTTTCCGTCCTTGTTGAAACATTTGGAACGGCAAAAATTGATGAGGACAGGATTGCCGAAATTGTGAACGAGGTCTTTGACTTGCGCCCGGCAGCCATTATTGATATGCTGCACCTGCGCGCACCGATTTACAGCCCCCTTTCCTCTTACGGCCATGTTGGCAGAGAGGAACTTGGCGTTCAATGGGAAAAGACCGACAAGGTTGATGAAATCAAAAAGCTTGCCGGCCTGGAATAAGAGTTTTTAATTAATGAAAAAAGAGCTGCCGCTTCACGGGTTTCCGTTTTGCGGCAGTCCTTTTTGTTATACGCTGAACATTCCGGCGTCGGCCGGGGTTTTGAATTCCTTGATGCTGTAATTTGTTGTTGCGCTCGGAGAGATGACCTGAATGATTACAAGCTCGTCACCCTTAAAGAAGAATTTTCTGACGTTTCCGTTTGAGTCGGTAACATAGTTGACCTGACACGGGCGATTGTCAATGCGTTCAATCGTTGAGTTGATTCCGGTTTTTGGGAACTGAACTTTTCCGGAAAGGTCGGTCATATTGAAGCCGGCGGAGAAAAGGTCGTTAAACTTGACGCTCTTTCCGTCAATGATGAAATACATCAGAGCACTCTTTTTGTCGTATACGATACGCGCGGCGCGATTTGTTTCAAAATCGGTCTTGACGGCAACAATGCCGTTCCTTTCCGCAAAGGTTACGCGGCGGCCGCCGATTTCCGAAACATTCGTTGTGAATGTCATCTGATAGTTTCCGCCTTCAACCAGGTTTGTATATTTCAGAACCTTGTATGAACCGGTGGTGATTCTTGCCGTTGCACCGGCGGTATACTTCGGAAGCTCACCGTAAATTGTTGTGCGGCCCTCTTTTCTGTAGGGTCTGACGGAGAACATATATGAGCCGCTGTCAAGGTCGGTGAGGGTATATGTTCTTGCGCTTTTGACATCGTCAAGAATGATGCTGTATCGCCTTTCGGGGTTGTAATAATAGACAAGGTAGCCGGTTGCGCCGGCAACGGCGTTCCACTTGAGCTGAACGGCGTTCGGCTTCGGATAGGAAATATAGACGGCCTCCGCAGGTGCGGGCCGTGTGATGGCCTTAAGAACCGGAGAATATGCGCTGCGGTAATACTTGTTGTCAACAAGCTTATATGCTCTTACGCTATAGCGGTAGGTTGTTCCGGGCTTAAGGTTTTTGATTGTTGCTTTTGTTGTTGAAACCATTGCAACTCTTGTGTATTCCTTTGTTGAAAGGTCATAGGCAAAAACCGAGTAGCCGGAAACAAACGGACTTCTGTTCCAGGTCAGTGTGAAAGAGTTGTGGGTCGATTCGCTGACCTTGAGGCCGGTAACGGTCTGCGGAACGATGCTGAAAGAGACGGTTTTGCTGCTTCTGTAGCCGTTCTTTTTAATTCCGGTAACAGTCACCTTTCCTTTTCCGATGCTCTTGTTTGAGGAATAGCTGACTGTGTAATGCGTTCCTTTTTTGAGCGTTTTTTTGCCGTAGGCAACCTTGACGGACGGGGTGAGGTACTTTCCGGTGTATGTTACGGACGAAGCAACCGTAACCTTGCATTTTGACATTTTGACGGTGGTTACGGGCTTAACAATTTTGAAGGATAGGGTGCGATTTCCGGTGTAGCCGTTCTTTTTGACGCCGGTCACGGTGACCTTTGCCTTTCCGACATTTTTGTTCGAGGAATACTTAACGGTATAATGCTTCCCCTCCTTGAGCGTTCTTTTGCCGTAGGTCACGGTAACTTTCGGCTTTTGCGCCTTTCCGTTGTAGGTTACGGATGTTGAAGAAAGCTTGATTTTGCAGTTTGAAATATGCACCACCGAGGCGGCATTTGCAACAATGCAGGCGCTGCCCGGAAAGGCGGTTGTGACATATGCCGATGAAAAAATCATCATTGCGGCCATGAGAACTGAAAACAGGCCAAATTTCAATTTTCTGTTACGCATAAACGTCCTCCTGTTACTTTTTTGAGTTGACGAATGAAACAAAGCGCATGAAGCCCTCTTTGCCCTCCGCGGTGCGTTTATAGACACCGGCGTGTTCAAGTACCTTTGAAAAAACAATTCCAATTTCCTTTTTGAGGATATCCTCAGTGTTTTCCTCGGTAAAGCTATATTTATCCTTGAAAGACGCGAGCCATGCGGCGTGCTTTGAAAGAACGCTGTCGGAGGAGATGTCGCGGTTTTCAAGAATAGCCTTTTTCAAAAGGGCAATCTCGTTTTTGAGTCTTGCCGGAAGAACGGCGAGTCCCATAACCTCAATGAGGCCGATGTTTTCCTTTTTGATGTTGTGAAGCTCCGCGTGCGGATGAAAAACGCCGAGCGGATATTCCTTTGTTGTGATGTTGTTGCGCAGAACAAGGTCCATTTCAAAATCTTCACCCCTGCGTCTTGCAATGGGGGTAACGGTGCTGTGCTTTTCGCCGTCCGTTTCAGAGAAGATGAAGCATTTTTCGTCCGTATAGCCGCGCCACGCCGTGAGAATCTTATCGGCAAGGTCAATGAGCCGTTCCTTCTCTTTTGAGCGGATGCGGATGACGGACATCGGCCACTTGACAATTCCGGCCTTTACGTCCTCAAAGCCTTTGAAAGAAATTTCCTTTTCAACCGGCGCCTTTGCCATTGCGAATTCATAACGGCCGCCCTGAAAATGCTCGTGAGAGAGGATTGAACCGCCGACAATCGGCAAATCTGCGTTTGAGCCGACAAAGTAATGGGGAAAAAGCTCGGTGAAGTCAAGCAGTTTTTTGAATGCACTTCTGTCAATTTTCATCGGGATATGCTTTTTATTGAAAACAATGCAGTGCTCGTTATAGTAAACATAGGGCGAATATTGGAAGCCCCAGTCACAGCCGTCAATGGTGATGGGAATAATGCGGTGGTTCTGCCGCGCAGGGTGGTTCATTCTTCCGGCATAGCCCTCGTTTTCCGGGCAGAGCAGACATTTCGGATATCCGCTCTGGGGAGCAAGCTTTGCTGCGGCAATCTCCTCAGGCGTTTTCTCAGGCTTGGAAAGGTTGACGGTGATATCGAGCGTTCCGTATTCGCTTTCGCTCGTCCATTTAAGGTCGCGCATTACGCGGTAGCGACGTATGTAGTCACTGTCGCACGAGAGCTTGTAGTAATAATCCGTTGCTTTTTTGGGCGATTCTGCGTAAAGCGAGTAAAACTTTTTTGCAACAAAGGACGGACGCGGAACAAAAACACTCATGAGCTTTGTGTCAAAAAGGTCGCGTGCGGTAACGGTGTTTTCAATAATGCCCTTTTCGGCGGCAAAGTCAAGGAGGGAGGAGAGTATGGCATCAAGCCGTCCCTCATTTTCAGCAACAACGCAGTCCTCATATTCATCAAGGCCGAGGAGTTCAAGAATGCGGTTGGTGCAGTACACCTCATCGCCTTTTTCAATCAGTCCGCAGCCGAGCGCGTATTTCACAAGAAGTTTGATTTGTTTGTATATCATTATATAGCCTCCGTCCGTTTTTAAGGCGCACCAAAAAAGACTGCGCCAACTTATACACTATAATAATACACCAAAAAGCACTGCGAATCAATACACCGGAAACATTTTCTTCCTCAAAGGCTGTTTCAGCTTTATGACATGATTACAAACATAACATATTTGTTGATTTTTCGGTTTTCTTTGAATATAATACATCATGCTTACAGTTGATTTAAATTTCTTTTTGAGGTGTATTGATGAAACATAAATTTTTGCTCCACCTTTCCTTGCAGAGCACGCGGCTCAAAAGCGAGGGCAGCGTTCCCGGCTACATCTTTTGGTGGGCGGCGAGGCTTATGATGATTTTTGCCGTTTTTTACACAAGGGGAAAGGTTGCTCCGGCGCTGTATCTTGCAATCTGTCTCAACACGCTTGCAACCTTTGCGGTGACGTTGCTTTCCGCTCTTTTTCCGGAAAAGATCTTTCTCGGCCGGCTCTCCTTTAAGGTTCAGAATTATATTGACCTGTTCGTTCTCCTCGGCAGCTTTTTCTGCTACTGTGTGAATATGTATGCTGTCATCAACGATTATGACAAGCTTCAGCATTTTTTGGCCGGCTTTCTCGGCTGCTTCCTCGGAATGGAGCTTTTGAAGTGTATGTTCCCCAAAAAGGAGATTGACAGGCGCATTTCTTTCCTTTGCGGAACAGGCTTTTCAGTTTGGCTGATTGTTATCTGGGAGGCGTTTGAATTCCTTGCAGACTTTTTCATTCCGGGTTCAAACAACCAGGGTTATACCTACGGCCCGAATTACAACATGATCTTTTTCAAAATCTTTGGAAAGGGCGCTCA
Organism: uncultured Eubacteriales bacterium; assembly: GCA_934511365.1. GTDB lineage: Bacteria > Bacillota > Clostridia > Oscillospirales > Acutalibacteraceae > UBA6857. Next base: position 45,642 of record CAKSWC010000014.1, read on the forward strand.
GAATGAGGGTCAGGCCGCGCTTTTTGACACCATGTTTGACATGATTTTTGCCATTGTTGGAATCTTTGTTGCAATCGCGCTCTTCCTTGTTGTGTATCAAATTAAAAAAAGGAAGAAAAGAAAATCCGGAAAAGAAAGGGCGGAAACAACGGAGAAAGAAAAAATCTCCGTCTGAGTGCGCTTCATTTAAACTTAAAACTGCCGCAGACGGAAAATTTTATCCGTTTGCGGCAGTGCGTTTATGTGTTAATTTCTTTTGGCGGCGATTTATGTTTTCTTCTTTCGCCGGACGGCAAGGATGATAATCGCGGCGGCAATCAGAACAAGCACCGCCAAAACAATAGGCACGGTCACTCTTGCTGTCTCATGAACCCAGCCTCATGCGGAGCATAAAAATAAGCCTCGGCATTGTACGGGCATCGGCTCGTAACCGCCTGAGTTATTTTAGATAATAGATAATGGATAATAAATAATAGATAATAGATATTTTTGCAACATCCAAAATCCAAAATCTAATTCGGCAGATATTTACTAAAGGCTTGGCTTATGCTATAATCTAGGCAATCAAAGGAGGCAGAAAAATGAAACTTGTTATTCTTGACGGTTACGCAGAAAACCCCGGCGACCTTTCCTGGGACGGGCTGAAAACGCTTGTTGATGAATACACCGTCTATGACATCACCGCGCCGCAGGATATTATAACGCGCAGCCTTGACGCGGATATTCTTGTTACAAACAAAACGCCTATTACAAAAGAGACGATTGAAAAGCTTCCGAACCTTAAGTTCATTGCAGTCCTTGCAACGGGTTTCAATGTTGTTGACTGCGCGGCGGCGAGGGAGCGAGGCATTCCCGTTTCAAACATTCCGGCCTACAGCACGGACTCGGTGGCGCAGCTTGTTTTTGCGTTCATGCTTGAATTTTCAAACCGCGTTGCCCTCCACAGTGAAAGCGTTAAAAACGGAGACTGGGAAAAAAGCGAGCATTTTTGCTATACAAAAGCACCGCTTTTCCTCCTTTCCGGAAAAACGCTCGGAATTGTCGGCTTTGGCCGGATTGGTTATGCCGTTGCGGAAATTGCGAACGCTTTCAAAATGCGAGTGCTGGCCTTTTCGCCGCATACGAATACCTATGACGGCTTCGGCTCGGTTGAGTTCTGCGGCCTTGAACAGCTTGCCAAAGAGAGCGACTTTGTTTCGCTCCATTGTCCGCTGAATGAAGGAACAAAGGAAATGGTAGACGCGGACTTCCTCGGAAAGATGAAAAAAACGGCTTTCCTTATAAATACCGCGCGCGGCGGCGTTGTCAACGAAAAAGACCTTGCCGCGGCGTTAGAGAACGGCGTGATTGCCGGAGCCGGACTTGACGTCCTTTCCGCCGAACCGCCGAAAGACGGAAATGTGCTCATCGCCGCAAAGAACTGCCTCATCACGCCTCATATTGCGTGGGCAAGCCTTGAGGCGCGGACAAGACTTTTGAACATCTTTCTCAAAAATGTTGAAAACTTTGCAAACGGTACGCCAATCAATGTTGTAAACTGAAAAATTTTGCGACAGGCAGTTGATTTCAGATTTTTTTGAAAAAAGCTATTTTCAATTTTTCACTGTTGTGGTATACTTACTTAGTATGTATATGAAAAAAGGAAAGGCAGCAGTAATATGGGAAAAACCATCGCCATAGTTAATCAGAAAGGCGGAGTTGGAAAAACAACAACCGCCGTGAACCTTGCCGCGGCCGTTGGAATGAAGGGCTATAAAACGCTGCTTGTTGACATCGACCCCCAGGGCAACGCAACAAGCGGACTCGGCTTCAGCAAAAGGGATACCGAAATTTCAACCTATGACATGATGATAGGAAGCGCCTCGGCCGCCGATATCCTCAAGGAGACAAAGTTCAAAAACCTTGACCTTCTTCCGGCCAATATGAACCTTGCCGGTGCGGAACTTGAGATTGCCGACCTCACCTCGCGTGAGGCAAGAATCAAAAACGCTCTTGCGCCGCTTCGTGAAAATTACGATTTTATCATTCTTGACTGTCCGCCGTCTCTTGGCCTCATCACAATCAACGCCCTTTGCGCCGTGGACAGCGTTCTTGTTCCCATTCAGTGCGAGTTTTATGCTCTTGAAGGTCTCTCGCAGCTGATGAATACGGTCAGACAGGTCAAGCGGAAATATAATCCGCTCATTGACATTGAGGGCGTTCTGCTGACGATGTTCGACGGCAGACTCAACCTCACTCAGCAGGTTGTTTCAGAGGTTAAGCGCTTTTTTCCGCAAAAGGTGTTCTCCGTTGTGATTCCGCGCAACGTCCGCCTTTCGGAGGCGCCCTCGTTCGGTCAGCCCGTTTCATATTATGACAGGCTGTCAAAAGGCAGCAAGGCATATGACGAGCTTGCGGACGAATTCCTCAAAAAGAACGGAAAAATTCCGCTCGCATAATTTTTTCTCATATCAGCACCGAAAGCAAAGGAGAGAATGAATAATGGCTGCAAAAAACAAAGGCGGTCTCGGCAAAGGCCTTGACGCGCTTTTTATGGATAATTCGATTGAAGAGGAGGCAAAGTCGGCCGTAAAGCTCAAGCTGAATGACATTGAGCCGAACCGTGCCCAGCCCAGAAAGAGCTTTGATGAGGATGCGCTTGAGGAACTTGCAAACAGCATTTCAACTCATGGCGTGATTCAGCCTCTGCTTGTCCGTCCTCTTGCGGACGGCGGTTATCAGCTCATTGCCGGCGAGAGAAGGTGGCGCGCGTCAAGAATGGCCGGGCTGACCGAGGTTCCGGTTGTTATCCGCGAGATGAGTGACAGCGAGGCCATGGAGCTTGCGCTTGTTGAAAACCTTCAGCGCGAGGATCTTAACCCGATTGAAGAGGCGCAGGGTCTTGCGCTTTTGATGGAAACATACGGACTGACTCAGGAGCAGGCGGCAAAGCGCGTTGGAAAAAGCCGCCCGGCGGTTGCAAACTCGATGCGACTTCTCTCTCTTCCGCAGGATGTTCTTGCAATGGTTGAACGCGGCGAACTTTCCGCCGGCCACGCAAGAACGATTCTTGCGCTTGAGGACGAAAAGCAGATAGCTGCCCTCGCCGGTGAAATTATCAAAAAGAATCTTTCCGTCCGTGAAACAGAGCGCGCCGTCAAAGCGCTGCTCAAGGGCGACGCCAAACAAGAAAAGCGGCCGAAAAAGCGCGACACCTATTACGATGAGGTTGAGCTTGCGGTCACTCAGTCGCTCGGAAGGAAAGCAAAGGTTTCCCTTTCAAGCGGTAACAAGGGTACGCTTGAAATTGAGTTCTTTGGAAAAGAGGATCTTTCAAAGCTCATGAAGCTTTTTGAGTTCTAGACGCCAGATGATAGATTCTAGACGCCAGATTTTTCAAATCGGGAAGCAATGAGCATTATGTTCGGATTATTTTAGATAATAGATAAGAGATAATAAATAATAGATAATAGATATTTTTCTAAAATTCAACATTTAGCTTTGTGGGAGCATTGACTTGAAATATCTAGCGTCTGGCATCCGGAATCTGGAATCTAGAATGCCGGACGGGAGGTACCAATGGAAGAGATTATTGAAAAACTGCAAATTTTTTTGCGGAAACTTTCCCTGCGAGGGAACGGTATAAAACGGTTTCTAACCAACAAGATTTTACTTTCGGTTTTTGCCGCCGCAGTGGCGCTCATTGCGCTTGTCTCGGTCGGCACACTCATCAAGGAGAAAACGGCCGGTGTTCAGAGCGAGACCGAGCCTACGGTTGCGGGAATGATGCGCGCCGTTGTTGACAGCAGTGCACCGCAGGAGCTGAAAGCGAGTTTTCTTCTTGCTGTTTGCAGCGAGAGCGAAAGAAAAGTACGGCTGATTGCCTGTCTTTCGGCCGACAGCGAAAAGGGCAATTTTAAAATCACCTATATCCCGGCGTCGCAGCGCTGTGAGGTCGGCTCCACCGAGGGCAGTATTGAGGAGCATTACAAACGCTCCGGTTCCGATGGGCTGATTTGGGCTGTCCGCGCCTGTACGGGAAAAGACGTTGACCGTTATGTGATTGTTGACGAAAAGAACGCGGCCGATATCTTCAAAGTGTTCGGTGAGCAGACTCTCAACATTCCGCATGAGGTGCGCCACGAGTACAACGGAATCAGTTTCATTATCAATGAGGGCATTCAGAAGCTCTCGGCGGACAATATGGCGAAGTACCTCTCATATCTTTGCGACAGCGGCGCCGAGGAAAAGGAAAGCATCACCGGCCTTGTTTCGCATTACCTGCGCCTTTCGTTTGAAACTGATGACGGAAATACCCTTGAAAGTCGGTTCGATTCGCTCGTGAATCTGCTCAAAACCGACATCTCGGCAATGGACATTGCAACCTACGGAGCGCTGCTTTCCTCGTTTCTTGAGTGAATGAAAACAATTTGAAACTTTAATTTGTTCCGGCAGACCTTTGCGGATACGTTTTCACGTTTGCGCAGGGGTCTGCGTTTTTGCTTAAATGGCTTTGAAAAAGGCTTTGAAAAAAATCAAAAAACTTTTAGAAAAGTGTTGACAATGTGAAAATCATGTGATAGAATAACAAAGCTGTTTTCATACAGAGCGAAACAAACCGCTTGATAGCTCCACCAAAAACTTTTGAAAAAAAGTTAAAAAAACCTCTTGACAAGAGGGGTGAGGATGTGGTAGAATAGGCGAGCTGTTTCGGAGAGTGGAACAGCGGATTGAA
>CAKSWC010000015.1 GCA_934511365.1 uncultured Eubacteriales bacterium
GGGGTATAGCTCAGCTGGGAGAGCGCTTGAATGGCATTCAAGAGGTCAGCGGTTCGATCCCGCTTATCTCCACCATATACGGAATTAGCTATGAGCTCCGTCTCGGTTACCTCGCCGTGTAAAAATTAGAGGTATTTTTTTTACAAAGCTGGTTTTTGCAACAGGTGTCAAAATGGCGTAGCGCGGATGCCTGTTTCGCAAAAAACTTACAACTTAATATTTACGCGGAGGTGGCGGAATTGGCAGACGCGCTGGATTCAGGTTCCAGTGGTAGCAATACTGTGTGGGTTCAAGTCCCATCCCCCGCACCACGAAAAGCACTTTTTATAAGTGCTTTTTTGTTTTCTCCGTAAAAAATGCGGCTTTGGCACCTAATTATTTCCGTTGAAGCTTTAACGCTTACGCAACTTCCAAATTTCCGAAAAATTTTTCAACTTTTTTGCAAAAACTATTGACAGTTGAGCACACATTCAACTATAATACAGATAACAGATGAACGGTTGTTCAATTATTCAATCGTTCAATGATTTCCGATGAGAGGATTTGGTATTATGAAAAAAACATATGCAATCGAAGTTGACTGCGCAAACTGCGCCGCAAAAATGGAAGAAGCCGCCGCAAAGACTGAGGGCATTTGCGCCGCAACAATCTCTTTTATGACTCAGAAGATGAAGGTTGAGTTTGAAGACGGTGCTGATGTTGATGAAACAATGAAGCGCGTTGTTAAAAACTGCAAAAAGGTTGAAGATGACTGCGAAATATATATCTGATGATTTTGATTAAGGGGGCTATGAAATGAGCAAGAAGCAAAAGAAGGTTTTGTGGCGGATAATCATAGCATCTGCAATGGTTGTTCTGTTGACGGTACTTTTTAAGTTTGTTGAACTTAATGTTTGGATTCAGGCTGTTTTATATCTTGTGCCTTATGCCGTTATAGGCTATGACATTCTCAAAAAGGCCGTTAAAGGTATTTTCAAAGGACAGGTTTTTGATGAAAACTTCCTCATGGCTGTTGCAACAGTCGGTGCTATCGGCCTCGGCGATTTCCGCGAGGGTGTTGCCGTAATGCTCTTCTATCAAATAGGCGAGTTGTTCCAGAGCGTTGCGGTTGGAAAAAGCAGAAAGAATATCACAGAGCTTATGGACATCCGCCCCGATTACGCCAATGTTGAGGTTGACGGAAAGCTCACAAAGGTTGACCCCGAAGACGTTGAAGCAGGAACCGAAATTATTGTCAATCCGGGAGAAAAGGTACCCATTGACGGCGTAATTGTTTCCGGAAACACAACGCTTGACACAAGCGCTCTCACCGGCGAAAGCGTTCCGCGCAGCGCAAAACAGGGCGATGATGTCATTAGCGGCTGCATCAATCTTTCCGGTGTGATCCGCGTTAAGACCTCAAAAGAATTCGGTGAATCAACGGTTTCAAAAATACTCGATCTTGTTGAAAATTCGAGCATGAAGAAATCAAAGTCAGAAAATTTTATCACGAAATTTTCAAAATACTATACTCCGGCCGTCTGCGGCGGCGCGCTTGTCCTTGCGCTTGTTCCGCCCGTTGCAAGACTTATTATGGGTAACGCTCCTCTGTGGGGAGAATGGATAACAAGGGCACTGACCTTCCTTGTAATCAGCTGCCCGTGCGCACTTGTAATTTCAATACCGTTGAGCTTTTTTGCCGGAATCGGCTGCGCTTCAAGCAACGGCATACTGGTTAAAGGCTCGAACTATCTTGAAGCACTTTCAGACGCAAAATACTTTGTTTTTGATAAAACCGGAACGCTCACCGAGGGTGTTTTTGCGGTGACCGGGATTTATCCAGAAGAAGGCTTTGACAATGACAGCCTTTTGTATTACGCTGCACACGCCGAAAGCGGCTCAAGCCATCCGATAAGCGAAAGCCTCAAAAAAGTCTATGGAAAAGACATTGACCGTGAAAAGGTTTCTGATATTCACGAAATCTCCGGCAGGGGAGTTTCGGCCGTTGTTGACAAAAAGCAGGTTTTTGCCGGCAATATTAAGCTCATGAATGACAAGGGCATCTCCGTTGGAAATGAGCATGACGAAGGAACGGTTGTCTATACTGCCGTTGACGGAAAATATGCAGGCTGCATAGTCATTTCAGACGTTGTTAAATCAAACTCAAAAGCAGCGATTGCAAAGCTTAAAGAAAACGGAATAAAAAAGACCGTTATGCTCACCGGAGACAGCGAAAAAACAGCAAAACGTGTTGCCTCTGAAATCGGTCTTGACGATTATAAAGCACAGCTTCTTCCTGAGGATAAGGTCAATGAGGTTGAAAAACTCCTTTCGGAAAAGACGGATAAGGAAAAGCTTGTTTTTGTCGGTGATGGAATCAATGACGCGCCGGTGCTTTCAAGGGCGGATATCGGCGTTGCAATGGGAGCATTGGGTTCGGATGCTGCCATTGAGGCGGCAGACGTTGTCCTCATGGACGATGATCCGGCGAAGCTTCCTCTCGCTTCAAAAATTTCAATCAGAACGCTCAGAATCGTTAAGGAGAATATTGTTTTTGCACTCGCAGTCAAGGCGCTGTGCCTTGTTCTCGGCGCAGTCGGAATTGCGGATATGTGGATTGCGATTTTTGCGGATGTCGGCGTAATGGTTATTGCTGTTCTCAACGCAACGAGGGCATTGAAAATCAAGTAATTTATTTTGGACAAAAGTGAGCATAAATAATCGGGCGCGGATGCTTTACGGGTGCTATAATATAGCCACAGCAAAACAAGGGAGGACATAACACATGGAATGGATGGCGGTTAAAAAGAAATAAACCGAGCAGAACAGAAAATCGCCGCCCATGGCCTTAACAAGCCGTGGGCGGCGATTAAATATGCCGTGATTCAATTTTCAAATGTGCCGTTTTCAATGGCTGTAATTTGGTCAACCCTTCTCTGATGTCTGCCTCCTTCAAATTCGGTGGAAAGGAAAACATCAACCATTTCGAGCGCAAGACCGGCGCCCACAACTCTTCCGCCGAGGCAAAGAGCGTTTGCATCGTTGTGGAGTCTTGTATATTTTGCGCTGAACCAGTCCGAGCAGCAAGCCGCACGGATACCTTTGACTTTGTTGGCGGCCATTGAAATTCCTATTCCTGTTCCACAGCAGAGAATGGCTTTTTCGCATTCACCGCTCGTTACGCTTTGGCAGGTTTTATAGGCAATTTTTGCGTAGTCAACCGAGTCTGATGAATAGGTTCCGAAGTCCTTATATTCGATTCCCTTTTCATCAAGATGTTTTTTAATTTCTTCTTTGAGGAAATATCCTCCGTGATCTGCTCCCAATGCAATCATTGTAGATTCTCCTTTGCTTTATTGTTAATTTTAGCTTTAAGCTCTCTTTCAGCCTGCGGAAGTCTGAGGTAGGTCGGCATCAGCTCGGAAGCGGAAATCAGTTTGTCTTTGCTGAAATTTCTGAATGCGCAGATGCCAACACTTGCTGCGTTTTGGAATCTCAAAAGCGGCGGCGCGACCTCATAGCCGACTCTGCTTTTGCAAAGCTCAGCTCCGTCGCCAACAAAGACAATTCTTTTGCCGTATCGGCTGAGCTTCTCTTTAAGCTCGTCAATTTTCAGCGCTTCATCGTCCGTAAGGCGAGTCACACAGTTTTGCGAAACATCAAAAATTGCGCAGTAGACTTGGCTGCACCGTGCGTCCATAACAGAACAGGCTATGACGTCCTGACCAAGGAGATTATATGCAAGCGCCTCAAGCGTTGAAACACTGATGCATTTTTTTCCGGTTCCGTCTGATAGACCTTTTATTGCCGCAACACCGATTCTGATTCCCGTGAATGAACCGGGTCCAACCGAACAGGCAAAGCAATCTATGTCCGAAAGGCCGGTTTCAGAATTCTTAAGCGCGGAATCAATCATTGGCAAAAGTGTTCTTGAATGCGTCAGCTCAGCGTTCGTTGAACAAAGGCTGATAATTTTCTCATCTTCCGTAACGGCGACCGAAGCGCAGACAGCGCTTGTGTCAACAGATAAAATCTTCATATTCACCGAACCCCTCAATTCTGAAATTGCGTTGATTTTCGTGTTCACCGCGTTCAATATATATGCGCACCGTGTTTTCCGGAAGAGCGTTTTCAATGTTTTCGCTCCATTCGCAGGCAATCACACAGCCCTTTTGATAATAGTCAAAAAATCCGGTTGAGTAAAGGTCGTCCCACGTTTCAACGCGATACATATCAAAATGATAGAGCGTTACATTCTTCCCGAGGTATTCGTGGACGAGCGCAAAGGTTGGACTTGTAACATCGCAGTCAATTCCAAGCCCTTTTGCAAGACCTTTTGTAAAAGCAGTTTTTCCCATTCCGAGTCCACCGAAAAACGCGATGACAACGGGAGTTGAAAGTTTTTTTGCAATTCGTTCGGCAAGAGCCTCGGTTTCCTCAACGCTGTTGGTCTGAGTAATGAACATATGTACTTTCCGGAAGAAAAATCCGGCTTCTCCTTAAAAAATAATACTTAACCGGCCACTGATTGAAATTGAAAAAATACGGCTGAGATTTGCGCTCAGCGGTTAATCGGCGGTTGTTTATATATTGTATCACAAAACGGCGAGAAGTCAACGCAATCACTTGAAATATCGTCATAAATATTATATAATCATTGTTGTTGTCAAAAATATCGTTATAGTTTTCGGTTGAATGAAGATAAAGTTTAGGACGTGGTTTGGTTTGATATATAAAAACATTAAAAAGGCCGTTAAGGAAACGGATAAGCTGTTTTTGCTTTTGTGCCTTTTCCTTTCTGCAATAGGCACGGTAATGGTTTCTTCCGCAACGCACAGGACTGCGGAAAACGGCGCGTTCTTTTCTCGTGACTCAAAGGTTATGATTCTTGCCCTCATTTTGGGTGTTGCCGCCTGCCTCGTTATTTCGTTCATAGATTATGACATTATTCTGAAGCTGTGGCCGGTCATCGCCGCAGGCTCGCTTTTTCTGATGCTTTTGCTGATACCGTTTGGCTCGGCACCGAGCGGTCGCTCGGATGCGCGCTCATGGCTGAAAATTACAAGCAGCCTTTATCTTCAGCCGTCCGAGATTTTGAAAATCGGCTTTATCATAACATTTTCTAAGCATCTGAACTATCTCAAAAGCGACCTTTCAAGCGTTAAAAATGTTTTGTTCCTTTGCATTCACGCAATGATACCGATAGCTCTTGTTGTTTATACCGGTGACATGGGTTCGGCGCTCATTTTCATAATGATGTTTGTCGGAATGATGTTTATTGCCGGTGTGCATTGGCTTTATTTTCCGCTGGGTGTTGTTGCCGTTGGAGCGGCTCTGCCGATTGTTTGGTATAAGGTTTTCGATAATATTCAGCGCAACAGGATTCTTGCGCTTATTGACCCGCAGTCTTATTCGGATGAAATTTATCAGCAGCAACAGGCCTCGAACGCAATCAGCGAGGGCGGCTTTTTCGGCACCGGTCTTTTTAAAGGACCCTATACCCAGAGCGGATTAGTTCCGGAAAGTTCAAACGACATGATTTTTTCCGTTATATGTGAGGAGACAGGACTCATCGGAGCCTTTGTTGTTCTGCTTCTCTTTGCGCTTCTTGCAATCCGCATCATCTATGTTGGAAAACGGTCAAACAATTATGCCGCCTCAATGATTTGCTACGGGGTGATGTTTATGATAGTTGCACAGGTTGTCATAAATATCGGAATGTGTCTCAAGCTTTTGCCTGTTATCGGAATTACGCTTCCGTTCATCAGTTCGGGCGGTTCCTCCGTTGTGAGTTTATATCTTGCCGTTGGACTTGTTCTGAGCGTATACCGTTCATCGGGAACAATTAATTATGATAACGATTACCGTTTTGACAGAATTGCAAGACAAATTTAAAATAACCGCCGGTTAACTGAAAAGCACAAATTTCCTCGTCAATATTTGTGACTTCAATTAACCGGCGGTTGCCTAATCAAAACCAATAGGTGTGCATTTGTTTCAAAAGTTCTTCTGTAATTTCAAATCCGCAGCTTTCGCCGATAACGGAATCCGTTTTGCAAAACGGACAGACGGCCGTGTCGCCTTCATCGTCATCTTCGATGTATTGCGTTATCTCGTTGGAAGAGAAAATTTTTCCGCAAAAAAAGCAGCCGCAGGTTTGTTCCTCTTCCAAAAGTTCCATGTTGCCAATGCTTTGTTCGTTGATTTTTTGAAGATCGTGTTCCGAAAGCATATCTGTTTTCCTTTCCTATGCTGACTTATACTAAATCAGCCGTACCCGAAGTTTGAGCTTGGGTACGGCTTTTTTTGTTGTTTATCAGCTTCTGAGTTTGATACCGATTTTTGAAAGCGCATCAATGGCTTTTTTCATTGCCGAATCGGCTTCCTCATCGGTGAGGGTGCGGTCGGCAGCTCTCATTTTAATGCTGAAAGCAACGCTTTTCATATCCTCTGGAATCTGAGAGCCGACATAAACGTCAAAGAGGGTAATACTCTCAAGAATTTTGCCAACGGCGCCGGAAATTGCCTTTTCAAGCGTCATAACCGGAACATCAATATCGCAGACAAAAGCGAGGTCGCGGCTTGAGGCCGGGAAACGCGGAAGCGGCTTATAAACGCGCTTAAGGCTGCCGTATTTAATGAGAGATGCGAAGTCAAGCTGACCGATATAGGCTTTGACACCGATTTCATAATTTTTGAGAACAGCCGGATGAACCTCGCCGAGGTAGCCTATTTGAACGTCGCCGAGCATGATTTTTGCATATCTTCCGGGGTGGAAGGTTGGATCGTCCGTAACCGGAACAAAGTCATAACCGGTAACGCCGGTGACATAAAGAAGCTCTTCAATAACAGCCTTGAGGCTGAAGAAATCGCAGCTTTCACCATACATTCCAAGGGTGACTTTAACATTTTCATCGGGCAATTTTTCAGTGCCGTTCCAGATATACTCGTTTGAAATTTCAAAAAGTGACGCCGCAGCGTTCCGGTTGTTATAGTTTCTTGAAAGAACATCAAGCATTGAGGGGATAACGGTTGTTCTCATAACGCTTGTGTCCTCGCCAAGAGGATTGGAAATAACAACGCCGCTTCTTCTCGGGTCATCTTTCGGAAGTCTGATTTTGTCGTAATGTTTCGGACTGATGAAAGAGAAAGTTGCAATTTCTGAAAGTCCGCAACCGAGGAGAGTCTGCGAAACAAGCCTTTCCATGTTTTGCTCCGGGGTACGCTTTGCGTTGGCAACGCCGCCAAGCTTCCTGTTCGGAATATTCTGATAGCCGTAGAAACGTGCAATTTCCTCGGAAATGTCAGCCTGGTGTTCAATGTCGTTTCTGAATGATGGAGCAGTGATAACGCCGTTTTCAACCTTAAAGTCGATAGCCTCAAGAATTCTTTTTTGCTCCTCGGCGGAAACATCAATGCCGATAAATTCATTGACCCACTGCGGTTCAAAGGGGAGAGTTCTGTCCTTTTTGACAGACTTGTCGCAGTCAATGATACCGCTCACAACGTCTCCGGCGTCAAGCTCTTCAACAAGCTCAAGCGCACGAAGCAGCGCAGGCATACAGTTTTCCGGATCAAGTTCTTTTTCATATCGTCCGCTTGCTTCCGTTCTCATTCCGAGTTTTTTCGCGGTGATTCGCGTTGTGGGTCCGTTGAAGCAGGCACTTTCAAAAACGATGGTGTCGGTGTCATCCATGATGCCGCTGAATTCGCCGCCCATAACGCCGGCAACGGCAACAGGCTTGTTTTTGTCGGCAATGACGAGCATTTCCTCGGTGAGGTCGCGTTCAACGCCGTCAAGGGTTGTAATTTTTTCTCCGTCCTTTGCGGTGCGAACAATAACGCTGTTTCCGTCAAGGAAGCGCAGGTCAAAAGCGTGCATGGGCTGGCCATATTCGAGCATAACATAGTTTGTGATGTCAACAATGTTGTTTATAGGTCTGACGCCGCAGGCGCGCAGTCTTTCCCTCATCCAGCGCGGAGAGGCCTTGACGCGGACATTTTTAACAACAGCACCGCAGTAACGGTAGCAGCGCTCGGGGTTGAGAATTTCAACGGAAAGGTGCTCGTTGACGTCACCGCCGCAGCCTTTGACAACCGGCTCATGTTTTTTGAAGGGTACTCCGAAAGTTGCTGAAGCTTCGCGCGCAAGGCCGATGATTGAAAGGCAGTCAGGTCTGTTTGAGGTGATTTCAAACTCGGTAACCGTGTCGTTGAGGCCTATAGCTTCGCGGATGTCAACGCCGAGTGTCTTATCGCAGTCATCGCCAAGAACAAAAATTCCGTCCTCGATTGCATATGGGAAGTCGTGCGTGGTAAGACCGAGTTCACCAAGTGAGCAGAGCATACCGTTGCTCTCAACGCCGCGCAGTTTGCCTTTTGTAATGTGCTGACCGCCGTGAACGTATGAATCATCCATTGCAACGGGAACAACGTCGCCCTCTTTGAGGTTTTGTGCTCCGGTAACGATTTGAATGTTTTCGTCTTTTCCAACATTGACCGAGCAGATCCACATATGATCCGAATCCGGGTGACGGGTGAGAGAGTCAATTCTTCCCGTAATGATATTTTTAAGCTCATGACCTTCAATCTCAAAAGCTTCAACCTTTGAGCCGGAAAGAGTCATTTCGTCCGCAAATTTTTTATCGCTTACATCGAGGTCAACAAAATCGAGCAGCCATTTTTTTGAAAGATTCATTTATAAAGCACCTCCTTAAAACTGGTTGAGGAATCTGACATCGTTTTCATAAAGAAGACGCATATCATCAATATTGAAGCGGAACATAACAAGTCTTTCAAGACCTATTCCGAAAGCAAAACCGCTGTAAACATCGGGGTCAACGCCGCAGTTTTTGAGAACTTTCGGATGAACCATTCCGCCGCCGAGAATTTCAATCCAGCCCTCGCCTTTGCACATCGGGCAGCCTTTTCCTCCGCAGTTGAAGCAGGATACGTCAATTTCGCATGAAGGTTCGGTGAACGGAAAGTGGTGCGGACGCAGCCTGATTTTTGTGTCCTCGCCATAAAGGCTCTTTGCAAAATCTTCAAGGCAGCCTTTGAGGTCAGCCATCGTGATGCCCTTGTCAACAACAAGACCCTCAATCTGGTGGAAAATCGGCGAATGGGTTGCATCAACGGCGTCTGAACGGTAAACGCGGCCGGGAGCGATAACGCGAATGGGCGGCGCCTGCTTTTCCATAACACGGATCTGGCATGGTGAGGTCTGAGTTCTCAGCAGCATATTTTCTGTAATATAGAAAGTATCCTGAGTGTCTCTTGCCGGGTGGTTCTTGGGAATGTTCAAGGCTTCAAAGTTATAGTAATCCCATTCAATTTCCGGACCCGAGGCAACGGAAAAGCCCATGCCGAAGAAGATGTCCTTAACTTCGTCAAGCACGATTGAAAGCGGATGCTTGTGGCCAAGCGGAACTCTTCCGGAGGGGAGGGTAACGTCAATTTTTTCGCTCTTGAGCTTTTCTTCAAGCATTTTTTCCTTGATTGAGTCAACACGACCGGAAATTTTGCTTTCAAGGTCTGCTCTGATTTCGTTTGCAAGCTGGCCGATAACGGGTCTTTCCTCGGCGGAAAGCTTGCCCATCTGCTTGAGGATTGCGGTCAGCTCGCCCTTTTTGCCGAGAAACTTCACTCGAACCGAGTCAAGGTCCTGCAAAACAGAAGCGTTCTGAAGCTCGGCTATCGCACTTTTGCGGATAGCTTCAAGTTGTTCTTTCATTTTGAAATCATTCCTTTCGTTTTATATAACTGCTGTCATTGATAAGAGACAAAACAAAAAAGCTCCGTCCCCAAAATAGGGACGAAGCTGAAAAACCAAAAGCTCCGCGGTACCACCCTAATTTTTGCAAAAAGCAAACACTCCTTGTACCCTTTAACGGAGGTAACCCGTTGAGACCTACTTCTTTCAGTCCCACCGCTCCAAAGTGAACTTCAGCGCCTTTTCAATGAAACGGATCTCAGCCAAAAACCGCTTCTCTCTGAAATGAAAAACAAACGCCTACTCTCTTTTTCATCGCGTTATCTTTCGTTACTTTACCACAATCCGAACTTTTTTTCAAGACTTAATCAAAAAATATTTTATTTTTGGCCAAAGTATGATACAATGAAACAAAATATAAACTGCATTTTTGAAAGGTGGATGATTTATGCGACTTCTTAACTGCGATGAAATGAAGCAGGTTGAAAAGTACACCGCAAAATACGGCCTGAGCTATCAGCGCATGATGGAAAACGCCGGCGCGGCCTGCACACGAAATATCCGGAACATTATTGAAAGCGATAAAACAAGAAGGCGCAATATCGTTGTGGTTTGCGGAAAAGGGAACAACGGCGGAGACGGCTTTGTTGTTGCGCGCAAATTTGCCGAAAACGGATATAATGTTACCATTGTCCTCGCTTCCGGCTATCCGGGAAGTCCGGAGGCGGAGTATATGTATAAAATGGCAGTTGACATTGCAATTCCGACTGTTTGGTATGATGCAGACAGAATGAAAGCCGTTCAGACGGTCAAAAGCGCAGACGTTGTTGTTGACGCTGTTTTTGGCTTCAGCTTTTACGGCTCAATTTCGGAGGATATGAAGCAGCTTATCTCGGAAATGTCGGATGCCAAGGGACTGAAATTTGCAATAGATATTCCAAGCGGTGTTTATTGCGACAGTGGATACTGCGATCCGAACTGTTTTGTTGCCGATTATACAATCGCAATCTCCGCGCTGAAACCGGCTCATATTGTTCACCCGGCCTCGGATTGCTGCGGCGATATAATCATTGCGAATATCGGTATCCCGGAGGAAAGCTATAACTTTATCAATAACTCAATGTATACTTATAATAAGACGGAAATAGGAAATCTGTTTCCTGAGCGTGACCCATGTGCTCACAAGGGAACATTTGGCCATCTTCTTTCAATCTGCGGAAGCAAAGCAATGCCTGGTGCTGCCGCGCTTGCTGCAAAAGCAGCACTTCGTAGCGGCGTTGGTCTTATCACCTGCGCTTTTCCCGAGTGTCTCTATCAGACTATGACCTCAAAGCTCACCGAAACGCTTTTTATGCCGCTTCCTGAAAACGAAAAAGGAACTCTCAGCTCCGAGTGCATTGAAACTCTCATTTCGTCTCTTGATAAGTTTGACGCAATTTTAATCGGCTGCGGACTTGGCGTGAATGAGGACACTGAGGCGGTGCTCAAAGCCGTACTTGAAAATGCAAAAGTCCCCGTTATCGTTGATGCGGATGCATTGAATATTGTTGCCGGAAATATGTCACTTATCGAAAATCTCACGATACCGGTTATTTTCACTCCGCATCCGGGAGAGATGAGCAGACTCACCGGGGTTCAGACAAACCTGATTCAGGCTGACCGCGTGTCATACGCCGGACAGTTTTCAAAAGAGCACGGCGTTTACGTTGTTCTCAAAGGCTCCAATACCGTTGTTGCCTCTCCGGATTCAGACCGAGTATATATCAATGCCTCCGGCAATAATGGGCTTTCAAAAGGCGGCAGCGGCGATGTTCTTGCCGGAATCCTTTCTGCTTTTTGTGCGCGCGGACTCAGACCGGTTGACGCGGCGGATGCTGCGGTGTATATCCACGGCTTCTGCGCCGATGTTCTTGCGGACAGATACTCAAAAACCGGAATGCTTCCAAGCGATGTTATTGACGAACTGCGCGAAGTTTTTGCAGATTTTGAATGACTTAGTTAATATTTTCACCGCATTGGTTATTTTGAGCCATGCGGTGAAAACGCTTTAATAATTTTTCCAAAAGCTCTTGACTTAAACTTAAATTCGGCTTATATAATGACAGAGAATTAAGAAGGCAGTATCCAAAAGCTTAAATAATAAATCAATTTAAGAAAGGTGCGTTGAATAATGGAAAACTTTGTTTATTGTACCCCGACTAAGCTCATCTTCGGCAAAGACGCCGTTATGAATCTTCCCGATGTGCTGCGCCCTCTCGGGAAAAGAGTCCTCATGACATACGGCGGCGGAAGCATCAAGAAAATCGGTCTTTATGACAAGGTTAAAGAGTTGCTGGCCGATTTTGAGGTCTATGAGCTTTCGGGCATTGAGCCTAATCCGAAGTATACAACAAGTGTTCTCGGCGGAGTAAAGCTCTGCAAGGAGCATAACATTGACGTTGTTCTTGCCGTTGGCGGTGGAAGCGTTCTTGACTGCTCAAAAGCAATCTGCGCCGGTGCTCTTTATGACGGTGAGCCGTGGGATCTTATTACCTATAAGGTTAAGGCAAAAGCTGCGCTCCCTCTGGTGGATATTCTCACCCTTGCCGCAACCGGCTCGGAGTATGACAGCGGCTGCGTAATTTCAAGGACGGAAACCAATGACAAGGTCGGATATCTCGATGACCTTCTCTTCCCCCATGCGTCAATACTTGATCCGCGATATACGTTCTCCGTTTCAAAAAAACAGACGGCTGCCGGTGCCGCAGATGCAATTAACCATATCATTGAGCAGTATTTCTGCGAGAAGCATTCGCTTTTGACGGACGGAATGTGTGAAAGCGCAATCAAAAGCCTTATTAAAAACGCCAAAATTGCCCTTGAAAAGCCTCAAAACTATGATGCAAGAGGTGAGTTTATGGTTGACTGCTCGCTTGCCTGCAATAAGATTCTTTCCATTGGCAACAGTCCCTCCGGTTGGCCTTGCCACGGAATTGAGCACGCTCTCAGCGCGTATTATGACATCACTCACGGCGAAGGTCTTGCAATTATCACACCGCGCTGGATGAAGCACATTTTGAACGAGCATACCATTGAACGGTTTGTCGGCTTTGGTACTCACATTTTTGGCATTGACCCGTCTTTGCCGGAAAATGAGATTGCCGAAAAGACCATTGAGAGCGTATATAGTCTTTTTGAATCGTTCTCAATGCCGATGCACCTTAAGGATGTCGGAATCGACTCTTCCCGTCTTGAAGAAATGGCTCATCACATCGCCGTCAACGAAGGACTTGAAAGTGCATGGGCGCCGCTTGAGGAAAACGATATACTTGAAATTCTGAAAGCCTCGCTTTAATTTTAAAAACCGCAGCTGCAAAAACTTTTGCAGCTGCTTTTTTGTGTCATGAAGAATAGACGAATGCCTTTTTAAATATACTTTTATGAAACCTTTCCGAAAGGGGAATACATATGAAAAGGCTAATTGTTTTGCTTCTTGTTCCTTTGCTTCTCTTTTGCGGCTGCGCCAAAAAGGGTGGCCAAAGCGCCTTTAAACTTGAAAAAACAACCGCCAACGTATCATTCGCCGAGGGTGAAACAATAATAAGCGGCGAACTCTGCTATTTTTCGCCGGAAAAAATTACACTTAATATATCCGAACCGAATGATGCAAAGGGCTTTTTGCTGAAGCTTGAAAACGGTGCTTTGTCTTTTGGATTTGATGGAACGGAGTGTTCGCTTGAAAACCTTGAAAATCTTTTTGGCGGCCAAAAGGGTTTTCAAACACTTTTTGAGGCGCTGTCTGCCGCCGGAGCAAGTGAGCATAAAGCTTATGCGCAAAAAATAAAGCTTGACGCCGTTCCGGGTGAAGCGGTGCTTTCCCTTGATGAAAACGGAAGAATTAAGGCTTTGCGTTCCGGCGCTTATGATTATGAATTCACATCGGTGCAGGACATGGCATAAAATGCAGTGACCGCTGCTTGAAAATTCGTCTGAAGCAACTCGGCGGCCACTCGGTGATTACTCAACGATAATATTGCTCCCGCGTGATTAAAAGAAAGAAAACAGGGACAGAATATTACTGTCAGACACGAAAGGGAGTTAATGCCATGAATGTTAAACGGGGAGATATTTATTACGCCGATTTAAGTCCGGTTGTCGGTTCGGAGCAGGGCGGAATCAGACCGGTGCTCATTGTTCAGAACGATGTTGGAAACAAATTCAGCCCGACCGTTATTGCCGCCGCAATAACAAGCAGAAGAACAAAGACAAATCTGCCGACTCATATCAGGGTAAACGCAGACGGCTGCGGCCTTGCCAAAGATTCAATAGTCCTTCTTGAACAGGTGAGAACGCTTGACAAAAGGCGGCTGCGTGAGCATATGGGAAACCTCTGTGAAACCGATATGGACAGAATTGACAAAGCTCTTTCGGTGAGTTTCGGACTTAGTACATAAGCCTGAAAACCCGGAAGAAAAAGCGGAGCTGACGCAAAACGCGACAACTCCGCCTTTTATAATTTTTGAATCTTTTATAATTTTTGAATGTTAATTAATTACTTTGATTTTTTCTTTCCAAAGCAAGCGCCGATAATCATGATAACCGCAAAGATGACAAGATAGAAGAGAACCGGGCAGCTGAATTTACCCTCGGCAGAAGCCGCCTGATAGGGGGCAATACCGTGTGAATAAATTGCGGCAAAGACCATGAACAGCGAGCCGATGATTGCAAGAGCCGGAAGAACAAAACGCTTGAACGGGTTTACGTCCTTTGCCTTCTTCATGAAAAGAATGAAAATCGGAATGTAGAATGCATAGATCGTGATAATCGGAAGCTCTGAGGAGTCAAAGCTGAAAATTCCGAACCACGGCTTCGGAGTGAGGTTTGCACCGAAGAAATATACAAGCCACAAAGCACAAACAAGAACCGCAAAAACAGAAGAGTTTGTCGGCATATTTGTGTTTTCGCTGACTTCACTGAATGTTTTTGATTTGGGACCGTAGCCTCTGACGGCAACCGAGTAAAGGCCTCTTGTTGAACCGAGCATAAGTCCGTTGAGGGTACCCATGCAGGAAACGGCAACAAAGAGATTAAGAATATTTCCGAGAACATTTCCGAAAACATTTGTGAAAGCAACGGAAGCGCCGTCGCTTCTGAGAGTATTGACATCGGCACCGCCGGCAACGCCGATGTAATAAAATACATAAACGGCAATGATGATGATTCCGCCAAGAACAAGAGCAATGGGAAGATTGCGCTTTGCGTTTTTAAGTTCCGCATTGATTGAGGTTGCAATTATCCAGCCTTCATAAGCAAAAGCGGTTGCACAGACGGCAACAAAAAGAACGGAGGTGTTGCCTGAAGCGGTTTTGAAGTTTTCAATAAGAATCGGGTCGGCGGAACCGGCCATGTTGTGCGTGAAGCCGTAAATTGTTCCAACAACAGCCATGAGAACAAGGGGGATGAGCTTGATGAATGTTGCGGAAACCTGAAACTTACCGGCAATCTTCGGTGAAAGGGCATTGATTGCATAACTTCCGACAAGGAAGAGGCAGGAAAGGGCAAGACACTCGGGTCCGTAAACGCAGCCGCCGTCTGAAGCCGCAATGTGCATTGCAAAGTCCGGATTGACAGAGCAGATGAAAACAAGAAGATATCTTGCTGAAAGCCAGGCAAGAACAGAGGTCATTCCGGGATAGTAGATTGTGCTCATGAACCAACCGACCATGTAAGCATACTTGCTGCCGACGGTTGCCTCGGCATAGTCAACAACGCCGTTAACCTTTTCATATTTCTGCGCCATAACCGAGAAGGCAAGAATGCAGAAAATCATGATTACGCCGCCGATGATCCATGCAAGAATACCGAGCGGCATATCGCCATCGGTTTTTTCAAGGATCGTTTGCGCCTTAAAGAAGACGCCGCTTCCTACGACTATACCGACTACCATACAGATAGCGGTCAATAGGCCGTATTTTTTTTCAAGTTTGTTTGACATACATTTTCCTCCCAAATCTTTTCTTTTGAACGTGGAAAAAGAAAAAAGCGCTGTGCAAAATGAACAAAATAACTCGCACATTCGCTTTTAACTCAACTATATTATCATCATTATTATATTTAGTCAATGTTTGGAAACAAAAAAATCAAATTTTTTTAGAATTTCTATATATTTATTTCATATTTTGTCTGTCAGAGGCAAATTATAGTTGAAAGTCGGAAGCTTTTGCGCCCTGAATGATAAATTTGTCCTTAACTTTGAAAAATAATGGGCAAAACCCTTTTAGGGTCTTGACAAAAGGTGCGAGTAATAGTAAAATTTCCTCGTTATATTTTGTAATGGCATTGATGAAGAAACGCACTTTTTGTTCCCGTTTTTCCAGAGAGCAAGGCTCACGGCTGAAAGGCTTTGCAAGGTGTTTTCAAAAATCTGCGTGCTGCTTCTGAGCCTCCGCCGAAAGGACGGACGTTTTCCGGCGTTAACGGAATGCGGTCTTTTGTGGCCGCGCAAAGCGGTGCTTTTTGCGCAATTCGGGTGGTACCGTGGGCGTTTGCTCACCCCGATCTTAGTGTAAAAGAGCATCTTTTTTTATTTTCTAAAGTATTTCTGAAAGGATCTGATTAAAAATGGAATGGATGGGTCTCAATGACATCAGGGAGAAATTCCTCTCATTTTTTGAAAGCAAGGGACACCTCAGAGCGAACAGCTTCTCCCTTGTTCCGCAGGGCGACAAGAGTTTGCTCCTCATCAACGCAGGCATGGCGCCGCTCAAAAAATACTTCACTGGGGAGCTCACTCCTCCGTGCAGGCGTATGACCACCTGCCAGAAGTGCATCCGAACACCGGACATTGAGCGCGTCGGAATTACCGCCAGACACGGAACATATTTTGAAATGCTCGGCAACTTCTCGTTCGGCGATTACTTCAAGCATGAGGCAACCGCGTGGGCATGGGAGTTTTGCACCGAGGTTATGAAAATGCCCGTGGACAAGCTCTGGGTCACCATCTATCAGGATGATGACGAGGCTTTTGACATTTGGACAAAAGAAGTCGGTGTTGCGCCCGAAAGGATTGTAAGACTCGGAAAAGAAGATAACTTCTGGGAACACGGTGCAGGCCCCTGCGGCCCGTGTTCGGAAATCTACTTTGACCGCGGTGAAAAATACGGCTGCGGCTCTCCGGATTGCGGCCCCGGCTGTGACTGCGACAGATATACCGAATTCTGGAACCTTGTTTTCACCCAGTTTGAAAACGACGGAAACGGAAACTATACTCGCCTTAAAAGCTGCAATATTGATACCGGTATGGGTCTTGAAAGACTCGCTTGCATCATGCAGGGCGTTGACAACCTCTTTGAGGTTGACACTGTCCGCAATATTATGAAGCATGTTATTGACATTGCCGGCGTAAAATATCATGATAACGAGAAGAGCGATATTTCCCTGCGCGTTATCACCGACCATATCAGAAGCACAACATTTATGATAGGCGACGGCGTTATGCCCTCAAATGAGGGCAGAGGCTATGTTTTGCGCCGCCTTCTCCGCCGCGCCGCACGCCACGGAAAGCTGCTCGGAATCAATCGCCCGTTCCTTTATGAAGTCTGCGAGACTGTTATCAAAGAGAACAAAAACGCCTATCCGAATCTTGAGGAAAAGCATGACCTTATCGTCAAGGTTATCAAGGCTGAGGAAGAAAACTTTGCAAAAACCGTTGATACCGGTCTTTCGCTCCTCAATTCTCTCATTGAAAAAGGAGATATGAAAGTCCTTTCGGGCGAGGATGCCTTCAAACTTCAGGATACTTTCGGTTTCCCGATTGACCTGACAAAGGAAATTCTTGCAGAAAAAGGTCTTTCCGTTGATGAGGAGGCATTCAGAAAGCTTGTTGAGGAAAACAGGCTGAGAACGCGCGCCGCAAGAAAAGATGCCGGCGCCGAAGCGTGGAAAGGCACCGCCGCAGTTACAAAAGGCATTGAAAAGACCGATTTTGTCGGTTACGATACCTTTGAGTGTGAGAGTGTGGTCATTGCCGCAATTTCTGACGGAAACAGGGCGGAATTCATCAATGAGGACAGCGAGGGAGCACTTATCTTTTCAAGAAGTCCGTTCTATGGTGAAGGCGGCGGTCAGGTTGGCGACAGAGGCATCATAAAAACCGCAAATGCCGTTTTTGAAGTTACCGGAACAACAAAAACCGGTGACGGAGTGCTTCTTCACCACGGACACATTGTTGAAGGCGAGGATATTGCCGTTGGCGAAAAGGCTGTTCTTTCCGTTGACAGAGAAAAGCGCAGCGCAGTAAAGCGTAACCATACGGCGGCTCATCTTCTTCAGGCGGCGCTGAGAAAAGTTCTCGGTACCCACGTTGAACAGGCCGGCCAGCTTGTTGATGAAAATATTGTTCGGTTTGACTTTGTTCATTTTTCAGCCATGACAAGAGAGGAAATTGAAAAGGTTGAAAGAATGGTCAATGGTGAAATTCTTGCTGCGGTTTGCGTTGATGTCAGTGAAATGCCGATTGCCGAGGCGAAAAAGCTTGGTGCAATGGCGCTGTTTTCCGAAAAATACGGCGATGTTGTCCGCGTTGTAAAAATCGGTGATTTTTCAACCGAGCTTTGCGGCGGAACTCATGCCGAAAACACCGGAAACCTCGGACTGTTCAAAATTGTTTCCGAGTCCTCCGTTGCCGCAGGTGTGCGCAGAATTGAGGGTGTTACCGGATTCAACAGTCTTAAACTTTTCAACGAAAATATCAAACTCATTTCCGACACCGCTTCGGCACTTAAGGTTGCAAACACCAAAGATGTTCTTCAAAGGGCATCAGGCGTTATGCATGAACTTAAAGAAAAGGACAGAGAGATAGAAAAGCTTTCCGGAATTATTGCGAACGCAAAAACGCAGTCAATGCTTGAAAACACAAAGACCGTTGGTGAACTTAAGGTTGTTACCGCCATTCTTGAGGACGCAACGGTTCCTGAACTTCGCAAAATGTGCGACCTTGTTAAGAGCAAGGGAGACAACTATGTTGGAGTTATTGCTGCAGTTCAAAAGGATAAGGGTACCGGAAACATCTGCACCTGCTGCGCAAAGCATGCCGTTGAACTTGGCGCTCACGCCGGAAATATTGCAAGAGAAACCGCCAAACTCGCCGGTGGTTCCGGCGGAGGAAAGCCGGACAGCGCAATGGCCGGAGTCAAGGATATCTCCGCCCTTAAAGGCGCTTTGGACGCTGCGGTCGGCATAATTGAAAGTATGCTTAAATAACAATATATAACAGGAGGTTAATTATGGATTGCATTTTTTGTAAGATTGCAAACGGTGAAATTCCGACAACCAAAGTTTATGAAGACGATACGGTTATTGCTTTCAATGACCTTTCGCCGCAGGCACCGATTCATGTTCTGATAATCCCAAAAGAGCACATAACAAGTGCCGCCGACATCAACGCCGGAAACAGTGCGATTGTTGCACATATTTTTGAAGTTGCAGCAAAGCTCGGAAAGGATTTCGGCCTCGAAAACGGATACCGCATTGTTAACAACTGCGGCGTTGACGGCGGACAGACGGTTAAACATCTGCACTTCCACTTTATGGGCGGCAGGCAGTTCGGCTGGCCGGCAGGCTGATTGATAACACGATTACGGAATTTTAAAGTTTTGAAAGAAAGTGTGAGTATTATGTCAACTTATAAAATGAAAATTGCAGGTCTTGAAAGGGAACTCCCTCTTTGCAAAATCAATGACAAACTTGATATTGCCGCCTTTGTCATTTTTGGCGACGTTGAAATTACCGTTGCTTCGGCAACCGAACTTCTCAAAAAATGTCCGGAGTTCGATTATATAATTGTTCCGGAAGCAAAGGGTATTCCTCTTGCATATGAAATGGCAAAGCAGAGCGGCAAGCCGTACTTTGTCTGCCGCAAGGGCGCAAAGCTTTATATGAAAGACCCGGTCTCTGCTCATGTCCGTTCAATCACAACCGATAAAATGCAGACGGTTTATCTTGACGGAAACGAGGGCGAAAAACTCAGAAACAAGCGTGTGCTTATTGTTGACGATGTAATCAGCACCGGTGAATCTCTTCTTGCCGTTCATGCGCTTGTTGAAAAGTTTGACGCAAACATTGTTGGCCAGGCGGCGATTCTCGCCGAAGGTGATGCGGCCAACAGAGACGACATCATTTTCCTTGAAAAACTCCCGTTGTTTTTTAAGGACTGAGAAAAACTTTTTCCGGCCGGGGAGAACCCGGCCGGAAAAAATCGGACTTCAAAAGGTGACGGATAATGAAGATGAAAAGACCCTTGGCGGCGGTGGGGCTGTCAATGCTTGTAACGCTTTTTGTCCTTTGCGGCCTCGGCAGCATAAAAGTGGATTTTTTCGTTTTGTTCGGAGCATTGTTTTGCTTTTTAATTAGTCTGATATTCAAAAGATTAAGGCAGGGTGCGCTTTTGCCGACTGTTTTCGGGTCGGTTGCGTTTTCCTGCCTTCTTTTTCTGTTGTTTGATTTTTTTGTCTTTCTGCCGGTTGAATCTCTCGCTGCGGACAACATAAGAATCACGGCTGTTGTTCGTGAATACGCCTATGAAAATTCATCCGCGAGTCGGCTTTATTTCGCCGCCGATCTTACGGAAATTGACGGAGAGGAAGCAAAAGGCAGAGTCAGACTTTCATTTCCAAATAAACCGTGGAAAAGGAATACGCCGATTCTTCCGGAGGATACGCGCCTGCTTGAGCCCGGAGACAGGGTGACTTTCACCGGAAATCTATATAAAATTGCCGCCGGAAACGATTCGATACATAACCATTTCAAAAGCAAAGGCATCTGTCTTGGCGCATATCCGCTCCAAAGTGTTACTGTTGAAAAAGGTGCGGTTAAAAATCTTTATACCGTTTTGATGAAAGAGCGGAAAAGGGTGGTCAATCAGATTCTTAACGCATATGACATTAATGCTGCGTCAGTAATAATTTCCGTGCTTATGGGGGACAAACAATATCTTTCGGATGAGCTCTATAATGCTTTTGGCCGCTCGGGAACGGCGCATCTTCTTGCAGTATCGGGACTTCATCTTTCGGTTTGGATAATGTTCCTCATTGATTTTTTCAGAAAGAGGAACGCACTATCAAAGAAAAATATATTGCTCCTCATCTTGTTTGTGTTTCTGATAATGTTCTTTGCCTCGTTCAGCGGTTCGGTGAAGCGAGCCGGAATAATGATGCTGCTTTATCTTTTGTCGGAGCTTTTCGGCGAACGACCGGACAGCCTCAATTCTCTTGGGTTTTCCACAGTTTGCATTCTTTGCCTGAATCCGTATTCCGCTGTGAACGCAAGCTTTCTCCTCTCGTTTGTTGCAACTCTTACGATAATAATGATAGCAATTCCGGTTTCAGACGCAGTCAATTCAAAGCTTGACGTGATAACGCGCCTTCGTTTTCCAAAGTTTTTGAAATCTGCCGTTGTCTGCTTCTTTATCAGCCTTTTTGTGAACATTTCAACGCTGCCGTTTCAGATTCGATATTTCTCGGGTGTTTCAACGCTCGGGATTGCCGCAAATTTGCTTTTGCTTCCCGCAACGGCTCCGATGATTCTTTCAAGCGGGCTTTATGTAATGTATTATTTTATTCCGGGCGCCTCAAGGCTTTTATTTTGGCTTTCAAAGTTCTGCGTGCTTTACTGCGAGAAAGTTGTTTTGTTCATCAGCTCGTTCAGGTATGCATATATCGAACTTGACGAAAAATTTATTCTTCCTGCTGCTTTTTTCTCCGCCGGCGTTTTTGCTCTTTTGCTCATACTTTTGAACAGGCGGAAAAAGAAACTTGCCGGTTTGCGCAGTCTTTAAGTAAATATTGACATTATTTACCGCGACTGCTAAAATATACTCAGCAAGAACTGCGGAAAAATTAACTGCTGAAAAGGGGGTATTTTTTATGAAAACAACAAAACGCATTCTCTCGTTTATACTCGCTTTAGTTATGCTTTTGAGCACAGCGGCGGTTGCCGCTTTTGCCGAACAGAGCAAAAATTATCTTGTTCTCGGCGACTCAATAGGTTTCGGCTCCGGCCTTAAAAATCCTCAGGAAGCCTGCTTCGGAAAAATTGTTGCCGACTCGAACGGATATAATTACAAAAATGACGCCGTTCCCGGCCAAACATCAAAAAGACTTCTTCAAAAAATCAGTGAGCCGGGCGTCAAAGCAGACATTGAAGAAGCGGACATTATCAGCATTTCTATCGGCGGAAACAACTTTTTGCTTGATAATATTCCGAAACTTGTTCTTGAAGTGTCGCTTTTTAAGCGTTATGACACGGTCAATAAAATTCTTGATAACTTTAAAGCCGATTTCAGAGTCATCATTAAAACTATCAAGTCATACAACCCTGATGTGCTCATTGTTGTTCAAACTCTTTATAATTCAATGCCCGGCGCGCTTCATGATGTATTCGGCGGTGTTATCGAAAAGCTCAATGACGTTTATAAAACCTGCCTTGACGATATGCCCGGAGCGTATATCATTGCAGATGTTGCCGCCGCTTTTCCGGCTGATCCGGAGCTTGTTGCGTTTGACTTTATTCATCCGAGCGCAAAAGGAAACAAAGTCATTGCGCAGGTTATTCTTGACACGCTCAGAGAGAACGGCCGGCCGTCTGCTGACGTTATTGTTCTGAATGCCGAGGGCGAGGACACCGGAACAAAGGTAATAAGAGCGTTCTTCATTTCCGCCTGCAAGTTTCTTAATATGCTTCACAAAGTAAAATAAACTATAATGCGGCCTGCCTTGTTTGAAGAATCGGGCCGCATAAAGAGCTATTATGCTCAGTTTATGACAAAACAAAAACCGAACCCTTTCTTAAAAAAGAGAGGTTCGGTTTTCCTTTTGGTGCCGGTGACCGGGATCGAACCGGTACAGTATTGCTACCGAGGGATTTTAAGTCCCTTGCGTCTGCCAATTCCGCCACACCGGCAACTGGAATAATTATACACGCGGATATGTCCGTTGTCAAGAATTTTCCTATGATTAATTTTTGGTTCTGCCTCTTTTTAACAAATTATACTTGTTATGGTGAATAAGATGTGATATAATCAAACGATAACTATAATAGACTTTTATACGCATAATTTTAAATGAGGTAGTTTTAATGATAGTTCTCGGAATCGACCCCGGATACGCCATTGTTGGTGTTGGTGTTGTCGAATATAAAAACTCGCGCTTTTCCCTTGTGAATTACGGGGCGATAAACACCGAGGCCGGCTTGCCGTTCAATCGCCGCCTGGAGGTAATTTACGATGAACTTACGGAAATAATTGAAAAGTATAAGCCGGCCGCAATGAGCGTTGAAAAGCTTTTTTATAACAGCAACGCAAAAACCGTAATTGACGTCAGTCAGGCGCGCGGCGTTATCATGCTTGCCGCCCAGAAAACCCATACACCTGTTTATGAATATACTCCTTTGCAGGTCAAGCAGAGCGTTGTCGGCTATGGCAGAGCCGAAAAAAAGCAGGTTCAGGATATGACAAAACGCATTCTTGGCCTTAATGAAATTCCGAAGCCGGACGATGCTGCCGATGCGCTGGCAATGGCAATTTGCCACGCTCATTCCGGAAGCTCGATACTTGACAAAGTCCGGCCGATGAGAATCAGAAAGGGGATTTGAAAATGTTTTACAGCGTTACCGGAAAGGTTGTTTTTTCCGATCTTTATTCCGTTGCCGTCCTTTGCGGCGGAGTTGCTTTTAAATGCCTAACATCAGTCAATACGCTTCGTGATATTGATAAAAACGAAGTTGTTACTCTTTATACCCACCTCAATGTTCGGGAGGACGCGCTCGATCTGTTCGGCTTTTCAACCGAATATGAGCTTGAGTGGTTCAGACTTTTGATAGGCGTTACGGGAGTAGGCCCCAAGGCCGCGCTTGCAATCCTTTCTGAGCAGACACCGGAAAAGCTTGCGCTGTGCATCTCGTCCGGAGATGTTAAAGCGATTACCCGCGCAAACGGAGTCGGCCCTAAAATTGCCCAAAGGGTGATTCTTGAACTTAAGGATAAGGCAAAAAGCGCCGTTTCCTCCTCTGCCGATTCCGCCGCGCTTGAAAACGTCTGTGCTGTCGGTGAAATGCCGAACACAAGCGAGGCTGTTGCTGCGCTCACAATGCTTGGCTACAGCAAGAGCGAGGCCTCTGTTGCCGTCAGCAAGGTTGATTCCTCGCTTTCGGTTCAGGATATTATTAAGCAGGCGCTTAAAATTCTTTCAAAGAGGGTGTAATCAATGCCGGATATGGAGTTTGACGACAGATATATAACGCCGGAATATACTCCGCTCGATAATGATATTGAGCTTTCCCTGCGTCCGAGGACAATGGAGGATTATATCGGCCAGGAAAAGGTTAAGGAAAATCTTGAAATATACATTCAGGCTGCACTGCGGCGCAAGGAAAGTCTTGACCATGTTCTGCTTTATGGCCCGCCTGGACTCGGAAAAACAACTCTCGCCGGAATTGTTGCCAATGAAATGGGCGTCAACCTCAGAGTGACCTCCGGTCCCGCGATTGAAAAGCAGGGTGATCTTGCGGCGTTGCTCACCAACCTTTCGGAGGGTGATGTGCTTTTCATTGACGAAATTCACCGTCTCAACCGCAGCGTTGAGGAGGTGCTCTATCCTGCAATGGAGGATAATGCGCTGGACATAATAATCGGAAAAGGGCCGTCCGCAAGGTCAATAAGGCTTGATTTGCCAAGGTTCACGCTTGTTGGCGCAACAACAAGGGCCGGCCAGCTTTCCGCCCCCTTGCGCGACCGTTTCGGCGTTGTTCTGCGTCTTGAGCTTTATTCGCCGGAGGAACTTTCGCAAATTGTTAAGCGCAGTGCCTCAATTCTTTCAATCGGCATTGAAGATGACGGAGCGCTTGAAATTGCTGCGCGTTCAAGGGGAACACCGAGAATTGCAAACCGCCTTCTTAAGCGTGCGCGTGATTTTGCCGAGATAATGGGCAATGGCGTAATAGATGAGGAAACGGCAAATTTGGCTCTTTCAAAAATGGAAATTGATAATCTTGGACTGGATTCGATTGACAGGCTTATCCTTTCAACAATGATCCGCAACTATAACGGAGGTCCGGTCGGACTTGAAACAATAGCCGCCGCAATAGGCGAGGAGGCCGTAACCATTGAAGATGTTTATGAACCGTATCTTATGCAGATTGGCTTTTTGAGCCGTACACCACGCGGAAGAACGGTTACTCCCGCGGCATATGAACATCTCGGCATAGCTATGCCGGGTCAACAGCAGCTTTTTTAATTTTTCTTGGAGGTTACTATGGGAAGATTATTCGGAACCGATGGAGCAAGAGGCGTTGCAAACTCGGAAATTTCATGTGAGCTTGCAATGAATATCGGAAAGGCGGCGGCAATGGTGCTCACTGAAGGCACCCATAAGCCGCGCGTGTTAATCGGAAAAGATACAAGAATTTCTGGCGATATGCTTGAAAGCGCAATAGCAAGCGGTCTTTGCTCCGTTGGAGCAGACGTTATGACGCTCGGCGTTGTTCCAACCCCTGCGGTGGCATATCTTGTTAAGCGCTATAACTATGACGCGGCGGTTATGATATCCGCCTCCCACAATCCCTGTGAATACAACGGAATCAAAATTTTCAAATCTGACGGATATAAACTTCCGGATGAAATTGAAGAAGAAATTGAGGCGATTATTCTTGACGAGGCTGCAAAGCCGCCGGTGATGCTCGGAAAGGATGTTGGGCGGATAACCGTTTGCAAAAACACCGTTCATGATTATATTGAGCACCTTGAAAGAACGGTTGACTGCGATTTTTCGGGGATGAGAATTGCTCTTGACTGCGCTAACGGCTCGGCGAGCGTTTCGGCCGAAAAGCTCTTTACGGATCTCAAAGCCGACTGCACGGTTCTTTCCGCTTCGCCTGACGGGGTGAACATCAATAAAGACTGCGGCTCAACTCATATTGAGGCGCTTCAGAAAGCGGTTGTTGAAAGCAATCTTATTGCAGGTTTTGCTTTTGACGGCGACGCAGACAGAATGCTTGCCGTTGACGAAAACGGCGAGGTTGTTGACGGCGACAAAATTATTGCAATTTGCGCAACATATATGAAAGAGGAAAAAAAGCTCAAAAAGGATACGGCGGTTGTCACCGTCATGACAAATATGGGCTTCAATAAATATTGCGATAAAGCCGGAATCAATTATGTTGCAACAAAGGTCGGCGACCGCTATGTTCTTGAAAATATGCTCAAAAACGGATATTCAATCGGCGGAGAGCAGTCCGGACACGTTATTTTTCTTGATTATGCAACAACCGGTGACGGTCAGCTCACTGCGCTTCAGGTGCTCAGAATAATGAAAAAAACAGGCAAAAAGCTTTCGGAGCTTGCCTCGTGCATGACTGTCTATCCGCAGACGATGATTAATGTCCGTGTTTCAAAAATGGGCAAAGCACGCTTTGCGGACGACGAAGAAGTTGCGAACGCCATTGCTCAGGCCGAAAAGCAGCTCGGCGACACCGGCCGTGTGCTTGTCCGCGTTTCCGGAACCGAACCGCTCGTCAGAGTAATGCTTGAAGGCGAAAACAAAAAGCAGATTGAAACTCTTGCAAAAGAGATTGCTGAAGTTATAAAATTACGGTTGATTTAAGGACTTTTTAAAATGAGAAATACTTTTGACTGGAAAGACTATGAACTGATTGACTGCTCAGACGGAGAACGGCTTGAACGCTGGAATGACATTATTCTTATACGTCCCGACCCTCAGGTTATTTGGAAAACACCAAAAAGCAACCCGCTTTGGAAAAAGGCCGATGCAGCCTATCACCGCTCAAAAACCGGCGGCGGAGCGTGGGAGGTTAAAACAAAGCTTCCGCCGTATTGGTCAATCGGATATAAGGATCTGACGTTCAATATCAAAACAATGGGCTTCAAACACACCGGAATTTTTCCCGAGCAGGCGGTTAACTGGGATGAAATAAGAACGCTTATCCGGAAGGCAAAAAGACCGGTTAAGGTTCTCAATCTTTTTGCCTATACCGGCGGTGCAACGATCGCCTGCCTTAAAGAGGGTGCAAGCGTTGTTCATGTTGACGCATCAAAAGGCATGGTTTCCTGGGCAAAGGAAAATTCCGTTTCAAGCGCAGTTGCCGATAAAAGCGTGCGCTGGATTGTTGATGACTGCATCAAATTTGTTCAGCGTGAAATTCGGCGAGGCAATAAATATGATATCATAATCATGGATCCCCCCTCATACGGAAGAGGCCCCGGCGGCGAGGTCTGGAAACTTGAGGACGAGGTGTATAACTTTGTTGAGCTTTGCAGCAGATTGCTCTATCCCGATTCAATCGCCGTGCTTATCAACTCATATACAACCGGTCTTTCGCCGTCCGTAATGCAGTATATTTTGGGTTCTGTTGTTGTTCCGCGCTTCGGCGGAATGGTTACCTCGTCAGAAATCGGACTCCCCGTGACGGATAGCGGAATGATCTTGCCGTGCGGTGCGTCCGCTTTTTGGAAAAAATAATTTTGGAGAATCATTAATGTCAGCTTTTATCGAATTTCAAGACGTAACTTTCGGATATCCAAATGAAGACGGCGCGGTCTCCGAGGATGTAATTGAACATTTTAATTTGAAAATTGAAAAAGGCAGTTTTGTTGCCGTCCTTGGTCATAACGGCTGCGGAAAATCAACCGTTGCAAAGCTTTGCAATGCCATTGAGGTTCCAATTTCCGGAAAGGTTCTTGTTGACGGCGCGGATACCGCCGATGAAGAAAAAACGCTCGATATCCGCAAAAAGGTCGGCGTTGTTTTTCAAAATCCGGATAACCAGATTGTTGCAACGATTGTTGAGGATGACGTTGCTTTCGGCCCTGAAAATCTCGGCATTGAACCGGGAGAGATAAGGCGCCGGGTTGACGAGGCTCTCAGAAATGTCGGAATGTATGACTTTCGTCTTTTTGAGCCGCACAAGCTTTCCGGCGGACAAAAGCAGCGCGTTGCCATTGCCGGCATAATCGCAATGAAGCCGGACTGCATTGTTCTTGATGAACCGACTGCTATGCTTGATCCGCGCGGCAGGCGTGAGGTTATGAGCACTGTTAAAAGGCTCAACAAAGAGTTTGGAATAACCGTCGTTTTTATCACTCATTATATGGACGAGGCCGCAAAGGCGGACCGCGTTGTTGTCATGGACAAGGGTAAAATTGTTCTTGACGCTTCGCCGCGCGAGGTTTTTTCAAACGATGAAAAGCTCAAAAGAATCGGTCTTGATGTTCCGCAGGCAACAGCCATTTCAAAAACACTTTCAAAAGACGGTATAAAAATACCGGATAACGCACTCGATATTGATGAGCTGTTTGAAAATATAAAGGCAATTTTGGAGGCATAATGGACGCAGTCGTTCTTGAAACAAAGGATTTGAGCTTCCTTTACTCGAAAGGTACTTCGAGCGAGGTTGCGGCAATCAATGACATTAACATAAAAATCAACAGGGGAGAGCTTGTCGGCATAATTGGCCACACAGGCTCTGGGAAAAGCACCCTTATTGAACATTTTAACGCGATTCTTAAGCCGACTTCCGGCAGCGTTTTTCTTAACGGGAACGATATCTGGCAGGATAAAAAGAATATCCGCTCGGTGCGCTTCAAAGTCGGCGTGTGCTTTCAGTATCCCGAATATCAGCTTTTTGAGGATACGGTTGAAAAAGATATTGCTTTCGGGCCGAAAAACATGGGCCTTTCCGATGAGGAAATCAAAATAAGAGTCAGAGAGTCCGCGGCATATGTCGGTCTTGATGAAAGCTATCTTGAAAAATCGCCGTTTGACCTTTCCGGGGGAGAAAAGCGACGCGTTGCCATTGCCGGAGTAATGGCAATGAAACCGGAGGTACTTGTTCTTGACGAACCATGCGCCGGCCTCGACCCAATAGGCAGAAAGACTGTTCTCGACCTTATTGTAAACTATAAAAAAAGAACCGACGGGACCGTTATTGTTGTTTCTCACAGTATGGAGGATATCTCAAGAATTGCAACAAAAATTCTTGTTATGAACGGTTCGCGCCTTGCATATTACGACACAGTGAAAAATGTTTTTTCACATGCCGATGAGTTGCTTTCAATGGGACTTGATATTCCTCAGGTAACTCAGCTTTTTTTGAAACTTAAAAATGCCGGATACAATGTCAGAACTGATGTCTACACAGTGGACGAGGCGGAAAAAGAGCTTTTGAAGCTCCTTAAAGGGAGGGGTAACAATGCTCAGTGATATCACAATCGGACAGTATTACAAAGGCGATTCATTTGTTCACCGCCTTGACGCGCGGATGAAAATTATTTTGACGATACTTTTTATTGTCATAATTTTTCTCTGCAAAAATTTCTTATCTCTTGCGTTGATGCTTTTGTTGACTGTTGTTTCCGTTGCGGCGTCAAAAGTTCCGTTCAAAATGTTTTTCAAAAGCATAAAGCCTATTTTGCCGATAATTCTATTTACTGTTATTCTTAATGTTTTTTACATTGACGGAGGCACAGTTCTCCTTTCATTTTGGAAGATTTCAATAACAACAAAAGGAATTTTTACTGCTTTGTTCATGGCTGTGCGCATAATATGCCTCATTATGTGCAGCTCACTTTTGACCTATGCAACCGTTCCGACTGCACTCACCGATGCCATTGAAAGGCTGCTTTCTCCGCTTGCTTTGATTCATGTTCCGGTTCATTCGCTTGCAATGATGATGACGCTTGCTCTGCGGTTTATTCCGACTCTTATTGAGGAAATTGAGCGCATCATGAACGCGCAGAAGGCGAGGGGCGCCGACTTTGAAAGCGGAAAATTCATGAGCCGTGTTAAGGCCATGATACCGATACTGATTCCTCTTTTTGTTTCTGCGTTCAGGCGTGCATATGAGCTGTCCTTTGCAATGACATGCCGCTGCTATCACGGAGGAGAAGGCAGAACGCGTATGAAACAAATGAAACTGCACGCTGGAGATTTTGTTTCGTTCGGCGTCTTTGTTGTTTCACTTGCCGGAGTGATTGTCCTCAATCATTATTTCGGCAGATTGATTTAAGTCGGTTGACCGAAGAAGCACTTTAATCAAAAATAATGTCCTTCAAAATTTGTTCAAACACAAATTTTGAGATGGAAAGGCTATGGTAATTATGAGAAACATTAAACTGACACTTATGTATGACGGAAGTCGCTTCCACGGCTACCAGCTTCAGCCCGGACTTTGCACTGTTGAGGGTGAGCTTAGAACCGCCGCAAAGCAAATACTCGGCGAGGAAATAAAGCCTGTTTCGTGCAGCCGCACCGATGCCGGAGTTCACGCGAATATGTTCTGCTGCAATTTCAGAACCGAAAGTAATATTGACTGCGAAAAACTTTTGCGCGGCCTCAATGCGGTTTTGCCGCAAAGTGTTGCAGTAACAGACTGCGTAGATGTTCCCGGAATTTTTCATTCACGCTATGACTGTCTTTCAAAGGAATATATCTATAAAATCTGGAACGGAAAAACAAGAAATCCTTTTCTTGAAAATTATGCACTTCATTATCCGTTCTTTCTCGGCAATGAGTTTTTGAATGAACAGGCCAAGCAGTTCATTGGAACACATGACTTTAAAGCTTTTTGCGCGAGCGGAGCCACAGTTAAAACAACTGTGCGCACTGTTTTTGACTGCGGATTTAAACGTGACGGAGACCTTGTTACATTTTATGTTACCGGAGACGGATTTCTTTACAACATGGTTCGCATTATGGTTGGAACTTTGCTTTCAATAAGTGAGGGCAATATCGAAAAAAATTCAATCGGAAGAATAATTGAGTCAAAAGACCGCGCTCTTGCCGGCGTTACGGCAAAAGCCGAGGGTCTGTATCTCAATAAAGTTTTTTACCCGGAGGAGATTGAGAATGCAGGACAAAAATTCTGAAAAATTGAAGCGGAAAGCGAATTTCAGAAGCATTGCCGTTGCTTTGGCGCTTA
This sequence comes from uncultured Eubacteriales bacterium, assembly GCA_934511365.1. Classification (GTDB taxonomy): domain Bacteria; phylum Bacillota; class Clostridia; order Oscillospirales; family Acutalibacteraceae; genus UBA6857. The sequence continues at coordinate 30,656 of CAKSWC010000015.1, forward strand.
CTGCCATCATTGTTCTGGCAGCAGTGCTTGCGGCAAAACTCGGTCCATCAGCCGGAAAAACAGAAAGCGAAACAACCGCCCAAACCATTGGAAGCAGTGAACAAAGCCCCAATAATGCAGCGAATAACGAAGTATTGCAGAGCGGCGCGGGCTTTCCTCTCTCGTTTTCCGGCGGCAGCATTGCCAACATTGAGGCCGTTGATTCCAATGTTTGTGTTCTGACGAATGAAATGCTGTATTGCGTTTCGCCATCAGGTAAGCTCAAGTTTTCTGAGGTCTTGAATTTTTCACAGCCGGTCATTAAAACAAGCGGAAAATACGGAATTGTTTTCGATCGCTTGAGCGGGAAATATATGATAATTTCAAAAAGTAAGGTTATCTATTCCGGAAACAGTCTTGACTCTCAGCAGATAATCACCGCGCAGATTTCGAACAACGGAAATTATGCCATTGCTTCAAGAAGCAGTGAGGCCGCTTGCGTTCTCACCTATTATGACAAAAACGGAACGGAAAAGTTCAGCTGGGCTTGCATGAAAGACCACATCGTTTCTGTGGATATTGCTTCAAATAAGAGAGAGATTGCTTGCGCGGCGCTTTCCGCCTCGGAGGGTGAAATTGAAACAAAAGTCTATCTTCTTGATATTTATTCAAACAAGACGGAATGGGAATATACGGTCAAGGGTTCGGCCGCCGTGAACATCAGCTTTGTTTCCTCCGGAAGGCTTGGACTCCTTTGCAACAATGCTAACCTTGTTCTTGACGCAGGAAAAGACGAGCCGGTTGTTTTGAACGATAAATACACCTCAACGCTTCTTGATTCATATACCGATGAAAGCGGATACCGCGTAACACTTACGGCAAAGTTCGGCTCGTTCAGCGGTTATGAGCTGAAGTGTTTTGCACCTGGAGGTTCGGTTGCATATGTATATGAAACACAAAACAAAATTACTGACATTTTTTGTTCCGGTAAAAAGGCATATCTCCTTTCAGGTTCGCAGATAATCTGTCTTAATTCCTTTGGAAAGGAAAGCAAAATAATTGACATTGAAACTGCCGGACTTGGAATTACGGTCGCCTCCGGAAGAATATTTTGCTATTCACTCAATACACTTTATAAGTGCTAGCCCGGCTTATTAATTAACTGCGGCAAAAAAAGTATGCGGTCGGTAATATAAAAATATTGGTTTAATGTTGTCTATTGCGGATTTGTGTGCTATAATCTGTGAAAACAAAGTAAGCGCCGAGTGATAAAACAAATAAACTGTCAAGTTTTTGTGCCTATCAGTTAATCGGTGGTTACTCATGAGTTTTTCGGAGGATAAAAATGTCTTATATTATTGATATTCTTCTGGTGGGTGTGCTGGTTCTTGTTGCGGTTGTTGCCGCAAGGAGGGGCTTTTTTGCAACTCTGTTTGATCTTGCCGGATATGTTATTTCCTTTGTTGCAGCAAAAATTTGTTCCTCAACCTTTGCGCCTAAAATTTTTTCCCAGTATTTTGAACAGTACATACGCGAACGGGTAACGGCTTCGCTCGGAAATGTTGCCTCTGCCGATTATTCCGCGCAGCTAAGCTCTGCAATAGATTCGATTCCAGATTCGCTTTCCGGCATTATGGAGCTTATTGGAGTCAATAAGGATCAGCTCATGCAGCAGGTTTCGCAGGCTGATGTCTCCGGCGAAAACCTTGTCAGAAACATTATGACGAATATTGCAGCCCCAGTTGGTACGGCTGTTATCAGAACAATTCTTTTTGTTGCTTTGACGATTGTATTCTCTTTTGTTTTGAAATTTGTTGTCCGGCTTCTTGACAAGGTTATAAAGAAACTTCCGGCAATTAAGCAGATCAATTCGGGCCTCGGCTTTGTTCTCGGTGCGGTTAAGGGTATTTTGGTTGTTATCATTGTTGCTCTTCTTGTTGGCGTTATTGCCGGACTGACCGGTAACCAAAAATTTATTGACGCGGCAAACAATTCGATTATAATAGAAACTGTAAAAGGACTTTTGAAATCAATCAGCGGATATATTCCGGTCTGATTCAAGGGGGTAAAACATTATGATCAAAGATTTATTCAAAGGCTGTCTCACAATACCGAACCTTCTTTCGGTCATTCGCATAGCTCTTATTCCCGTTTTTGCCGTGATGTATCTTAACGGCAATCAGCTTTGGGCAATAGCAATTATCGCCATTTCCGGACTTACTGATCTTTTTGACGGAAAAATTGCGCGCAGATTCAATCAGGTCAGCGCCCTCGGAAAGATTCTGGATCCCGTTGCGGATAAGCTCACTCAGATAACAATAGCTGTTATCCTGTTCATTTGCTTCAGAAACGCCGAAAACACAACCATTAACGCTTTCGGATGGGTCTTTCTTGTTTTCCTTATTAAGGAGGGAATAATGGTTGTTGGGGGACTTGTAATGCTCCTCATGAACATTCGTCCAGGCGCAGCCGAAATGCCGGGTAAGGTTGCAACATTCACCTTTTACGGCGTTATGATTCTTATAATCGCTTTCGGCCCTGAGGTCGGTGTGCTCACTAATCTCTGGTCAATGCCAGATGTTTTAACCGGCATACTTGTTGTGGTTGCCGCTTGCACCTGCGTTTTTGCGTTTGCAAGCTATATGCCCGAAACATACAGACAGTTCCGCGAACACTTCAGGGAAAAGAAAGCGCAGAAAATTAATAAGTAATTTTCTTTTTGACCTTAGCTTTTATAATGCATATTCAAGGAGTATCACATGAAAAAAGTAGTTTGCAGCAGATGCAAGAAACGGCCTGCGGTGATTTTTATTTCAAAAATTATTGACGGAAAAACCGTTCCGGAGGGTCTTTGCCTCCAGTGTGCAATGGAAATGAACATCGGACCCATTAAGCAGATGATGGACAGCATGGGTATAACTGAGGAGGACGTTGACGCTCTTTCGGAGCAGTTTAGCGATATGTTCCCGGAATCCGATGATGAGGAGGGCGGCTTTGAGGCCGGAGGGTCCCCGACTGTTCCGTTCTTGCAGGGTCTTTTGGGAGATTTGCAAAACGGACTTCAAAACGGCCTTATGAATATGAAGCAGCCGACCGAAAAAAGCGAGCCGGAGTCCGTTCAGTCCGCAGCGCCTTCAGGAGAAAAGCTTACTCGCAAGCAGCGTAAAGCCGCCGCAAAAAAGCGCAAGTTTCTCACTCTTTACTGCACCGATCTCACCGCAAGAGCAAGAGACGGAAAAATTGACAATATAATTGGAAGAAATAAAGAGATTGCAAGAGTTGTTCAGATTCTCTGCCGCCGTTCAAAGAACAATCCCTGCCTCATCGGTGAACCCGGAGTCGGAAAAACCGCCATTGCAGAAGGTCTTGCGCTGAAAATTGCACGCGGCGAGGTTCCTGCGCGACTTGCAGACAAAGAGATTCATCTGCTTGACCTTACGGCGCTTGTTGCCGGAACGCAGTTCCGCGGCCAGTTTGAAAGCAGAATCAAAAATCTTGTTGACGAGGTCAAGGCCAACGGCAACATCATTCTTTTCATTGATGAGGTGCACAACCTTGTTGGAACAGGCGATGCCGAGGGTTCAATGAACGCTGCCAATATTCTCAAACCGGCGTTGTCACGCGGAGAAATTCAGGTTATCGGCGCAACAACATTCACCGAATATAGAAAGAACATTGAAAAGGACGCTGCGCTTGAAAGACGTTTCCAGCCTGTCAAGGTTGAGGAGCCGTCAATCGAGGATGCAACGGAAATTTTGCTCGGCATCAAGAGCTATTATGAGAACTATCACCGTGTCCGTATTTCGGACGCGCTTGTCAGGAGAACTGTAGTTCTCTCGGAAAGATATATTACGGACAGATTTTTGCCCGATAAGGCCATTGATTTGCTTGACGAGGCTTGTACCTGCGCAAACCTCCGGAACAAGGCCATAAGCGATTATCAGCTCAATGAGCAGAAGCTTGAAGACCTGAAACTCGATGAAGAGGAACTTTATGCGCAGACGGAAAATGTTGATTATGAAGCTATTGCCAACATCAAGTCTGAGATTGTAAAATGCGAGGATGAGCAAAAGGAACTGGCCGAAAAAGCCTCCGATAACGCCGTCAAAGAGGAGGATATTGCCAAGGTAATTGAGCTTTGGACAGGTATTCCGGCGAGCAAGGTTATTGAAAGTGACCTTAAGCGCCTTGCAAATCTTGAGTCCACCCTCAAGGAGCGTATTATCGGTCAGGATGAGGCCGTTGAGGCTATTGCTGCGGCAATCAGAAGAAGCCGCGTTCAAATTAGTCCGAGGCGCAGACCTGCATCATTTATTTTTGTTGGCCCCACGGGTGTTGGAAAGACCGAGCTTGTTAAGCAGATTGCAAAAGAACTTTTCAATACGCCGGAAACGCTGATTCGACTTGATATGTCCGAGTTTATGGAAAAACACAGTGTTTCAAGAATCATAGGTTCACCCCCGGGCTATGTTGGATATGATGAGGCGGGTCAGCTCACGGAAAAGGTCAGAAGAAAACCGTATTCCGTTATACTCTTTGATGAAATTGAAAAAGCCCATCCCGATGTTATGAACATTCTTCTTCAAATTCTTGACGAAGGACGTATAACTGATGCACAGGGCAGAACGGTCAATTTTGAAAACACAATAATAGTCATGACATCAAACGCAGGCAGCGAACAGAAAAACGGTGCCCTCGGTTTTGGAAAGGACAAAGGCGAGGCGACCAGGGAACGTATTACAAAAGCACTTTCTGATTTTCTGCGCCCTGAGTTTTTGGGACGTGTTGATGAAATTGCGGTGTTCAATTCCCTGACCGAAGACGATTACAAAAAGATTTCCGTTCTGCTTCTCAATGAACTGCGCGATTCGCTTAAGGAAAAGCCGATTGAGCTTACCTGGACTGATGCGGTCCCGGCGTATCTTGCAAAGAAAGCTGTTGGCGGAAAGCGCGGTGCGCGTGATCTTCGCAACATTATCAGAAAAGAGATTGAGGACAAAATTGCGTCAATTATCATTGACAAATATGAAGAAAGCGTCAGCGCAATCAGTATTGAGGAAAATGGCGGCAAACTTGAAATGAAGTATCTTTAATTTAATACCGGCAGAAGGGGAAGGCATCCGTCTCCTTCTGCCGATGTTTGTTATTTTGGTTAATTGAATTCTGGCTTTTCAAAACGCCGACACCGGCTCTCGGAAGAAAAAATTGAAAAAGTCTTGAAAAATTTTGAAAAAAGGCTTGACTTTTGCGCGAAAGTTTACTATAATAATCAGCGTTGCACGGCAATGTGCGGGTGTAGTTCAATGGTAGAATCCCAGCCTTCCAAGCTGGTCGTGTGGGTTCGATTCCCATCACCCGCTCCATTTTTTTGCCATTTGCGGTTTTAGCTCAGCTGGATAGAGCAACTGCCTTCTAAGCAGTAGGCCGGGGGTTCGAGTCCCTTAAACCGCGCCAACAGGCGGTGGGTATAGCTCAGTTGGTTAGAGCGCCAGGTTGTGGCCCTGGAGGCCATCGGTTCGAATCCGATTATCCACCCCACTTATTTTTTTACGTCTGCTCTTGTTCTTGAAACTTGGCGGGCGTCAAATATTATATAGGCGCTTTTTGGCGCATATAGTTATGTTTATATTCAGGGGTGTAGCCAAGCGGTAAGGCATCGCACTTTGACTGCGACATTCGTAGGTTCGAGTCCTGCCATCCCTGCCATTTTAATGCACTGTTTTGATGTAAAAATGGTGCATTTTTTTTTGCTCAAACCCTTGGAAAATGTTCGTTGAAAAATAAACCGAGTGCCTTTTAAACAAAGCTCGCCCAAAAGCGCAATGCTAATGGGCGAGTTTTTTTCACAGCCGTCTCATCAAATCCGTGTAAAATCCGATAAGCGGTTCAATATTGTCAATCCTTATTCGTTCGTCATCGCTGTGCATTGTTTTGAGCAGACCGCCGCCGGTGAGGGTGGGAGCAAATTTGTAAATTTCGGTTGCAATCTCGCTGAAAAACCTTGAGTCTGTGCCGCCCATCATGAGGTACGGAGAAACAACGGTGTTTTGAAAATTGTTTCCAATCGAATCTCTGATTGTGTTCCAATATTTTCCGTCCGCCTTGGCGCAGGGGGTGGCGTTGGAGTAATTGACAATCCGGAAGGAAAGCTCCGGGTCGTTTGCGGCTTTCCTCATGTGCTCAATGGCGCTGGCCGGTGTTTCACCCTCCGAAAGGCGGATGTTGACTATCGCCTTTGCTTCGGCCGGAAGAACATTTGCGCCTTTGCTGCCCTCAAGCTGAGTGAACGCCATTGACGTTCTGAAAAGCGCCGCCGCGGTTTTGTTCTTTTTGCAAAAGGCTTTGATAAGCGGCGCAAAGCACCATGTGTTGCCGAGAATGAGCTTGCCGATATACGGAGTGTACGGCGCAAGAGCCTTGAACATTGCTTGAACGGCAAAATTCATTTTCATTGGGAACTGGCGGTTTTCAATTTTTGCAATGTCTCTTGCAAGCATTCCGACAGCCGTGTGTACCGGCGGCTGAGAGGAGTGTCCGCTCTCACCACGGACGGTGAGCTCAACGTCCATCGGTCCCTTTTCCGCAATGCCAACGGCGGCAATGTCATGCGGAAAATACTTGCTGTCTCCGGAAAGTATTGTTCCTCCCTCGTCAAGAACAAAGGCCGGAGAGATACCGCGCTCCTTGAGCGTTTTAACAATGGTCGGCGCACAGTTTCCGGCAACCTCCTCGTTGCAGCCGAAGGAGAGATAGATGTCATTTTCTGGAACAAAGCCGGCGTCAAGCAGCACCTGCGCGCTTTCCATGATGCCAAACAGACTGCACTTTGTGTCAAGCGTTCCGCGTCCCCAAAGGAAGCCGTCCTTGATTTCTCCGCCGAACGGGTCGGCACTCCATTTTTCCGCGTCAACCGGAACAACGTCAAAATGCGCCATAAGTACCGAGGGAGAGGAGCTGCTTTTTCCCCTGATACGAAACAGTAAACCGCCGGCGATGTCCTCTTTTTCGGTTTTTTCATAAACGGCCGGGTAAAGCTCTTTTAAAAGATCGCGGAATTTTTGGAATTCGCTTTGGTCAATTTTTGATTCGTCCTTGTTTGAAACGGTTTTGCAGCGAATCATTTTTGAAAGATTTTCGCAGGCGAGTTCGGTGTCAACCTCAATGCTGCTGACCTTTTTTTCTGCGTTCAAATCCGGAGTTTTGATGCGCAGGGCGTTGATGTTGATAACGGCAGCGAAAACAGCCAGAGCAATGAGAAAAATTATTAAAAACAGCACAATAAAAACCTCTTCTCATAAATCGGGAGCCGCCGAATTCGGCAGCTCCCACACTGATTTTTGTTTTATACCCACTTGAGTTTATACATGATGTGGGCGCCGAGCATTGAAATTGCAACGCCGGCAAAGATGAGAATGCCAATCTGAATGTTGCCGGCAAAAACAAGAAGAAGCGAAAGCGCGGCAATCGGGAAAATTGAAATTCTCCAGTGCTTAACAAAGTATGTTGCGGCGAGCGAGCCGAAGATTGCATATGTAACCTGCTTGAACGCCGGGGCAAGCGCACCCTCGCTCATAACTTTTGTGAACGCCGGATTGACCGCAAAGATGAGAACAAAAACGGCAATGATGAGCGTTGTGACTATCGCCGAGGCACCGATTGAGATTGTTGAAATAATTTCGCCCTCCTCTGAGTTTGCGCGGACCTTTGCGTTTTCCATCGAGTTGAGTGCGCAGGGAAGCTTGAGGTTTGCAATGTTGCCGGTGAGGAAGGAAAGGTATGTTCCGCCCGAACCGAGCAGGGGAGCGTAAGCGATAACCTCAATGACTCCGGTTGGATAAAAGAGGATTGCAACGGAGGCGAAGCCTTTTCCAACAACGCCCAAGTCTGGCCAGGCTTTGAGGTGGATACACATGAGGACAGGTACGGCGAGAAGAACAAGAATGGCAGCAACACACCAGATTCTGCCGTAAAAATGAACGGAGTCCATGTATGACTTTTTCTTTTTAATTGCTTCCATTTTAATACCTCCATTCAATCGCCGCAAAATCGGGCGCAAAGGTTGAAACAAGAACAACAACACCCATTGCAAGAATCATGCTCAGCGGCATTGCAAGAGCTTCGAGCCATTTTGCGTTAAGCTTTTTGTTAATGAGGGTCAAAATGAGCATAAAGACGATTGAAGAAATAATCGCCGTGATTGAAAGCACGCCTGCGCCGTCGCCGATGACGGCATTGACCTTTTCTCCGGCCTCGTTGACCTTAACCTCGCCTATGCCTGCGATACCTCTTGAAAGGAATGCGGCAATGAGACCGATGAACGCGGCGGCAGACATAAGATCCGCCCATTTTGCGTTCTTGTTAACGGCGCCGGAAACACTTTTCTGAACCTTTTTGAGAACAATGGGAATGAGGAACAGCGGAAGAAGGCAGCCGAGGGTCATTACCCATGCAATGGCGGTGAACACCTTGGGATCCTTAATAGGAAGGCCTATTCCTCCGGAAACACCGGCTGCTTCAATCGCGGCCTCCGCGGCCGGAACCTCATACTGAATGGCTCCGATGACGGAAAGGCGTATCCACGGAAGAACATATCCGAGGGCGACCGAGAGAACAAGAACGGTGATGGCGATGCTGACCGCCGGCGCAATCGAAAAGACCGCGCTTGATGTGATTGTGTTTTTAATCTGTTCTTTTGTAATGCCCAGCTCTTTGCCCCTTTTGGCGGCTCTGATCATGAAGAACAGCGACTGAGCAATGACAAAGACAACGATCCCAACGGCGAGCATGAACATGAAGCCGTCGGATTTGAAATCCTGAAACATTGGCACTCTCCTTTTCTGCATAACCGGCAGTGAAAATCCGGCTGTTTTTACAGATTATAGCATTGTTTTGTCAGCTCAGTCAACCTTATAGCGAAAAAATCTTTGACTTATATATAAGATAATGATATAATTAATAACCGCTGATAACCGAACAAAAACCATTTTTCCAGGAAAAAGGGGGAACTCTCCTTGAAAACAGAAAATATAAAGAAAAATCCGCGCCCTCTGCACCCGATGCGGATAATCGCGCTGAGCGTACTTTTGGCGATTGCCGCCGGAACCGTTCTTTTGATGCTTCCCTGCATGACGCGCGACGGAAAGGGGCTTTCTTTCATGAAAGCGGTCTTTACCGCAACGTCAAGCGTCTGCGTAACCGGTTTGACGCTCATTGACCCGGCTGTAACTCTTTCAAGATACGGCCAGGTTGTTCTTCTGCTTCTCATTGAAATCGGCGGAATAAGCATGGTGACGTTTGCCTCGTTTTTCATCTTCGCCTTCAAAAAGCATTCCGCACTCCGCAGTATGCGCCTTGCTCAGGAATATACGAATCTTGATATGTTTTCTCAGGTCAAGCCGCTTGTGCGGACGATCATTGCAACAACGGCCGTTTGCCAGCTCATCGGAACGGGGCTTTTGTGCTTGCGCTTTGTTCCGCGCTTCGGCGCAAAGGGAATTTGGGTTTCAATGTTCACCGCCGTTTCGGCCTATTGCAACGCCGGATTTGACCTTTTCGGAATTGAAAGGGAGTTCGGCTCAATGGTGAACTATAACGGAGACTTCCTTGTTATGGGTGTTGTCATGGCTATGATTATCCTTGGCGGAATCGGGTTTTATGTTTTTTATGACCTGCTCACTTACCGCAAAACTCACCGCCTGAGTCTCCACACAAAAACGGCGCTCATCTCTGCCGGAATGCTCATTCTTGTTGGCTTTGTCTGCGTTTTTGCCTTTGAAATCGGCAATCCGCAGACGCTTAAAAACCTTCCGCTTTCTCAAAAAATTACAGCCGCGCTTTTCCAGTCCGTAACGGCAAGGACGGCCGGCTTTGCCTCGCTTGATATCGCCTCGCTCGGCGATGTAACAAAAATCGTAATGATGCTTTTGATGTTCATCGGAGCCGGAAGCGGCTCGACCGGCGGCGGAATCAAAACAACAACCTTTGCCGTTCTTGTAATGACCGTTGTTTCCGTTTTAAAAAGTAGAAAGGACACCGTTGTCCTCAAAAAGCGCGTCAGTCACGCCGTTGTTGCAAAATCGCTTTCAATCGCGGCGCTTTCAATGCTTATTGTTTTTCTTGCAACCTGCGTCCTCTCTTGGGACGTGGGCGGGATGAACGGAACGGATTTGCTTTTTGAGGCCGTTTCCGCTTTTTCAACCTGCGGACTCACCGCCGGAGTGACCGCCAAAGCCGGTTCCGTTGGCCTTTGGGCGCTGATTGTTTCAATGTATATCGGCCGAATCGGCCCAATGTGCTTTGTAATCTCTCTTAACTCGCGCAAAGAGCGCGACAGCGAAATTGTTCCCGAGGGAAGAATAATGGTTGGGTAACTCCGGTTAACCGTTGACAGTCATTTTTTGTCCTTTGTTTTCATAGCTATTACCGTACGGATTTTTCACGGAAAGGAACGGTGACGGCTTTGGAGGAGAACAAAAAAGCAAATAAGAATAAAAAAGGAAAGGATGACGGCCTTTTTTCCGTCTCGTTGTGTCAGGTGATTCTTTCGGCTGTTGCCGTTCTTTCGCTTTTGTTCACGGCAAAATCGGGCGGCGCTGCGGCGCAGAATCTTAAAGACGATTTTAATCTTTTGAAAAACTGGTCAATATCGTCCGGAGATTTTCAAAGCACACTCAAAAGCATTAAGGACTACATTGACTCGCCGGCGGAAATTTCTGTTTTTAAGCTCTTTTCAAAGGATAAAGAACCCGCTGAAGCTTCTTCAAAAACCGATGCGGCCGATTTGTCAAATGAAAGCAAAACAACCGATAAGGCCGAAAAGGCCGATAAAAAAGATAAGGAAAACAAGGAAACAACTCAAGAGTCAAAAGCGGCGGAAAAAGAAACTTCCGAAGATGAAACCACTGCGCCGAAAACAACTTCCGCCGAAAAAACAACAGAAAAGCCGTCCGTAAAAAAGACTGCTCTTTCCTTTGCAAAAAATGCCGGCGGAAAAGACCTTACGAGCTATAAGCCGGAAGAAAAAGCAACATCTTCCAAGGCGGAAACAACTTCCCCGATCGTGCGTCCCGTGAGCGGCTCATATACTTCATACTTTGGTTACCGTACCAATCCGATAACGGGCAACAACACCTTCCACACCGGTGTTGACATTGCGGCCGCTGAGGGAACAAAAATCAAAGCTGCCTATTCCGGAAAGGTCAGAAAGGTTGGCGAAGATTCAAGGAGCGGAAAATATCTCTATCTCACCCATACGAACGGGGTGGAGACGCTCTATTGCCATTGCAGCAAAATTCTTGCCGAAGAGGGTGCCGTAATCCGCCAGGGCGAGACCGTTGCCCTTGTTGGAAGCACCGGTTGGTCAACGGGGCCGCACCTCCATTTTGAGGTTCACAAGGACGGAACGCGCCTTGATCCGCTCCCGATTCTAAAAAAGGGATGACGGTCGTTTGCGGAAAAACAAAGCTTAAAATCGGCTTTTCGTTTTTTCTTGTTTCGTCGCTTATGCTGCTTTTGTCCGATTCAAAAATTGCGCTGATGTGCTTTTTTTCCTCGGCGGCGCATGAGCTTGGTCACCTTTTTCTGATGCTCCTCTTTTCTCAAAGCCTCCTTTCGGTGAGCTTCGGCGCGTTCGGAATCCGCATTGAAAAGGACGAAAGTGTTTTTCAAAGCTACCAAAAGCAGGCGCTCGTTGCCCTCGGCGGAGTTTTTGTGAATTTTTTAATCTGTGCCGCTGCGGCTTTGAGTTGGCGTTTTTCAAAAAGTTTTGACGCTGCGGCGCTTTTTTTCGTCAATGTTTTCATTGCTGCGCTCAATCTCATGCCGGCAAAAAGCCTTGACGCGTGGAATGCGCTTTATTGCGTCCTGATGCCAAGGCTGAACGAATTCGGAACGCTTAAGGTTCTGTCCGTTGTTTCCGGCGTTACGGTGGGTGCCTTTTCGGTGTTCTGCGTTTTATATTTTGTTTTTTTCGGTTTCAATGCAAGCCTTTTGGCTGTGTGTATATATTTAATGTTTTTGGAATTCAAGTAACCCATTACTTTTTTAAAGAAACGGAGATACTAATGGTTAGTAAAGAAGTTGAAAAAATCCTGCCTCTTGTTCAAAAGCCGGGGCGTTATATCGGCGGTGAGCTCAATTCCGTTGTCAAGGATAAAACGCAGGTGAAGCTGCGCTATGCCTTTTGTTTTCCGGATACCTATGAAATCGGAATGTCTCATCTCGGAATGAAAATTCTTTATTCGATTGCGAATGAGCGTAAGGAAGTTTGGTGCGAACGTGTTTTTGCCCCTTGGCATGACATGGAAGAACAAATGAGAAAGAATGATATTTCGCTCTATGCGCTCGAAAGCGGAGACGCAATCAAAAATTTTGACCTCATCGGTTTCACGCTCATGTATGAGCTTTCTTTTTCAAATGTTCTCAATATGCTTGACCTTGCCGGGCTGCCGGTCAGGGCGGCAGACAGAAAATCGCTCACGCCGATAGTTGTCGGCGGCGGCCCGTGTGCCTGTAATCCGGAGCCGATGGCGGAGTTTTTTGATGTTTTCTCTCTTGGCGAAGGTGAGGAGATGTATGAGCCGTTTTTTGACCTTCTTGAAGAATGTAAGAAAAACAAAAGCTCAAAGGAGGAGTTCCTCCGCCGCGTTTCAAAGCTTGACGGTTTTTATGTTCCCTCGCTTTATGACGTTCGGTATAACGCTGACAAAACAATAAAAAGCGTTACTCCTAAAGACGGTGCACCGGAGAAAATTACAAAACAGATTGTCTCCGATTTTGACAAGGTCAGATATCCCCAAAAGTTTGTTGTTCCGTTTGTTGAGGTTGTTCATGACAGAGTTGTTCATGAAATTCTGCGCGGCTGCATAAGGGGCTGCCGCTTTTGTCAGGCCGGTTTTATTTATCGTCCGATACGCGAAAAATCGCCGGAAACAATCAACAGTCAGTGCCGCGGACTTTGCGACGCGACCGGATATGACGAAATTTCTCTCTCCTCGCTTAGCACAAGCGACTACACTCAGCTTGAGTCTCTGCTTGATAAACTGCTTTCGTGGACGATACCCGAAAAAATCAATATTGCTCTCCCGTCGCTGCGTGTTGATAATTTTTCGGACGAGCTTATGGAAAAACTCAATAAAGTCAGACGCAGCGGTCTGACCTTTGCGCCGGAGGCCGGAACTCAGCGCCTGCGCGATGCAATCAACAAAAATGTTACCGAGGACGAGGTCCTGCGAACCTCACGCAAGGCGTTTTCCGGCGGCTGGACGGCGGTCAAGCTTTATTTCATGCTCGGCTTGCCAACGGAGACAATGGAGGATGTTGCCGGAATTGCCGACCTTTCTCAAAAGGTTGTTGATGAGTTTTATAAGAATCCGGACAAGCCCAAGGGAAAGGGCGTTCAGGTTTCAATCAGCGTTGCCTCCTTTGTTCCAAAGCCGTTCACCCCGTTCCAGTGGGAGCCGCAGGATACAAGGGAAATGCTGCTTGAAAAGCAGGCGCACCTTCTCTCCTGCGTTAAAACAAGGAAGGTTTCCGTCAGCTATCACAAGGTTGAAATCAGCTTCCTTGAGGGTGTTTTTGCCCGCGGAGACAGAAAGCTTTCGGCGGTTATCGAATATGCGTGGCGCCACGGCTGCAAGTTTGACGGTTGGGATGACAGCTTTAAGTTTGAAACGTGGCTTGAAGCTTTTGAACAGTGCGGAATTGACCCGCTGTTTTATACCTCAAGAAAGCGTGAATTCAACGAGATTCTCCCGTGGGATCATCTTGATTACGGAATCCGCAAGGAATTCCTTATTGCCGAAAATAAAAAAGCTCATGAGAGCGAAACAACGCCGCATTGCCGCATAAAATGCGCCGGCTGCGGAGCCAACAGACTGAACGGAGGAAAGTGCGATGCGATGCGTAAGAATCTGGTTTGAAAAAAAGGGTGATGTGCGCTTCATCTCTCACCTTGATTTAATGCGGACAATGACTCGCGCAATCCGCCGCTCAAAAATTCCTCTTTGGTATACCGAAGGCTTCAATCCCCACCCGTATATGACCTTTGTTCTTCCGCTTTCCCTCGGAATGGAGAGCGAGAACGATGCTATGGATATCAGAATCGAGGGCGAAATAACGGACGGCGAGGTGATGGCCGCGCTTTCAAAGGCTGTGCCGCAGGGTATAACAATCACCTGTGTGACCGAGCCTGTTCTTGACCCGAAGTTCATTTCCTTTGCGTCTTTTAAAATTTCTTTTTATACCGCCGAAATCGCAGAAAAACTTGAAGAACGGATTAAAGCGCTGCTTTCCTCGGACTCCCTCGTTGTTCAAAAGCTTGGAAAAAAGGGCCACCGGAAAGTCTATAAGGATATTGATCTTCTGCCCCACATCAAAAAGTATTCGCTTCTTGAAAAGGACGGCGTTTTGATCTTGTCGCTTGTTCTCCCCGCCGGAAGCACAACGAACATCAACCCGTCTCTCCTTGCAGACGAAATCCTTAAAGGCGCGGCTGAAAGCGACTATTACATTATTAAAAGAAAACAGCTTTTCGACAAGGACATGAAAGCGTTTGAATAATTTAAAAAAAATCCTGAAAACCCTTGCATTAATTATCCGTTTGTGATAGAATACTAAAGCATTTGTATCCGCCGCAATGCGGCGTGGTTTGATGCCGGCTGAATTCAGTCTGTAATATTAAAAGCGGTCCTCTGCTCCTTTTTGAGGGCATGAACGTGGCAGAATTTAGGAGGAAAAAACCAATGGACGCACTCAAACTTATCTCGGACCCAAGCCTTAAGGCTGAGGTACCGGAAATCAACATCGGTTCAACCGTTCGTGTTCACGTTAAAATCCGTGAGGGCGAAAGAGAAAGAATCCAGATGTTTGAAGGAACCGTTATTGCCAAGAGAGGCAGCGGAATCTCCTCAACTTTCACCGTTCGCCGCGTTGCATACGGCGTTGGTGTTGAAAGAGTTTTCCCCGTTCACTCACCGAATGTTGTTGCCGTTGACGTTGTCAGAAACGGTAAGGTTCGCAGAAGCAAACTTTACTATCTCCGTGACAGAGTCGGTAAGGCTGCAAAGGTTAAGGAAAAGCTCGGCTGATAAGCGTTCAAAAAGGGGAGAGGCTTTCGGGCTTTCTCCCTTTTCTCATTTTCTTAATAAAAAGGGTGATACTTATGGATATCGCAGCAAAAGATAAATCCGAACTCACATTCCGCGAAAAAACGGTTATCAATATCTATGATTTTGCTTCCGTTCTTGCCTCGGCGATTGTAACAATTATGGTCATTTTTACGTTTGTTTTCCGCGTTGTCGGTGTTTCCGGTTCCTCAATGGTGCCGACTTTGCATGACGGCGACTGGCTCATTGTTTCCGCCTATGACAGGAATCCGCAGTACGGCCAGGTTGTTATTGTTACTCAGCCCAACTGGTTTGAGGAGCCTATTGTTAAGCGCATTATCGCAACGGAAAATCAGGTTGTTGATATAGACTTTAATACCGGCGCAGTTTCCGTTGACGGTGTTGTTCTTGATGAGCCTTATATCAACAATCTTACCCTCAACAGCGAGGGAACGGTTTTTCCGCTCACGGTTCCGGCCGGTCACGTTTTTGTAATGGGCGATAACCGCCAGGGTTCGACCGACAGCCGCAGCGAAAAAATCGGCTTTATTGACGAAAACTACATCATGGGCGTGGTTAAGCTTAAGCCGTTTTCCGTCAATCAGTCAACCGGACGGGGACTTAAGTTTAATCCTCTTGGCGAATGGAAGGTTGAAAAGGCGGAGCTTACGTCGGCTTCACAGCAGTAAACAGAACGGCAGCGCGAGCTTTTCACGCTGCCGAATTTATATAGGGTGATATTGTTATGGCAGATTCACAAAAGCAGACGGTTCAGTGGTTTCCCGGTCATATGGCAAAAACAAGGCGGCTCATTAAAGAGAGCCTTCCGCTTGTTGATTGCGTGACGGAACTGCTTGACGCAAGAGTGCCGCTTTCAAGCCGCAATCCGGAGCTTGACGAGCTTACGCAGAAAAAGCCGCGCATTGTTCTTCTCAATAAGTGCGACATGGCGGACGAAAGAACGACCCGTGAATGGATCGAATATTTCAAAAGGCACGGCCAAACAGCCATTGCGGTCGATTGCAGGAGCGGAAAAGGACTTTCTCAGTATCATTCGCTTGTTCGCCGCGTTCTTGCCGATAAAATCAAAAGCAACACCGAAAAGGGTATGCCCGGAAAGGCGCTGCGCGTAATGGTTGTTGGAATTCCGAACACGGGCAAGTCCTCGTTCATCAACCGGATGGCGAAAAAGAGCCGCGCCCAGGTTGCGGACAGGCCAGGCGTAACGCGCCATAACCAGTGGTTCGCAATCGGAAACGGAATTGAACTGCTTGATACGCCGGGTGTTCTCTGGCCGAAGTTTGACGACCCGAAGGTTGGTGACAGACTCTCTTTCATCGGCTCGGTCAAAGACGAGGTGGTTGACGCTCAGACAATGGCGATGCGCCTTCTTTATGTCCTTTCAAAGGATTACGGAAAGCTTCTTTGCGAGCGGTATAAGCTTTCGGAAAATGATCTTTCGCTCGGAGAATACGAATTGTTGGAGCTTATCGGAAAAAAGCGCGGAATGCTTATCAAGGGCGGAGAAATTGATACTGAGCGCGCCGCCGCAATGCTTCTTGATGAATACCGCAGCGGAAAACTCGGAAAGCTCTCTTTTGAGCGTCCGGAGGAATGAACGGCGAAATTCCGAATCAAACCGGGTGACGGTTTTTGAGGTTATTGTACAAAATCATCTTGACACATATCAGAAATTGTGGTAAGATTTTCAGTGTTATTTTGGCGGACGCGGAGTTTTTCCGCGTCCGCGCATGATTTTTCATTCTGTTTACGGAGGTAACTATAAATGGAATCACTCATTCCTTTATTTGATCCGATTCGCGGCGTAAGTTTGCTTGCGCTTTTTGTAAAAATGTTTCTTGCCGTTGTTTTCGGCGGTCTTATCGGTCTTGAAAGGGGTCATAAACACCGCGCGGCCGGCAGTCGTACATATATGATTGTTTGTCTCGGTGCTGCGCTGACGATTATTCTCAGCCAATATGACAACTGGTTGATTACCGAGGCATGGAAAGAAGTTTGTGAGCTTCTCGGAAGAAAAGTTGATGTTTCAAGATATGCTGCAAAAGTTATCGGTGGAATCGGTTTTCTCGGTGCCGGAACAATTATCGTTACCGGCCGGCAGGAAGTCAAGGGTCTAACCACCGCCGCAGGTCTTTGGACTTCGGCTTGCATGGGGCTTGCGATCGGCTCCGGCTATTACGAATGCGCAATTCTTGCGTTTTTTCTCATTCTTTTCACAACGGTTGTTCTTGAAAAAGTCAGCTCTTGGGTTGTTTCAAGAGCGCGGAACATGGATCTTTATGTTGAGTTTGAAAAGATGGAAGATCTCGGAGAGATTATTAACACAATTAAAACCATGGATATTCAGATTTTTGACGTTGACATCCAGCGGGAGAAGCAGTCCAACGGCGTCACTGTAGGCGCGGTTATATCCTCGCGCCTGCCGAAAAAGGAAACGCACTCGCACGTCATGTCTAAAATTTCAAAATTTGATTTTGTAACTGTAGTCGATGAGATTTAACATTGTTTCGGAGGTTTGATTATGCTTCATTTTTTGGATCCGCTGAGAGAAATTACACTTCTTGCAGTTTTTGTCAAAATGTTTTGTGCAGTTCTTTGCGGTGGTGCAATCGGAATTGAGCGCGAGAGAAAGCGTCGTACTGCTGGGTTCAGAACACATATTCTTATTTGCCTGGGTGCAACTATGACAACAATGATCAGTCATTATATGTTCAGATATCTTCATTTATATACGGATGTCTCGCGTCTCGGCGCGGCTGTTGTTGCAGGTATAGGTTTCATCGGTGCCGGAACGATTATTGTTACAAAGCGCCGCCAGATTAAGGGCCTGACAACCGCTGCCGGCCTTTGGACCTGTGCCATTATCGGCCTTTCAATCGGCGCCGGGTACTATGAAGCAGGAATTCTTGCAACGATTATTATCCTCCTTGCGGAAATATTCTTTTCCCGTTTTGAATATTGGGTGCTGGACAGCGCAAGGAACATCAACATCTATGTTGAATACACCGGAAACGATAACCTTGACGCGCTCATTTTGATCCTCAAGACCTACCGCGTTGTTATTCTTGACCTTGAAATAACAAAATCGGGAGCAAATTCCTGCGCAATTTTTCAGCTCCAACTTCCGAAAAAGCTTTCTCATGATAAAATCATGACGGTTATTTCCGCCTCCGAAGGTATCATCTCCGTTGAGGAACTGTAACAGCGTTTTCGGGTGATAATTAATGAATAAACAGCCGGGTGCCTCGTTTGAGACACCCGGCTGTTATATGTGTGTGCTCGGCACGCGTAATAACTTGGTGGTGAAAGTCCACTACAGACTTGGCAGTAGGAACTGTTAGCCGA
>CAKSWC010000016.1 GCA_934511365.1 uncultured Eubacteriales bacterium
ACTATTGATAACCTTGAAGTCAACAAATATAACGTATCTGTTCCTGAAAAAGCAACAGGTCTTTCCATCACCAAGAGCGGAAATAATACCGTTGAATATAACAAGGACTTCACATTCACTGTAACACGCGGCGAAGAATACACCCAGAGAACACCTGTTGTTAAGGTTAATGACACGGTAATCACAGGAACACAAAGCGGAAACACGTTCACCTATACAATCAAAAACATTAAAGAGAACAAGACGGTAACTGTTGATAACCTTGAAGTCAACAAATATACCGTAACCGTTCCTGAAAAAGCAACAGGCCTTTCCATCACCAAGAGCGGAAATAATACTGTTGAATATGACAAGGACTTCACCTTCACCGTAACACGCGGCGAAGCATACACCCAGAGAACACCTGTTGTTAAGGTCAATGGCACTGAGATTGCCGGTGTTCAAAGCGGAAACACCTATACATACACAATCAGCGGCATTAAAGAAAATAAGACGGTAACTGTTGGTGACCTTGAGATCAACAAATATAAATATGACTTTTCAACCGGCGAGGGCTACACCCTTGCGGACAACACCGGCTTTGACCACACCGCAATCACTCACGGTAATGATTATAAGTTCACAGTAACCGTTAAAAAGGAGTACACTCAGAACACCCCGGTTGTTTCAATCAAGAGCGGAAAGGACGTCACGCTTGAGTCAAAGGCTGACGGCGCAGACGGAAGTCTTGTTTATACCTACATCGTTAAAAACGTCACCGCGCACGATGAAATTCTTGTTGCCGCAATGAGCAAGAACACCTATTCAGCCGTTCTTCCCTTTGACGCAGACGGAAGCTATAAGGTAACAAATGCAAAGGCGAACGCAGAAAATGTTGTTGAAGGTATCGTATACGGAACCGACCTTACGTTCGGCGTTGCTTTGGGCGAGCAGTATAACCGCTCAAAAATCACCGTGAAGTATAAGGGAACCGTTCTCACCCCGGACGAGGCCGGAAACTACACAATTTCAAACATCACCGAAAATATCGTTGAGGGAGACATTGTTGTTGAAGGCGTTAAGCTCAACAATTATTACATCACCCTTCCCATCGACTCCGAAAGCGGCTTCACCATTGAAGTTGGCAAAGGACTCAACGCAAAGGCAGTTCTCAGCGGAACAGATTTCAATTTCAAGCTCTTCCTTGACCCGGCGTATAGCAATTCAAAGCCGGTTGTTAAGTACAGCTCAAAGGGCGGCGCAGGCAACAGCTATGTGACCCTTGAAGCAAAGAACGGAAACGAATATACGATTGAAAATGTTCTTTCAGATTGCATCGTTGTTGTTGAAAACGTCAAAAAGAACACATATACCGTTAAGTTCGTTGACGAAAACGGCAATCTCTATGAAGATCCCCAGACCGTTGAATACGGAAAGGACGCCGTATACGGCAAAAACGGCGGCATGATGCCGAGCAAGGACGCTGAACTCATCAGCGATGAAACCGTTGACGGAGTCAGAACCGTTGTTACAAAAGAGTATAAGTTCATCGGTTGGTCTCAGGAAACAACAAACGTCACCTCAGACATGGAAGTTACCCCGATTTTTGAGGTTTCAGAAGTTACCAAGACATATCCGAAGGAGGGCGGCGACCCCTCAATCGTTGTTACCCCCAAGACCGCGAACGTAATCTTCCTTAGTGACGGACTTATTGTTCACAAGGAAACCGTTGAAAAGGGAACAAAGTTCCCCGGCTGGAACGGCGCACCCGTAAAAACTTCAAAGAACCCGTATGAAACCTATACCTTCCTCGGCTGGGACATTGACAAGGACGGAGACGTTGACTTTGCCGCAGGCGCAGAAAACGCGATTGACGAGGTTAATGACGATGTAACCTTTGTTGCCGTTTTTGAGTCGAACCTTCCCTCCCAGACCGTAACCTTCAAAAGCTGGAACGGCGAGCAGGTGCTTTACACCGCAAGCGTCAAGCGCGGCGAGGAGGCAAGATATGGCCTTTCAATGATTCCATCAAGAACAGACAAGAAATATGAATATACCTTTGAGGGCTGGTCATACGCTCCGGACGCAGACGAAAACAATGTTCTTGAAAAGCTTGTTGTTGCGGAAAACGACATCACCGTTTTTGCGGCATATTCAAAGGAAATCATCAACTATACCTATAAGTTCGTCAATGACGGCGTTGAACTTCAAAAAGGCTCCTATAACTTCGTAATCTCTCCGGAGGAGGACACCGTTGTTAAGTACACCGGCAAAACCCCGGAAAGAGCTTCAACCAAGGATAAGGTATTCACCTTTGACGGCTGGAAAGCAACAACCCCGTCACGTTATTCAACCGTTTATGAAGCAACCTATACCTCTGAAACAAGAGAGTATGGCTACACTCTTCCGACCGCAGACGGCGCAACCGTTGCCCTCGGCGATGGTATTGGCGAAACCGTTAAGTTTGGCGAAAACCTTGTTTTCACCGTAACGCTTGACGAAGGCCACGACCAGAACGCACCGGTTGTTAAGTCCAACAACACTGAACTTACCGGCGAGATGATGCCTGACGGCAGAACTTATGTTTATGTAATCAATGCTGACGGCGCTGACGCAACTGAAATTGAGAATAAGCTCAACGATATCACCGTTTCAACAACCGTCAATGAGTATCTTGTTAAGCTCACCTATGTTGACGAATACGGCGTTGAAAAAGAAGTGTTCAACGGCCTTGTTAAACACGGAAAGTCACCGAGCTATGTTGACCCGGCCAAGCCGGCCGAAGCTAACGGCGTTTATAAGCTTGTTGGCTGGGACACCAACAAGGACGGCAAGGCAGACATCACTGGCAGAATTGAAAATGTTAAAAAGGCAATCACCGGCGTTGCGGTCTTTGAGTATGACCACCGCCATGACGGCAACCCGGATGATCCGGATGGCGTTTGGGAGCTTTATCCTGACCTGACCCAAAAGGCGGATTGCACTCATGCCGGCTCAAAGACATACGGCTGCAAGCATTGCGGAATCACAAAGGTTGTTGCAATTCCTGCCCGCTGCCACAACTTTACCGAATGGCACATTGACAAGGCTCCGACCTGCACCGAAACCGGACTCAAGTCACGCCACTGCCAGAACACAGTTGCAACTGATGAATATGAAGCTTGCAGCTACGCTGAAAACGGCGTTGTCATTCCGGCAACCGGACATCATGATTCGGACGGCGACTATAAGTGTGATGATTGCGGCGCAGACCTCGGTCATTGCTCAAGCTGCATCTGCCACAAGGGCAACGTCCTTTCAAAGATTATCCGCAAGATTTGTACCCTCCTTTCCAAAACTTTCCACACTAAGATTAAGTGCTGCAAGTGCATGGAATGGTATGGTGACAAAATTTCATCAATTTCCTGATAACTACTCAATCAATAAGAGTTTTTCAATTCTCCAATCTGCCCCTTGAAAAAGGGGCAGGGGGCTTGGCCCCAAAAAAAACATGAAAGCGAGGTGAAAACAATGTCATCAGGTGAATTCAGAGAAGGAATGGACTCAATCGCCGGTTTTGTTGAAAAAATCATTAAGGTTATGAAAGACCTTTATACTTTCCTCAAAACTCAGCTTGAAAGCTTCAAGAAGTAAAGCTAACAAGAGACTTGATATACAGAGAGAAGCAGCGGAAAAAACTCCGTTGCTTTTTTCATAAATGCTTGCAAAAATTATTTTATGTGTTATAATTTAAACAGAGTTACCAAAATGTTAACTTTATTAATTTTTCAAGGAGAATGTATCATGAAGAAAATTGTCTCAGTATTGCTGACACTGTGTCTTGTTTTGAGCTGTGTTCCGGTTGCTCTGGCGGTTGAGCCCATTGAAGTTTGCGATGACCCGGTTATTTATATAGCCGGTGACAGCGGAAGAATCTATTATGACAATGACACAAAGTATTTCAGCATTGATGATGTCTTTGGTCTTATTGACGGAAACGGTACTGAAGATGTTGATAAGAAAAGTAAAATCTATGAAACAACTGCAAAAATTCTTCTTCCGTTCATCCTTGAGGGCATTGCTTTTGATAAGTGGGATAATTATTATGCCGCCGTTGAAAATGAGATTGGCGAAATGTTTGCGCCGGTTGTCCTTGATGAAAACGGAAATGTTCCGGCCGGTTCAGACTGCGGAATCGGAAACGTCAACAAGGTTGACCGAATCAGAAAAATGACAACTGACCTTGCCGATGCAAACGGAAAATACGGCGAGAGAACCTATCAGTACAGCTATGACTGGCGTCTTGACCCCATTGAGCTTGCTGATGACCTGCACGAATACATTGAGGGCGTTAAAAAAGCAACCGGGCGTGACAGAGTTTCAATTACAACAAAATGTCTCGGAACGAATGTTGTCCTCGCTTATATCAATAAATACGGAACGGACAGCATCAAGGGTCTCGGCATTGACGTTGCAACAAGCAACGGTGCAGATTTCCTCAGCGGAATTGTCAGCGGAGATTTTACCATTGACGGTGGAGCATTAGTCAGGCTTGCCAATGACTTGGAAAATTCGGGCAATATTTCTGTTCATCCTCTTATTAAAGCAACGGTTGAGCTGCTTTCAAACACGGGTGTTTTGAACACATTGACTGCAACGGCACGAAAACTCATTTACGCAAAAATCGAATACGGTATTATCTCTGCACTTGGAACTTCAACAATGATGACTTTCCCGTGCTATTGGGCGCTTGTTACAACCGAAGATTTTGACAGCGCACTCGATTATATTTTCGGCAAAGAGGGCAGTGAAAAACGAGAAAAATATGCCGGTCTTATTGAGAGAGTTACCGTATACAACGAAACGATCAAGAAGCACGTTAACGACATTCTCCGTTCAACGCAGGTTCCCGGAAAGGACGGAAAAAAGGTCAATCTTTGCATCATTACAAAATACGGAACGCAGATGCTCCCTGTTACAAAGTCTCACAGTGACGTTGTCGGAGATTACTACGTTTCCGCAAACAAGTCCTCTTTTGGTGCAACAACGTCAACAATTTATGACACCCTTTCCGATGAATATATAGCGCAGCGCATCGCTCAGGGCAAGGGCAAGTATATTTCTCCGGACAAGCAGATTGACGCTTCAACCTGCCTTTATCCCGATTACACATGGTTCATTAAAGGCTGCGAACACGGATTTTTCCCGTGGGATGAAACAAAGCTTCTGTTGACCGTTATGGATGCAGACAGACAGCTTACTATTGATGATTTTCATTGGACTCAATACATTGTTTTTGATTATGCAACAAGAACATGTTCAACGATGACTGAGGAAAACTGCCACAACGAGAGCTGGAAAGCGGACGAGAAGCTTGAAAAGCCGCAGACAAAGGCCGAACGCCTCATCTCTTTCCTGCGCTCAATCCTCAACTGGTTCAAAACGCTTTTTGAAACTCTGACCAAAAAACGTGGCTGATAGCTAAAAAATTAAAACACTTAGCCCCCGATATGCTTCTTTTCGAGCGTATCGGGGGCTGAATTTGTTTCTTCTTTTATTCGGCGATGCAGGCCGCCGCAGTGATGTTTGTTCCGCAAAGCAGGGAGTATGTAACCTTAAGCTCGCTTTCTCCGTTGGCGTCAATAATGACCTCGCGGTAATAGTTGTTATTCATATCGCCGAATGTTGCGGTTTTGACGATTCCGCTTCTGTCTCGGACGGTCAGTTTTCCGATTGAATGGAAGCCGCCAAGATAAAGCTTGAACCGGCTTTTTCCGTCCGCTTTAAGCGTTGTTGAAAGGTTGTGATAGGAAACAACGCCGCAGGTGGTTGAGCGTTCGCCGCCGTTTTCATCTGTCCAGCCTATGCTGTAGTTATCGTCAAAAAGATCCTTCTGACCTTTGCAGGTGATGCCGGAAACATATTTTCCGTTCTTTTTTGCCGTTTCAAATTCCCAGTTAAGCCCGTAAAGGATGAAGTCTTTTGCGGTGTCCGGAATTTTGAAAGCGGCCTTTTCTTTTTCAAGCGTGTTGACCGTGAGGGAAAGCTCGGCGCGGCTGCTGTCATAGCCTTTGTTCTTTCCGTCATCTTTTGATGAGGCAAAGCTCAGTTCAAGAACACTCTTTTCGGAGATATCGGCGGAGAATTCAAATTCATAAACGTCAGCGTCTCTTGCGCCGCCTTTGATTGCAAGAATATCGGCGCTTTCATCTTTTTGGATAACCTTGAAGTCAAGTTTCTTTCCTCCGAGAGAAACGCTTTGGAGCGCACCCCAATCGTCTCTTTGGTGGACGCGGACGGTGTATTTCCTTGCGCCGAAAGCACGCGGGCCTGTGAAGCGACCCTTTGCCGGATTGATTGTGAGAGTCTGCGTTGTTCCTCCGGAAAGGGTGATGTCCGTTTTTCGGAATTCACCGTTTTTATATGCAACGGTTGTTAAATCGTCTTCATAAAGAACAGATTTTCCGCTGTTGTCTGCGGACGGGAAAACTTCAAGGGTGAGGTGGCTCCAGTCCTTTTCGCTCGTGTTTTTCATGTTGTCGGCGAGGGTGAGTACCGAACCGGAGCGGACAAAAACGGGAGAAGTTTCAAGTGAATGTGAAACGGTCACAGTTGCCGGACCAACATAGCTTTTTCCGCTCCAGAGGTCGGTCCACCTGCCGTCCGGAAGAAAGACGTCCCGCGTAACCTCGCCCTCGCTGTATGCGGTGACAAAAACATGGGCGTGGTTGTTGCCGTCAAAATATTCAATTTTGATGTCATGCGTTGAGTCCGCTTCAAGGAAATCGGTCTTGAAATACTTATTAAAGGTGTTCCAGCCGTCAATAACAAGCTTTCCGTCAATCCACATTCTGATTCCATCGTCGGCATAGGCGGTGAAGAATATGGGCTTTGCTCCAACTTTAAGCTTGCCTGTCCAACGGACGCTGAAGTAATCGGAAACACTGAGTCCGGCCGGCGCGCCGAATACCCAGTCAAAGTTGACCTGCTTGTCATACTTCACAACCTCAGGTTTGCCCTCAAGCTTGTCATTTGAAAAATACTCACCAAGAAGCCCTTCCTTTCCGCCGCTTGAAAAGCTGTAATCAGTGCTTTTCGGATAGCTTTCTGAAAGGGGAGCTACAAGAATATCATTGGAAAGGAGGTATTCATCGTTCCTGTCGGCTTCCGTATACTGCGGATACTTTGTGTCAAGGCGGCGAATGAGCGGAAGTCCGGTCTCATAGTTTTCGCGTGCAAGCGAGTAATAAATAGGAAGCAGACGGTATCTGAGGTTAACGTATTCATGAGTGACTTTTTCCGCCGTTTTGCCGAATAGCCACGGCATACGCGCATAGGGCTTTGTGCAGTGGACGCGGCAGATTGGCGAGAGTGCGCCGTACTGAATCCAGCGGACATACATATCGTCTGTAACCTCAGAGGTATGGCCGCCGAGGTCGGAGCTGAGATAAGGCAGACCCATTTCGCTGCCGCCGTAAATCATGTTGAAAATTTCCTGCTCAAGGCTTTCGCCGCTTGTTCCGATATCGCCCGTCCATTGAAGAGTGTAGCGGTGCGCGGCAAGCTCAGAGGGATAGTTGAGAACGCCGTTGTCAATTCCGTCAACATTTGCCATGATGAGCGGACGGCGCGCATACTCGCCCTTTTTCGCTTTGCTGTTATAGTAATCCTCCGTGATTGACTGATAGGCATACATTCCGCTTGTATAAATTGAAAGGTTTTCGTCAACGGGTTTAAGGCTTGTCCACCAGTTGCGGTCATACCACCAGTAATCGAGACCCTTGCCGAGGATGCGTTTGAGGTTAAAGTTCCGGAACACAACCTCGGTTTTGTCAAGGAGGTTTTTGCTTCCGGCTGTCGGTTCAGGGTGATCGTTGAAAACAACGGAAACGCCTTTTTCATGGACATTTTTGAGGAACTTTTTCATGTTTGGAAAGAGCTTTGTGTTGACCGTGTAGCCCGTTCCGCCGATTGAGGTGCGCCAATCGGTGTCGATAACAAGAACATCCAGCGGATAGCCGCGGCTTTCATAGTCCGCAAGTTGCTGCATTGCGCTTTTGTCTGTGTATTCATAATAGCGTGAATCCCAGTAGCCGAGGAGGTTGAGGGTTATCATCTCGCTGCGTCCGGTGAGGTCAACAAAGTCGGACGTGAAACGGCTGTAGCTTCCCTGAGGCATAAAGACGAAAATATCCTGCGCTTTGTTTGTGAGGTCCCAACCGTTGAGGTTGTGCCAGAGTCGGCTCACGGTGTACTTATCCTCAGACGGGATAACGCGCGGAGAATCGGAAAAATACCAGCATGAAAGTTCATCGGACGGCGAGGGAAGATAGATACTTGCGTCCGTGTCGGTTTCATAGCGCCAGAGCACACTGCCGTTTTTGTCCGTGATGAACGCTCCCTCGGCCGAGTCTGCGTTTTCCGGAATGCAGACAGTGTAATTCTCTGTTTTGATATACACCTTTGAGTCCGCAGTGGTTTCGGTGTGGCTGATTTTTTCCCAGCCGGTGCGCTTTTGAACGGTGAAGGACGGGCGGTTTTCAAAGCCGCGCGGCCCTTTTTGCTCAATTCTGACGAGAGTATCGCTCAAAAGCTCAACCCTCATTTTGCCCACGATAACATTCGAGGGCATATCGTTCATCGTTTCATAGGTTGACGGGTCATAGGGCGTTGACCACTTAAGCCCAAAGAGCACCGCAATGATTGAAAAGAGCGAAAAAATGAGTGTCAGGATTCTTTTCATTTGCATTCTCTCCTTATATTTTAAATTCTGACAGGAATATTTTATACTCTGGACGTTTTTTTGTCAACGGTATTATGCCACCAAAATGAAAAACCGCACGCCACCTAAGCTGAGGTAAACGTGCGGTTGAGTTTTTTGTGGCGGATAGCTTATCTTTCCTCGCGGAAATAGGTGAGGCCGAGACTCGCCGGAGGCTGATGCTCTTTCTTTTTCCTTGCGCTGACCGTAACCAAAACAACAATCGTAATGAGATACGGAAGCATTTTTATAATTTCCTTTGCGGCGGAGGAAAGTCCGGGAATATATACGCAGATGATGTAAAGTCCGCCGAAGAGGAAAGAGCTGAGGATTGCCGATTTCGGCTTCCAAAGGGCAAAGATAACAATCGCAATGGCGAGCCAGCCTCTGTCACCGAAGCCGTCGTTTGTCCATGCGCCGGCGGTGTAGTCCATAACGAAGTACAGACCGCCGAGACCTGCAATGGCTCCGCCGATTATGGTCGAAAGATATTTGTAGCGGTTAACATTGATTCCGGCCGCGTCAGCCGTTGCCGGGTTTTCGCCTATTGCGCGCAGATTAAGACCGATTCTTGTTCTGTTAAGAACAAATGAAACAATGAACGCAATGATAACGGCAAGATAGGCGAGAAAACCGAACGATAAAAACGTGCTTCCAAAGAGGCCGAGACTGTCTGCAAAGGGGAGCTTTGCTTTATAGGCAAGGCCGGTTTTTATGAGGGAGATTGAGCCGCTTTCACCAAAGAAGCTCAAAAGCGAGCCGCCAAAGAAGTTTCCGACTCCGATGCCGAATGTTGTCAGCGCAAGACCGGTGACGTTCTGGTTCGCTTTGAGGGTGACGGTGAGGAAGCAATAAATGAGCGACATCAGAGCCGAACCGATTATTGACGAAAGAAACGGGATGAGAACGCAGAGGAAAGCGGAGGTCTGTGCGGCATTGTGTTCATAGAGATAGCCGCCGATGATTCCGGAAATTCCGCCGATATACATGATTCCCGGAATACCGAGGTTGAGGTTTCCGCTTTTTTCGGTGATGATTTCACCGGTTGAGCCGAAGAGCAGGGGAATGCCCTGGATTATTGCTGCATTGATGAAAGAGGCGATTGTTGACAGCATTTATTTTCCCTCCTTGTGCTTTGCGCGTGTGCTTTTGATTTCATAATTGATGAAAAACTCGCAGCCGATGATGAAGAAAATGATAACGCCTGTGAGGATATCCGCAACGCTTTCGTTCAACCGGAAGTTGGTTGCAATTTCTCCGGCACCCCTCTGGAGGAAAACAATAAGGAATGAGGTCAGGATCATAAGGATGGGATTGAATTTTGCAAGCCATGAAACCATGATGGCCGTGAAGCCGTTTCCGCCGGCGAGCGAGGTTGAAATGGTGTGGTTTGTTCCGGAAACAAGAAGAAAGCCTGCAAGGCCGCAAACGGCACCGGAAAGAACCATTGTTCTGATGATAACCTTTTTGACGTTGATTCCGATGTAGCGCGCGGTGTTCTCGCTTTCGCCAACAACGGAAAGCTCATATCCGTGCTTGCTGTATTTAAGATAGACAAACATCAGCGCAGTGACGGCGGCAACAACAAGAATGTTGAAAAGATATTTCTGGCCGAAAAGATCCGGTATCCAGCCGTTCTTTGATGAAGAGTTGATAACGCCCATAACGCCGGAGCCGCTCGGAACCCAAACCGTGATTGCAAAGGAGACAAGCTGAATTGCAATGTAGTTCATCATGAGGGTGAAAAGGCTCTCGTTGGTGTTCCATTTCGCTTTAAAATAAGCCGGGATAACACCCCAAATTACGCCGCCGAGAATTGACGTGGCAAACATTATGAGAATGAGAAAGATGTTCGGAATTTTGTCTCCGGCATAGAACATACAAGCAACGCTTGCAAGGCCGCCGATGAGAACCTGTCCTTCCGCACCTAAGTTCCAGAATCGCATTTTGAACGCCGGCGTAACCGCAAGAGAGATGCAAAGAAGAATGGCAATGTTTTGAAGAAGGACCCAAACCTTTCTCGGTGTTCCGAAGCTGCCTTTGAACATTGTGACATAGACATCAAACGGATTTTGTTTTGTCAGAAGGACTATGATGAATGCGCAGACAACAAGCGAGGCAAGAATTGCGATGCCTCTGATGAGCCACGCTTTCCACCAAACCATTGAGGCGCGCTTTGCAATATGGAAAAGCGGCTCATGAACTTTGTTTTCGTTTTTCTTACTCATCTTTTTCTCCTCCCTGCTGAGTTTTTGTCATGAGAAGACCGAGCTCGTTTTTGGTGGCCATTCTTCCGTCAACAATACCGGTGATTTTTCCGGAGCCAATGACCATAATCCGGTCGCAAAGCTCAACAAGAACGTCAAGATCCTCGCCGACAAAGATGACGGCAACGCCGCGTTTTTTCTGTTCGTTGAGCAGGTTATATATGAGATATGAGGAGTTGATGTCAAGACCGCGGACGGGGTAGGCCGCCATAAGAACGGTCGGAGCGGCCGCAATTTCACGGCCGACAAGAACTTTTTGAACATTACCGCCGGAAAGTTTTCTGACGGGGGTTGTTGCTCCGGGGGTAACAACCTCAAGGTCATTAATTATTTTTTCTGCGAGGGATTTCGGCTGTTTGCGCTCAAGAAAAACGGACTTTCCTTTTCTGTAGGAACGCAGCATCATGTTGTCAATGATGTCCATGTTGCCAACAAGACCCATTCCGAGTCTGTCCTCCGGAACAAAGGAGAGGCGGACGCCGAGCTCCCTGATTTGGAGCGGAGTTTTATCTCTGAGGTTTTCCGTAACTCCCGTTTTTGGGTTGTTATATGTTATTTCACCGGAGTCAAGGTGCTGCAGGCCGGCAATGGCTTCAAGAAGCTCGCGCTGACCGCTTCCGGCAATACCGGCAATGCCGAGGATTTCTCCGCCTTTTGCGGTGAAGGAGATATTGTCAAGGACTTTTACACCGTCGCGGTTTTTGCAGTTAATGTTCTTAACAATGAGCCTGTCCTGCGGGTTTTTCGGCTCGCTGCGCTCGATATTGAGGCTGACTTTTTTTCCAACCATCATTTCGGTCAGTTCATCCTCGCTCGTCTCGCTCGTTTTAACGGTTCCAATGAATTCGCCCTTGCGAAGAACCGAAACCCTGTCCGAAAGAGAAAGAACCTCATGGAGTTTGTGAGTGATGATGACAATGGCCTTTCCGTCGTCGCGCATACGGCGCAGAACCTTAAAGAGCTTTTGTGTTTCCTGCGGAGTGAGAACGGCTGTCGGTTCATCAAGGATGAGAATGTTCGCTCCGCGATAAAGCACCTTAATAATTTCAACGGTCTGCTTTTCAGAAACGGACATTTCATAAATCTTTTTCATCGGGTCAATGTCAAAGCCGTATTTTGCGCTGATTTCGGCAACTTTTGACGCAATCTGCTTAATGTTGTACTTTCCGCTCTCCTTAAGGCCAAGAACAACATTTTCCGCTGCGGTAAAGATGTCAACAAGCTTGAAATGCTGATGGATCATTCCGATTTTATGCTCAAAGGCGTCTTTCGGCGAGCGGATAACAACTTCCTTTCCGTCAATGAAAATCTGACCCTCGTCCGGAAAATAGATGCCGGATATCATGTTCATCAAGGTTGTTTTTCCGCTTCCGTTTTCGCCGAGCAAGGAAAGAATCTCGCCGTTTTTAACAGTCAGGTTAACGTGTTGGTTCGCTTTGATTGAGCCGAAAGTTTTGCTGATGTTTTTTAATTCGATGGCCGGTGTTTCCAACTTCATCATACCTCCGTTGCTTTTTGTTGTTTAACATTCATTTTTTTCAAAACAAAACAAATGAAAAAGGCTTTGTCCTCTTTTTAAAAAAATGAAAATCGGGCGAAGCGAAACGCCTCGCCCGGTCAGGTTTGGTTCAAAAATTATTTCTCGCTGATGCCGTCAATGTACTTGATTGCAAAGTACGGAGCACTTCTCATGCCTTCAACGTCTGATTCGTGGAAAGCACCTTCCTTGATAACCTCGGTGTCCGGCTCAAAGTTTGCGTCGGGGATAACGTCAGCCTTGTAGGAATCAAGCTTCTTTCCGTCAACGGTGAATGTTGCGGTGTCAAAAACTTTGATTTCGCCCTTTTCAAGCTTAGCGGTAGCTTCGTCAAGAGCCTTCTGAGTGCCTTCGGCAGCAACGGTCTCATTGAGCTTTGTGAGCTGAACGGAACCTGTTGCAAGAGTGCCGCACCAGTCGGTTGCAAATTCTTCACCCTTAGCAACTGCGGTGATTGCAAGCTCATAATAGGGAGACCAGTTGATTTTTGAAGAGATGATCGCGGTGTTCGGACCCATTGAGGAAGTGTCGATGTTGTATGCGATGTTCGGAACCTTCTTTTCCTCGCAAGCCTTGGGAGCGCCTTCGGAGTCGGCGTGCTGGCTGATGAGAACGCAGCCGTCATTGATAAGGCTGAGAGCAGCTTCGCGCTCAAGAGCGATATCAAACCATGACTTGGTGTAGGTAACCTTCATTGTTGCGCTTTCGCAAACCGAACGTGCGCCAAGGAAGAATGAGGTGAAGCCGGAAACAACTTCAGCATAGTCATAAGCGCCAACATAGCCGATCTTTGCTTCTTCAGCCTTAATTTTTCCGTCTTTGATCATTTCGTTAAGCTTCATACCTGCGGCGATACCTGCAAGATAGCGGCCTTCATAGATTGAAGCAAAAGCATTGTGGAAGTTCTTGATGTTTGCGGTCTTTGAGTGAGTACCGGTTGCGTGGCAGAACTGAACATTGGGGAACTCCTGAGCGGCCTGCATGATGAAGTCCTCGTGACCGAAGGAGTCTGCAAAAATGATGTTGCAGCCGGCGTCGGCAAGCTCCTGAGCAGCGGTGAGGCACTTGTCATCCTCGGGGATGTTGGTCTTGATGAGAACCTGGTCATCCTTGAGGCCGAGCTTAGCCTGGGTATCTTTGAGAGCCTGGATGAAGTTGTTGTCGTATGTTGAGTTTTCGTCGTGAAGGCAGATGAGACCAACCTTAACTTTTGAATAGTCAACATCGGTGTTTGCGGCGCTTGAGCTGTCACTTGCCGGTGCGCTTGAGCTGTCGCCTGCTGAGGTGGTGGTGTCGTCTTTTGATCCTGCGCAAGCAGCGAATGAGAATACAAGGATAGCTGCAAGCAGGAGTGCAAGAACTTTTTTCATGCTTTTTTCCTCCGTTAGCCTTTCGGCAAAAAAATATTTATAAACCGCCCTCGGGCAATTTATCTGAACTTAATCTCGCCATCGTCCATGCTGTCGATAACGGCGAGGGACTCAACGCGGACGCCTGCATCGCGGATACGCTTTGAGCCGGGTTGGAAGCCTTTTTCAACCGCAATTCCGCAGCCGACAATTTCGGCTCCGGCCTGGCGGCAAAGGTCAATGAGGCCGAGCAGGGCGTTGCCCTCGGCAAGGAAATCGTCAATGATAAGAACCTTATCGCTCTTTTTGAGGAATTCCTTTGAAACGATAACGTCATATGTAGTGCCGTGGGTATATGACTTGACCTGGGTTTTATAAACCGTTCCGGCAATGTTTTTGGTCTTTGTCTTTTTTGCAAAAAGAACAGGACAATTAAAAAACTGCGCGGTTATACATGCTATTCCTATACCTGACGCTTCAATGGTAAGGATTTTGTTAACCTCGCAGTTTGAGTATATTCTTTTGAATTCTTTGCCTATTTCGTT
Source organism: uncultured Eubacteriales bacterium (assembly GCA_934511365.1). Classification (GTDB taxonomy): domain Bacteria; phylum Bacillota; class Clostridia; order Oscillospirales; family Acutalibacteraceae; genus UBA6857. The sequence continues at coordinate 14,418 of CAKSWC010000016.1, forward strand.
AAGCAGGGTGACATCCATCTGATGATTGAGGAACGAATCAACTTTCAGAATGCTTCCCGGATAAACTTTTCCGTCTTTGAGAATTCTCTCTTCAAGAAGAACCATCGCAACTCACCGCTTTCTAAAAATTGAAAAGGACATTTCAAACATTTCAGTTTAAAATGTCGCCCATGTGTCTTTGCGTTACGAGTTTATTTTATCAAAAGCTGTCGGATTTTACAAGACCATAGACTGTTAAAGTTAATTTAAATTAAAGTGAGGTAATTGTGCATAATGCACAATTACCTCACAGAGTTATTCAAGCACATAAATTTCAACATTCCTTCTTCCGAATTGGACACATTCGTCATAGGTGTTGAAATAAAGGTCAACAACGGTTGCGCTGTTATAGATGAAGCCGCCGGTGTCGCTTGCCTCGCAGTAGCCATAGACGCAGGTTCCGTCGCAGGAGACAATGTAAAGCTTTGAGCCGTACGGAATCTCGCGCGGGTCAACCGCAACACGGCCGGGCATTGCGCGCTGGCCGGTGGAAGTGATTCCTCCGCCGTAATAGGCCGTTGCCGAGCCGACAATTTTCTGTTTGTACTTTGTCGGCTTGCCATATTCATCAAGCTCAATTCTGACTCTTGACGGAAGCTCGGAAACTGCGCGCAGGCCGGAATAGCCGACGGTACCGACTGAGTCGAGCTTCACAATGCGCTTTTTTGTTCCGGTGAGGATGACCTCGTTCACGGCTTTCTTTTTTGTTTCGGAGTTCAAAAGGCTGCGCTTTCCAAATTCGCCGTCAATATAGACATTTATATATGTATCTTCGCGCTCCCCGTTTTCTCCGTCTTTTTCAATATACATTTCTCCAAGATAAAGCTCGTTTGTCTTTTTCTTTTTGGTTTTATATTTCACTTCAACGGTTTCGGTTTCGAGCGCAAAGGTGACTCTTTTAACTCTGACTGTCATTCCGGGTTTCAGAACAGCGCTTTTTTTGTGGTTGAGAATGTCATATTCTCCAACCTTGACTTTTGCTTTTTTGAGGATGTCGGAGACCGTTCCGGAATTGACGGAGTATGTTTTTTTCTTTCCGTCCGCGGTAACGGTAACTTTGAAGTTCTTTCCCGTTCCAAGATGGAGCGGAGACGGGGCGGCGGATTTTTTGCCGCTTCCTGTTGGTGAGGCATCCTCTTCAAAATGTTCGGCAACGCCGATTACAAGCGACTGCAAATCTGCGCCGACAACCTGCGCAACTTCTTCTTCGTACTTTGCTTCGGCGGTGAATTGTGCCGCCTTTTCAAAGGTAAAAATCATCGCACCGCTGAGAACGAGAAAGGACAGCGAAAGAAGGATGCCGCAAAGTCTTGAGACAGCCTGTCCGCTTTTAAAGCCAAAATTCATCGAACCACCATACATTCATTAATACATTGACAACAGCTTGCATTATATAATTATTTCCAAAATTTGTCAAATCGGGCGCAGTGCAGCCGGTGTCAAGCCATCAAAAGTCCGGCAAAAAAACAGAAAAAGGCCGCCGCAAAAATGCAGCAGCCTTTTAATCGCTTCAAAATTATTCGCCCTTCATTTCAAGGAGCTTGACGGTGCCGTTATATGAAGCTTCCGAAACTCTGATTGAATCGAAGATTGCGTCAACAATGTCGTCCTCGGTTGCGCCGAGTTCCTTTGAATAAGCATTGTTAATGAAGAGGTTGAGGTCCATAATGTCAGGAAGATTGAAGAGATCCATTCCTGAGTCGATCTTTCTCTTTTTGTAATCGAGTGCCGGCTTGATCATGCCCATTTTCATCATCCACGGAGCAACGCTGACAATCTTTCTGTCCTTGCCCATTCCTCTTGCGTCATAGACGATTGAAAGGAATTCTTTCCATGTGAGGTTATACATACTGATGGGAAGAGCCTCAAATCCGGCCTTCTTCCTTTCAGCAGCGCCGCAGATGACCTCGCCGACCTGACGGCAGGTGAGCATTGCGGTGCCTCCCTTCGGATACATGGTGAACGGCCATTTATCCATGAAAGCAATCTGCTCAATAAGAACGGTCCAAACGGGCTTTCTGCCCGGCTGGGTGCCAAAGATATACGGAAGCTCAAGAACCGCGCAGCTGAAGCTGTCATCGCAAGCGGCCTCGCAAACTTCTTCCTGCATGATTCTTGACTTGAAATACGGATTTTTGTCAACAAGTCTCATGTCAGGACGCAGCTTTGAAAGGTAGGCAAAATATGAGCCGAGAACAACAGCCCTTTTAACGCCTGCCTTTTTGCAAAGCGGGAAAATTCTTTCAAGCGGAGCAATGTTGTATTTGTAGTAGTAATCCATTACCGGGGCGGGGAACTCAACTCTTTCGTCAACGCCGGCGGCAAAGATGAAAACATCGTTGCCCTTGAGCATATCAAGAATTTCTTCATCGCTCTTTTTGTTGATGTCGCCAAAGATGATTTCCATCTCCTCGGGAATCGGAGCTCCCTCGGGAAGGGGCGGCAAAGCGACCGATGTTACTTTGTGGCCGTGTTTAATGAGCTGGATTGCGGCCTCGCAGCCAAGCAGTCCGGTTCCGCCAATCATGAATACGTTCATTTTAATTCCTCCAATTCGTTTAACTTGGTATTTTTTGCACCCTCATATTATAGCAGTATTAACACAGCAAAGTCAACCTCTGCAACATCTTTAACACTTTGTTAACTTTTTATGAATATCTCCATGCTAATCTACAAAAATAACAGTGGTAAATCTGCGTAAAATGTGATATTATTATAAAAAACGAAAGGATAAACAGAAGATGAAAAGGACTCTTATTGTAATTGATATGCAAAACGATTTTATCAGCGGTTCCCTCGGAACAAAGCAGGCAGAGGCGATTGTTGAAAATGTTCAAAAAAGGATTGCCGAATACAAAGGACGTGGCGATGAAATAATTTATACCCGCGATACGCACGGCGAAAACTATCTTTCAACGCCGGAGGGAAAAAAGCTTCCTGTTGTTCACTGCGTAAAAGGTACTTGGGGCTGGCAGATTGCAGACGGACTTTATGTTGACTCTGCGGCGGTGATTGACAAGCCGACTTTCGGATACGTTGGATGGAACAAATTCAGCTTTGAAACGGTGGAGCTTTGCGGCCTTTGCACGGACATCTGTGTTGTTTCAAACGCTCTCATACTTAAGGCTATGTTTCCGGAGGCAAACATTTTTGTTGATTCCTCCTGCTGCGCCGGAGTGACGCCTGAAAAACACGCTGCCGCACTTGAAACCATGAGAAGCTGCCAGATTGACGTTAAGTAACCTCTTTGACAATACAGCCGTCTTTTTGCGCCTGCCGCGGCGAGTTTCTGCGGGTGTAAAGGGAACGCCTTGACGCGTAAAGCATTTAACTTTACACACCGTCAGAATGCTTTGGCGGCGGGCTGACGAAGAAGGGCGACTCATGTTGTTTTTCCCCTCATTTCTTCCGTCAAACCGGAGAAATGAATAAACATCACCAAAAATGTATATGCAATATTCAGCCGGATGATGAATAATTATCACCGGAAATGTTGAAAAGTATGTTAGGAAAGTTAAAAAGTTTACACTTTCTAAGCGTTTTATTTTCGGAACAAAAAAATGTTGTTGAAAACTCCTGATTTTCAACATTTTTAACGAAGTTTTCAACATTGTAAGTTTTTCGCTTTACAAAAGCAAAAACGTCCGTAAAGTTTGTATCTTTACGGACGTTTTTGGATTATCGGCAGATATAAAGGCGAAGCGGCTGCGGATAGGAATGAAAAATGTATATCACTTGTGTTTTTTGTTTTTTATTGATTGAAACAGCTTGTAAACAAGGGTATTTGTCAGGAGCGTTTTGTGCAGGTAATGGCGCTTTATGCAGCAGATGGCGGCGAGGGTAAACAGAACAAAAATCGCGCTGCAAACCTCCGCTCTCAACCTGAAATAGTCAGGCTCAATCGTCAGCCACGAAGTGTTCAGGTGCGGATTAAGAATGATGTATATCGAATCCTCAACGAGATAGAACATTGAACCGGCAATCAGAAGATGAACCGAAACGTGGAGAATGTTCGGAAGCTTATCGGAGAGTGCATATTTTGGCGCCCCTCTGTATTCGCGCCTTCCGGAAAGGAAGAGCAGAAGAATAACAAGAACAAGCCCGACGGCGGCAAAAACGGCGCCGAGAATTGAGTGCTTTGCAACGGTTGCAAAAACGCTCTCATATTTGCTTTCAATGCTTTTGCATTTATCGTTGAAAACAAGGCCGCCGGAAAAGGAAATATAGATGTCAAAGCTCTGTTCATATTCGCCGCCGAGTTCCTGAACAATCGGAAAAAGGTCCTGAAGCGGTCCGGGAACATAGTATGGGCTTTTTGAATCAAAAACCATCAAACAGTTTTCAAGCGATGAAAAGTATTTTTGCGCCTGTTCTCTTGTTGAAACCGGAGCATTGGAAACGAGGCGCTCCTTTTCGGCGTCAAACACTGCGTAATAAACCTTATTAAGCTTTTCAATATAAGCGGCGGCTTCACTGTATCCCTCGTCAATGCGCTTGTATGACTCAATCAGCTCGTCATACTGCTTTTTGTAATAGGAGGTGATTTTATCATTGTTAATAGTAAAGGTACCGTCCGGATTTTTTGAAGCAAAGCCGTTTTCAAAGTATTTTTCTTCAACGCTGTTGTTTTCGGTTTCATAGGCGAGAATTTCGAGCACGGTTTTAATTTGCTTTTCGCAGTTTTGGGTTGAGTCCTCAACATAATAGCGGATGGTGTCCGGACTTTTGAAGCCGTCGGGATCCTGATATTTCAGCGTATAGTCAAGAATATGTGTCAGCGCGGTTTTGACCTCATCTTTGAAAGGTTCGCTTTCCTGATAGTTAAAGCGCGGCCCCTGAAGGAATGAATTCACAACGTATGGTTTTTCCTCGGTGTAAAGGCAGATGACGTCAAGAAACTGCGAGGCCGAAAAGAACGTGAGTACGGCAATTATAAACGCAATGAACGCTTTTGACGAGGTGAGGTAGAGTGTGTTCCTTATCGCGACAAAACTCTCATGCCCCTTTTTTTTGGTGCCTTCATCATTGGCGGTTTCTCCTGTTTTCATTGCTTTGTTTCCTCCTTTGGCAAAATTCAGATTTTTTTGGCGTTCGCTCTCTTTTTAAAGCACTTTGCAAAGTGCGGCGAAGTTTTCAAGGCTCATTTGCTCCGCCCTCACGTTTTTTTCAAGGCCGGCGCTTTCGAGAGCGGAGGAGACGGTCTCTTTGCTCAAAGAGAGGGAGGAGCTGACGGAATTGAGAACGGTCTTTCTCCTTTGAGCAAAGGCCGCCTTAATAACGCGGAAAAACTTTTTTTCGTCCTCAACCTCAACCGGCGGAGTTTTCCGCAGGTCAAGCCGAATTACGGAGCTGTCAACTTTCGGAGCCGGCATAAACGAGCCTTTTGAAACATCGAAAAGCTTTTTTGCCGCCGCATAGTAATCAACGCAGGCTGTGACAGCGCCGGAGTCACGCGAGCCGCAGCCGCAGCAGAGCCGGTCGGCAACCTCTTTTTGAATCATGACCGTAATGCTTTCAATCGGAAGGCGGCTTTCAAGAAGGAGGGTTATCACCGGAGTTGTGATGTAATACGGAAGATTGGCACAGACAACAACCTTCATTCCGGAAAACTTTTCTTCGATAAGCTCATGCAGATTGATTTTCATAATATCCGCGTTAACCACCTCGGTGTTGAGGCAGCCGTCCAGTGTTTCTGAAAGGATTGGAATGAGCCGGGCATCAAGTTCAACGGAAATAACCTTTTTTGCCCGTTTTGAAAGTTCCTTTGTCAGAACGCCGATTCCGGCGCCGATTTCGATAACTCCGGTGTTTTCGTCAATGCCGCAGTTTTCGGCCATCCTTGGGCAGACGGAGGGGTTGACAAGAAAGTTTTGTCCCAACGCTTTTGAAAAGGTGAAACCGTGGCGCGCAAGCACGTTCTTGATGACGGAAATGTCAGATAAGTTTTGCATAAGATAAAATGCTCCTTGCATTTTTTAAATTTCGTTGTATAATAAGGTTAATATATTATACAACGAGGTGAAGCATTATGTCAATTCTTGTTACCGGAGGTGCCGGTTTTATCGGCTCCCACACCTGCATTGAACTTTTAAAGGCCGGCTTTGACGTTGTTGTTGTGGATAATTTTTACAACAGCAAACGCGAAGCACTCAGAAGAATTGCGGAACTTTCAAAAAAGGAATTTGCATTCTATGAATGTGATATCCGCGATGAAGAGGGTCTTGACAAGGTTTTCAAAAGCGAAAAAATTGACGCGGTTATTCATTTCGCCGGACTCAAATCCGTTCCCGAATCCTGCAAAAAACCGCTTGAATATTATGACAACAACATAGGCGGAACGCTCACTCTCTGCCGCGTTATGAAAAAGAACGGCTGCCAGAGAATCGTTTTCAGCTCCTCTGCAACCGTTTACGGAATGAACAACCCCTCTCCGCTTAAAGAGACTATGCCAACAGGCGGAACAACAAATCCCTATGGAACAACCAAGTATATGATTGAGCTTATCCTCAAGGATCTTTACACCGCAGATAACCAGTGGTCAATCAGCCTTCTGCGTTATTTCAACCCGATCGGAGCGCATGAAAGCGGAAGGATAGGTGAGGATCCGAATGGAATTCCAAACAACCTTATGCCGTATATCACTCAGGTCGCAATCGGAAAGCGCGAATATCTCAATGTTTTCGGCAACGATTATGACACTCCGGACGGAACCGGCGTGCGCGATTATATCCACGTTGTTGACCTTGCCCTCGGCCATGTCAAGGCTGTTGACCGCGTTCTTTCTCAGAGAGGCTGCGAGGTGTTTAACCTCGGAACCGGCGTTGGTTACAGCGTTCTTGACGTTGTTCACGCTTTTGAAAAGGCGAGCGGAGTCACAATCAATTATAAAATCGGCCCGCGCCGCCCGGGTGATATTGCAACCTGCTATTCCGACCCGACAAAGGCGCAGGATATCCTCGGCTGGAAAGCGGAAAGGAATCTTGAGCAGATGTGCGCCGATTCATGGCGTTGGCAGAGCATGAATCCAAACGGCTATCCCGATAACTGATAAAACACAAGGGGCTGCGGCGAAAGAATTTCGTCACAGCCCCATTTAATTTTAATTTTACGGCAAATCCTCGGTGTTTTCAAGGTTATGCCAAACGCCCTGAACGTCATCGTTTTCTTCCATCATGTCAAGGAGTCTGCTCATCATTTTGAGATCCTCCTCATCGGTAAGCTTGGTGTAGGTTGAGGGAATATACTCGGTTTCGGCGGAGACGAACGTATAGCCCTTTGCAGAGAGGTCATCGCGAACGGCGGAAAGATCGTTCGGCTCGGTGCGGATGATATAAACGTCCTCGTCCGTAATGAAGTCGGCGGCGCCGGCCTCAAGAGCGTCCTCCATAAGCTTTTCTTCGTCAACATCCTCGGCCTCAATAACAATTTCGCCGTATTTTGTGAAGAGGAAGGAGACGCAGCCGCTCTGACCCATGTTGCCCTTGTTCTTGTCAAAATAATGGCGCATTTCGCCTGCGGTGCGGTTGCGGTTGTCGGTCAGTGTTTCAACAATAACGGCAATGCCTGACGGGCCGTAGCCTTCATAGATAATGTCCTCATAATGGGCGTTGCCGCCCTCGCCGGAGGCTTTTTTGATAATGCGGTCAATGTTGTCGTTGGGAACATTGTTCGCCTTCGCCTTGGCAATAATATCCTTGAGCTTGGAGTTTGAAGCGGGATCCGGGCCTCCGTCACGCACGGCGATGGCAATTTCACGGCCGATTTTTGTGAATACCTTTGCCCTTGCGTTATCGGTTTTTTCCTTTTTGCGCTTAATTGTGCTCCATTTTGAATGTCCTGACATAACTCACCAATCCTTAAAATATGTTAATTAATCATTATTTGAAGCTGTGCTCGGCTTTGAAGCGGAGGTTGTTCCTTTTGCGGAAGTCCGTTCGGTTTCTTCTTCTCCGGTGAGAATTTTTGAATTGCTGTATCCAAAAATTTGAAGATTGCAGCCGAACATATCGTGCTGAGCGGTGCCGTCCTCGCTGAAAATAAGCTGAAGAAAAGCTTTTCCGTTGCCGCAGCGCCACTGAGCAATGCCGTTGTTCAGTGAATAATTCTCCGGCGCGGAACCGACCTTCAAAAACTCAAAGCCAGCTTTTTTGAGGTCTTTAATATACTTTACAAAATCTTTATACGTTGTTTTTTCAATTTTAACATTCATTGCGTCCGCAAAACCCGCGTAAGAAACGTCGGAATACCTGTATACCGGAACGGACGAAAACGCCTCGTTCGCCACCCACTTTGAGGTATCGGCTTTTTTGCACGCACAAAGCGAAAAAAGTAAAGCAACGGAAAGAAAAAGAAGAACAGTTTTTTTCATGTTTTCACCTCATACGAACGCGGAAAAGCACCGCAAAACGGGCTGTTTGAAAACAGCCCGAAATTTTTTATTCCGCCGGTTCATCGCTCACGGTTTTGTCCTCGCCGAGCGTTCTCATGTGGTTTTCATAACCGGACTGGAACTGCTTGTAGACCTCTGTTATCTGATTGAGGTTGTTCATTGCAATATTCTGATATTTGCTCAAAGCCTCGCAGACAAAGTTGTATGAGCCCTGAGATGTGCTTGCGGCCCAATCCCTTGCGGCCTTCTTGTGGGCGTCGCAGTCGGCATTGGTTTTTGCAATGAAAGCGTTCATCTCTTTCTGGCAGTTGTCTTTGATTTCTTCCGCGCGGACTCTTGCTGCCTGGGTTATTGAGTGGCTTGCAACCATTTCCTCGGCCTGAGCCTGGGCGCGCTTGATGATGCTGTCGGCATCATCGTTCGCCTTCTGGGTGGTTGACTTGTAATACTCCTTGGCGGAGGAAACAATGCTGTTTTCCTCGCGGTGAGCGTTGCTTATAATGCTGTCGCGGTTGGAGATAATGCTTTTGGCCTCTGAAATTTCACCGGGAAGCTTCTGGGTGATATACTGAACGAGGTGAGTGATTTCCTCGCCGTTGATGATCCTCTTTTTCTTTGAGAAAAAGAACTTCTTGCTGGTTGCAATATAGTTTTCAAGCTCATTAACAAGCTCTTCAAAATCAAGCGAACCCCATCTGCTTTCGGCGTCCTCTTCGTCATATTCGCCGAATTCGGAGATATCCTCAAAATCATCGTCGTCCTGCTTAACATCCTCAACCTCAAGGTCGGTCTCAAGATCATAGAAATTATTTGCCATAAATAAACAATCCTTTCTTTAAAGAAACTGTATCTTTCAGATTATATATGAATACCGCTTTTTTGGGGGAAGGCCGTTATTCGGTCTCTCTCAGGCGGTCAATTATATCCCGGCTGACTTCTTCCGGAAGGAAGGGTGTAACGTCTCCGCCGAGGCGGCAGACCTGCTTTATCATGCTGGAAGAGAGGAACATATTTTCGGCTCCGGCGGCCATAAAGACCGTTTCAACAGAGCTGTTGAGCTTTTTGTTGGTCAGAGCCTGCTGAAATTCGTCCTCAAAGTCCGAAACGGCGCGCAGTCCCTTAACAATCACGTCTGCGTTCTTTTTTCTTGCGTATTCGGCAAGCAGACCGAAGTCGCAGTCAACCTCAACATTTGAGAGCTCCCTCGTGCAGCGTTTTATAAGCTCCATCCTTTCCTCAACGGAAAAGCAGGAGGTGTTGGCCTTGCGGTAGTTGGACATGACAACAACTATCACGCGGTCAAAGAGCTTTGCGCTCCTTTTGATAATATCGAGGTGCCCGTCGGTTATCGGGTCGAACGAACCGGGGCAGATGGCTGTTTTGCTCATTTTCAGTCGTCCTCCTCAAAAGGGATACGATATAAAAACAGACTGACTTTTCCGTATCTGTATTTTTTAATGAGTCTGAACTCTCCGGCGCATTCCGGCATTTTTTCATCCGGCGGAGCCTCACAGAGGATGCAGCCGCCTTTGTTCATCACAGAGGGAACAAGCTCAAGCGCCGATTGAAGCAGACCGGTTGAATACGGCGGATCAAGAAAAGCGATGTCAAACTTTCCGGAAAAAGTTTTCAAAAAGGAGAGACTGTCGCCGCAGATGACCGAAGCGTTTTTTGAAAGACCGGTGAGCTCAAGGTTTTTTCTGACAATGTCTGCGGCCTTTTTTGAGCAGTCAATGAACACGGCGCTTTGCGCCCCGCGCGAGAGCGCTTCAATGCCGAGCTGACCCGAGCCGGCAAAAAGGTCAAGAACCTTCCGTCCCTCAAGCTCAAACTGAACAATACTGAACAGCGCCTCCTTGACTCTGTCGGTGGTTGGGCGAACATCGTTGCCCTCAAGTGTAAAAAGCCGCCGTCCCCGGGCGGAACCCGTAATAACTCTCATGCTTCTCCTTTGCACCGAACAGCCGCTGAGGCAAAAACTTTTTTAAAAAACCGCTGTCCGAATGACATATACAATATGTATTATCTCATTTTTCGCTGAAAATTGCAACACTATTTTGTTAATTTCTCGCTTTTAACACAATTTCCCGCATAAAAATGCACTGTTTGCTGTGATTTATTCCAAATTTGCCTTTGGAAAAACGTCTTTTCTTCCCGTATTGAACAGTTTTCTGTTGTCAAGCGCCCATTGTCTTTGGGTGAATTCGCCCTTTTCAACGCCGGAAACCGCCGCCGAAATTTCATAAACCGTTGCGTCAAGCGTGTCAAGCTGATTGAGAATCTCTGCCTCAAGGGTCATTGGACGCACCGCCGCGCCGAATTCCGGGTCGCCGTGGTGAGAGATTGCCATATGCTCAAGAAGAACGGCTTTTTCCTCGCTTATTCCGAGTTCTCCGGCCTTTTTTTCAATCTCCATTGCGCCCATAACAAGGTGGCCGAGCAGTTCGCCCTTCACTGAATAGCTTTTGACCATTCCGATGTTATTGACATCAAATTCGTCAATTTTGCAAATATCGTGTAAAATTGCTCCGGCAAAAAGAATGTCTTTGTCAACGCAGGGATATAGTTTTGAAACTGCATCGCAGAGTTTCAAAACGGAGAGTGTGTGATAGAGAAGTCCGCCGCGTATCGCGTGGTGAAGCTTGAATGCCGCCGGCCAGAAAAGGAGCTTTTCCTCGTTATCGTCAATGATTGCCGCCGTGAGCGCTTTGATTTCATCATCGCGGATTCTTTCTATGTATGCTCTTATTTGGGCAAGCATATCCTTTCCGGCGTATTCCGCAGAGGGGACATACCGCGCAATGTCAACATTGTCCTCCTCGTTGACGTGCCTTATCCGGTCGATGCGAAACTGATCCGTTCCGTTGAATTTTGAAAGTGTTCCTCTGACCTTAACAAAGTCTCCGGTGTCATATTCGCCGTGGACATCCTCCTTGTAATCCCAAAGCTTTGCGTTGATTTCTCCGCTTTGATCGCTGAGCGTGAAGTCGCAATACGGAACGCCCTTGACATTGACCTTTTTTTCAACCGTTTTAACAATGCAGAACCCCTCTGTTGTTCCGTTTTTATACGTTGTAAAATTCATAATGATATCCTACCTTTCAGATTTGGTAACCGCCGATTGAATTGAAATAACAAATATCCCGAAAAATATTCAGTCAAGATTTGCATTTATTTTGTTAATCAGTGGTTACTTTACAGCCGGAACCCTGTTCCGAAAACCTCGCCGGCCTCGGTAATGACCGTGAACGATTCGCTGTCCGCTTCACGGATCATTCTGCTGATGAGCGCCGCTTCGCTTGCTCTTGCCGCGCAGAACAAAAGTGTTTTTTCTTTTCCGGTGTAGCCGCCGGTAACTTTCAGCGACGTTACGCCGCGTCCGACATTCTTTGTGATTTTTGATGTTATCTCCTTTTCCTTTGACGTAATGATGAAAAGAAGCTTGCTGTGGTCTGCGCCGTAAAGCACAAGGTCAATGGTCTTTGAGGAGACGAAAAGCGTCACCGCCGCATACATCACGCTTTCAATTTTTCCGAATACCGGAAAGGAAAGAGCAATAACAACAAGGTCAAAAATGAGCATGATGCTGCCCAATGAAGCAAGGGGTCTTTTTTTGCGGACAAGGGATGCGGCAAGCTCCGTTCCGCCCGTTGTTGCCCCGGCGAGGAGAACAAGTCCAAGTCCCGCGCCGGAAAGCACGCCGCAGAAAAGAGCCGCAAGCAGAGTGTCGCCAGTATAGCCCGGAACAAACGGAGAAAGCGCGTCAATTGCAAGAGTGAAAAACGCCGTTACCGCAATGGTTCTTGCAACAAAGCGGGTTCCGAGCATAAACTTTGCAATAATAAAAAGCGGAACATTGAAAAGGAAAATTGAAAGGCCGACCGGCATAGCCGGAACAAGGTGGTTGAGCATTGTTGCAAGCCCGGTAAAGCCGCCTTGAACAATCTCGTTCGGAACGGCAAACATATTCACCGCGGCGCTGTAAACCGCCGCACCGAGAACAACAAACGCCGAATCAAGAAAAACTCTTTTCCCTTTCAAAAAAACGCCCCTCTTTCGCCGCAGTGAAGCTATACCGCCGTTTGGCCGTCGGTTTCCTCAATACAGCCGAGGGTCAGCTCAAAAAGCTCCCTGAGGCGCTCGGTTTCATTGCTGAGATATAAAAAACCGAAAAGAGCCTCAAGCCCGGTTGCATAGTGATAATCGCTTTCACTTGCATTTTTTGCTTTGTGGTTAGTATGGGCATTTCTTCCGCGTTTCAAAACGGAAAGCTCTTTTTCGGAAAGTTTTTCCGCAATCGCCTTTGCCGCTTTTGCCTGAGAGGGTGCCTTGACCTGAGCAACGGCAAGGGAATGGAGCCTGTTGACCGGCCTGTTTGCAAGGCAGACAAGCCTTTCGCGGACAAAGAGGTCAAAAACCGCGTCTCCAACGAAAGCGAGCGTGAGCGGACTGAGCTGAGAGACGTTGCAGTCTTTTTCAAAAAATCTCATTCTTGATGTTTCCTTTTAGTTTACAAATTCAAATTCAAAGTCATAAATGCTGACCGTGTCGCCCTCTTCAATGCCTTTTTCGCGCAGAGCGTCAATTATTCCGCTTGAAATGAGGACTCTCTGGAGATATTGGAGAGACTCATAGTCGTCCAAGTCCGTGCGTGCAATGATGGAGGCGAGCCACGGCGCGTCAACAATATATACGCCGTCCTCCTCTGTGACGGTGAAGCCGGTGTTCTTCTTTTTGAGGACAACCTCAAGAGGTATTTCTTCGCTTTCAAAGCGCTTCACTGCCGGAAGCGTTGCAAGTTTTGCCGCCGCGGCGTTGATGACTTCCTTTGTGCCCTCCTGAATCGGCGCGCACATTTCAAAATACTCAAGTCCCTGTTTTTCAATATATTCTCTGAACTCATTGCGCTGTTCTTCGGTTGCAAGGTCAATCTTGTTTCCAACAACAATCTGCGGACGTTTTGCAAGTTCGGGATTGAAGCGTTCAAGCTCAAAGTTAATTTTTTCAAAATCCTCTTTCGGGTCCCTGCCTTCGCTTGCGGCAACGTCAACAATGTGGATGAGCATTCGGCAGCGCTCAACGTGGCGCAAAAATTCATGGCCAAGGCCCACACCTTCGCTCGCGCCCTCAATGAGGCCGGGAATGTCTGCAATGACGAATGACGTTCCCTCGCCGAGGGAAACAACGCCGAGGACGGGAGTTATGGTTGTGAAGTGATAGTCTGCAATAATCGGTTTTGCCTCGCTGACAACGGAGATGAAGCTCGATTTTCCAACATTTGGAAAGCCGAGCAGACCAACATCGGCAAGGAGCTTGAGCTCAAGCGTAACCTCCCATTCTTCGCCGGGGGCACCGCTTTTTGCAAAGCGCGGTGTCTGGCGTGTTGGGGTTGCAAAGTGGCAGTTGCCCCAGCCGCCCTTTCCTCCCTTTGCGGCAACAAAAGGCTCGTTTGTTGACATATCACACATCACGGCGCCGCTCTGCGCTTCTCTGATAACCGTACCCTGCGGAACGCGGATAACAAGATCCTCGCCCTTTTTTCCGCTTTTTCTTGAGCCGGAGCCGTCTGCGCCGTTCTGAGCTTTATATTTGCGCTTATATTTGAAGTCGGCAAGCGTTGAAATGTTGCTGTCAACAACAAAAACAACGTCTCCGCCTTTTCCGCCGTCGCCGCCGTCCGGTCCGCCGGAAGCAATGTATTTTTCGCGGTGGAAAGCGACTGCGCCGTGGCCGCCGTCACCGGCTTTGATTAAAATTTTCGCCTTATCGACAAACATTATGATACCTCGCCTTTCTCGGAAATACTTATATTAGCTATTATCTGTATTTTAGAAACGGTTTAAAGGTTTTCATAGCCGGGAATTGAGTGAATTACCGGAAGGATTCCGTTGTCTTTTCCGGAAAGGTTATAGTTTTGGAACATATCGTAGCCGGGAAGAACATTGCCCTCAATGAGGACGGGGCCGTTTTCCGTGATCGCCGCGTCCCAGCCGATGTATCCGACCTGAGGAACAACATCGGCGCCTTTTTTGCAAAGCTCAACGGCCTCTTTGTGCATCGGAACCTCAAAGTTCAAAAGGTCAACGCCCGTCATCGGGTGAGTGTCATAAAAAAGTCCGGTTTTATCGCAGAATGCCTTTGAAGCGGACTTTCCGTCTTTGTCAAGCAGAATATACATTCCGCCGCTTGTAATGTTATCGACCGCCTTTGTTCCGTTGCCGAAGCGCAGAAGCGAATAGAGATAATGAACGTCTCCGTTTTTGTCGCGCAGCGTTACGATTCTTATCGAATTGACGGAACTTGGGCAAAGCTCGTTCATAACAGGGTGCTGCTTGATTTTTTCTTCAATGAGAACCTGTCCGTTTTCTTTAAGCTTCTTATACAGGGCAGAAAAATCGGTGCTTTCGTCCGTTTCGATTTTTTCAATCTGCTGGCCGCCGAACGAGCGCGGATACTTTGCAAAAACAGTGCCGTGCTTTTTGCAGAAAGCTGAAAACTCTGTTTCGTCCGCTTTTTCAAGATTGAGCCATTCGCGGCCGATAAAGGCCGAAAACGCCTCGTCAAATTTAAGCTTGTCCTTGAAAAACGGCGTATACTGCGGATCGTTCGCCGCCGAGGAAAGGGCAACATTTTTGTTATAGGTCAAAAATGTATCACGCTTTGCGCCCTTAACCTTTGCAAAGCCGAAAACGGTGTAATCAAGATAGCCCACTCCTCTTTTTGCCGCGCACAGACACATATCAACTGCCGTTGCAAGGCGGTTTGCGCCGTAGTTTTCGTGAATTTGGGTGATATACATATTCATGCGCTTGAAGCTCATGGATTTTACTCTTGCTTTAAAATTTGAAAAATTGCTCATGACAAACCCCTTAATATATTTTGTAACGTATTGATTTTACCATGCTGATTTTATTTGTCAACCTGACAGACGGAGATATTCACGCCTTTTGACAAAAAAATTGTAACAAAATTAACATTTGTAGCGTATTTTTTCAGTTTAACCTTGCTAACCGGAGCAAAATATGCTATACTTTTTAAGCTAAATTTTAGGTATTTTTTCCGAACGGACGGAAAATGCCAAGGAAAGAAGGAAAAAGAATGAAGAAGTTTTTGAGTGTTCTTCTTGCGCTGGTGCTTGTTTTCTCCTGCGTTTCGGTTGCAGCGGCGGCGGAAGAAAAGGTCACTCCTCTCATCATCGTTCCCGGCTACAGCGCGTCTGAGCTTTATCTCGACTATGGCCTTGAGACCGAGGAACACATCTGGGGCGTTCAGGCAAAGCCCATTATCGACAAGGTTCTTCAGCGTCTCGGCGCGCTCGGAATCAGCCTCGGCGCGCTCGGCGTAGGTGATAAGGAGCTGCTTATCAAAACAGTCGGCGATGCGGTCAGAGAGCTTTACGGCGTTCTTGCGAACAATGACGACGGAACAAGCAAGTATAATGTTACCGCCGCCCTCACCGACCCGGCAACCACAACAACAAAATATTTTGTTGATAAATATGGCGAAAACTCCGGAATGCTCCATCTTCCGGAAATCAACTGCCACTTTGCCTCCCAGATAGGCGGCGAAAACATCTTTAACGCCCACATTGACTTCAGACAGGGCGCAATCAAATGTGCGCAGGATTTGAGAAAATATGTTGAGGCCGTCAAGGCATACACGGGTTCGGATAAGGTCAGCCTTTACGGACTCAGCCACGGCGGAATGACCGTCGGCGTTTATCTCAGTCTTTACGGCGATCTCGGAGACATTGAATCGGCCGTAATGTTCCACCCGGCTCTCAGAGGCGCATACTTCCTCAATGATATCATTTCAAGAAACCTTGACATTGACTTCCACACAACCGTTGAATACGCCCAGGTTGGCGCTTTCACCGAAACCGAGCTTGAATTTCTCATGGTAATCAGCCGTCTCGGCCTTGTCAATGACCTTGCGAACGCTCTTGTTGATGAGGTTTTCGATGACATTGCCGGAAATTGGGGCAGCATCTGGGACTTCATGCCGCCGGAGGTCTATGAAAAGTATAAGGAAATGTATCTTGATCCGGTTGCCAACGCAAAAATTATTGAGGCGAGCGACAAAATGCATTACGAAATTATGCCGAACTATGCAAAGGCATTCAAGAATGCTCAGGCTCACGGAGCAAGAGTTTCAATCATTGCGGGAACGGGCAGACCGGTTATCACCGGCGGCCAGGTCAATGCGGACGGAATCCTTGCCTGCTATTCAACAAGCGGCAGTGTTTGCGCACCGCTCGGAAAGCGCTTTGCCGACGGTTACAAAAAAACCGGAACGAACTGCACCGATCCCACCCACAACCATGTTTCGCCCTCAATGGAGGTTGATGCTTCATACGCCTATCTTCCGGAAAACACATGGTTTGTTGACGGCCAGCTCCACGGTCAGGTTTGGTGGGACGATTACACCAAAAACCTTTGCTCAAAGCTCCTTTTCACGGATGAAATTGAGGACATCTACTCAAGCGAAAGCTATCCTCAGTTTGAATATTCCCAGAACCCGAAGAATGAAATTCACATTAAGTTTGATAACGCTCCGACCGGCTTCCTCTCTCAGGAGAGCAGGGGAGTTTATATTACAAACCTTTCAAAGGAACATTCAATCAAGGTTCTCGGACTGACGGCTAAGCGCAGCAAGCTTTACTTCAACTCGCTCACCCAAAAGGTCATCAAGGCCGGTGAAACCGTTTATCTTCCGTTCAGGGGCGAGATTCCGAACATCAATGCAGCGAAGGATGAGCTGACGGTTTCCTATATTCAGATGGGTACGGTTTCCGCCGCCGGAACAAGAACATTTGACTTCACAATCACCGGCGGAGAGGACGCCGCGTTTGACGCGGAGAATCCTTATTGCGACGCCGAACTCGCCGACCCGTTTGACGACCACATCGGCGGAACAAAGGTTGACAATATCTTCACCTTCTTCGGAATCAAGGCTTTTGTTTCTGCAATTTATAACTGGCTTATGGCTTATCTCAAACCGCTTTTTGATTTTATCGGAAAAGTCAGAGGCTGAGCCAAGACAAAATCATACGGCTGCCGCAGCAATGCGGCGGCTGTTTTTTTGCTCTTATTGTTTCAACAGGGAATCAAATTGTTAATTTTTCGCCCCTGTTCTTGAAAAAGTCCTCCTTCTGTGCTACTATTACATTGAGATTTTTTATAACATAAGGAGGTTAAAACTTTATGAAACGAAAACTGACTCGGGCGCTTTCGCTGTTTCTTGCGTTTCTTTGCGCCGCCGTTCTCCTTTCTCCGGCTGCGTCCGCTGCCGCGTATTATGAAAACGACCTTCCGGTTGTCTATGTCATCGGTCGAGGCACATGGATATATGATAAAAACGAAAAGAAGGTTTATCCCACCGATGGAATTGAAAAAGCAATCAAAAACAACGTCAACAATCTTGCTACGGCGTGGATAAAAAGTCTCCTTTCGCCGAACAGCGACTGGGATGCGCTGAGCGATGCCATTTATGACCTTGTTGAAAAGGAATACAGGAACTTTATTCTTGACAACAACGGCGAGGCCTCAAACGGTACCCACGTTAAGCCCAACGCCGAACCGAAGGCCAAAACCTCAAATTTTGCAATCACCGATTATCAGTTCAGCTATGACAGCCGCATTGACCCGAAGGTGAACGCAAAGCTTCTCAATGAATACATCAACAAGGTGCTCACCGTTACCGGAAAAAGGAAGGTTCAGCTCATCGGCCGCTGCCTTGGTTCAACAATCATCAGTGCATATCTCACAATGTACGGTTGCTCAAAGGTTGACACTACAGTGTTCTATGCCGCCGCAAACCAGGGCGTTATTCCAATCAGCGCATTTTTCTCCGGCGATGTTCTTTTTGATTGCAGCGCCATTGAAAAATACGGCGATGCATACCTCAAAAACAGCTCGACCGACGGTTCAGACAACCTTTCAAGAAGCCTTGTTACCCTCGGCTATATGCTCAGCAAGTCTTTTTACTTAACCGATTACGTCATCAAAAATGTTGAGCAGGCATACAGAGATATTGCAAGAACCCTTTATCCGCGTATTGTTCTTGCCGTTTACGGAACCTGCCCCGGTTTTTGGACAATGGTCAGAGACGACTATTATGAAAAGGCCAAACAGGTTGTTTTTGAGGGCAAGGCGAAATATTCAAAGCTTGTTGAAAAAATCGACTGGTATCATTACAATGTTTTCCAAAAGTTCCCCCAGACGCTCAAAAAGTGTCAGCAGCAGGGCATGAAGGTTGCGGTTATTGCAAAGTATAACATTCAGCTTGCGCCCCTTTTCAAGGACTGCATGAAGCAGGCCGATGACCTTGTTGAGCTTGAAAATGCGTCATATGGCGCAACCTGCGCCGATGTTGGCCAGCTGCTCTCCAATTCCTATATCAATAAGCAGGAAAAGGCCGGAAAGGGAAAGTATATTTCTCCGGACCTCAAGGTTGACGCTTCAACCTGCCTTTATCCCGATTACACATGGTTCATCAAGGATCTTCCGCATGATGTTTTCCCAACATCCGTCAATGAACTCATCATGAAGATTTTCCATTCAAAGAGCCAGTTCACAATTAACAGCGATGAAAAGTATTCTCAGTTTCTTCAGTATGAGAGCAACAGTTTGCTTTTGAGCAAAGTTACCGAGCTTGACCTTGCGGACGAAAACGATCCGCAGGAAATCAGCCTCAGGAAGCTTTTGAACCTTTTCAACACGCTGTTCTGGCTGCTCAAAAATCTTCTGAATATCATGTGATTCAAAGTTCCTTAAAATCAGCAAACCGCCGTGGAACACGGCGGTTTGCTTTTTGGGTAATAAGAGGAAAACCAATGCTTTTTTCAAAACCCTTTCGGGCTTTTCCGTCAGCAACCGCAACCGCAGTTGTTGTTTGAATAGTTGTTTTCGCAGCCGCAACCGCAGCCGTTAGCATTGTTCGTTCCGAAAAAGTCGTTTCCGAAAACGCAGGAAAGGACCAGAAGGAGAATGATCCATGAGCAGCTGTTTGAGCCGAACAAGTTATTGCAAGCCATTGTCTGACCTCCTTTCAAAAGGAGCGGTGAACAACCTTTTGTTCTCCGTCCTGCTTTCATCCTCATTATACGCCGGCACCGCTCAGGTGTTACAGCGCCATAAAAATATCCGGATTAAAAGATTTTAAATCCGGCGTTCGTTCCTGTGAAAAATTGACAACGCCTTGCTTTTTGTGTTATGATTAATTAAATAGTTGCTTAAATATATTGCGGCGGCACTATCGGATTTTTCAACGCCGCGCAGACCGATTTTTTTTCAGAAAGGCTATGGTGATTTATGGCGGAACTCAAAAATTTTTTCCTTTCCCTCGGCAATGTTCTTTTTCCGCTTGGCTTTTTGAAAAAGCGCTTTGACTCATGGGACAGAGGTAACAGCGGTGCTGAACTTGAAAACGAACTTGTTGAGCGCCTGAACGCGGTCAGACCGAGCGAGCTTCAAAAAAAGTTTGCGGATTATGAATACTATACCTTCATCCATTTTGGAATGAACACCTGCACCGGGAACGAATGGGGAACGGGAAAGGAAAAGCCGGAGCAATTCAACGTCAAAGCCGTCAATACCGACCAATGGGCAAGGGTTGTTAAAAATTCCGGCAGCCGCGGAATAATCCTCACCGCGAAGCACCACGACGGCTTCTGCCTTTTTCCAAGCAAATACACCGAACATTCAATCAAAAACAGCCCATATAAAAACGGAAAGGGCGATATTGTCCGCGAACTTTCGGAAAGCTGCAAAAAATACGGCCTGCTTTTCGGAATTTACCTCTCGCCGTGGGACAGGCACGAAAGTACCTACGGAACAAAAGCATATGATGATTACTTTGTTAACCAGCTTACTGAGCTTTGCACAAATTACGGCGATATTTTCACCTTCTGGTTTGACGGAGCAAAGGGGAAGGACGCACCGGACTTTTCCTATGATTTTGAGCGCTATTACAAAGTTATCCGCACTCTCCAGCCGAACGCCGCAATTTGCAACTGCGGCCCCGATGTCCGCTGGATAGGCAACGAGGCGGGCCGGGTGCGCAAAAGCGAGTGGAGCGTTATTGCAAAAAACGCCGTTTCCGTTGAGGAGGTTATGAAAGGTTCTCAGCAGGGCGCAGATGAGGCGGACTCAATGCAGTCGTTTGACCGCTGCGAAAAGGACCTCGGCTCAAGAGAGACTCTTTTCAGCCGGAAAGACCTTGTTTGGTCGCAGGGAGAGGCTGATGTTTCAATACATAAAGATTGGTTCCACAGCCCAAACCCACGCCCGAGAACGGCGAAACAGCTTGAAAAAATCTATTTTCGGACGGTTGGCGGAAACGCTTTGCTTCTCCTCAATATTCCACCCTCAAAAAACGGAATTATTGAGCCGGATGATGTTAAGCTGCTTGAAAATTTCAAAAAGCGCGTTGACAGAGCCTTTTTGAAAAAGCTTTCCTTTTCCGCCGCAACGGAAAAAGGTGCCATACCGGAAGGCGTCCAAAATTATGCGCTCCAAAAAGGAGACGGCGCGCTGATTTTTTCCCTCCCCAAAAAGGAAAAAGTGCGCACTCTTGTCATAAGCGAGGACACCTCATTCGGTCAGCGCATTGAAAAGTTTGAAATCTATCTGAAATCTCCGCTCGGATTCAGAAAGGCATACAGCGGAACAACCGTCGGGAGCAAAAAAATTGTCCGCTTTCCGCTTTGCGCCGGAACGGACGAAATCAGATTCGTCATCACCCAGTCAAGAAGCTGCCCCGTTATCAGAAATGCGGAGCTTTACGGCGGTTAAATAACCGCAGAACGGAGATAACCGTATAATGAAACTTAAAAAGCTATTTTTTCTCTTTGCGGCCGTGCTGATTCTTCTTGCGGCCTTTTCCGGCGCGGCAACCGTTTTTGCAAGGAGCGGCAGCGCGCAGGCTTTTCCGTATCCTGACGGGAACTACGGCAGCCTTTCCCCATCGGTTGAAGTGATTGCTTTCAATGCCGCCATGGGCTCGTCCTCCGAAAAATGGAAGAATGTTGATAAAACATCTCTTCCTGCACTTGAAAATTTCCGTGCGGAATATTTTGCCGCAAAGTATAAGCTTCCGGAAAGGACGATTGCCGCAATTAACGACAGTGCATTTATTGACGAGTTAGACGGTCTTATTGCCGAAAGCAGAAGGAATTTTCAAAAAAGCTTCAGGGTTCTTGCAATCGGGAACAGCTTCAGCAACGATGCGGTGAAGTATATCTATCAGATTGCAAAAAACGCCGGAGCAAAAAACATTGTTGTTGCAAGTATGCACATAGCGGCCTGCGACCTCAAAACCCACAGAGCCAACGCCGAGGGCAACCTTTCCGTTTATAAATACTGCAAAAACAAAAACGGAAAATGGAAAGTGCGCAAAAACGTCAGCCTCATTTCGGCAATAAAGGACGAAAGCTGGGATTACATCACTCTTCAGCAGTCCAGCCCGCTCAGCGGTATTGAAAAAAGCTATAACCGCGACCTCGATTTTATGGTTGACTATGTTTTGAAAAACAGGCCGCGCAAAACAACAAGACTTTGCTGGCACATGACGTGGACGTTTTCAAAAAGATACGGCAAGGAATGCTTCGCTGCCTATAATTTTGACCAGACGAATATGTATAACTCAATCTGCCGCGCAGTAAGAGCCAAAATTATTCCGAACAAAAGCTTCGCCGTGCTTATTCCGGTCGGAACTGCTGTTCAAAACCTTAGAACGAGCTATATCGGAGACAGGCTCAACCGCGACGGCCGCCATCTTAACGCTCTCGGCCAATATACGGCGGCAATGACCTTTGTCCGTGCGCTTGGTTTCAGCATCGACTCCGTGTCATGGATCCCGAAGGAGAAAAAAGTTTCAAAAACCTATCTTCCGGCTGTCAAGGCCGCCGTCAACGATTCAATTTCATCTCCTCTTTCCGTCACTGACGAGAACCGGATATGCAACCACAAAACAACAAAAAACGGCGCTTTCAACACTGTTGTCAAACTTCCGGCCAGAAAAGCGACCTGCAAAATGAGCGGCCTTACCGAAGGCTCTTTTTGCAAGGTTTGCGGAAAAACGCTGAAAAAGCAGCAGGTCATACCGAAGCTTTCAAGCCATAAATATGTGTTCACGCTCAAAACGCCGGCAACGGAAACGGCCGATGGCGAAACCATTGGAACCTGCAAGGCCTGCGGACAGACTGAAAGGCGCGTTATTCACAGAATAAAGAGCGTTTCACTTTCAAAATCAACATTCACATTCAGCAATAAATCCGTCAGTCCGGCTGTCACCGTTAAGGACAGCGCAGGAAAAACTCTTAAAGAGGGCGCAGATTACACCCTCTCCTTTTCCGGTGGACGGAAGGAAGTTGGAAAATATTTTGTCCGGGTATCTTTTAAAGATAAATACAAAGGAAAAGTTCAGCTCTTTTTCAACATTGTTCCGCGCAAAACTTCAATCAAATCTGCAAAACAGCTTTTAAAAGGCATTGCCCTCGTTTGGAACGAACAGGAGAATGTGACAGGCTATATCATTGAATACGGCACCGACCCGAATTTTTCCGATTCAGGCGTTAAACAAATCAAAGTTGGGGCTGCGGCAACAGGAAAATGGATTGAAACTGGCAAAAGGGGAACCTACTTCGTCCGCATAAGAACCTATAAAAACGCGGCCTTTGACGGCAAAAGGGCGGCCTTTTGTTCAGCTTGGAGCGAAAGCAAAAAAATCACAATCAAATAAAACAGGGAGGAATCATAATGAGCAAAGTTTTGGTTATCACAACAAGTCTGAGGAAAATCAGCAACTCGGAGCTTCTTGCCGATGAGTTTATAAAGGGCGCAAAGGACGCCGGTCATGACGTTGAAAAAATTTCTCTGCGCGGCCGGAAGCTCGGATACTGCATCGGCTGCCTTTCCTGCCAGAAAACGGGTAAATGCGTGATAAAAGACGATATGACCGAAATCAACCAAAAGCTGCACGACTGCGATGCTGTGGCTTTTGCAACGCCAATCTATTATTATGAAATGTGCGGCCAGATGAAAACCCTGCTTGACCGTGCAAATCCGCTTTACGGCTCAGACTACAGGTTCAGGAAGGTATATCTCCTTTCAACCGCGGCAGAAAACGATGAAAACACGGCTGACCGTGCAATAGAAGGACTTTGCGGCTGGGTTGAATGCTTTGAAAAAGCCGAGTTTGCCGGAACGGTTTTTGCCGGCGGAGTGAACGAACCGGGCGAGGTCAGAACAAGTCCGAGCCTTAAAGAAGCATACAAACTCGGAAGCGAGATTGAGTGAGCAATTAACCCGAAACCAAAATTCAAACGACTACCGCTATGGGCGGCTCGGGAGGACATTGAAAGCCTTGCCGAGCCGTCTGTTTTTTTGCTCTTTTTTCAAAAAAACGCAGTTCGGCGCGGAAACGCAAAAAAAGAGAATGGCCTTTCAAAACCGCCAACAGCGGTGTTTGGTGAACGCTTGCTCACATTTTTCCGCTTTTTTTTAATATTGACTCCAACATTATGACTGATTTTGTTTGTAAACCGTCACATTCAGGGAAAATATTCATAAATTGTTTATATTTTCACTCAAAAACCTGTTGATAAAAATTTCAACACCATGTATACTTTTAACGTGAATCAACACAGTGTCGGTCTCTAAATCGGCTGTGTGATTTTTTGGAGTTTTATTATATTTTTGGACAGGAGAAAAACATTATGGCAAGAAAGATGAAATCACCTCACCCATTTATTGAAGTACCCGATTTCAAAACCGCACGCGAAATGATCGAATACGGCCACATCAAGGGCGGCGACCAAAAGCAGTATGTCTATCTTGAAACGCGGACAAAGGAGCGCACAAAGAGCTTTAACGAGGTTTGGTATGACACCGTTGGCCTTGGACAGAATCTTTATATGCGCGGCCTTTCCGGAAAAAAGGTTGCAATCCTCAGTGATAACAGCTATTACTGGATTGTTTGTTTTTATTCGATCCTTACCGGAAAGTACACCGTTATTCCCCTTGACGCAAAGCTCATGGACGATGACATCATCGACATTATGAGAAGAAGCCACTGCGACGCAATCTATTACTCGGACGAATTCGCCGGTACCGTTGAAAAGCTCAAAAAAGCCGACGGCGTCTGCCTTAAGGAATACATAAAAATCAGCGATTTCTATGACCTCATTGAAGAGGGTCACGCCGACATCAAAGCCGGAAACAAGTGCTATCTTGACGAGCCGCCGCTTCCGGAAGATATTGCAACAATCGTTTTCACCTCCGGAACAACCGGAAAAAGCAAGGGCGTAATGCTCAGCCACAAGAACATTATGACCTCTGCCGTCTCTTCCGCAAGACTTATTCAGGGCCACCACGCAATCGGATTTTTGCCGATGAACCATACCTTTGCCTGGGCGAGCGCTCTCTTCCTTGTTAATGTTTTCACTGGCTGGGGCTATATTTGCCGCAGTCTCAAGGATATTCCGCAGGATATGAAAAAGTATCATCCCCAGAACATCGCCGGCGTTCCGCTTCTTATTGAAACAATCTATAAAACCGTTTGGCGCACAGCCGAAAAAACCGGCAGGGCAGACAAGCTGCGCAAGGGCATCAAGCTGAGCAATTTCCTGCGCGATAAGCTTGGAATCGACATCAGAAGAAAGCTCTTTAAGCAGGTTATTGACGGTCTTGGCGGCGAGCTTGAATATATCGTTATCGGCGGCGCATATCTTGACCCGGTTTATGAAAAAGGTCTCAGCGACCTTGGAATAGAAGTATTCAACGGCTACGGCACAACCGAATGCTCGCCGGGAATCACAATTTCAACCTATGAGAATTATAAATTCGGCTCCTGCGGAAAGCCCATGGGATGCGAAATTAAAATCAAGGATCCGGACGAGGACGGTATCGGTGAAATTTGCGTTAAGGGCGATAACGTCATGGTCGGCTACTATGAGGATCCGGAGGCTACCGCATCCGTTATGGACGGCGACTGGTTCATGACCGGCGACTACGGCTATATTGACGAGGAAGGCTTCCTGTTCTATGTTGGACGCAAAAAGAACCTTATCGTTCTTTCAAACGGAAAGAACGTCTCTCCCGAGGAGCTTGAGGATCAGCTGACAAGACTTGATTATGTCAAGGAAGTTATAGTTTCCGAAGAGGACAACCTCATCACCGCAGAGTTCTATCTTGATGAAGAGCTTTGCCCGGACGCAAAAGAAAAAATTAAAGAGGACGTCAAAAAATATAACGCCACTCTCCCGTCATACAAAAGAATTCTTCAAATCAAAACCAGAGACACCGAATTCCCGAAAACCACAAGTCTTAAAATTAAGAGAAAGTATAAGGATGATATAAAGGTATGAGCAAAATAAATACCATCAGACAACTTGTTGATTACGCCGCGGACAAATACGGCAGCAAGGACTTTTGCCGCTATATCCGGGACGGAAAGGTTGCAAAGAAAAGCTATGGCGAATTCCGCGAGGACTGCCTTGCAGTCTGCCGCTATATTAATTCGGTGAAAAAGGAGCGCATTCACATTGCTTTCATCGGAAGCACAAATTATGAATACATTGCCTGCCTGACCGGAATGATTTTCAGCGGAAATGTTGTTGTTCCCTTTGCGCCGGACATCAGTGTGGCTGAGGCGGCAGACCTTTTTGAGGACGCGGACATTGAGCTGCTTTTCTGCGAGGATGCTTTTTGCGAAAAGGCGAAGATGGTTCAAAAAAGATATCCCGGCCTCAAGAAAGTTGTCTCGCTCGGCAACGCGCAATGGTTTGACGGTATTTTTGAAAAATACAAAACAGGCTCGTTTTATAACGGACTTTCAAACATTCCGGAATATCCCGACCATTGTTCGCTCATCATTTATACCTCCGGAACAACCGGCCGCAGAAAGGGCGTTATGCTCTCCAACCGGAACCTTGCCGCAAACACCTGCTATAACGAATACAATATGGATTCAACGGACGTCAGTTTTTCCGTTCTTCCAATGCACCACGTTTTTTGTTATGCGTGCGACGTTCTCAAAACGCTCTATGACGGCGGAACGCTCTGCCTCAACGGTGAACTGCGCAATCTTTACACAAATCTTCTCATTTTTGAGCCGACGATAATGAGAATTGTTCCCGCGCTTTGCAAGTCAATTCTTACAAGAATAAAAATTACGGAAAGGCAAAACCCCTCCCTCACGCCGCGCGAGGCGGCAGAAAAGGTGGTTGGAAAAAATTTCCGGCGGATGATTTCCGGCTCGGCGTTCCTTTCCGCCGCACTCATTGACGGCTTTGAAAAATACGGGATAACCGTTCGTCAGGGCTACGGAATGAGCGAATGCAGCCCGAGAATTTCTACCTCAGACTTTGTTGACACTGAAAACAAATATTCAAACGGAAAGGTTCTTTCCGTCAATGAAGTCAGAATTGTTGAAAACGAAATTCAGGTTAAAGGCCCCTCGGCCATGCTTGGCTATTACAAGCGCCCCGAGGAGACGGCGGCGGCTTTCACAAAGGACGGGTTTCTTCATACCGGTGACCTCGGCTATCTCAAAGGCAGCCACATCTATCTCACCGGAAGAAAAAAGAACCTTATCATTCTTTCCAACGGTGAAAATGTTTCTCCGGAGGAAATTGAAAACCGTTTTGTTGATGACGGCGTGGTGAAGGAAATTGTTGTTATCGGTGAAAACGATAAGTTTATCGCCGAAATATATCCCGACTCTCAGTTTGCCGAAGCGCACGGCATTACGGACATTGAAGCCGAGATTCAAAAAATTGTTGACCGGGTCAACATTGAATCGCCGTCCGACCGCCAGATTTTTGCTTTCAGACTCAGAGAAAAACCGTTTGAGCGCACCTCAACGGGAAAAATCAAACGTACGGAATTTTACTATAAAGGCGTCGGCTGAGAAACGGCCGAACAGACAGGAGGAAACAATATGTTTGAAAGAACACTTCCCACGGGTGAAAAGGTTGACGCTTTTCCCCTTGCAACTCCGCAGCAGTTCATGCTTTTCATGTCTATGCAGTACGGTGCCCATTACCCGGTCAACAACATCGGCTCGGGTTATTACTGGCAGGGCGAAATGGATTTTGACCTCATGAAAGAGGCGATTCTTGAAGCTGTTTTGCGCTGCGACACAATGCGTATGCGCTTCATGCCGGACGAACAGTACAAGGTTCTTCAATATATTACTCCGAAAAGCGAGATGGAGATTGAAACGTGGGATTACAGCGCTATGCCGCTCAAAGAGGCGCACGAAAAGCTGCTTGAGTTTTCTCATGGACAGATACCGATGTTCTTTTGCGAGATTCACACAATAAAACTCATGAAACTCGCCGAGGGATACAACGGAATTTTTATGAAGCTCCACCACCTTGCAATGGACGCTTTTTCCGTTAAGGTCTTTCTGCGTGACATTATGGAGCTTTATCTCCACAAGCTCAAAGGTGCGCCGTATCCGAAACCGATGCGTCCGTATATTCCGGCTCTCATGGGTGAGCTTGCGTATCTCAAAAGCGAGCAGTACGCTGCCGATAAAAAATATTGGGAAGAGTCCCTTTCAAAAACGAGCGAGCCGATTTTTACCGACTATATGCTTGAAAGCAGGCTCAAACAGCAGCGCAGGGAACACCCGACCCACCGCTTTGCGGATATCCATTCCGGTTCCCCGGCCGCAAAGGCAAAGATTTTTGAAATGACTCAGGAGGAAACGGACGCGCTTTCCTCAATGTGCCGCGAAAACGACCTTTCGCTTTGCGCTGCGCTTTCAATGGGCGTCCGCACCGCGCTTTCCGTTTTTAACGATGACGAGGAGGACGTCTCCTTCAAAATGATTGTTGACCGCAGAGGTTCCCTTGCGGAAAAGAAGTCCGGCGGAATACGCATCAACTTTTTTCCAATGCGCAGCATTATAACTCCCGATATGACTTTCTTTGAGGCTGTGCGCAGCATTATGAATGTTCAAAACGAAATTTACAGCCATTGCTCGCTGAGCTTTGCTGAAATGCTTGCCGAGCGCCACAAGTCAATGCCAAAGGACGCAAAACCCGATTCAACCTATGACAGCATGGGATTTTCCTATCAGCCGCTGATGCTCATCCCCAATGTTGACGAAAAAACGGCAAAGAGCGCAAAAGGCGTTTGGTATAACAACGGCGCGTCAATGATTCCGCTTTATCTCACGGCGAGACACAGGGCAAACGATGGCGGTCTTGAATTCATTTTTGAATACAGACTAACGCCGAACCCGGAACATGACATTGACGTTTTCTTCCAAAAAATGCGCATTGCTTTGAATCTCGGCGCAAAGAACCCCGGAATCAAAGTTGGTGAAATTCTTGAAAAATGTGCTGTTGAAAGGTGAAAAAAGATGAACGAGCTTATTAAAATTATTGAGAACTATGTTGAATATGACGGCGAAATTACGCCGGAACTCACTTTTAAAAACGACCTTGGACTTTCCTCCTTTGACACTGTCTGCATGATTGAGGAGCTCAAATCAGTGTTCCAAAAGAACCTTGAGCCTTCAGACTTCATCAGGTACAAAACTGTTGGAGAGATGGCAAAGTTCTTGGCGGAATAATTATGCCAGTATCTGCTTTAAGCGGTACTTAATAAAACTCCTTCCAAAAACAGCGGCGCGCACCGATTTTCCCCTTTTCGGTGCGCGCTGTTGTTGTGTATCAAAAAAACGGGACTGACTTTTTGAAAGACAGCCCCGTTTTTCTGTGTGTGCTCGGCACGCGTAATAACTTGGTGGTGAAAGTCCACTACAGACTTGGCAGTAGGAACTGTTAGCCGAAG
>CAKSWC010000017.1 GCA_934511365.1 uncultured Eubacteriales bacterium
GCTCAGTTGGTAGAGCAGCGGTCTCCAAAACCGCGTGCCGAGGGTTCAAGTCCTTCTGCCCCTGCCAAAGAAAGCATCGGTTTTCCGGTGCTTTTTCTTTTTTTAAAGCATAAAAACCCAAGGCACGCGCGTGCCGGGGCGAAGCGGTGAACTTGACGGAAAGCATTTTCCGCAGAGCGAATACAAGATAGGCGTGACCGTTACCCCGTTACACCCGTGGTGCAGGGGCTGCACAGCGCCTTATTTTGAGGACATGAAGGGCCTGAGCACACGCTTTGCAAGAGACGGTAAGACCGGCAAAGCGTATGAAGTTCCGAATGACATGACGTACGCCGAATGGAAGAAAACGCAGGACAAAGCGGCGGAAAAAGCCGAAAAAGCATTGAAAAATAATGGCGAAAGTAATATAATAAATAATAAAGAGACTGATTTTGCAAAAAGTAAACAGTCAGATAAACACGAGAGCGATTCTTCTACAAAAGTGGGCTCGAATAGCTTTTCCGATACTGCGAAAGCCAATTTGTACCAACATGAACGGATTATTTCCGGAAATAATTATGAAACCGGAATACTTTATGAAGGAGTTGTTCTAAATGTATAATTCTAAAGCTCCATTTCCGTATATATTCGGACATTATGCAATCATGCCTCCCGGACTTCCTGATCGGTTTTATCCGGAAAAAGAAGAAGATAGGTATTTTACCGAACATTATGTTATTTGCTTCATGGGGGATGTTTCAAAAGAACTTAAGGAACGCTTTATCAAAGAATACGCAGAGTATTATAAAAAGATACGAGAATCAGGAATTTATTATATGTAACTTAAGCGCTGTACTTTCGTACGGTGCTATTTTTATGCCCGAAAACTGAATAATTAAAGAGCTTTGAGAAATCAAGGCTCTTTTTTATATGCGGACTGACAAGCGTATAACCGAGTGAAACCAAAACAATTTATGGGAGCTACCCCGTATAAAAGCGTAAGAAAGGATTGGTACAAATGACAAGAAAGCAACTTGAAGAACTCGGACTTTCAAAAGAACAGACCGACAAAATCATGGAAATCAACGGCGCAGACATTGAGAACGCAAAAGGTGAACTGAAAGAGAAGGTCAAAACCCTTGAAAAAGACAAAGAAGAACTTTCAAAACAAATCATCGACCGAGACGGACAGCTTGACACGCTGAAAAGCAACGCGGGCGACAACGAAAAGCTCACCAAGCAGATTGCCGCCTTGCAAACGGCGAATCAGACGGCAAAGGACGATTATGAAAAGCAAATGAACCGGATGAAGGTTGATTTTGCGGTTGAAAAAGCTCTAGCCGGAGCAAAGGCGAAAAATGTTAAGGCTGTTATGGCACTGCTTGACCTTGAGGGGGCAACACTCCAAAAGGACGGCACGGTTAAAGGTCTTTCCGAACAAATCGAAAAACTCTCGAAAGCCGAGGACAGCAAGTTCCTTTTTGAAGAAGCAGAAACGAAGCCGAAATTAAAAGGCTTTCAGCCGGGAGCAAGTTCCGAAAAAAGGAACGGCACTGTAAGAAAAAATGCGGCGCTTAGCACTGTTCATGCTCGACGCCGCACGCTGATTATTGTTCTTGATACGATCGGTTCTTTGCGTGAAGCTTAACCGGTTAAATCTTATTTAACATATGTTGCGGGAACCTCAATAACAAGGTCTGAAAGAGCAAAGGCTGAACACGGATGAATATATCCGCTTGCTTTGTCTGAAGCTCGGCGATCCTCATCGTTTTCGGCGGGAATATAAACATCACCGGAGATGAGCTTTGACCTGCACCAGCCGCATTCGCCGCTTCTGCAACGCGAGGGAGCGGCAATACCTGCGCGCTCAATCGCTGCAAGAACGGTTTCGTCGGCAGATACGGCAATGGTGCTCTCCTGCGAGCCCTGACGGATGACGGCAGAAAAAGTTTTTCCTTTAAGATTTGCCGGGTAGTCGGCATTTTCCCAAACCTTTTTTGTAACGCCGAGAAGCTCGCGGCGGATGTGCTTTCTGTCAAGACCAAGCTTTTCAAGCTCCTTTTCCGCAAAGCGGTACATTGCTTCCGGGCCGCACATGAACACTGAGTAAGCTTTGTCCTTCGGTGCGTATTTTGAAATGAGCTCGGCGTTGATAAAGCCGTTTTCATAGCCTCTTTTCTTCTCATCGGAAAGGACATAAACAACCTTGACTTTGCTGCATTCTTTTGCTATTGCGTCAAGCTCTTTTTTGAACAGGATGCTGTCCTTTGTTCTGCTTCCGAAAAGGATTGTGAGGTTAAAGTCCTCGGTTCCGTCCGCAATCGCGTGAGCCATTGAAAGGAACGGAGTTATTCCGCTACCTCCGGCGAGAGCAATAACATCGGCCTCATCGCGCAGATCCTCATAATAGAAATTGCCGAGCGGCTCGGATACCGTTACGGCGTCGCCGACTTTCCAGTTATCGAGAATATAGTCCGAAGCAAAGCCGCCGGTAGTGCGCCTTACGGTGATTGCATATTTTCCCGCTTTTGAAAGCGACGGAGCACTGCTTATCGAATAAGGACGGGTAAGAACGCTCTCTCCGATATTCAAACTGACGCTGAGATACTGTCCTGCTCTGAAATATGCGGCGGTGCCGGCAGAGAGAATGAATGTTTTTGCTTCGGCGCCTGCGTGGTCAATAACCTCTTCGATTGTCATTTTCTGATAATCGGGGTGAAGCCTTTTGGCGTTTTCGTTAATTTTGAAAACACCGGAAACCGTTTTGGCCGGAGCGGCTTTTATCACACGGTTTTTTTCACGAATATGACAAACGAGCTTTTTAATATCTGAAAAGCCGTTTTTTCCAATATACAGTTTCTTTGCCATTATTTCGTACCTCCTGCGTTGAGTTCTTTAATTGCCGATTTGGCAACAATGCTGCCGCACATATAAGCGGAGCTGTATCCGTCGCCGCGCAATCCGGAGGTTCCGATAGGCTTGAGTCCCTTAATCGGGAAATCGGCACCCTGCGAAACGGTTCTTGAAAGGATGCTGTCCCAGCCGGTTGTCATGTAGCCATATACGCTGCCCTCGGGAACACCGAGATATCTTGCAAAAGTTAGCGGAGTTGCAACGGAAATTTCCTCAATATACGGGGTGATGACAATGCCGGTTGTTTTTTCAAATTTGTCGATAATCTTTTTTGCAAACCTGTTCTTGATTTTGACATAGTCCTCATCTGAAATGTTGTTCCAATCGTCCGGAGCGGCAAACATTGTTGTAAAACTGCACATTGAAGTACCCTCGGGCGAAGCTTTCGGGTTTGCAATGTTATAGCAAAGGAAAATGGAATAGTCATTGGTATCCATTTTGCGCAGCGAAGCATATTCCTTCTCCGAATCCGCGGAACCGGAAAGGAAAATGCTGTAATCCTTGATTCCAAGC
The DNA here is from genome assembly GCA_934511365.1 of uncultured Eubacteriales bacterium. Lineage (GTDB taxonomy): Bacteria > Bacillota > Clostridia > Oscillospirales > Acutalibacteraceae > UBA6857. The sequence goes on from CAKSWC010000017.1 coordinate 3,406, forward strand.
TCTTCCGGCGTTTTGTTAAGGCCAAGATAAATGGCAAACATTCTTGCGCCGAAATTGCGGTTTCTTGCGGCAGAGAGCTTCTTTTCGCGCTCGGGTACAAGCGACTTCGGCATCATTCTGCCATAGATGATATCGGGGTTGATGTTTGCAAGAACCATATCCGCCATGAGGTCGCCCTCATTGGTTCTTACGCCGCAGCAGCGTTCTCCGTCAAAGAGGAATTGCTCCGCGCGGCAGTTGAATCTGACCTCTCCGCCGAGTTCACGGAAGCGCTCAACCATGGCATTGCTGATTTCGTGCGAGGTATGAGTCGGAATGTATGCGCCGGCGGTAACATAGCTGTATACCATTGAGGCGTAATGGAAGAATGAGAGGTTCTTCATATCAACGCCGAGATATGACCAATAAACCGAAAGGATATCCTTACACTTCTGAGAAAGTCCTATTGCATTGAAAACGTCCTCGGTAGCGTAGCCCACCGCTCTGAACGCATTTCCGTAATCTTTCAGAATTTTGGACGGAGAAACTTTCGGAGAGCTGATATGTTCGATAAGCTCCTTGTTTTCACGCAGGAGGTCAAAAAATTCCGTCATTTTTTTCCGGCTTCCCGGAACATACTCCTCTGTTCTGTCAATAAAGGCCTGAACGCCCGTTGGAAGAGTAACGTCCATTGGGGTGCCGTCACTGTAAGTTGAAACGCACCTGAAGCAGTCGTCAACCCTGTTCCACTCAACTTTAACGCCGAAGTTATCCATAAATCTGCGGACATCGCCGGGTTTGTTTTCCGGACCGACACCGCACAATTCATGAAGCGACGGTTCAAACTCAAATCTGCCCCTGCAAAAGCTTGAAGCGCAGCCGCCGGGCAAGTTATGCTTTTCAATAAGCACTGTCTTTTTTCCTGCTGTTATCAGTTCCAGCGCGGCAGCAAGGCCGGCGCAGCCGGAGCCGACAACAATAGCATCGTATTTTCTCATAATGCACCTCATTTTTGTTTTTATGGGTATTGCTGTTATTATATTTTACCATATTTTAGTAAAAAGCCAAGTCTTTTTATAAGAAAAAACGAATTACATCAGTGTTTTATACGCATTTCCAAACTTTTTGCGCCCTCACCCACCCTCGCTTTGTTTGAAAGCGCAAAAAAATAACCGCCCATAATTCCCAACAGTGCGGTTATTTTTTAACGCATTCGAGGGCAACCGCTTAATGCAGAGCCTTTTTACACTTATATTATACTCACTCACCGCTTGTTTGACAAGCGTTTTTTTATCTCTTGACAATTTTCGACAAATATGCTAAGATATTTTCGGTGCCGGATATAACGGTAAGGCGGTTGCTCCTCGAAAGAGGAGGTGATGGCAATGACAATATCGCTGTTGGAATTGATTGCAATTCTTGCATTGCTTGTCAATGTTATCTCTCTTTGTTACACAATTCTGAGTAACAAAAAGTAATCTTACATAAAAAGTAAGAAACACCGCCCACTCTCACATGGCGGTGTTTCTTAATAAAATACCATCATAGGAGCAACCGCTTATCGCGGCACCCTTTTTACATTTATATTATACTCACGCGCCGCTTGTTTGTCAAGCGGTTTTTTTATCTCTTGACAATTTTCGACAAATATGCTAAGATAGCCCACAGGCTCTGCACCGGCCGAGCAATCGGCATTGCGGCAAGGCGGCTGCCCTCTGTAAAGTTTTGTCAAACTTTCAATAGGAGGGAACAATTTTTTATTATTCGTTGCCCTCCGGAAAGGAGGGTTGCCCATGGAATATTTTGCCATGCTTGCACTTATTCTTGTGCTCATGACGGGCTACATAATCGTAGTCTCGAAAGCAAGTGACCATGACGATAGAAATAATAAAAAATAACCGCCCAAACCCCTTTAATGTGACGGTTATTTTTTAATCATACATGAGGGCAACCGCTTAATGCAGAGCCTTTTTACATTTATATTATACTCACGCGCCGCTTGTTTGTCAAGCGGTTTTTTTGCTGCGTTCGGGCGGAGGAGTTTTCTGAATTGTTCATGCTTTGCAAAAAGCAAAGCTCACGCCCGCCTCAGCCGCCCCATTTTATTCAGATAATAGATATATATAACAACCAACAGACTTTTCGCCAAAAAAACCGCCGGACAAATTTTCGGCGGTTTTACTGTTCGTTATATTCAATCACGTCCTCAACCCGGCAGCCAAGCGAAAAACATATCCGAGCAAGAACGTCTGAGTCAATCCGCTCAATATTTCCGGTGTACCATTTATTGATAACCTCAAAGCGCGTTCCGCATAGCTTTGAAAGCTGATAGCGTGAAATTTGCTTCTCTTCCATAACTCCGCGCAGCTTGATATTGATGCGTCCATAGTCTTGAATTGCCAAAACAGCTTTATAATTGCACATTTTCCGTTCCCCATTCGTTATTATGATATATCATATTCTATCTGAATAGTTACAACTTGACAATTCGCTTTTACGGTGTTACTATGTGTATAGTAACAAAAAATGTGTAAGAGTTTTGAATCCGGAACATTATTTTCCGTCCGTTCCTTTTTCTGCGGCTCAAAAGGCGGCTCGGTCAATATTTTCTCAGTGATTCATGATTTTTGCAACAGAGGAGGGTGAATTTCCGCAAGTTTTTTTCAGGCGCAAGACTTTTATCAGCAAAAAACCTGCCGAAAAACTGATATCGGCAGGAAAGAAAAAAATATAATTCAATGGAGGAATGAAAATGAAAACAAAAAACCGAGCGCCGCGTAAAATTCTCTCGGTGCTTCTTTGCGTTTTGATGCTTTCAACAACGCTTTGCATTGGCAACCCGTTTACGGCGAGCGCGGTTAGTTTTAATGTTACGCCAAATATAGGTCAAGGCTCTGGAGGATATGGTGGAGCAAATTTTTGGTATACTTATGGTGATTATGTTGAAAATGGTAATATCTATGTATTTTATGACTGGAATCCATCATCGAGCCGAAATGTAATTACAGAAATACACGTTGCTGGAACATCTGGGCAGGCTCCTCGAATGATGAATATTACATCGTCATATGCTCGAGAATGGGGCTACGTTGTGGATGAAGCTAGTATGGATTCAAAACAAATGAACGGAGAATTTACCGGAGGCGGTGGGGGCAAAGTATATTATCATATTGTCTTTTTCAACTCGTTGGGTCTTTGCAACTTGTATGACTTGGCAGTTTCAAGGTATGGATGGAGCAACACTGGCGGGTATACACCGGGCAGCTGGGCAACATACGTCACTCGTCTTAATGACGCAAAATCAGTTATTACAAATGGCGTTCATATTACAAACGCCTCAGACACAAATCTCCAGAGAAAAATTTATAATGCTTGGTATAGTTTGAAAGAAGCTATAGACGGTCTCAGATTCCCGGAAGTTACACTTGGTAATGTTTTTGTTCAGGTTCCGGGTGCAACAATAGCAGGTCCCGAAAAAATTGAAATTAAAAAGGCCTCAAAAATTACTGTAAAACTTCATGAGGGATATACTCAGTCTGTTCCCGGCGTTCAGGTTGTTTATAAAGATGGAACAGTAAATAATTATTCCGGAACGCTTGGCGCAAACAATACTTATGAATACAGCATTACGCTCTCGAATGCCAATGTTAAAAGCATCACTCCAACAAATGTCAATCCCAACAGATATAATGTTGTTTTGCCGTCTGATGCAACGGGACTTTATGTTAGCAAGCCCGGAGTCAATACTGTTACCCATGGTGATAACTTCACCTTCACCCTCACAAAGAAAACCGGCTACACCCAGACCGCACCGGCCGTATATGTCAACGGAAACGCTTTCGGCGGCGTTGATAACGGTGACGGCTCATATACTTACACAATCGAGCGTATCTCTGAAAACAAAACCGTAACCTTTGGAACTCAGCCTGTTAACGGCTATAGCATCAGCTATAACACCGGCGAGGGAACAACCGCAGAGGGCAGCCCGGCGAAGATTGACTATTTCGACACCAAGGAAATTAAAATCACAGTCGGCGAAGCTTATACCCAGAGCAAACCCCAGCCGACCGTTGATAACGGTACCCTCACTTTCAAAGAGAAGGACGGAAAAACCTTTGTCTATACCCTCAGCGCACCCTTTGGCGATGAGCCGAAAGTTATCACCGTTACCGTTCCCTCTCTCAAAAAGAATACATACTCGGCCGCTCTTCCCTCTGGCACCGGCTATAAAGTTACCCACAAGGATGCGGTTGACGGCGTTGTTTCCGGAATCGTATACGGAACCGACTTTGCGTTCGGCGTTGACCTTGACCCCCAGTATAACCGCTCAGACGTTGTTGTGAAGTATAACGGAACTCCGCTTGAGCCGGACGGCGGCGTTTATACAATCCCGAACGTCAGAAACAACATCGGAATCAGCGAGGGCGACCCCGAAATCACCGTTGAGGGCGTAAAGCTCAATAACTATTATATCACCCTTCCGCTTGAGTCCGGAACGGGCTTCACCATTGAGGTCGGCAAGGACGCGGACGGAAATCCCCTCAACGCAAAATCCGTCCTCAGCGGAACGGACTTCAACTTCAAGTTCTTCCTTGACCCGGCATACAGCAACTCAACCCCGACAATCAAGGTCAGCAGAGACGGCGGCAACACCTATACCGTCATCACCGAAAAGGACGGAAAATATGACATCAATGAAGTTCTTTCAGACTGCATTGTTGTTGTTGACGGCGTTGAAAAGAACACCTATACCGTTAAGTTCCTTGACGGAAACGGAGACGTTGACGAGACCGTTGAAAATGTTGAATACGGCTCAGAGGTCAGGTACCCCGGAAGGAACGACCCGAAAAAGGACGCCGAGCTTATCAAAGACACCACCGACCCGGAAACCGGAATCAGAACCGTTGTTACAAAAGAGTATAAGTTCATCGGCTGGTCTCAGGACACAACGAATGTCACCTCAGACATGAACGTCAGCCCGATTTTTGAGGTATCGGAAGTTACCAGAACATATCCGAAGGAGGGCGGCGACCCCACCGTTGTTGTTACCCCCAAGACCGCAAACGTCCTCTTCATCAGTGACGGCGTGATTGTTCACAAGGAAACCGTTGAAAAGGAAACAAAGTTTGCCGGTTGGAACGGAGTACCCGTTAAGGTCTCCTCAAACCCCTATGAAAAATATGAGTTCCTCGGTTGGGATACCGATAAGGACGGCGTTGTTGACGTTGCCGCAGGCGAAAGCACCGCTATTGATTCGGTTAAGGACGATGTAATGTTCGTTGCCGTTTTCAAGTCCAATCTCCCGACCCAGAAGGTCAGCTTCTATAACTTTGACGGTTCAGACCTGCTTTATTCAGCAGACGTTAAGCGCGGCGAAAAGGCGGAATATGCCCTTTCCGCAATCCCCTCAAGAACCGATAACGCAAACACCTATGCCTTTGCCGGTTGGTCGTTCAACAAGGACGCAGACGAAAAGGGCATTGTTGAAAATCTCATTGTTGCTGAAAGCGACATCAACCTCTATGCGGCCTATGAAAAAACTCCGATTGTGTATTCCTATAAGTATGTCGATTATGACTATGACAAGGTTACCGGCGAGCCTGAGCCGTTCCAGGAGGGAACATTCTATTTCACTGATGACGATAAGCCGTCATATAAGTATCTCGGCGTTACCCCCACAAGGGAACCGGAAGTAGACAAGGTTTATGCGTTTGACGGCTGGAATGTTAAGCAGATTGGTTACACAACCGTTTACACCGCAACCTATGTAAGCTCTGTCAGAGAGTACACCTCAGACATCAAGGGCAACGGCATCGGCTATACCGTCAGCGATAACGCAACCGTTAAGTATGGCGATACGTTCACCTTCACCGTAACTCTTGAAGATGGCTATGAAGAAACCGCTCCGACCGTTACCTACGGCGAGAACGACACACCGCTCACCGGAAAAACAGAGGACGGAAAAACCTATACCTATGAAGTTAAGCTTGACGGCGCAACGGCTGAAGAAGTTGCTGATTCGCTTGACATCACCGTTGGCGCAACAATTAATAACTATGACGTAATCATCACCGGCGACACCGGCTGCACTGTTGATCCGCTCCACTTTGACTCAAAGCATGGCGGAGAAGGCTCCTTCATTGTAACACTCAAGGATAGCCACATTCAGAATGACCCGACAGTCAATGCTGAGGGCGATGTTGAAGTTACCCTTGTCAGCAAAGAGGACGGAAAATATGTCTATAGCGTTAAGAACATCAAGAGCGACGCTGAAATTACCGTAACCACAAAGATCAACGAATACGCAGTCAAGGTTCTTGACTGGAACGATAATGTTCTCTTTGACGGCAATGTTAAGCACGGAGAGGCTCCGCAGTTCACAAGACCGGAAAGAGAAGCTGATAAGAACGGCGCGTATGACTTTATCGGTTACGACACCAACAATGACGGCAAAGTAGACGTTACAGTAATTGAAAACGTCACCGCTCCCGTCACCGCAAAAGCACTTTATAAGTATAACCATCGTCATGACATTGACCCGGACGAGAACCCGGACATCTGGGAGCTTATCAAGATTGAAAAAGCTTCCTGCACCGCTAACGGCTTGAAGCACTATGCCTGCAAGCACGGAGACGGACAGACAACAACCAAGGTTATCCCCGCCCGCAACCACAACATGACTGAATGGCATATTGACAAGGCTCCGACCTGCACCGAAACCGGACTCAAGTCACGCCACTGCCAGAACACAGTTGCAACTGATGAATATGAAGCTTGCAGCTACGCTGAAAACGGCGTTGTTATTCCGGCAACCGGACATCATGATTCCGACGGCGATTATAAGTGTGACGATTGCGGCGCAGACCTCGGTCACTGCTCAAGCTGCATCTGCCACAAGGGCAACGTCCTTTCAAAGGTTATCCGCAGAATTTGCACCATCCTTTCCAAAACTTTCCACACTAAGATTAAGTGCTGCAAGTGCATGAAATGGTATGGTGACGAAATTTCATCAATATCCTGACAGCTACATTCCTCATAAATAGATGGGTTGTTGCTCTGTCCTCTGTATGTGAGGACAGAGCGGCCTAACCCATCAAACCAAATGAGGACTTATCCGATGAAAATATAATTCACTCCGAAAGCGAGGTGAAAGGGATGTCATCAGGTGAATTCAGAGAAGGCATGGATTCAATCGCCGGTTTTATTGAAAAAATCGTTAAGGTTATGAAGGACCTTTATCTTTACATCAAGACTCAGCTTGAAAACTTTAAAAAGTGATGGGTGTAAGGGACTTAATATATAGAAAAGCAGCGGAAAAAAACCGCTGCTTTTTTGCATTCATGGCGGAAATTGACATTCACCCGCCTTTGCTTTATAATACAACCAAACCAAGAGAAACGGAGAGAGAAAATATGAACAACAAAAAAAGAATTATTGGTCTGCTTCTTGCGGCGGTGCTTTTGCTGTCAGTGCTTTCCGGCTGCAAAAACGAGCCGGCTCCAACGCCGAGCGAGGGAACAACCTCGGCCGAAAGCAAAACGCAAACAACAGCCGAAAAAACAACGGCCCCCTCCTCTTTTGCCGAAAGCAGCGAGAGCGAACAGCCGCAGACAACCGCCGCCTCGGCGCAAGAAAAAGCCGCCGCAAAAAAAGAAGCGGAAAAGCGCATCAAAAGCGATATTGACCTTGCGCTCTGGTATGTTAACGAAAAAAAGGATAACGGCTCAAAGGTCAGCTACCCTTATAAAGGCGGAAAAGCGGCTTATTCAAAGCTCACCAAAGCGCAAAAGAAGCTGTATAAGCAGATGCTTCCAAAGGTTAAAGCGATGGAGCCATTTGAATATACGGCCGAGGAACACGGCTACAGCGTTCTTGACGATGTTCTTGTTTCCTCTTTAGCACTCTGTAACGACCACCCAGAGTACGGGATTTATTTCGACATTGAAGAAGTTTTTGAGAACGACATGACAACGGCGCTCAAAGCGTCATACTTCCTCCCCAATGACCCGGACTCAAAAAGCACCTCTGACACCGCCGCAATAAAAAAAGCTGTTCAAATTTTTGAAGAGGAGTGCAATTTGATTGTTGAATCCATTCCGGAGGATTACAGCACCTATGACAAATATCGCTATCTTGCGGCAGTAATTTCCATCCGTACCTCTTATGACAACGATTTTGACGGCGGAAAACAGACCTCAACGGCATACGGCGCGATTGAAGGGCCAAAGGCAATCTGCCAGGGTTATGCCACCGCTTTTGAATATCTCTGCCGCAAGGCGAACCTCTGGTGCAAACAGGTCAGCGGAATCTCGCAGGGTGTGTCTCACGCATGGAACCTTGTTCGGCTCGAAACCGGAACATATCACGTTGACGTCACCTGGGCTGATGCAGACGAGAATGTTACGCTTGATGACGGCTGGCAGAGATATTTCATGCTGAGCCAAGAGCAAATCCTCTCTGACCACGAAATTGACGATGGAACAATCTCAACGGGAACCCCCTTAACTGTAGCCGCCGGCTGAAAAAACACAAGCAGAGGTTACACTTTCAAAACAAAGTGGTTCTTATGAAAATCCAGAAGCCCTTCGGCGCGCATTTTTCCAAGCTCAAGCGAAAGCCCGCTGCGCTCCACCGCAAGGTAATCCGCAAGCTGCTGCCTTGAAAACGGGATATCAAATTCATGTTTTCCAAGGCGCTGTGCCTCTGCGGAAAGGTATGACATCAGCTTTGCCCTTGTTGTCCTCTGACCCATATGGGAGAGCTTTTTATTGAGCCGCAAATTCTTTTCGGCAAGTTCACCGAGAAGATTGCGAAGAATTTTGCCATGGTGTCCGCAAGCATTGGAGCACACGGTCAAAATTCGCTTCACGTTCAAAAACATCACCTCGGCATCCGTTCCGGCCGCAACGCTCACATTGAGCACGGCGCCGGGCGCGCAGGCAAAGGCAGCGGCGAATGTTTCCCCGGCTCCCAGTTTTGAAAGGATGTTGCGGTTGCCCCAAATGTCCTCTTGAATAATCAAGACACTTCCCGAAAGAACAAGCCCTATTGATTCCGCCGTATCGCCGGTGCGCAGCAAAAAGGCATCTTTTGGGAAGCTCACTTTTTTTGCTTCAAGGCAAGAGAGCACAGCAGGAAGTTCATCCTTTGAGACTCCGGAAAAAAGCTGAGATGAGTGGATAATTGGAAAAAATTCTTTCATTAAAAGACCTCTTTTGTTGAATATTCAACCGACTTGTTGATTTAATTTTATTATAATATGGACAGAAAAGCAAGGAGGAGTTGCAATGATAAGAAAAATTATTGAAATTAATCAGGAAAAATGTAACGGCTGCGGTGCCTGCGCTGCTGCCTGCCACGAGGGTGCCATTGCCATGGTTAACGGCAAAGCAAAGCTGATGCGCGATGATTACTGCGATGGATTGGGCGACTGTCTACCGGCCTGCCCAACAGGCGCAATTACCTTTGTTGAGCGCGAGGCCGCCGCGTATGACGAACAGGCAGTTCTTGCAAACAAGCAGAAAAAAATGCAGGAGAAAATTCAAAAAGAGGGTATGCCCCTCCCCTGCGGCTGCCCGGGAACTCAGTCCAAAAAAATTGAGCATTCCTGCTGCAGCAGCAATACCGCCCCAACAGAGCAGGAAAGCCGACTTTCCCAGTGGCCGGTGCAAATAAGGCTTGTGCCTGTCAATGCGCCTTATTTTTCGGGTGCAAAGCTGTTGATTGCCGCCGACTGCACAGCCTATGCCTACGCAGCCTTTCATGAGCGGTTCATCAAGGGGCACATTACACTCATTGGCTGCCCAAAGCTTGACAGCGTTGACTATTCGGAAAAGCTCACTGAAATTATCCGCAGCAACGATATAAAAGGCATTACCGTTGTGCGCATGGAAGTGCCCTGTTGCGGCGGCTTGGAACACGCTGCCGTTACGGCGCTGAAAAGCAGCGGAAAATTCATTCCGTGGCAGGTTGTTACAATTTCTGCCGACGGAAGAATTCTTGGCTGAACGCTCATGCCAAAAAAAAAAGACCAAAAAACGGCCGCTGCAAAACCTGCAACGGCCGTTAATTTTATGTAATTAAGCTCTGAAGCCTCAGATTCTTGCAACACCGCTGTCAATAGCAGCCTTTGCAACTGCCTTTGCAACAGCGTCCTTAACTCTGGGATCAAATGCTGCCGGAATAATATAGTCGGCGTTGAGCTCATCATCGCTGACAAGGCCGGCAAGAGCATATGCAGCAGCAACCTTCATCTCATCGTTGATGTCGCTTGCGCGAACGTCAAGAGCACCGCGGAAGATGCCCGGGAACGCAAGAACATTGTTGACCTGATTCGGGAAGTCGCTTCTTCCGGTTGAAACAACGGCAGCGCCGCCGGCTTTCGCCTCATCCGGGAAGATTTCCGGAGTCGGGTTTGCACAGGCAAAAATGATCGGATCCTTGGCCATGGTCTGAACCATTTCCTTAGTGAGTGTTCCGGGAGCGGAAACGCCAATGAATACGTCAGCGCCTTTGATAACCTCTGCAAGAGTGCCCTTTTCGCAATTCAGGTTGGTGATTTCAGCCATTTCAGCCTTAATTGGGTTGAGTCCCTCACGGCCCTTATAAATTGCGCCGGTGCGGTCTGTCATGATAACATTCTTAAGACCCATGCTCATGAGGAGCTTGATGATTGCGATACCGGCTGCGCCTGCGCCGCTGGTAACAATTTTAACCTCATCAATCTTCTTACCAACAAGCTTAAGAGCGTTGATAAGACCTGCAAGAGTGATGATTGCGGTGCCGTGCTGGTCATCGTGAAAAATGGGGATATCGCAGCATTCCTTGAGCTTCTTTTCAATTTCAAAGCATCTCGGAGCGCTGATGTCCTCAAGGTTTACACCGCCGAATGAACCGGCAAGGAGCGCAACGGTCTTAACAATTTCATCAACGTCCTTTGAGCGGACGCAAAGGGGGATTGCGTCAACATCGCCGAAGGCTTTGAAAAGAACGCACTTTCCTTCCATAACGGGCATACCGGCCTCAGGACCGATATCGCCAAGGCCAAGAACAGCGGTACCGTCCGTTACAACGGCAACGGTGTTCCAACGGCGGGTAAGCTCATAGGACTTATTGATGTCCTTCTGAATTTCAAGGCAAGGCTGAGCAACGCCGGGAGTATATGCAAGAGAAAGGGCTTCCTTGCTGTCAACGGCAGCTCTGGGAGTAACCTCGAGCTTACCTTTCCACTCGTAGTGGAGTCTGAGGGATTCTTTTGCGTAATCCATGGATATTTCACTAACCTTTCAAATTATATCAAATCTTTTACTTTTCCCACGGGAAGGTGTAATCAAGCTTGAGGTCATCACGAACCTTGCACATTTCCTTCTGAACCGGGCCGCTGACGGGTACGCCGCTGTCTTTTCTTTCAAGCCATACGAGATACTCTTTTTCGCCTGCGGTATAGATTCTTTCTGCGCCGGGAGCTTTCTTTGAAGCACGGATGGAGCGGAGAATTTCACCTGCTTTATGTCTTGTGAACTCCTCGCCGAGGAAGTGGTTGGTGTCAATGGCAATGAAGAAGTGGCCAAGATGATAGGGAACCTTGTTTCCGTTTTCGTCCTTGCCGTCAAGTGCCTTACCGTAGTTGTTATCCTGAAGAACGGAGGAAAGAAGTTCAACAACCATTGCGTAGCCGTAGCCCTTATATCCGCCGAGAGCTTCACCGATTCCGCCGAGAGGAGCAAGAGCAGCCTCGCCGTTTCTGATCTTCTTGAGAGCAACGCCTGCGTCGCCGGTTACGGGTTCACCATCAAGGCCGATAACGGTTCCGGGGTGAACATCCTCGCCGATTCTCTCATAATACTCAATCTTGCCGTTCTGGGTGATTGAGGTTGCGCAGTCGATAACAAAGTTGAAGTCCTCATCGGTCGGGATACCGATGGTGAGCGGGTTGGTTCCGAACATACCCTCAACGCCGAAGGTCGGAGCAACCGACGGACGAGCGTTGGTTCCGGTGATGCCGATGCAGCCCTGCTTTGCAGCCTGTGAAGCATAGTATCCGGCGATTCCGTAATGGCAGGAATTGCGGGCAACAACCATGCCCATGCCGTACTTCTTAGCCTTGTCGATTGCCATCTGCATTGACTTGTAGCCGATAACCTGACCCATACCGTCATGGCCGTCAACAACTGCGGTTGTTTCGGTTTCCTTAACGATTTCAAAGTTGGTTACGGGGTTCTGAATGCCATCGTTGATGCGGTCGATATAAATCGGCTTAAAACGGTTGCATCCGTGGGATTCAATTCCGCGTCTGTCTGATTCAAGAAGAACGTCAACAACAATTTTTGCGTCCTCCTCGGGAACACCAACGCCAATGAAAGCGTCACGAATGAAATTTTCGGCTGTTTTCCAGTCAAGTACAACTTTACCCATGAATTATCACTCCTGTAATTTATTTGTATATTTATGTGAAAGGATAAGATTTATCCTTATCAGCATTTTATTATTCTTTTTCGACCCAGTTCATGGACCTTTCAACGGCCTTTTTCCAACCGGCATAGATTTTGTTTCTTTCCTCCATGCTCATTGTCGGTTCAAAGATCTTGTCAACCTCGCGGTTTTCTTCAATGTCCTCAAGGCTGTCCCAAACGCCAACAGCAAGACCGGCAAGGTAAGCCGCACCGAGAGCGGTTGTTTCAACCGTTTTGGGTCTGTCAACTCTTGTCTGAGCCATGTTGGCCTGAATCTGAAGCATGATGTTGCTGACGGAAGCACCGCCGTCAACACGCAAGTCCGCAATTTCAATGCCGGAATCGGCGCTCATTGCCTCAAGAAGATCCGTCATCTGATAAGTGATGCTTTCAAGAACGGCTCTTGCAATATGAGCGCGGTTAACGCCTCTTGTCAAGCCGACAATGCAGCCTCTTGCATACATATCCCAATAAGGAGCACCGAGACCGGTGAACGCCGGAACAAGGTAGCAGCCGTTTGCGTCGGGAACACTTTCTGCAAGCTCGTCGCAGCGGCGGGGGCTGTCAATGAGCTGAACCTCGTCGCGCAGCCATTTGATGACCGAGCCGGCGTTGAAGGCGCTGCCCTCGATTGAATAGGTTGTTTTTCCGTCAAGGCTCCATGCAACACCGGTGAGAAGATTGTTGTTCGATTCAACGCGCCTGTCTCCCGTGTTCATAAGCAGGAAGCAGCCTGTGCCATAGGTATTCTTTGCCATTCCGGGCTTGAAGCAAGCCTGGCCGAAAAGAGCTGACGGCTGGTCGCCGATGGCGCCGCAGATGGGCACGCCCTCAAGCTCCTCAATGCCGATGATTCCGCCCGCAACCCAGCCGTAAACCTGGCTTGAGGGAACGGGAGTCGGAAGAATGTTCATTGGAATTCCGAGCTTTTCGCAAAGATATTCATCCCAGCAGAGCTTGTCAACATCAAAAAGCATTGTTCTTGATGCGTTGGAATAGTCGGTAACATGAACTCTTCCGCCGGTAAGATTCCAGATAAGCCACGTTTCAACAGTTCCGAAAAGGAGCTGTCCGGCCTCGGCAAGAGCCTTTACGCCGGGAACATTATCAAAAATCCACTTGATTTTTGTTGCGGAAAAGTAAGCGTCAATGATGAGGCCGGTGTGAGCGGTGATGTAATCGCACAGTTCCTTGTCCTCTTTAATTTTTTCGCACATATCGGCGGTTCTTCTGCACTGCCAAACAATGGCGTTGTGAACGGGCTTGCCCGTTGCTCTGTCCCAAAGAATGGTTGTTTCGCGCTGATTGGTGATGCCGATACCGGCGATATCCTTAGCGTCAACCTCACCCGAATTGAGGATTGAGGTGATTGAAGTTATCTGGCTGTAAAGAATTTTGAGCGGATCGTGTTCAACCCAGCCAGCGTTCGGATAAATCTGGTCAAATTCATTTTGAGCCTTGGCAATGATGCTGCCGTGTTTATCAAAAACAATGGCTCTTGAGCTTGTTGTGCCCTGGTCAAGGGCAAGTACGTATTTTCCCGGCATTTTCGTATCCTCCTTATAATGAATCGCAAAAGCGACTGATGAACCTGCATAAAAAAAGAATAGAAAATGCCACCGCCACCGAAGAAGGGCGAACCTTCCCCCTGCGGTGTTTCGATGTGATCATCTCTATTCTCAATTCTCCATAGATTATATCTCACTGAATCTATTAAGTTCATTCACAAGTTATTTTACTTCAATCGTGCAGTTTTGTCAACATTAATCGGAACATTCCCGTGAAAAATTATGATAAAAATCCCGTCTCATTTCGGCATAGCGTTAAAAACACGCCGCATTCATCAATGAGTAACCAACGGCTACCTGACAAATGCGGCGCAAAACGGTTCATATTACAATGATAAGGCTGAGCAAACGCTTGATGAAGATGATGAGCATCTGGATAACATTGAGCGATATTTTGTCCTCTCTTCTGTCAAGGCTCTGCGATGAAAGCCAGGAGATGACCCCGTTCGGGAAAGCGAGGGAAACGGTTTCGCCGTTTGCGTTGACGGTTTCGCCCGCATAGTAAGCCTCGCCGCTTTTCATGAACATATCATAGGTCACGGCGTCCCAAGTGTTGTGAACATCCGATGCGTTTTCAGTGCCCTCGGCGTGATAAAAGGTTGAAAAAACGGTGAGCCTGCTTTCCTGTGGGAAAGCGCAGTTTTTGCTGAAATATTTCCAATTCGGCTTCACAACAGTGTTGTAATCAAGGGAAACATATCTGTCATTTTTATTGACGAACAGCCAAACCGGCATATTGCCCATTGATTTAAGCTCGGCTCTTGTCGGCTCATAAACGGGAGACATCGGAAAGGCCGCAGCAAAAAACGAGGGATACTGACTCGCCATAATAATCGTCATTTTTCCGCCCATTGAATAGCCGCCGATATAAATCCGGGCGGTATCAATCGTATCTTTGTTAAGCTGAATAAAGCTGTCAATGGTGTTTTTGAGCGCGCTTCTGCGTTCGGCACCCCAGGCAATGGGATTGAGACCTCCGGTCGGACAGCGCGGAATGAGAAGGTATGCGCCCTCGGTACCCTTAAAGCGCTTTTGATATTCCTCGCTCGACCAGTTATAGATGCAGCTGTTTCTCACTTGATGGCCGGGATAATCACCGGAAGAATTTCCGTGGAGCCAAACAACGAGAGGATATTTTGTGCTGTCATTTTCATTTTTCACGGGTGAGTAGTAGACATAATCAAGGTTGGCCTTTCCGTCTTTAAACTGAGAGACCATTGCGTCCATTCCGTCATTAATGCTGACAGCAGAGGATGAAAACGCAAAAAGCGCAAACAGTGCGCAGACAAGAGCCAAAAGAGCCGCTGTTTTCTTCATTAATGTTACCTCCTTAAGTTTGCGTAACTGTGTATTAGCCAGCCGCTGATTCATTGTACTATATTGTTCACAATTTGTCAACATTTTCAAATTCCGTTTTCAACCCCGAATTCACAGGCTGTTTTGTAAGTTTTGTGAAATCCTCATACTTGCAAAATCTCAATATTGTGCTTTTTCTCACTTGACCTTGGAGATATTATATTGTATTATATATAAGTACAATGTATAATTTTGGTTTATTACCTTATTGACGCTTCAAAGGGGTTCATATATTATGGAAAATGTTTTTTCGGGCGAGATTCTCAACATCACGCCATTCAAAAAAGGTTTTGTTTTTGCCGCAAAGGGTCAGTCTGCGGACGGAAGGCTTGTTGCAAACTTTTACGGCTATGACGCCGTGAACGATAAATTCACCCACATCAAAAAGAACGTGTTCCTCAAGGTCAAGTTCGGCTTTGAATATGAAGAAATTGCCGAAACCCTCGGCGACTATGTTTCCTGCGATGTTGGCGTTCTCAATGACAACAAAATCATGGCTGTTTTTCCGAACGGCGAATACTATATCTTCAACACGGACGGTTCGGTCAATGTCTCCTCGCTTTTGACATATCACGGCTCGCCTGTCTGCGATATTGCGGTTGATAATTCATATGTCTGGTGCGCTGTTCCGGGTGAAAACGCAATCATCAAGTATTCCCCGCGCGAAGGACGGATTCTTCTGCGCATCGGCGGAGGGGAAACAACGGCCTTTGAGCGCCCCTGCGCCGTCAATCTCATGGGAAGCACACTTTACATCTGCAACCAAGCGTCCAAAAAAGTCCGCACGCTGAACATCACCACCAACTCCGTCAGAGATTACCGCGTTTTTAACGAAAAGGTTTATAAATACATCAATGTTGCCTCAAGGGAGTTTGTCTGGCTTCAATCGGGTCTTTATCTTCTTGATTGAATATGTTTAAAATCAAAACGGGTGCCGCAAAGACACCCGTTTTATTATGTTTTTTTGCGTTCAAACAGTCTCTTTCTCCGCCTCTTCTTCGGCAATAGCGGCGCGGCGGAGCGTCAGCTCCTCAAGCATTTCGCGGTGCTTTCGGCCGGTGATTTTATAAAAGTGCATCGGAACAAGCATAAGAAGATAACCGACAACGGGAATGAGCGTTGTCATAATGAAAAGCGCCCACCGCGTTTGCTCGTTCTGAGCAACGGAGCCTTCCTCGTGCTTGATATAGCCCGTTTTTGAAAGAATGTTCAAGCCTATCGAGGCGGAAAATGTGTTTTCAAGCTTGCCTGTGAAGGACATTATTGAAAGCATAACGCCTTCAACACGCGTTCCGGTTTTATACTCAACGTAGTCAACCGTCTCCGCCTCCATCTCCTTTTGAATGAGGTTTTTAAACTCCATCGGGATTGCGGAAAGCCCCGTGAAAAGCACCGTCATGATTCCGATGAGAAGCGAGACCGAAGCCTCGGGCTGCTTTTGCATCAGTCCGTTGCAGGTGACGAGGGCAAAAATCACATGAATGCAGACTGCGCCCACGCAGCAAAGCTGATAAAAGCGGCGCGTGTCAATGCGTTTTCCGAATTTTCTGATTATCAGCGGAACAAAAAGGCCGGCAAGCAGTGAACCCGGAAACTTGATGACATCAATGAAGATGTTATACTTTCTGTTGAACATGAGGTCGGAAACAAAATACGCCGAGACCTGCTCCGGTATTTTGCAGAAAACAAAGGCGATGTTCGCAAGAAACAGCATCATAAGCGGCTGATTTTTGAAAAGCAGCGAAAAGCAGGTTTTAACGGAGGGCGTGTCCTCGTGGTGAACAACCCTTTCCTTTGTGTTTTTATAGGTAAATCTTGTGAGGATGATTATGCCCGCAGCGGAAACACAGGCAGAAACAAGATATGACTGCGCCGTGTGACTTTTGAAATACGGCAGAAGCGAAGCGCCGGCAACAAAAACCATCGGAACCGCGCCGACAACGGAACGGACAATCGAGCTTACACCGAAAAGCTTCGTTCTTTCAACGCCGTCCGGGGTTATTGAAAACGCAAGCGCACCCATCGGTATATCAAAGGCGGTATAGGTCACGTCAAGGCCGATAAAAAGAACCGTTGTGTAAAGAATATTGAGCCAGAGAGGGGCGTTTCCCGAGCCGACAAAGAACATGACCATCACGGCCGCAACAAAGAACGGCGCCCATTTGATGTAAGGGCGCATCTGGCCGTTTTTCGTCCGCGTTCTGTCAACGATAACGCCCATGACAGGGTCATTGACGGCGTCAAAAATTCCGCAGTAAAAGCGTATTCTTGAAGCGACGCTCATTGCGTCTTCATTTTTGAGCGTCTTGAAAAGAATGTTCGTGATGAAAAAGTTGACATATTTTGAGCTTGTCATTCCGGTACACATTCCCTGAGCACCGCGGCCGAGCGCATAGCTGAGCGTTTCGCGCCATGTCAGACAGGCCCCCTCTTCGGCACCGCTTTTAATGATTTTTGAGTCAAGGAAAGTCTTTATTTTTTCCATATTACTGCCCCGTTCCGATAAAATATTAGTATAATTATAAGTGAGCGGCGGCTCATTGTCAACATATTTTCTTTTTTTGGCGGTTTTGAACATTTTTCGGTTTCTTCGCTTGTGCAATCGTACCATTTGTGCTATCATTGTTAAGGTCGCAAACGGCGGCAGCTGCAAAGGAGGTGTGCGCTTGAAAACCTTTACCGTTACAAAAAACGACAGCGGAAAGAGACTTGACGCTTTCCTTTTGAAAAGCTTTCCGAATCTTCCGAAAACCCTGATGTATAAATACATAAGAAAAAAGCGCATCAAAATCAATTCAAAGCGCGCGGATATCAACACCCGTCTGTGTGAGGGCGATGTTATCGACCTTTATATCAACGATGAATTCTTTGAAAAAAGCGAAACAAGCTATGACTTCCTTTCCGCCTCAAAAAAGCTTGATATCGTCTATGAGGACGAAAACATTCTTCTTCTCAACAAAAAGGCCGGTCTGCTCTCTCACCCGGACGACAGCGAGTATATCGACACGCTCATAACAAGAGTCAAGCGTTATCTTTTTGAAAAAGGAGAATATGAGCCGGAAAGCGAACTTTCCTTCACTCCGGCACTCGTTAACCGCATTGACCGCAACACAAGCGGAATTGTCATAGCCGCCAAAAACGCCGACGCACTGCGCGTTCTCAATCAAAAAATGAAGGACAGGGAGATTCATAAATACTATCTTTGTGTCCTCCACGGAACGCCAAAGGAAAAAGAAGGTATTCTTGAAGGCTATCTCCAAAAGAACGAGAGCAAAAACAAGGTTTTTGTTTCAAAGGGACAAAAGGACAACTCAAAGCTCATCAGAACAAAATACCGCGTTCTCAAAAGCAAAAACGGGCTTTCCCTCGTTGAGGTTGAGCTTTTGACCGGAAGAACCCACCAGATAAGGGCGCACTTCGCCTCAATCGGCCACCCGCTTTTGGGCGACGGAAAGTACGGCAAAAACGAGCTCAACAAAAAAAGCGGGCTCAAAAAGCAGTGCCTTTGCTCATATAAGCTTGAGTTCGATTTTTCAACAGACGCCGGGGCGCTTTCTTACCTCAACAAAAAAGAATTTGAAGTTAAGGACGTCTGGTTCAGAGATGAATTTGACGCACTTTCAAAAGAAAACAGGGAGTTGTGAATTATGAAAACATATATTGACTATTTTAAGGAAATGTGCCTCATCCCTCACGGTTCGGGGAACACACAGGCAATGAGCGATTATTTTGAAAACTTTGCCAAGGCTCATTCACTCAAAGTTATCCGCGAGGAATGCGGAAACATTATCATTTTTAAAGACGCAACAGAGGGCTATGAAAACAGCGCACCGGTCATTCTTCAAGGTCATCTTGACATGGTATGCGTAAGCGACGGAAAAACGGACATAAACTTTGAAACGGACGGGCTCGCCGTCTGCGAGGACGGCGACTTTATCTTTGCCAAAGGTACCTCTCTCGGCGGCGACGATGGAATAGCCGGAGCCTATGCGCTTGAAATCCTTGCGCGTGATGATATCCCCCACCCACCGCTTGAGGTTGTTCTCACTATTGACGAGGAGACCGGAATGGATGGCGCAAACGCGCTTGATGTTTCCGTCCTCAAGAGCAGAATGCTCATCAACCTTGATTCCGAGGACGAGGGAACGCTCCTCACAAGCTGCGCCGGCGGAATCCGCGCAGACACCGAAATTCCCTTTTCCACCGAAAAGACCGGGAACGAAACGGTCAAAGTCACCGTAACCTCCCTTGCCGGCGGCCATTCCGGAACGGAAATCAACAAAGGCAGGCAGAACGCCGCCGTCCTCCTCGCCTCACTTTTGAAAGAGGCTGAAGAACAAAGCTTCGCCGCCTTTTGCGCAGGCAATGCGGACAATGCAATTCCGTTTTTTGCCTCCTGCGTTATTGAAAAGGATGAAAACAAGCTTGAGCTTTTGAAAAAACTTTTTGAAGAGAAGAAAAAAGACTTCTGCCCTGAAGATAAAAACGGCGTTATTCTTTTTGAAAACTCAGACGAAAAAGAGCTTCTTTCAAAAAAAGACGCTCAAAGCGTTCTTTCATACATTACAAATGTTAAAAACGGCGTTGTTTCAATGAGCAAAAATGTTCCGGGTCTTGTTCAGACCTCGTTGAACCTCGGCGTTGTTAAAACGGAGGACGGAAAAGTCACTCTCAGCCACGCAATCAGAAGCAGCGTTAACGCGGAAAGAGCGGAGCTTGAAAAGGACGTTGAAAAAACGGCAGTAAGTCTCGGCGGAATAACCGCCTTCCATTCCGGCTACCCGGCGTGGGAATTTTTTGAAAACAGCGTTCTTCAAAAGGTTTTTTGCGCCGCGTATAAAGAAATGTTTAACAGGGAAATGACAGTGAGCGCAATTCACGCCGGCCTTGAATGCGGAATCCTTTCCGGAAAAATAAAAGGTCTTGACTGCGTTTCCCTCGGTCCGGACATTTTTGACATTCATTCAGCGGACGAGAAGCTTTCCAAAAAGAGCGCGCAGAGGACCTTTGAACTCCTCCTTTCCGTTTTGAAAAAGCTTAAATAAGATTCTCCGCGCACCTATGAAAGGAACATCTATGAAAATCAAAGTCAAAGCCTTTGCAAAAATCAATCTCATGCTTGACATTCTGCGAACAATGGACAACGGTTTTCATGAGCTTTTTATGCTCATGCAGTCCGTCAGCCTTTTTGATGTTGTTACCGCCGAAACGAACGAAAGCGGAAAAATCTCCGTCCATTGCAGCAATAGCGATATCCCAACGGGAGAAAACAATATTGCCTATAAAGCCGCGGAGGAGTTTTTTAAATATACCAAGCAGCGTTCCCGCGGCGTATGCATCAACATTGAAAAAAACATTCCACACGCCGCCGGACTTGCCGGAGGCAGCGCAGACGCCGCCGGAACAATCATTGCGCTCAAAGAGCTGCTTTGCCCGTCCCTCAGCGAAAGAGAGATTGTCAAAATCTGCGCAAAAGTCGGTTCAGACGTTCCGTTCTGCGCCCTTGGTGGAACAATGCTTGCCCAATACACCGGAACTGTGCTTTCCTATCTTCCAAGCCTGAAACTTGGAAAAATCATAATAGTCAAGCCGGAGATGTCCGTTTCAACCGGCGAAGCATACAGAGCGTTTGACTGCGCGGAAAGAATCCGACACCTTGACCGCGCCGGAATCCTTAACGCCGTGATGAACGGCGACTGCGCCGGTGTTTACAGCCGCGTTGACAATGTTTTTGAACAGTTCATTGACGTTCCGGAGCGCATTATAATCAAAGCTGCCATGCGCAGGCATGGTGCCGCCTGCTGCTGCATGAGCGGAAGCGGCCCCTCTGTTTTTGGAATTTTTGAAAGCGAAAATGACGCCGAAAGCTGCTATACCGAGCTGAAGCAAAGCTTCAATCAGGTTTTTCTTTGCGATGCAACCGAAAGCGGAACAGAAATTATATGAAGCAAAACAAAAAAGGAAAAGAGCCGTCTCAGTTTGAGGCGGCTCTTTTTGGGTATTATTTCAGTTTTCGGCAACTTCTTTATTATTTTCAAAAAGCGCTATGAAAATTCTGTAGGCGTGAGACATAATTTCCATCTGTGTTTCGCCCGTATCAACAAACGGCCTAAACAGCGCGCGCCACGCGCCGTAGCAGACAAAGCTGAACGCAATTTGGCCGTCAAGTCAAGTAAATATAGAATTATGGACAAATCAGGCAAAAGTGTTTCATTATTTGTTATACAGCCAAAACAAATTCAAAGCCAATCTGTTTTTCAAAACTTGCGCCGGGAAATTCTGAATAAATAATGTCTGCCGTGGAAAAACAAAAGAAATGAATGTCAATCAGACCGGATAAAACGGAGGCGAAAAATTTTGAGAAAAAGCGGAATACTTGCGGCAATCAGCTCTCTGCCGTCCGAATACGGAATCGGGACGCTCGGCGAGGGTGCGTTTTCCTTTGTTGACTTCCTTTCCTCCGGCGGCCAAAGCCTTTGGCAAATTCTTCCGGTGAATCCGCCCGGAAGCGGAAACAGTCCATATCAAGCGCACTCAGCCTTTGCCGGGAATCCGTTTTTGCTCGATCCGCTGCTTTTGAAAAAAGACGGCCTGCTTCTTGAAAGCGAGGTGGAAAAGCTCATTCTTCCAAACACGGGCAAGGTGGATTATTCGCTCATGAACCCGGAAAGACTCTCCGTTTTGAAAAAAGCCGCCGAAAGAGTTGACGAAAAAAGCGAGAGCTTTCAGCGCTTTGAGTTTGAAAATGAGTTTTGGCTGCCCGATTACTGCGTGTATATGGCGCTCAAGGAGCAAAACGGGATGAAAGCACTCTTTGAATGGGACGGAAGAATCACTCTCCACAACGAAAAAACCGCCCTCATCCATAAAAAGCTTCAATACCTCTTTTTCAAGCAATGGAAAAGCCTCAAAGACTATGCGAACCGAAAGGGTATCAAAATCATCGGCGATATTCCTATCTATGTTTCCCATGACAGCGCTGATTTTTTTGCTCACCGGAACCTGTTTTTGGTTGACGCAGTGGGGAATCCGAGCCGCCTTGCCGGGTGTCCGCCGGATGCATTCGCAAAAACGGGGCAACTGTGGGGCAATCCGGTCTATGATTGGGAAAAAATGGAAGAAAGTGGGTTTTTGTGGTGGAAGCAACGGTTTTCTCTGGCGCAAAGAATGTTTGATGTGGTGAGAATTGACCACTTCCGTGGGTTTTACGAGTATTACAGTGTGCCCACCGGGAGCAAGGACGCCGTGAACGGCGAATGGAGAAAAGGCCCGGGAATGAAACTTGTTAATGAAATCCGCGGCGCCTTCCCCTCCCTCGGAATCATTGCGGAGGACCTCGGTTTTCTTACAAAGGAGACGCGCGCATTCTTCAAAGAAAGCGGATTTCCCGGAATGAAGATTCTTCAGTTCGCTTTTGATGAAAAAAACAGCGAATATCTTCCCCATAATTTTGAAAAAAACTGCGTTGTCTATACCGGAACGCACGACAACCCAACGGTTATTGAATGGATATGCACTGCGAAAAAGGAAACTCTTTCCTTTGCAATGGACTATCTCGGCGCAGACAGCGTCCGGCGCCTTTGCGACCGCTTTATTGAAGCGGCGTTTTCAAGCTGCGCCGAAACTGCAATAATTCCCATTCAGGACTGGCTGAAAAAAGGGAAAGCGGCGCGAATGAATACGCCGTCAACGGTCAAAAATAATTGGGAATTCAGGCTCCGACAAGACGACCTGACACAACAACTCTGCGAAAAAATCCTTTATTACACACTGCTTTTCAGCAGACAGGAGGAACAACAATGAAAAAACTTCTCTCATTAATACTTTCGCTGCTTCTTTTGCTTTCGTTCGCAGCCTGCGGCAAAGACAACAGCAACAAAGCAACAACAAACGGCGCTTCAAACGAAAACAAGCCGGCCGCCGCAACAGAAATCTATTTTCTGAACTTCAAGCCGGAAATTGCTTCCGTCTATGACAAAATTGCCAAGGAATACAAGGAAAAAACCGGCGTAACGGTAAAGGTTGTTACCGCCGCGTCAAACAGCTATGAACAGACCCTGACGAGTGAAATTGCCAAAAGCGAGGCGCCGACAATCTTCCAAATCAACGGCCCCGTCGGTTATAAATCCTGGGCAGACTATTGCGCCGACCTGAAAGACACCGCGCTTTACTCCTTCCTTTCAGACAAATCGCTTGCAATCAAAAGCGGAGACTCGGTCTACGGCATTCCATATGTTGTTGAGGGCTACGGCATAATTTATAACGAGGAGATAACAGACCGCTACTTTGCGCTCAAGGACAAAAAAACCTCCTTTTCCTCAATGGACGAGATTAACTCCTTTTCAAAGCTCAAAGCTCTTGTTGAAGATATGCAGAGCAGGAAAAGCGAGCTTAAAATTGAGGGCGTTTTTTCCTCAACATCGTTTTCAAGCGGCAATGCGTGGCGCTGGGACACCCACCTTGCAAATGTTCCGCTCTATTATGAGTTCAGTGAGAACAAGAGCTTTGACGACCCGACACTCGCCGGCCTCGGCTCAAGCGAGATTAAATTCACCTATAACGAAAACTTCAAAAACATTTTTGACCTCTATATAAACAACTCCGGAACGCCGAAAAACCTCATCGGCAGCAAAAGCGTCAACGACTCAATGGCTGAGTTTGCGCTCGGAAAAACCGCAATGGTTCAAAACGGCAACTGGGCATACAAAGACATTGCGGGTGTTGACGGCAACACGGTTAAAAAGGACAAAATCAAGATGCTGCCCATCTATACCGGAATAAAGGGCGAGGAAAACCAAGGCCTTTGCATCGGTACGGAAAACTATCTTGCAATCAACTCAAAAGTTTCAGAAGAAAAGCAGAAAGCCTCCGCAGACTTCCTTGAATGGCTTTTCTCCTCCGATGAGGGAAAGAGGTATGTTATAAAGGAGCTCGGCTTCATCTCTCCGTTCAACACCTTTGATGAGGATGAAAGGCCGGAGGATCCGCTTGCAAACCAGATTCTTGACTGGATGGAAAAGAAAGACATTAAAAGTGTTCCGTGGATTTTCACATCGTTCCCGAGCGAAACATTTAAGCAGGATTTTTCAAGCGTTCTTTTGCAGTATGCACAGGGCTCGGCAGACTGGAACAAAGTTGTTCAAACAGTTCAGAACGCTTGGAAAAATGAGTATCAGGAATAAAAAGCTTTAAGAGGTGGTCATAATGCGCAAAAGTTTGAAAAAATATTACCCGGTGTTCGTTCTGCCAACGACCGCCTCGTTTTTCATCGCGTTTGTTTTTCCGTTCCTCGCCGGAATTGTGCTTTCCTTCACAAAGTTCACAACGGTTACGAACGCAAAATGGGTAGGAATTGACAACTATATTAAGGCGTTTTCAAACGAAGATTTTCTCAACGCCCTTTGGTTCACAGTGAAGTTCACCGCCCTTTCCGTGATTACGATAAACATCATCGCCTTTGCCCTCGCTCTTCTTCTGACCCGGTCAATCAAAGGCAAAAACCTTTTCAGAACGGTGTTCTTCATGCCGAACCTCATTGGCGGAATTGTTCTCGGCTATATCTGGCTGCTGATTATCAACGGAGTTTTGCAGTTTTTCGGCGTAACCGTCACCTATGATGCAAGCTACGGCTTTTGGGGCCTTGTCATCCTCACAAACTGGCAGCTTATCGGATATATGATGATAGTCTATATTGCCGGAATTCAAAACATTCCGACCGACCTCATTGACGCAGCCAAGGTTGACGGCGCCGGATTCTGGGGAATACTGCGCCACGTTATAATTCCAATGGTGATGCCCTCGGTAACAATTTGTCTGTTTCTGACAATCACAAACTCATTCAAGCTCTTTGACGCAAACCTTGCCCTCACGGACGGGGCGCCCGGGCGCGAAACGCAGATGCTTGCGCTCGATATCTACAAAACTTTCTATGCTCGAACAGGCTGGCAGGGTGTTGGCCAGGCAAAGGCGGTTGTTTTTTTCATCATCCTTGCCGTGATAGCGCTCATTCAGCTTGCACTGACAAGGCGCAAGGAGGTTGAAGCATGACAAAAACCAAAACAAGGCTTGGCCGTGCGGCTGCATATGTAATTCTGATTCTGATGTCAGTCGTTTTCCTTGCGCCGATTTTTATTGTTCTTTTCAATTCTTTCAAATCAAAGCTCTATATAACGAGCGAGCCGTTCAAATTTCCGAACGCGCAGACCTTTGCCGGACTTGAAAACTATATCGGCGGACTTCTCAAAACAGACTTTTTCGGTGCGTTCGGCCGCTCGCTTTTCATCACGGTGTTTTCCGTTGCGGCGATTGTTCTTTTCACCTCAATGACCGCATGGTATATCACAAGAGTGAAGAACAAGTTCACATCGTTTTTATATTACGCTTTCGTTTTTTCAATGATCGTTCCGTTCCAGATGGTGATGTTCACAATGGTCAAAACAGCCAATGCGCTGCATCTTGACAACCTCTGGGGAATTGTTGTCATTTATCTCGGCTTCGGAGCCGGACTTTCGGTTTTCATGTTCAGCGGCTTTGTTAAAAGCGTTCCGATTGAAATTGAAGAAGCGGCAATGATTGACGGCTGCGGCCCGATACGCACATTTTTCCTTGTTGTTTTTCCAATCATGAAACCGACCGCCATCACCGTTGCAATCCTCAACGCAATGTGGATCTGGAACGACTATCTTCTTCCCTATCTTGTTATCGGAACGGATTACAAAACAATTCCGATTGCCATTCAATACCTGCGCGGCGGCTACGGCTCAATAGACATGGGCGCAATGATGGCAATGCTCGTTCTTGCAATAATTCCGATTGTTATTTTCTATCTCTTCTGTCAAAAATATATTATTAAAGGCGTTGTTGCGGGTGCGGTCAAGGGATAAATCCGCAACGGAAAGGCTTTTCTATGGCAAGTATTACACTCAAAAATGTTTTCAAAATCTATCCCGACGGGTTCACTGCCGTTAATGACCTCAGCCTTTCAATCAAGGACCGCGAGTTTGTTGTTCTTGTTGGCCCCTCCGGCTGCGGAAAATCAACAACCTTGCGGATGATTGCAGGGCTTGAGGAAATTTCAAAAGGCGAGCTTTATATCGGCGACCGCCTTGTTAACAGCATTGCACCAAAGGACAGAGACATTGCAATGGTTTTTCAAAGCTATGCGCTTTATCCGGACAAGACCGTTTATAAAAACATAGCGTTCGGTCTTGAAAGGAGAAAAACGCCTAAGGATGAAATTCAAAGGCGTGTTATGGAAGCGGCAAAAATTCTTGATATTGAGCACCTTTTGAACCGAAAGCCGCGCGCACTTTCCGGTGGTCAGCGCCAGCGTGTTGCTTTGGGCCGGGCGATTGTTCGTTCGCCGTCCGTTTTTCTTTTTGACGAACCGCTCTCCAACCTTGACGCAAAGCTGCGCACGGCGATGCGCTCTGAAATCACAAAGCTCCACAAAAACCTTGACGCAACATTCATTTATGTTACCCACGACCAGACCGAGGCCATGACAATGGGAGACAGAATTGTTGTCATGCGCGACGGCGTTGTTCAACAGGTTGCAAAGCCTCAGGAACTTTATGACACACCGCGCAATATGTTTGTTGCCGGGTTCATCGGCTCGCCGCAGATGAATTTTGTTGAAGCCGTTCTCAAAAACAAAGGCGGCCGGCTTTATGCCGCCGTGAAAGACGATGTTGTTCTTCTTCCAAAAAGCAAGAAGTTCAGCGAGCTTCCGGACGGAAAAAAGCTCATGCTCGGAATCAGGCCGGAAAACATTGTTACGGAAAAAGACCGCTTTGCTCCCGATGAGCCGGTGCTCAAAGGAACGGTTGACATCTGCGAGCTTATGGGCAGCGAGGTCTTTTTATATGTTGACTGCAAGGGCAGCCGCCTAACGGTTCGCGCCCCGGCATCCAGCGCACCGAAAGCGGACGAGGAATTCTCTTTTCAGCTTGAAAAAGAAAAAATTCATGTCTTTGACGCCGAAACCGAGGAAGTCATCAGATAAACAAACGAAAAGAGGCCGCCGCTTTTGCGACAGCCTCCTTTCTATGTTCAGTGTGAATACAGGAGAAGTAAAGAGTGTTTTGGATAACTCTTGTTTGTCAATAATCAGCCCTTTTTGAAAAGGTTCTTGAACCAGTTGATAATCTTCTGGAAGAAAGCCTTAATCTTGTCAATAAAGGTCGGCTTTTTGATTGTTGCGCCGCAAGAAGAACTGCGGCCGTGCTGGCATATTCATTATTTTACCGGAGTGACCGGTGTTTCATAAAGATATTTGTTCAAAAATCCGTCAACCGTTTTCCAATATTCCTCCGGGAACCAGAGGGCGGAAACGGCGTGCTCCGCGCCTTTAACAATGTGCTTTTCCTTGGGCGCGGCGCAGGCGGAAAAAACAATCGGGAGGTTTTCAATAAGGACGAAATCGTCCTTGTCTCCGTGAATAAAAAGAGTCGGCGTTTTAGACTTTTTGAGCTGTTCAACCGCGGAGGCTTCGCCAAAGAAAAAGCCGTTCATAATTTTGTTCACAAAGCTCGCGGCCGGAATAACTATTTTCGGCGGAAGGTGATATTTTCTGATGCACTGGTCAACAAAAATCTCCTTAACTCCGCAATAGCCGCAGTCCTCAACGGCAAGAACAACATTTGAGGGAAGATTTTCGCCCGTCACCATCATTGTTGTTGCCGCTCCCATTGAAACGCCGTGGATAACGATTTTCACCTTTGGATTTTCCTGAACAAGGCTGTTTACCCAGTCAACAATGTCTAGTCTGTCGAGCCAGCCCATTGAAACATACTTGCTGTCACTGCTGTCGTGGCCGCGCATATCGGGAATGAGAACATTGAAGCCACGGCGGTAATACTCCATTGCATAGGTGCCCATTTCACGCTTGACGTTTGTCCAACCATGGATGCAGATTGCCCAAATATTACTGTTTGACGGGTTACGAAACTCCATTGCGCGCAAAGTTTTCCCCTCGCGGCTTTTGATGGAAACACTCTGTTTATAGTTTTCGTCATACCATTTATAACCGGCGCAAAGCGTTTTGTTGTCTGCATTGCGCTCAAAGAGGCTGTTTTTGCAGGGAATGGTTTCATCCTTGCGGCGCTTTGAACCGAGGGCGATATGGAAAAACAACGCACCCAAGCCGAAATATAAAACGGCAAGAACGGCAGCAACAATAACAACGGCGGTTATTGCCGTTTTTTGGGCATAGGTTAAAACAAGAAAGTTAAGCATCAAATTCAATCCTTTCAAAATATGGGCTGAAAAGCCCAAACTCCCACATTAGGTAAATTATATGATATTATACCATATATTAGCAGCATATTGCAATTTTTTGGGAAAATTTCGTCATGATGGACGAATTTCTGACCTTTCATTTGTTTAAATTACTGTTTACTTTTTCAGTTTAATGTGCTAAAATACTGGTAATTGCAGGCGGCATTCAACTTTGCCGCCCCTTGGGAAAGAAAGGACTTATAAGATGGCTAACAGAACAACAGAGGAGAATGTTGACTTTTTGTTTGAGCTTATCATGCTTGTTGAAACAAAAGAAGAATGTGCTGCCCTTTTTGATTCACTCTGCACCCCGACCGAGCTTGCCTCGCTCTCTCAGCGTGCGGTTGTTGCGCGTATGCTCGACCAAAAAAAGGTTTATAGCGACATTGTTTCCGAAACCGGCGCAAGCACGGCAACAATCAGCCGCGTTAACAGAACAAAGGACGGCTATCAGCCCCTTTTTGACAAACTGAACGGAAAGAAAAATTAATCGAGGTGCTTTGATGGCCGGTTATAAGGATTTTGCGTTCTTCTATGACCTTTTGATGAAAAATGCCGATTACGAAAGCCGCTTTGATTACATCGTCGGTCTCCTTGCCGAAAACGGTATCGGCGGGGGGATTTTGCTTGATATGGCCTGCGGCACCGGTACGCTTTCAAAAATGTTTGCGCAAAAGGGCTTTGACGTTATCGGCGTTGACGCGTCCGAGGAGATGCTTTCAAAAGCGCAGGAAAAAAAGCTTGAGGAAGATTTTGACGCCCTCTTTCTCTGCCAGAGGATGGAGGAGCTTGACCTGTTCGGAACAATCGACGCCGCAGTCTGCACCCTTGACAGCCTCAATCACGTTACCGAGAAGGAAAAAATACGCGAAATTTTCCGCCGCGTTGCCCTTTTTATGAATGACGGCGGAGTTTTTGTTTTTGACGTTAACACTTTATATAAGCACCGCGAGGTACTCGGCAACAACGCTTTTGTTTTTGACACGGAAAATGTTTTTTGCGCGTGGCAAAACGCCCTCCTTGAGGACGGTGAAACAACGCAGATTGACCTCGATATCTTTGAAAGCGATGAGGAAGAAGATGACGTCTATGTCCGATACAGCGAAGAGTTTTTTGAGCGCGGATACGAGCTTGACTTCCTCAAAAAAACGCTTGAGCAGTTCCGGTTTGAGGTTGTCGGAATCTATGACGATATGACAAAAGAGCCGATAAATGAAAACAGCGAACGCGCCGTCTTTGTCTGCAAAAAGCACGGAACGCAATTTGTCTGATATTGCTAAGTAACCGTATTATATATAGAAAGGAGCGGCACTTTCCTGCCGCAAACGGGTTTTAAAGAATGGGAAAGCTTGTAAGATGCATTTCCGTTGACGGAACGCTCACCGTCATGGCGGTCAATTCCACTGATATTGTGAGCGAAGCGGAACGGATTCACAAAACCTCCGCCGTCACCTCTGCCGCGCTGGGCAGACTGCTCACGGCGGCCTCCCTCATGGGCAGCGCACTCAAGGGAGAAAACGATTCGCTCACCCTCAAAATCAACGGAAAAGGAAAAGCCGGAACGGTGATGGCCGTTTCCGACTCAAAAGGCAACGTCCGCGGCTGCATTCAAAACCCGATTGTTGAAATTCCGCTCAACAAAAAAGGAAAGCTTGATGTTGCCGGAGCGGTCGGAACGGACGGCTATGTTACTGTTATCAAAGACCTTGGACTCAAGGAGCCGTACATTGGGCAAACTCCGATTGTCAGCGGAGAAATTGCCGAGGATATCACGTCATACTTTGCGGTCAGCGAGCAAACGCCGACCGTATGCGCCCTCGGTGTGCTTGTCAATCCCGACCTTTCAATCAAGGCGGCCGGCGGCTTCATCATTCAGCTTCTTCCGACCGCTATGGAGGACACGATTGAAAAAGTTGAACGCTCAATCGCTGGCATTGAACCCGTCACTGCCCTCATTGCAAAAGGCATGACTCCGGAGGAAATTTGCCGCCATGCACTTTCGGGCTTTGAACTTGAAGTTCTTGACACCGCCTCCCCCGTTTATAAATGCAACTGCTCAAGGCAGCGCGTTGAAAGCGCACTGATAAGCACGGGCAAGGATGAGCTTATGAGCATGGCCGAGGACGAAAAAACCGAGGTCTGCTGCCGCTTCTGCGATAAAAAGTATGTTTTCACGTCAAGCGATATCAAGGCGCTTTTGAAAAAAGCAAGCAAATGATTATAGCAAAGCCGCCCGGGGACCGAACTCCGGGCGGCGTTTTTTGTCAAACAGAAGCGGAAAGTTTTTTCACCGGCATGACAAAATTCATTACAAACAGCATAATTTGAAAAAGAGCGTTCGGAATCATTTCCATCATTGCGCTTTTTCCAAGAATAAATAACCACAGCGGAATCGTCGCAACTATAAGCAGTGTTAAAACAGAGAGAAGGTTAAAGCCCTTGTATGTTTTTCTGTTCCGAACCAAAAAGATAAAAACAGACAGTGCAACACATACAATATAGACCCCCGTTGCGATCCAATGAACAATGCGCTTTGGATTCCATGTTTGAACGTCATGCTTCAAAGAAAGTGCTATCGCACAACAGCCAATAAGCGTCAACACACTCAAAACGCGCAGAAATCTGCTGTTATCATTATATTTGATATAGGCATAATTCGTATTGAGGAAATATGCGCCGCCAACAAGAACAACCCATATCCAAAAGAAAAATTTCCTGTCCTCACAGAGTATGCTAAGAGTTCCCAGCGCATCAAAAGGGTTGTTCCCCCAGCACCACGGAAGAATAAGTCCATACGCAAATCCGGCAATCAAAAATAACAGGCAAAACGGTTTTCCGAATACAAATTTTTTGATTTTTTCCATGCTTTTATTTTCCTTTTTATTAAATTACCGTTTAATTTTATCATTGAATACAGCCGCTGTCAACGGAAAAAAGACATCTTCCACACCGCGCCAAATAATTGTTGATAAAGAGACACGAACGCCCGAAACCGCCTATGAGCCGAATAAGGCCGAAAAAAAAACCGTCCGCCGCAAAAAAGCGACAGACGGTCTTTTATACATACGCATATCCTTATAAAATCAAGTCATTTCAAACGCGCCGGTATAAAGCTGATAATACTTTTTGCCGAGTGCAATGAGTTCGTCGTGATTTCCGCTTTCAATAATTTCGCCGCCCTCAAGAACAATAATGTTTTCGGAGTTGCGGACTGTTGAAAGTCGGTGTGCAATAACAAGAACGGTCTTGTCGGCCATGAGCTTATCCATGCCCTTTTCAATAAGGCGCTCGGTTCTTGTGTCGATTGAGCTTGTTGCCTCATCCAGAACCAAAAGCGGTTTTCCGGCAATAGCTGTCCGCGCAATGTTCAAAAGCTGAGCCTGACCCATACTGATGTTGACCCCGTCTGCGTTGAGCTTGGTGTCATAGCCTTCCGGAAGTTTTTCAATGAACGATGCCGCATTTGCAAGTTTGGCCGCGGCAACAATTTCCTCATCGGTTGCGTCAAGCTTTCCGTAGCGAATATTCTCTTTGATTGTTCCGGGGAAGAGTCTGGAATCCTGAAGAACAAATGCCATTGACGAGCGCAGAGAGGATTTTTTAATGTTGTTTATGGGTATCGAGTCAATGGTAATCACGCCGTCCTGAACATCATAGAAACGGTTGATAAGGTTTGTGATAGTAGTTTTTCCTGCGCCGGTGGAACCAACAAAGGCGAGCTTTTCGCCGCTGTTTGCGTGGGTTGAAACGTGTTTGAGAACAGGCGTTCCCTCAACATAGGAGAACGTAACATCCTTAATGTCAATATCGCAGCGGACGGGAACATAGGAAACCTCTCCGCTCTCATCACCGGGAACTTTCCAATAAAGCGCACCCTCATCGCTTTCAATTTCTTCGCCCATCTGGTTTTTGATGATTTTGACAAGGGTAACCTTGCCCTCATCGGTTTCAACATCGGTATCAAGAACCTCAAAAATTCTTTCCGCACCGGCAAGAGCCGCAATGAAAGCGTTGTAGCTTCCGGCAATGGAGGCAATGGGTGAACCGTAATTTTGCGCATAGCTCAGATATGTGATGAGTGAGGGCAGCTGCATCTGACCCTTGAGAACAAGCCAAACTCCGAAAGAAAGCGCAATGGCATAGTTAATTCTCATTATCATTGAAAGAAGAGGACCCATAAGGCCGCCGATAATGTTCGACTTCACGCCGGTTTTTCTGAGTGTTTCGTTCAGGAATGCAAACTGCTTTTTGCTTCTGTCCTCATAGCAGAAAATCTTGACCGCCTTGATGCCTCTGACATATTCCTCAACATAACCGTTGCATTCGGCGGTCGCCTGCTGCGCTTTTTTGAAAAGCGGAGCGCATTTTGAGGTGATTATCATGACAACAAGCATCATAAGCGCTATTGCAAAAGTGATTGTGAGCGTAATTTTCCAGCTCATGATTATCATAATAGTTATAGTCATGACGGCCGAAATTGTTGAGGAAATTATGCTTGGAAAATCGCTGCTGACAAGGTCACTGATGTTTGAAACGTCGCTTGTGAAGTGGCTCATTATCTCGCCGGTCTTGCGCTTGTCAAAATAGCTGACCGGAAGATGCTGAAGGTGGTTGAAAAGGTCACGCCTTAGGTTTGCAACAACCCTGAGCGAGGTTGAAAGCAAAATTCTTGTGTAAAG
>CAKSWC010000018.1 GCA_934511365.1 uncultured Eubacteriales bacterium
GGCGGCACTGCGTCTGCTTGACCTGCCGAAATCCGATGTCGTCGTGTTTGAGGATGCGTATCACGCGGCGAAGACGGCAAAGAATGCCGGCTTCCGCGTGGTCGGCGTGTACGACACGAGTGAGCCGGAGCAGGAAAAGCTGCGCGGCATCGCCGAACGGCTGACGACGGATTACGCGGACATTCCAACAGACTTTTAACTGAAAAATCGCTGCACGGCTTTACGCCGTGCAGCGATTTTTTTACTGGTTTTCCTTCTTTGCGAGGGCAGCGGCAACGAGACCGAGGAAGAGTGGGTGTGCTTTGTTAGGGCGGCTCTTGAACTCGGGGTGGAACTGCACGCCGATGAAGAAATCGTTCTCCGGTACTTCGACGGTCTCGACGATGTAGCCGTCCGGTGATGTACCGCTGATGCAGAGACCCGCGTTGGCAAGGGCTGCGCGGAATTCGTTGTTGAATTCGTAGCGATGGCGGTGCCGCTCGGAAATCTCGGTTTTGCCGTAGGTGCGGTACATCTGCGTGTCGGTTGCAATCTTGCAGGGGTACGCGCCGAGACGGAGCGTGCCGCCCTTGGCGACCTCGTCGTTCTGATCGGGCAGAAAGTCGATGACCTTGTGTGTGGATGCGGGATCAAACTCGCCCGAATTTGCGTCCTTCCAGCCGCAGACGTTGCGCGCAAATTCGATGACGGCGATCTGCATGCCGAGGCAGATGCCGAGATAGGGCAGGTTGTGCGTGCGGCAGTAATGCGCAGTCGCGATCTTGCCTTCAATGCCGCGGTTGCCGAAGCCGCCGGGGACGATAACGCCCGAGCAGTCCGAAAGGATCTCGGCGACGTTTTCATCATTTACGGTCTCGGAGACGATCCATTTGATCTTGATGTGCGAGCCGTGGACATAACCGGCATGACGCAGCGCCTCCGCCACCGAGAGGTAGGCGTCGTGCAGCTGTACATACTTGCCGACAAGTCCGATCGTCACAGTCTTCGGGCGGTTGTGAATGCGGTCGAGCATCTCGTTCCAGTCGCTCATGTCGATCGTAGGCGCGTCGATGCCGAGCTCACGGCAGACGATTGCGGAGAAGTTGCTCTTTTCCAGCATCACGGGCGCTTCGTACAACACGGGCAGCGTGATGTTCTCGATCACGCAGTCGGGCTTGACGTTGCAGAACATCGAGATCTTGCGGAAGATCTCAGGTTCCAACGGCTCGTCACAGCGGAGAATGATGATGTTCGGGTTGATGCCCATGCCCTGCAGCTCCTTGACCGAGTGCTGTGTGGGCTTGGACTTGTGTTCGTCCGAGCCGCTGAGAAAGGGAACCAGCGTCACATGAATGAACAGACTGTTTTCACGACCGACCTCGAGTGAGATCTGTCTGACCGCCTCGAGAAACGGCTGCGACTCGATGTCGCCGATCGTGCCGCCGATCTCGGTGATGACGACGTCCGCATCGGTCTTCTTGCCGACCGAATAGACAAAGTCCTTGATCTCGTTAGTGACATGCGGGATGACCTGCACGGTTGAGCCGAGGTATTCGCCGCGGCGCTCCTTGTTGAGGACGTTCCAGTAGACCTTGCCGGTGGTCAGGTTGGAATATTTGTTGAGGTTTTCGTCGATGAAGCGCTCATAGTGGCCGAGGTCAAGGTCGGTTTCCGCGCCGTCCTCAGTAACATAGACCTCGCCGTGTTGATATGGGCTCATTGTTCCGGGGTCAACATTTATGTAAGGGTCAAGCTTCTGGGCGGCAACTTTAAGACCTCTCGCTTTGAGCAGACGGCCGAGGGACGCAGCGGTAATTCCTTTTCCAAGACCGGAAACAACGCCGCCGGTGACGAAAATATACTTTGTTTGTTTCATTTTTTCAGCTCCTTAGACAGAATATCTTTATTTAAACTTTCATTTATCATATGTTCTTATGATACCCTCGGCAACCTCTCGGCGCGAAAGCTGGGTATCCATGGCCTGCTTTTCAATGTAATGGTGAGCGTCGTTCTCAGTCATGTTCAGATTTTCAATGAGCAGCCATTTTGCGCGGTTGACCGTTCTGATATCGGTCATTTTTTCAATGAGAGAGAGGTTCTTCTTTTCCATTTTTGAAAGCTTTGCGCTGACGGCGGTGAGGAGCTTCAGCGCTCCGTAAAAGGTCTGGCGGCTGTTTGGCCTTGCAACGGTGAGAACGCCGGAGTCCTCAACCTTGTGGGCAACGCGTTCAAAAAGCTCGGCTTTAACAACCAGCATAATTCCCATGACGCCCTCGGAAAGATCAAGCGCAAGCTCGGTTCCGAATTCATCGGAAAGGGGAGTGTTGATGATGACAACGTCTGCGCTTTGCGAAAGGAGAACGCGCCTTGTTTCTCCGGCACTTTTTGCGTGGCAGACAATTTCATATTCATCGGGCGGAAGAAGGCTTGAAAAGTAGTCGTGAATCTTTTCGCCCGAGGAGGCAACAAGAACACGGTATTTGATTTTTCCTGCTGCCATTTTTTCAACTCCTTAATCAGGCTGAATCAGGTTCATCCGGCAAAGCCTTCCGGAAGATATGTCCGGATAAATTCGCTCTTTGCGGCAATCTCCTTTGCTTCTTCAAGACTTTGCGGAAGCCTTTCAAGCTTTCCGGTTACGCTTTCGTCTGCGGTGAAGAGGTTTGCGTTGACTGCCTCTGGAACGCCGAGCGCCTTTTCAATACCCTCAAGCCCTGCGTAAATCAGAAGTGCAAAGGCAATGTAAGGGTTAGCGGTCGGATCCGGAGAGCGTAGCTCAATGCGCTTGTATTCACCCTTTGCAGCCGGAATGCGAACAAGCTGCGAGCGGTTTTCGTGCGACCAGGTGATATATTTTGGCGCCTTTTTTTCGCCGAGTCTTTTGTAGGAATCCTCGCTCGGATTGAGGAAAAACGTCATTTCGCGGATGCGGTTCATAATTCCGGCCATGAAGCCCGGCGTTACGTCTTTTCCGTCCGCTGACTTAACGGACATATTAATGTGCATTCCGTTGCCGCTCTCGTTACGCAGCGGCTTTGGCGAAAAATCCGCAAAAAGGCCGTTGTTCATTGCTGCGGCCTTAACAACGGTGATGAAATTCATAGCGTTGTCTGCGGCGGCAATCGGGTCGCTGTATCTGAAGTCGATCTCGTTCTGTCCGGGGCCCTCCTCGTGATGCGAGCTTTCCGGGCGGATGCCCATATCATAAAGGCTGAGGCAGATTTCGCGGCGAATATTTTCACCCTTGTCATCCGGTGCAACGTCCATATAACCGGCGTTATCGAACGGGATTTTGGTGCTGTTTCCATCCGTATCAGTTTTAAAAAGATAGAACTCGAATTCCGAGCCGAAGTTGACTGAGATACCTTTTTCGGCGGCTTTTTTAACCGCGTCTTTAAGAATTCTTCTCGGGTCTTTTTCAAACGGGGCACCGTCCGGGCGTCTGATATCGCAAAACATTCTGACAACTTTTCCCCTTGTCGGCCTCCAAGGGAGAACATTGAAAGTTGAGGGAATCGGAAAGAGGAGAAGGTCGCTTTTGACCTCGCTTCCAAAGCCTCTGACGGCGGACGCATCGAACGAGATACCATCGGAAAATGCTCTTTTAAGCTCCTCAGGCATTATGGAGATGTTCTTCTGGCGGCCGTAAATATCGCAAAAAGCAAGGCGGATAAATTTAACATCCTCCTGCTCAACAAAATCAAAAACCTCGTCTGCTGTGAAAAGCATCGCTCATTCTCCTTTCATTAGGCAGCCGCCGTTCTGCGGTGCCGTGAAACGGCCGGAGGGCATAACCGGGTTCCGGCGTTACAAACAAAAAAAGGGGACGCTTACCGGCGGGGCTCCTCGCCCGCGCCAGTAAACGTCCTTGTCTACGGATGTTTATTATACTTTATTTCACCCTGCTTGTCAACCTGTCCGGGTGAAAAACAAAAACACGGAAGATAAAAATTCCGTGCTTTTTTATGACGCTTTTTTGTCGGTTTTTCCGAAAGGCACTGCAATTCACTCATTGAACAGCCAGCCGTAATCACGGCGGCAGTCAAGAATATAGTCGATATAAACATTGCCATGAATAAAATTATAAAATATACTCGATGTCTTGACAAGCGTTGAAATATATAGCATATTTCTGTTATGCTATATAGAGCATAAATTCATGAAAAGACAGGAGAATAAAACTATGAACTGTAAAAATTGCGGACAGAAACTTGAACCCGGTCAGGCGTTTTGCCCAATGTGCGGCGAAAGGGTAACAACTGGTGAGGCGTTTAGAGCACCGGCTTCTTCCGGCAGCTTTGCTCAGCCGATTAAAAATGACATTGAAAACAGCGAATCAATTAATATGCCAAACACGCAATTCCAAAAATCAGCCGGAAACATCATGGCGGACAAAAAGAATAGGAAAATTGCTTTTACGGTTGCATATATTGCAGTAGGTTTAATTATTATTCTCAATTTTATCCAAAAAACAGATTTCAGCAAAAATTTTGTCTTTTCCCCGTTTACCACTTGCAAAATGAAAAGAAAAAAAGTATAATACAAAAGAACATAAGTAGTATGGAGAACGAGGAGCATTTTCGGCGGTTATTCAGCCGTCTACTACTTAATATTTCATAAACCGAAAGGAAGATCACAATGCTCAAAAATGCACCGACCAAGAACCCCACTGTTCTTGCATGGCTTGAAGACAAGCTCAAACTCGTCAATCCCGATAAGATCGTTTGGATTGACGGAAGCGAGGAGCAGATTGAAGCGCTGCGCGCCGAGGCCTGCTCAACAGGAGAAATGATCAAACTCAATCAGGAACTTCTTCCCGATTGCTATCTTCACAGAACAGCCGTCAATGACGTTGCCCGCGTTGAAGCAAGAACTTTCATCTGCGCTCCGACCAAGGAAGAAGCAGGCCCCACCAACAACTGGATGGAGCCGAACGAGGCTTATAAAATGCTCTATGATATAGCCAAGGACAGCTATAAGGGCAGAACTGCATACATCATTCCCTATTCAATGGGTCCCGTTGGTTCAAAGTTCTCAAAAGCCGGAATCGAGCTCACCGATTCAATCTATGTTGTTCTCAATATGTGCATCATGACAAGAGTCGGCTTCAATGTTCTTGATGTTCTCGGCGACAGCGACGACTGGGTTCGCGGACTCCACTGCCGCTGCGATATTGACGCAGAAAAGAGATATATCTGCCAGTTCCCGCAGGATAACACCATCATCTCCGTTAACTCCGGTTACGGCGGAAATGTTCTCCTCGGAAAGAAGTGCTTCGCTCTGCGTATCGCTTCCAACCAGGGACGCAAAGAGGGTTGGCAGGCCGAACATATGCTCATTCTCGGAATCGAGAATCCTGAGCACGAAGTTAAATACATCTGCGCAGCGTTCCCCTCAGCCTGCGGAAAGACCAACCTTGCAATGCTTATTCCGCCTGAAGTTTACGCCAAGAAGGGCTATAAGGTTTGGTGCGTTGGCGATGACATTTCATGGATCCGTAAGGGTAAGGACGGCAGACTTTATGCAATCAACCCCGAAAACGGCTTCTTTGGCGTTGCTCCGGGTACCAACATGAAGTCTAACCCGAACGCTCTCCTTTCAACAAAGAAGGGAACAATTTTCACAAACGTAGCCCTTAATCTTGACAACAACACCGTTTGGTGGGAGGGTCTTGATAAGAATCCGCCCGAAAACGCAATCGACTGGACAGGTAAGCCCTGGAACGGAAAGGTTGACGAACGCACCGGCGCTCATCCCAACTCAAGATTCACCGCTCCGGCCAAGAACTGCCCCTGCCTTTCAAAGGAATTTGAAAATCCGGAAGGCGTGCCCATCTCGGCATTCGTATTCGGCGGCCGCCGCGCAAAGCTTGCTCCGCTTGTTTATCAGTCAAGAGACTGGAACCACGGCGTGTTTGTTGGTTCAATCATGGCTTCCGAGACTACGGCTGCAGCAGCCGGCGCAGTAGGCGTTGTTCGCCGCGACCCGATGGCAATGCTTCCGTTCTGCGGCTATGATATGGCTGATTATTGGCAGCATTGGATTGACATCGGTGCAACTCTTGACCCCGACAAGGCACCGAAAATCTTCAATGTTAACTGGTTCCGTAAGGACGATGAAGGTCACTTCATGTGGCCGGGCTTCGGCGATAACCTCCGTGTTCTTGAGTGGATTCTCAAGAGATGCGAGGGTAAGGTTGACGCCGAGGATACCGCTATCGGATATCTTCCCCACGCTGAGGACATCAACCTTGAAGGTCTTGAGGGTGAGGTTTCAATCGACTCGCTCAAGTCAATTCTTGACGTTGACAAGGCTCTCTGGGCTGAGGATGCAAAGGGCATTGAAGAGTTCTATGCAAAGTTTGGCGATAAGCTTCCCAAAGAGCTTCGCGCTGAGCTTGAAACCCTTAAAAAGAACTGCGCTGAATAATTTGGCGTTGTGACAAAAATAACCGCCGGGCGGCCGATTAATTTCGACCCCCGGCGGTTTTTGATTGGCTTTGTGTGTTACTTCACCGCAACATTCACGCCGTTATAGTTGAATTTGCCGTAAATTTTGGCGGCGTTTTCCGTTTTGAATGCGACGATAACATAGTTGTATGTTATCTCGCTGCCTGCCTGAATTGTGCTGTCCTTAAAGGAAAGAGCGTCCGCGCCAAGCTCGGCGATTTTTGAAAACGCGGTTTTTCCGTCAGCTGTTTTGCGGAAAATTTCATAGCCCTCGGCGTTTTCGGTCTTGTTCCATTCAAGGATAACTTTTGAAGAATCAAAAACGCTTTTTGTGAGCGTGGGCGCCGAAAGGGAATAGTCACGCTTTTCCCTTTCCGTTTCAAACGGAAGAACATAAGGCGCTATGACGTCACCATAAATTTCAACCGATTTATCCCAGCTTTCATAGCCCTTTTTGCCCTGCTTGTTTTCAAAGTTATAATGTTTAATGAGATAGTCTGACAAGACATTTGTCATTTTGATTGCGCCGTGAATGTTTGTGTGCAGGTCGTTATAAAAATCCTGCGGAATTTCAACGCCGGTTTCCTCGCTGTTTTCCCAAAAGTCAACATATTCAAAGCCGCGTTTTGTAATGAGCTGCTTAGCCTTTTCAAGGCCGGCACGCCTTTCCGCGGCCTTTTCAAGCTGCGGATTGATTGTGAAAAGAACCTTAACTTTGTTCTTTTCGCAGTAATCAAGAAGTTCACCGAGAACGCCGAGTCCGCCGCTTTTAACGGTCTCTTCGTTTTCGTCTGCGGCGCTTTCGCTTTCGCCGTCGCCAAGTGTTCCGAGCTCGCCGACATTCAGGCTCTTGTTAAGGAATGAGTAATACTTAGCCGAGCCCATTGTTCCGTCCGCCTTATATGAAAAATCGGCCGCGGAAAGCTCGCTCCAACGCGAATGATATAGTTCAAGCGGAAAATAATACTGCACTCTTTTTTCAAGACTCAGACCCATTTTTCCGCAAAGAG
The DNA here is from genome assembly GCA_934511365.1 of uncultured Eubacteriales bacterium. Taxonomy (GTDB): domain Bacteria; phylum Bacillota; class Clostridia; order Oscillospirales; family Acutalibacteraceae; genus UBA6857. The sequence goes on from CAKSWC010000018.1 coordinate 7,439, forward strand.
AGTGGGTGAGTTTAAGCTTGGTCAGGGAAAACGGCATATAGTCAAGGAGATAATGCAGCGCCGTTTTGCTCAGCGAGGAATCAACGCGGTTGATATTGACAATGTATAGCGCATCCTTTTGCGTTTTGCGGCAGTCCTCAATGATATACTTAGCAGCGTCAAGTGGTTGGCGCGGAGAGGTATAGTTCCAAACGGCAATTACGTCTCTTTTCCACGCCAGCGCAGGTAACCAGAACGCATAAGCCGTGCTTGAGCCGATGTAAACGGCGTCAAGACTGTTCTTTTCGTTTTCATAAAACTGCGGCACCCATTGGTAGATACGCTTATCGTTCGGGCAGACAAGAACATTTGAGACTGCACCGAACAGAACGGCAAAAGCAACAACGAACGCAAGCGCCCTTATAACTGTTTTGATTTTTTTCATTCCTTAACCTGCTTTGCTTCCATAAGTTTTCGTCTGATGATTTTTCCGTTGAAAGTCCGCGGTATCTTGTCGATTTGAACAATGCGCTGCGGAACTTTGTATGGTTCGAGGCTTTTTGAAAGGCTTTCTCTGATGAATACGGCGTCAAACTTTGCGCCGGGCTTAATTTCAACAAAAAGCTTCGGAATGCTGCCTTTCAGCGCGTCAGCCTCCGGAACGCAGCCGCAGTCCGCAATGCCTTCAATTTTTTTGGCGGCGTTTTCAATCTCGTCCGGAGAAACCTTGTTCCCGGCAACATTGATAACGTCTCCGCGCCTGCCGAGCAGGATAATGTCGCCGTCCTCGTCAAAGTAAATCTCATCGTTTGTATAGACAACACCCTCTGAAAGCGCTGCGGCGGTTTCCTCCTCATCTTTCCAATAGCCCTTCATGTTCATTTTTCCGGCCGAGGCAAGAAGTCCGGTTTTTTTGGGGCTTGTTTCAATTATATTGCGGTTTTCGTCAACGGCAATTATTTTTGCGTTGAAGGTCGGCTTTCCAATGCAGCCGGGCTTGTCCTTTGAGTCGTTGAAGTTATAGATTGCAATGCAGCCGCTTTCCGTGCTGCCGTAAAAATTATAAAGCCGTGTGTTCGGCAAAAGCTCTTTGAGCTTGTCCTTGTCCGCCTGCATGAGCGGTGCGGCGCCGAGTTCGATATATCTTAATGTGTCTTTGTATTCGCCGAGCTTGTTTTTTGAAAGCTTCAAAAGAATTGTCAGCGCGGTTGGAACAAGGTCGATTGAATTGACGCCGAACTTTTCAATCAGCTTAAAAAAGCCGAAAAGATTGATAACGCCGGTTGAAATAACAACGCTTGCACCGCAGAGCATATTGCCGTAATAGCGGCGCAGGGCGTGGGAGTGGTTGAGCGGAGAGGGGATGAGTTCAACATTATCCTTTTTCATTTCAACGCCAAACATCACGTTTTCCGCAAGGGCAATGTTGTTTCCGTTGGTGATGATGATACCTTTTTCCTTTCCGGTTGTGCCTGTGCTGAAAAGCAGCTCGCAGACTGTGTCCTTTTCAGGAAAAAAGTTATAGGTATATTCCTTTGCTTTTTCCGCCTGTTCAAAAAGGAAGTCGAGCGTTATTCCCTTTTTGACCTCAAGGGCGGTAACAACAAGCTTTGCACCGGCGGCTTTTGAAATGCTTTCAATTTTAGATTTTGCAATGCCGCGTTCAACCGGAACAAAAATTCCTCCGATTGCCTGGAGGGAAAGCTGGAGCGCAAGGAACTTCACCGACTGAACGGCCTCGGCAACAACTCTGTCTCCCTTTTTAACTCCGAACGAGGAGAGAACAGAGGAAAATTTTGAAACAAGTGAGATATATTCGCCGTAAGACAGCGCGCATTCCTCGTCTGCAACGCAGAGCTTTTCCGGAGTCTTGCGTGCGTTTTCAAAAACGGCTTCAAAAATTGAATCGGCCAAAACCAATACTCCTTTCTGTTGATATGCTCAGACCGTTGAAAAAGCCGGCCAGAACTTCAAAAGCGCATATCCGAGAACGCTCATGAGAATAATCACAATAACGGTCAAAGGAACGCCTTTTTTGAGCATGAACCGGGGACTCAGTCCGTATCCGACGGGGATTGCGCGGATTGAGGTCGGAAGCATATATGAAAGATTAACGCCTATTGAGGCGATGTAAATATACGGTATCGGGTCTTTTCCAATGCCGTTTATGATGCTTATAACAATCGGGATTGAAACGGCTGCGGTCGCCGTGTTGCTCGTTATGTCTGAAAGAAGAACCGTGAGAACAACAATAACAAGAACGGTCAAAAAGCCGCCGTCAAGATTTGTTCTGGAAACGGCTTTTCCAATCGCTTCGGCTGCGCCGCTTTTGTTGATGAGCGTTCCGGCGGCGAGTCCTCCGGCAAAGATATAGATAAGCTCCCAAACAATTTTTGTTTGAACGGACTTCCAAACCATGAGCCTTGTTCCGTCCTTGCAGGTGATAAGAAAGGACACCATTGCGCAGATTATGAAAACATACGCCGGTTTAAGTCCGGGCAGAGCGTTTTGATAAAGCTGCCTTGTGAACGCCATCAGCGTTGCAAAAAGGAAAAGAACAAAGGAGAATATCTCCTGTTTTGTCATTTTCGGAAGGAGCTTATATTGCTCCTTGAAATATTCACGGCTGATGCCGATTGAGTCGCCCTTTTTAACCTTGAAAACAAGGAAAAGAACGTTGCTGACAACCAAAACGACCATTATTGGCAAAAAGCGAACAAGCCAGGAAACGTACATATATTCCTCACCGGTGAGCTTTTCAATGTAATCAACGGTGATGAGGTTCATTGCACCGCCGAGCGGCGTTGCAAGTCCACCCACTCCGGCCGCATAGGCAACGGTCAGGAGAATCATTGAGCCTTTTTTGCTGTTTGCAATGTCGTCCTCGCCAACATATTTGAGCATTGAAACGGCAATGGGGGTGATTGTTGCGCAGACAACGGCGTTCGGAAGAATGGAGGAAAGCGCAGCGGAAAGAAGGAACCAAAAAACAATCTGCAATCTCAAATTGCTTCCGATAACGGAAAGGCATTTTGCTGCAATCCTTTTGTCAAGCCCGGTCTTTTCCCAAGAAACGGTGAGAATTGACGCGCCGAGCAAAAGGAGGATTGTTTCCGAAGCATAGTTTGAGATAACCTCGCTCATGTCGGTCATTTTGACAAGAGCATTGACGGCAATCGGCAAAAAGGCCGTTACGGCAAAATCTACCGGTGCGGTTATCCACCAGTACGCCATCCACGCAACCGTTCCGACTGCTGCCCTTGCGGCGGTGGAAGCAAAAATGCCTTCCGGAAGGAGAAAAAAGGCAGCAACGAGCAATAGCGGACCTATGAGGAGATTTATTATTCTCTTCTTATCCATTATGAAAGTTCCTCAATCATTTCCCACATTGTTTCGGCCGATTCAAAATACTGCGGCTGAATATATTCCATTGAGACCGAAACGTCAAACTCGTCCTCAATTTCGGAGATAATTGAAACAACCGCGGCGGAGTCAAGGATTCTGTCGGTCATGAGGTGCTTTTCCTTTGAAAAGTCAATTTCAGGATAGAGCGAATGAAGAAGTTTAAGCAATTTTTCCATGGTGTTTTACCTTCCTTTATAAATATATTTTATCTATTATCTGATTAAAACTGTTCATAAATGAATTCGCTTGCGTTGTACTGCGGGCCGTATATTCCGAAGATAATAACGGCAAAAACTCCGAGGAGTATCACGCAGTAACGGAAAACGATGTTTTGCTTTGCAAGCGTTTCCCTGAGCGGAATCTTTTCCTCAAGAATGTCCGCAACAAGAAGAACAAGAATTGCAAAAATGACCAAAATGAAGTTTTGTCTGTCAAGCCCGTAGGTATATATCCTCTCGTCAAGAATATACTGCATTGAAAGCGAAGAGAACATATTTTTGAAATATCTCAGCGCATTTTTAAGACCCTCGGCGCGGAAAAAGACGCGACCGGCGCAGCACAGGGCAAAGGTGCGTGCCATTTGAAAAAGTTTCCAACCGAATGTTTCGGTGTCAATTTTTAGTTTGACCGTTAAGGCTTTGTTAAAGTCCGCAAAAGCATTTCCGCCAACCATGAGCACGGCGTAAAACGCACCCCACGCAACAAAGTTCCAGCTCGCCCCGTGCCAAAGACCGGTTATCAACCAGACAACGGCGGTTGGAACGGTGCTTGCGGCAAGCAGCTCCGCTTTTTTATATCCGCGCTTTTTGAACGCTTTTCGCAGCTTCTTTACCGGCTCTGAGGTTGAAACGGGGAAATAGACAAAGTCTTTGAACCATTCGCCGAGCGAGATGTGCCAACGGCGCCAAAACTCCGGAATTGTCAGCGAAAAATATGGGTGGTTGAAGTTTTTCGGAAGCTTGATTCCGAGCATTTCCGAAATGCCGCTGACAATGTCGATGCAGCCGGAAAAGTCAGCGTAAATCTGAACGGAATAAAGAACTGCGGCAATGACCATAATCAGTCCGCTGTACTTTGACGGCTCATCAAAAAATGTTCCAACAAAGGGGGAGAGCCTGTCCGCAATGACAAGCTTTTTGAAAAGACCCCAGATAACAAGCTCTGCACCGAACGCGAGGTTCTGCGTGTTCAGTTCAACGCCCTTTTTGGGGTCAAACTGCTCTCTGAACTTTCCGTAGCGACCGATGGGACCTTGAACAATATGCGGGAAATAAGTCAAAAAAACGGCGAACGCAGCAAAGCTGTTTTCCGCTTTGATTCGCTTCCAATAGACATCGAGAACATAGCCGACCGCCATAAAAGTATAAAACGAAATTCCGAGCGGCAATATCATTTTGAAAAGACCAATCGGCTGAGCGCCCAGACGGCTTATGACGGCGTTCACGTTTTTGAGAACAAAGAGCGAATATTTGCACACGACCAAAAACGCGAGCGGAACGAGTATTCCGAAAAGCATTGGAACTTTTGCTTTCTTCTTAGCTTCGGCACGGATGGACTTTTTTTCCGCCGGACTTTCCGCCATAAGGAGCTTTTCATCCGCCGAGGAAAAGATTTTTCCAATTCTTTTTGCAGCAAAAAAGGAGGAAAAAAGAGTTACCGCAAGGAACGGAAGATATTTAAGTCCGCAAATTGAATAAAAAGCAAGGTTTGCAAAAAGGAGAACGTATTGCTGACCTTTTTTATAAAACTTTCCAACCGCGTAATAAACAAGAACAACCGCGGCAGAAAACAAAAGAAATTTAAGGGACTGATACCCCATACATTTATCACATCCAATATTTTACTGTTCCTTTAATGCTACCATTATATCATATAAACTGTCAAACGTGTTAACAATCTGTGACAATTTAATTACATTTTATGACACTTTTATTACAAATTAATTCGATTTGGGCTTTAGAGGCCTGCCCACTGTTTTCCTGCTCATTGTTTCAAGCAATAAAGAGAATCAGTGCGGTTGCGTTCCCATTACCGAAAGCGGTGAGTAACACTCAAAGGAAAAGCTTTTTTCGGCGCGGTTTTCACTGCGCCGAAAATTTTTATTGACATTCTGTACTTTTTATAGTATAGTAATATATCAATGTACGCAAATGTACAAAGAAAAAATTTTTCAGAAATCTGAAAGGAGTTATAATCCACAATGGACGACCCGGGAAGTATTATCTTAAAACTATTGCTCCTGTTCGTACTCGTAATCATCAATGCATTTTTCGCAATGAGCGAAATTGCAATTATCTCCCTCAATGAAAATGTTGTTGACAAGCAAGCCGAGGACGGCAACAAAAAGGCCAAAAAGGTGAAAAAGCTGACTGAAAACCCCAGCAATTTCCTTTCAACAATCCAGATTGGTGTCACCCTTGCCGGTTTCCTCACATCCGCTTCCGCATCAAGCAGCTTTGCCGATGTACTTGCAAAAAAACTTGTTGCGCTTGGAACTCCGGTTTCGGAGGGCGTAATCCACGGCGTTTCAATCGTTCTCATTACGCTTATAATGTCATACTTTTCACTTGTTTTCGGTGAGCTTGCGCCCAAGAGAATGGCAATGCAAAAGCCGGAGAAGATTGCATATTCCGTTGTTGGCGTTTTGCTTGTTGTCAAAACAGTTACCGCGCCGTTCGTCAAGGTTCTCTCCGCCTCAACGAATCTTGTTGTCAAGCTTTGCGGCTTTGACCCCAACGCGAACGAGGAAAGCGTTACCGAGGAAGAGATCCGCATGATGGTTGACGTTGGTCAGGAAAAGGGCGTTATTGAGAATATTCAAAAGGAAATGATTGATAACATCTTTGACTTTGATGATATTGACGTTTCCGATATAATGACCCACCGCACCGATATGTTTGCCGTTGAGGATACTGACAGCCTTGAGCAGGTTATTTCAATTTCCATTGAACACGGCTATTCACGCATCCCCGTTTTCCATGAGGATCCGGACAACATTATCGGCATTGTGTATATCAAAGACCTTCTCAAATATATTTCAACCTCCCTTCCGAAAGACAAGGGACCGAAGGACGTTATGCGCGAGGCATACTATGTTCCGTTCAGCAAAAGCTGCGGCGCATTGTTCAACGAGATGTGCGAAAAGCGCGTTCAGATGGCCGTTGTTGTTGATGAATACGGCGGAACCGCCGGAATTGTTACAATGGAGGATCTTCTTGAGGCCATTGTCGGCAATATTCAGGACGAATATGACAACGAGGACGAGGAGATTGTTGAAGTTTCCGAAAATGTTTTCACCGTTGACGGAACGGCATATATTGAAGAAGTCAACGAACTTGTTGGTGAAATTATCCCTGAGGGCGATTATGACACGCTCGGCGGTTTCCTCATCAGCCGTCTGGGCTATCTTCCGCAGGACGGCGATATGACCGAGGTTGATTTTCAGAACCTCAAGTTCACGATCCTCAATGTTGAGGACAGACGAATCGGAAAGGTTCGCGTTGAAATTACACCGAAAAAGGAAGCCGATGGCGAGGACGGAGACGGAAAAGACAAAGAAAAGGATAAAGAAAAAGAATAAATCAAAAACGGGGGTTGCCAATAAAGGCGGCTCCCGTTTTGATTTTGGAAAAAAGTTCAGTCAGCCGCCTTATGAACGGCTTGCCGCAAGGCACAACATTTTCAAAAAAAAATGTAAAAAAAGTGGTTTTTGAGCACAGGATATGGTATAATACTTGAGAATAGGTGCTATGCGCTTTTGATTATGACCGACTGATTTATTATATATATACGGAGGAAGTTTAAATGCCGCAATCTTTTGATCCAGTCTTTGAAAATTGGTATACCGAAAAACAGATAGGCTCCGGAACCGACGGAAAAGTTTATTCAATAGTCAGAAAAAACGCTGATGGAAGCGAAGAACACTCGGTTCTCAAAATGATCCGTCTTGGCGAAAACCGCAGCGAAAAAAAATCCTTTAACACCATTGTTGAAAAAGACGAATCCGACGGAAGTGATGAAAGCTTCTATGAAACGGTGATTAAAAATATAACCGATAATATCGCCGTTATTCAGAAAGTTGACAACGGAAAACGCTTTGTGAAGTATGAACAATGGGAAACGCGGCAAACCAGCGATGGAAAGGGCTATGCAATCCTTATCCGCCTTGAGCGCGCCCGTTCGCTGACCGATCTCCTTTCCGAATTTTCTTTCACTCTTGATGAAACACTGAGAATCGGCGTTTCAATCTGCCGTTCGCTTGTCCGCTGCCGCGATTTCGGCTATATATATCCGAATCTTAAGCCGGAAAACATTCTTTTTGACGAAAAAGGAATCTGCAAACTCGGCGATTTCGGTTCGTTTAGCTGTCTTGAGCCGTCAAAAAGCTCGCTTGCGTTCAAGCGCACACGATATTACATGGCACCGGAGTTCATTGCAACCGGGAACGTCAACTCAACCGTTGATACCTATTCCCTCGGTCTTGTTCTTTATTCACTCATCAATCGCGGCCGGCTTCCGTTCACCGAGCCTTATCCTCAGAAGGTGACGGTCAGCTCCCTTGACGACTCGATGAAAAGGCGCCTTTCCGGCGAGGAGCTGCCGGAACCTGTGCTCTGCGATGAGGCGCTGTTCAGAATTATCAAAAAAGCCTGCGCATATAAAGTTGAAGAGCGCTATCTTTCACCAAAGCAGATGCTCTCCGACCTCAAAAATGCGCTTGAAAAAAAGCCGTTTGAAGAAACCGTGTATGACGATGTATACTCTGTTTCCGAGAAGAAGGAGGAGGCTCACGTTCCTCCGGCACCGGAAAAGAATGCTTTGGAGCCTGGAATTGCGCCGGAAAAGCCGCAAAGAGCCGTCTCTCTGCGCGAGGAAATTCAAATTCCGAACGTCACTCCAATGGACTACGCCGGAAAAGAAGTGAAGGTACGCAAAAAAAGACCTGGCAATTTTGAGGCGCTTCCCACTGCGCGGAAAAAGCAGCCTCCCGCCGCCGCCTCAATGCGCAAAACGATAATCCTTGCCGTGATTGCCCTTGTTCTTCTTATTCTTTTCATCGCTTCGGTTGCAATGAAAATGAGGGGAGACACCGGAACCACCATCTCTCAGGCGGTGAACGGCGTTTCAAACACTCTGATGATTTACGGAGGATATTTATTCTATGGCGTCTGAAATGATTGGTGAAATTCTTAAAGCCGAATCCGCCGCAAGAAAAAACGAGGCCGCGGCTCAAAAGGAAGCCGATGAAATCATCGACTATGCAAACGAGCAGGCCGACATCTTTTTCAGAGCGGCGCTTGAAACCGCAAAAAGTGAGGCTGCGCTTCTTGTTTCAGAGGCGGAGATTGCCGCTGAAGGTACGCTTAAACAAGCGAACCGTCTTGCCGATCTGCGTGAAAAAAAGGTCATCTCCAAAATGGAGAAAAAATATGACAAAGCCATTGACCTTGTTTTGAAAGAGATTTGTAACGACTGATTAATATACAAGCCGCCGGACACCGGAAAGCATTTGCTTTTCTGCACGGCGGAAAGAGGAAACATTTCAAAGGAGGTGTTTCGTTTTGGCCAAAATCAAGCTTGTCCGTTTTGAAATTGCCGCCATTTTGGAGGAAAGCCGCCGTCTTATCGACTTTCTTCAGCGCTGCGGAACGACCGAGCTTTCGTCCGTTCCGGTTTCAGACGGACTTTTGTCCTATCGGACAGAACCGCTTTGCAAAAACTTTGAGCGCAAAAGCGCAAAAGCGCAAAAATGCGCTGAGGCGCTTGAAAAATACTGCAAAATTAAAAAAGGCTTTCTCGCCTCGTTTTCCGACTGTACGGAAATTGAACTTCAGGAATACCGCAGCGTCTGCGACAGCGCCGATGAAATTATGCTTGTCTGCGACAAAATTGACTCCCTTTGCGAAAGTATAGCCTTTGAAAACGCAGAAATTGTCAGACAGCAGACCCTCGCCGATTATTACAGGCCGTGGGAAAAGCTTGACATTCCGATGAGCTGCCGCAGAACGCAGAGTTCTTCCGTCTTCATCGGATACTTCAAAGAGGAGCTTTCAAAGGAAAAAATCCTTGGTCTTCTTGCCGCGTCCGCACCGGAAACGGACAGCGTTGACGTTGATGTGATAAGCAGCGAAAAAACGCAGACCTGCGTTGCCGTTTTCTGTTTTCATGAGGATTCGCAGGCCATTGAAACCGCGCTGAGGGAGAACGGTTTTGTAAAGCCTGATAACCCCGTCGGCACTCTTCCGTCCGCAGCAATCAAAAAGTGCGAGGAAAAAATCAGCGAATGCCGTGAGAATATCTCAAAGTATGAGCTTGAAATTTCATCCTATGTCTCATATTATGACAAAATCCGACTCCTTTCCGAGTGCTATGAAAACCGAGGTTCAAAATACCACGCGCTCTCCCTTGCAGCAACGAGCGAGCGGGCAATCTATCTTGAGGGCTTTGTTCCCGAACGCGACAGCGAACAGCTTAAGTTTGAAATTGAGCGGCGCTTCACGGCGCAGATGAATGTTTTTGAGCCGGATTTTGAAAAAGAAGATGTTCCGGTTCTGATTGAAAACAAACCCTTTGCCGCCGGCGTTGAAAGCATCAGCAATATGTATTCGCCCCCGTCCAACAATGACATTGACCCGAACCCCGTGATGTCGTTTTTCTATTATGCTTTGTTCGGCCTGATGCTCTCGGACGCCGGATACGGGCTTTTGATGGTTATTGCGGCTCTTGTTGCAAAATTCAAACTGAAAATCTCCGGCGAAAAGGGGAAAACCGTCAGCTTTGTTTTTTGGTGCGGAATTTCAACAATGATTTGGGGCGCGCTTTTCGGCGGCTGGTTCGGAGATTTGATTCCGACAATTTGCACAAACTTCTTAGGGTGGGAAAAGGGACCTGACCTTGCAATCTGGTTCACTCCGGTTGAAAACAGCATGAAGCTTCTGATGTTTTCCTTTGCGTTCGGTCTTGCCCATCTTTATGCCGGCCTTTGTATACGCTTCTATATGCTTGCAAAAAGAAAGCAATGGCTTGCGGCGTTCTGCGACGTTGTTCCGGTAATGATTTTTGTTGCCGGGTTTGCCTCTTTCGGTGCGAGTCTGCTGACGGAGGTTTCTCCGGCGGTCAAAAGTCTCGGACTCAAGCTTCTCGCCGTTGGCGCGGTGCTTATTGTTCTGACGGGAGGCCGCAGCGCAAAAAACATTCTCGGAAAGCTCGGCGGCGGCCTATATGGCCTTTATAACACAACAACGGGCTATCTCGGAGATATACTTTCATATTCAAGACTTCTTGCCCTCGGCCTTGTCACGGGCGTTATTGCGAATGTTGTCAATATGCTTGCGGCAATGTTTTCAAACATTCTTTTGTTCATTCCCGTTTTCCTTGTTGGTCACGCGGTCAACATTTCCGTCAACCTCATCGGAACCTATGTTCACACAAGCCGACTCCAGTATGTTGAGTTTTTCTCAAAGTTCTATGAGGGCGGCGGACGGATTTTTACTCCGTTCAAAATTAATCTCAAACACTTTAAAATCAAGGAGGATATAATCAATGATTAACTTAGGTTTGGCTCTTGCAATTCTTGGAGCGGCTGCTGCCGTTATTCTTGCAGGCTGCGGTTCCGCAAAGGGTGTCGGCCTCGCCGGTCAGGCGGCCGCCGGACTTCTTTCTGAGGATCCCTCAATGTTCGGAAAGGTGCTCATTCTTCAGCTTCTTCCCGGTACTCAGGGTCTTTACGGCTTCCTTATTGCCATTCTGGTGCTTGTCAATGTCGGCGTTCTCGGCGGTTCGCCGGCTGAGCTTACCTGGCAGCAGGGAATGTATTATCTCGTCTCCTGCCTTCCGATTGCCGTTGCCGGCCTTTTTTCCGCAATTCATCAGGGAAAAGTTGCCGCCGCCGGCGTCAGCCTTATTGCCAAAAAGCCCGACCAGGTCGGAAAGGCAATAACAATGGCTTCTCTTGTTGAGTTCTATGCAATTCTTCCGTTCCTTATCTCGCTTCTTGCGGTTCTCAGCGTCAGTGTCGGCTGAGATAATGAAAATTACCCATCCGGAAGGAGTGATACTTTTTGACCGGAATTGAAAAAATTATTGAAAAAATCCGGCAGGAAAGCCTTGAAAAATGCAATTCTATCATTGCCGAGGCCAAAAGGGACGGCAATGAAATTATTGCCGAGGCCAAAATGAAAGCTCAAAAAAGGGCTGAAGAAATTATTGAAAAAGGCCGCATTGAGGCCGCACGGAAGGAAGCCATGGCAAAATCCGCGGCCGAGACCGTGACAAAAACGCGCTATCTTGAGGTCAAAAACGCCATTGTTAATGACATTATCGCCGCCGCGTATGAAAAAATTGAGGCGATGGAGAGCGCGGAGTATTTTGCACTGCTTCTTTCCCTTTGCGAAAAGAACGCCGGTGACGGCGAGGGCGTGATGTATCTTTCAAAGCGCGACCTTGAGCGCGTTCCGGAAGATTTTGAAGAGAGCGTTAACTCTCTTATATATGAAAAAGGCGCCGTTCGCCTTTCAAAAAAGCCGAAGGAGATTGAAAACGGCTTTGTTTTGGTGTATGGCGAAATGGAGGTCAACTGCACATTGCGTGCAATTTTTGACGAAAAGCATGACCTTCTGCGCGATGAGCTTTGCAGGAAACTATTTTCAGACTGAGCGGAGGCGAAAAAATGAAAGATACTGATTACGCTTACGCTGTTGCAAGAATAAGGGCTAACGAGCGCAGTTTGCTTTCAAAAAGCGATGTTGAGCGCCTCATTTCTTCAAAGGACCTTTCCTCCGCTCTTTCCGTTCTCAAAGAGTGCGGCTGGAGTGCCGAGGGTGAAAACGAGAGGATTGAAGCTTTGCTCAAGAATCGCCAAAAAGCGCTTTGGACCCTCCTTTGCGAATGTGTTCCGGAAAAGGAAAAGCTCTCCGTTCTCTGCGTTCAAAACGACTTTTTCAATCTTAAGGCCGCGCTTAAATGCATGATAACGGGGAAAGACGTGTTTCCGCTTTTTGCATATCCGACAACGCTTGAGCTTGAAAGCCTTGTTTCCTCTTTAAAGGCGCATGACTTTGATTCGCTCCCAAGCGCAATGCGTAAGCCTGCCGAAAGCGCTTATGACGCAGCCTGCCGGACGGAAAACGGCCAGAGTGCCGATATCATCTTAGACAAAGCGGCAATGAAGATTTTTTTTGCCCTTTCAAAAGACAGCGGCTGTGAGCTTTTGATGAGCGCAGCAAAATACATTGTGGCCTGCGCCGATATAAAAATTGCCTATCGTTCGGCCGCGGCCGGAAAAAGCCTTTCCTTTGTTCAAAGCGCGCTCTCCGGCGAGTCCGACCTTGAGTTTGAACCTTTTTCAAAAGCAGCCGCAAATGGAACGGCGGCGCTTTTGGAGTTCTTGAAAAAAACACCGTATTCAAAAGAGGGCGAGTTATTGGCTCAAAGCTTTGCCGCATTTGAAAAGGCCGCTGATGACCATGTCACCGAACTTATGAAAAGGGCGAAGTATGTTTTTTTCGGCTTTGAGCCTGTTGCGGCCTATTACTTTGCCGTGACCGCCGAGCTGAAAACGGTTCGCGCCGTGCTTTTTGCAAAGCAGGCGGGCGTTCCCGAGGAAAAAATCCGTGAAAGGGTGAGGGCGCTTTATGTATAAAATTGCCGCAATAGGCGACAGGGACAGCGTTCTCGGTTTTGCCTCAATAGGCATTGACGTTTTCCTGCCCGAAAACGCAAAAGAGGCTTTGCACCTCATCAAACGTCTGAGCGAGGAAGGCTATGCGGTGATTTTTCTCACCGAAGCGCTTTCCGCTGAGCTTGGAAACGAACTTGAAAAATATAATTCCGCGCCTCTTCCGTCAATAACGCTCATTCCGGGCGCACGGGGAAACACCGGCGAGGGAATGAATTCAATCAGCCGATTTGTTGAGCAGGCGGTCGGCAGTGATATATTGTAAGAAACCGGGTGATCGACTATGAATAAAGGAACAATCACAAAAATCTCCGGACCTCTTGTTGTTGCCTCCGGAATGAGAGAGGCCAATATGTTTGACGTTGTCCGCGTCAGCTCTGAAAGACTTATCGGAGAGATTATTGAAATGCACGGCGACCGCGCCTCAATCCAGGTCTATGAGGAAACAAGCGGATTGCGCACCGGGGAGGAGGTTGAGTCCACCGGCGCACCGATGAGCGTTGAGCTTGGCCCCGGTCTTATCGGCTCAATCTTTGACGGCATTCAAAGGCCGCTTGAAAAAATTATGGAAATTGCCGGCTCAAACCTCACAAGGGGAATTGAGGTTCCGGCGCTTGACAGAACAAAGCAATGGAAGTTCGCCCCGTGCGTCAAAACCGGAGACAAGGTCATTGGCGGAGACATTCTCGGAACGGTTCAGGAAACCGATATTGTGCTCAACAAAATTATGCTTCCGGTGAATCTGCGCGGAACGGTCAGAGAAATTTCAAAGGGAATGTGTACCGTTGAGGACACCGTTGCGATTATTGAAGATGACAAGGGTGAGGTTCATCCCGTTACCCTTATGCAAAAATGGCCGGTAAGAAAAGAACGGCCGTATAAAAAGAAGCTTGCGCCCAAAGCGCCGCTTGTTACCGGTCAGCGCGTTATTGACTCGCTTTTTCCGATTGCAAAGGGCGGCGTTGCGGCGATTCCCGGCCCGTTCGGAAGCGGAAAAACCGTCACCCAGCATCAGCTTGCCAAGTGGGCTGAGGCGGATATCGTTGTTTACATCGGCTGCGGCGAACGCGGAAATGAAATGACGGACGTTCTCAACGAGTTCCCGGAGCTTATCGACCCGCACACGGGCAAGTCGCTCATGGAGCGCACCGTGCTCATTGCCAACACCTCGGATATGCCCGTTGCCGCCCGCGAAGCTTCAATCTATACCGGAATCACCATTGCCGAATACTTCCGCGATATGGGCTACAGTGTTGCGCTCATGGCTGACTCAACCTCGCGCTGGGCTGAAGCTCTGCGTGAAATGAGCGGACGGCTTGAGGAGATGCCGGGCGAGGAGGGCTATCCGGCCTATCTCGGTTCGCGTCTTGCGCAGTTTTATGAAAGAGCCGGCCTTGTTGTTCCCTGCGGAAAAGATGAAAGACTCGGCGCGCTGTCCGTTATCGGTGCGGTTTCTCCGGCCGGCGGAGATATCTCCGAGCCTGTTACCCAGGCCACGCTGAGAATTGTCAAGGTTTTCTGGGGACTTGACTCCGCGCTTGCATATAAGCGGCACTTTCCGGCGATTAACTGGCTGACAAGCTATTCGCTTTACGCCGACTCGCTCGGAAAATGGTTCAACGAAAACGTCAGCTCCGACTGGACCGGGCTTCGCCTTGAGCTTATGCGTCTGCTTTCAAAAGAGGCTGAGCTTGAGGAAATTGTCAGACTTGTCGGAATGGACGCCCTTTCGCCGAAAGACAGGCTCACAATGGAATCTGCGCGTTCCGTCCGCGAGGACTTTTTGCATCAGCTTGCCTTCCATGAGGTTGACACCTATTCCTCGCTCAAAAAGCAGCTTCTGATGATGCGTCTTGTCACGGAGTTTTACAACAAATCTCTCGCTGCGCTCGAAAACGGCGGCGATGTTTTGAAGATTGTTTCAATGCCTGTCCGTGAGCGCATCGGAAGATTCAAATATGTTAAGGAAAGCGATATTGAAAAAGAGTACGATGAAATCCTCATTGAGCTTGAAAAATCACTTGAAAAAGCAAAGCAGGGAGATGATGACTGATGCCAAGAGAATACAGAACGATTGAAGAGGTTGCCGGACCGCTTATGCTTGTTCGCGACGTTGAAAGCGTTGCATACAACGAGCTTGGCGAGATTGAGCTGAAAAACGGCGAAAAGCGCCGCTGCCGCGTTCTTGAAATCAACGGAAAAAACGCTCTTGTTCAGCTTTTTGAGCCGTCAGTCGGAATCAACCTTGCCGAAAGCAAGGTGCGCTTCCTCGGCCGCCAGATGGAGCTTGGCGTATCGGAGGATATGCTCGGCCGTGTTTTTGACGGCCTCGGCCGCCCGATTGACGGCGGACCGGACATCATTCCGGAAAAGCGCATGGACGTTAACGGAACGCCGATGAATCCGGCCGCAAGAAGCTATCCGCAGGAGTTCATTCAGACGGGAATCTCCGCCATTGACGGACTCAACACCCTCGTCAGAGGCCAAAAGCTCCCGATTTTTTCCGCCTCGGGACTTCCGCACGCTCAGCTCGCGGCTCAGATTGCCCGCCAGGCGAAGGTTCGCGGAACGAATGAGCCGTTTGCTGTTGTTTTTGCCGCAATGGGAATCACGTTTGAGGAGGCGGACTTTTTTGCCGAATCTTTCCGTGAAACCGGTGCGCTGGACAGAACGGTAATGTTCTCAAACCTTGCGAATGACCCGGCAATCGAGCGCATTGCAACGCCGAAAATGGCGCTCACCGCCGCGGAGTACCTTGCCTTTGACAAGGGGATGCACGTTCTTGTCATAATGACAGATATCACAAACTATGCCGACGCGCTGCGCGAGGTTTCCGCCGCAAGGAAAGAGGTTCCCGGCCGCCGCGGCTATCCCGGATATATGTACACAGACCTTGCTTCAATCTATGAAAGAGCGGGAAGGCAGCGCGGAAAAAGCGGAAGCATCACCCTCATTCCCATCCTCACCATGCCCGAGGATGACAAGACCCACCCGATTCCCGACCTCACGGGCTACATCACCGAAGGACAAATCATCCTTTCCCGTGAGCTGCACAGAAGGGGAATTGTTCCGCCGATTGACGTTCTTCCATCGCTTTCAAGACTCAAGGACAAGGGAATAGGTGAGGGCAAGACAAGAGCTGACCATTCGGGCACAATGAACCAGCTTTTCTCCGCCTATGCGCGCGGAAAAGAGGCAAAAGAGCTCATGGTTATCCTCGGTGAGGCGGCTCTGACCGATATGGATAAGCTTTACGCTCAATTCGCCGATGAATTTGAAAAGCAGTATGTTTCCCAGGGCAGCGAAACTGACCGCACTATTGAGGAGACGCTTGATCTCGGCTGGAAGCTTCTTTCAATTCTTCCGCGCAGTGAACTGAAACGTATTAGTGATGAATTTCTTGATGAGTATTATATTGAAAAAGAGCAGGTGATCTGATGGCGGTTATGAACGTCAATCCAACCCGGATGGAGCTGACGAACCTCAAGCGCAAGCTTATGACCGCAAGAAAAGGTCATAAGCTCCTCAAGGACAAGCGCGATGAGCTCATGCGCCGCTTTCTTGATTTGATACGCGAAACAAAGGAGCTGCGCCTGAGGGTTGAAGAGGGCATTAAAACGGCGAACGGGCATATGTCCGTTGCACGCAGCACAATGACCGATGAGGAGATTGAGGTTGCGCTGATGATGCCGTCTCAGAGAATGAGCGCTTCTGTTGAAACAAAAAACATCATGAGCGTTGATGTTCCCGTTTTTAAGCCGGAGCTTAAAGCGGCAAAGGACGGAGAGATTTTTTCATACGGCTATGCTTTCACAAGCGGCGATCTTGATGAGGCTGTGGCCTCCCTTGCAAAAATTATGCCCGATATGCTGAGACTTGCTGAAAGCGAAAAGACCTGCCGTCTGCTTGCGGCCGAAATTGAAAAAACGCGCCGCCGCGTCAATGCGCTTGAGCACGTTCTCATTCCCAGATATGAGGACACCATCCGTTATATCACAATGAAACTTGACGAAAACGAGCGCTCGTCAACAACAAGACTTATGAAAGTTAAGGACATGATGCTGAAAGAGGCTCACCATTACAGTTGAGATTGTTAATTAAGGAATAATTATGACCGAAGATGAAGTTTTGCTCTCTCACGCTTCGGACCTTAAAACGCAGTGTGAGGACACCTCTGTTGTTCAAAGCACTGCGTTTCTTGACCCGAGGCAGCGGACGCTTTTGCTTCCGCTTGAAAAAAAGCAGAGCGAGTTTGTTAAGACATTTTATTACGGCGGCTATGAAGAAGCCGAGCGCCTCTGCGCCGTTTTTGTTCCGCGGTTTTATGAAGAAAAGGACGCTTTTGAGTTCTTTTCCTCATACCCGGAGTTTGACCCTGTTTCGCTCATACGGCTTGAAAAGGATAGGTTCACAAACCTTACTCACCGCGACTACCTCGGTGCACTAATGGGACTCGGTCTGCGCCGTGAGACACTTGGCGATATCGTTTTGGACGAAAAGGGATGCTTCTTGTTTTGCCTTTCAGGTGTGAAAAAGTTCATTCTTGAAAACCTTAGAAGTGCCGGGCGAGCGAGCGTTACCGTTAAAGAGGCGGAAAAAAGCGCGTTCGTTCAAAAAGAAGAGCGGACGCAGGACGTTTTCTTTTCCGTTGCCTCGCTGCGGCTTGACGCTGTCTGCGGTTCTGCTTTTTCGCTCTCAAGGGGAAAAGCACAGCAGTGCATTGAGTCCGGCCTTGTTTTTGTTGACGGCGTTCAGACCGTGAAAGGGGATAAAAAACTTTCCGGCGGCGAAAAAATTGTCCTGCGCGGAAAGGGAAAAGTCGTTTTGCTTGAGGTCAAAGGTGAAAGCAAAAAGGGCAGGATTCATGTTACGGTCAGAAAGTTTTAGACGTTGAATTTGCGAAAAGATTATACATACATTCCATATATCAAAAAACACCCCCGGTTCCGCCAGAATTTCGGCAGCACCGGGGGTTATGTTTTTATATTGCTTGAATTATTTTGCTTTCCTGCCGGAAACAATCTTGATAACAAAGAGAGTTCCAATCATGAGCGCAATGGCTATCGGAAGAACTATAAGCCAGTTGGGAACAAAGCCTGCAATAATGTAGCTCACGGCCGAAACACCGGCAACCGTGAGAGCATACGGAAGCTGAGTTGAAACGTGGTTAATGTGGTCGCACTGAGCACCGGCCGAGGCCATGATGGTTGTGTCTGAAATTGGTGAGCAGTGGTCGCCGCAAACAGCACCGGCCATGCAGGCGGAAATTGCAACGATTGTAATAGGTTCACCGGAGGAGAATACGCTCAGAACAATGGGAATAAGAATTCCGAAAGTTCCCCATGAGGTTCCCGTTGCAAAGGAGAGGCCGACCGCAATGAGGAAGATGATTGCCGGAAGGAAGGACTGGAAGGTTCCTGCCGTTCCCTGAATAAGCTGAGAGATGAAGATTCTTGCGCCGAGGCTGTCTGTCATGGCCTTAAGAGTCCATGCGCAGGTGAGGATAAGAATGGCCGGAACCATCGCCTTGAAGCCTTCGGGAAGAGATTCCATAACGGACTTGAAGGAAAGAACTCTTCTGATGAGGAAATAGACAATGATGATAACCATTGAAAATCCTGCGCCGTATGCAAGACCGACCGAGGCGTCACTGTTTGAAAACGCGGTGATGAAATCCTCGCCGCTGAAGAAGCCGCCGGAGTAAATCATGCCGATAACGCAGCAGATGATGAGGATAACAACGGGGATAACAAGGTCGCAAACGCGGCCCTTTTCGTTGGGTTCTGCGTCGTCATTTGCAACTCTGTTTCCGCAGGTGAAAAGGTCGCCGTTTTCAACTGCGTTCTTTTCGTGGAGCTTCATCGGGCCGTAATCAAACTTTGAAACGGAAATGAAAATCATCATTACGATGGTGAGAAGGGCATAGAAGTTATAAGGAATAGCGCTGACAAAAAGGCTGATTCCGTTCTCTGCGCCGGCGCCTCTTGCAAAGCCTGCAACGGCTGCTGCCCAGGATGAAATCGGAGCAATGATGCAAACCGGAGCCGCGGTTGCGTCAATGAGATAGGAAAGCTTTGCGCGCGAAACATTGTTTCTGTCCGTAACGGGGCGCATGACGGAACCAACGGTGAGGCAGTTGAAATAGTCATCAATGAAGATGAGAATGCCAAGCGCCATTGTTGCAAGCTGAGCGCCTATGCGTGACTTAATGTGTTTTGAAGCCCAGCGGCCGAACGCAGCGGAACCGCCGGCCTTGTTCATCATTGAAACGAGCGCGCCGAGAAGAACAAGGAAGATGAGGATACCCATGTTATAGGAATCCGCAAGACTTGAAACAAAGCCGTCTGAAATAACGTGCTTGATAACGCCCTCAAAGTTGCCCCCTGCATAGATAACGCCGCCGACAACGATACCGATGATGAGAGAGGAGTATACCTCCTTTGTGATGAGAGCAAGAATGATTGCAATCACCGGTGGAAGAAGGGAGAGAATTGAAGCATAGCTTTTGATTGATTCTCTAACCTTTGCAATCGCAGTTTCAATGTGGGTTTTGAATTCGGGGTCGGCCTCAAGGTTGTCCGCATATGCGTCAACATATTCGTGAGCCGATGCGCTGTCCGAAAGGTCGTAATCGACCGCGTCCTCGCCTTCGCCGAGGGTGAATTTTCCGCTTTCTGCGGAGAGGGCAACTGCTGTTTCAGGTGCAGCCGTATCCGCCGAACTTTCGGCAAAAGCTACCGTTGAAGCCGTAATGAGCAAAACGGCAAGCATCATGAAAGCAAGAAGAAGCCTTGCCTTCGATCTTTTTTTCTGTTTCATCTGACATCCTCCTAATAATTTTAGACGTTGTTTTCCCATTTTTTAAAGGGCAAAAAAAAGAGACCGCAAAAGAGCAGTCTCACAAAATACAAACAGAAAAGTAGTTTTGTGACAGCTCTCCGCCGAAGCGACAGTCGGCAGGATATTCTCCCGCCGCCCAGCTTGATAAGAACTGCCGCGCAGAACTTACAACAGAATTCCCCGAAGAATCCAAGCTTCGGCAAGGTTTCCTTTCTTTGCGCCATTAACGCCTTCCGGGAGGCTGAAACGTAATACTCATAAACCTTGCGCCTCTATCACAAATAATTATACAAATTAAAGAATAAAATGTCAACGCTTATTTAAATTTATCCAAGCTTTTTTGCGTATCTTTTTGACGGACGATAGATAAGAACCGCAATAATCATCATAACGGCCGTTGCGGCAAGGCTTATCGGATAGGCATTGAGGATTGTTTCAAAGCTTCTGCTTTGCGGAAAAACCGTTTTGATCCAGACGATTCTCACAACGCAGATTCCAACGGTGACAAGAACGGCAGGAACAAGGGAGATTCCGAACCCGCGCAGATAGCCGGAGAGAACCTCATATGTCATTGAAAAGATGTATGCAAAGAAGAGAATCTTGAGCCTGAGGTATCCAAGCTCAATAACCTGCGGATCGTTATTGAAAATTGAAAGAAGGAACCTTCCGCTCAAAAGAACAATGCAAATTGCGGCGGCTGTTGCAATGGCGTCCTCAATAAGAGAGAGAGCAAGAGTTTTTTTGCAGCGGTCAATTTTGCCTGCGCCGTAGTTTTGGCCAACAAAGGTTGTGCAGGCCTGACTGAACGCATTGAGAACGTAGTATGCAAAAATTTCAAGGTTGAGCGCCGCGCTTGAGGCCGCCATAACAAGCTTTCCAAGGCTGTTGACCGCAGACTGAATGATTATGTTTGAAACGGAGAACATTGCGCTCTGGATACCGGACGGAAGTCCGATTTTCATAATACGCTTGAAGCACTTAAAGTCAAAACGCAGGTTTTTAAGGTCGAGCCGAACGCATTTGTCGGTTTTGAGGAGTCTTACAAAAAGAATGGTTGAGCTGACCGCATTTGAAATCACGGTTGCAGTTGCAACGCCGTTGACCGTCATTTTCAGAACGATAACAAAAAAGAGATTCAAAAGAACATTCAGAACGCCGGAAATTGCAAGGGCAATGAGCGGAACCTTTGTGTCACCTATGCTGCGGAAAATTGCCGCTTCAAAGTTATAGAGAAGAATAACCGGCATACCGATGAGATAGATGCGCAGATACATCAGCGCAAGGGGAAGAACATCATCCGGAACATTGAGCAGACCGAGAATTTTTCCACCCAAAAGTTCGCCTATAACGGCAATTCCGACTCCGCCGATGAGTGCCATAAGAATGGACGTATGTACCGCTTTTTGAACCGTGGCTTTGTCCTCACGGCCTATTGCGTTTGCAATAACGACGTTTGCGCCGAGCGCGATTCCGACAAAGAGGTTGACAAGCAGACCTATAACCGGTGTATTTGCGCCAACGGCCGCAACGGCCGCCGTTTTTTCCGCACCCGTAAAGTTGCCGACAACGGCAATATCCGAGGCATTGAAAAGCTGTTCAAGCATAGCAGTTGCCGCAACGGGGAGGGCAAAAAGCGGAAGCTTGTTCCAAAGCGGGCCGTTCAGCATATCTGCGTTTTTGCTTGTTTTTGTTTTTTCCATATCAGAGCACCTCAGTGTTTACAGAACAAAAATAATCTTTTTCAATGATATGTTATATCCTTTCGGGCCGAAAAGTCAAGACGCAAAAGCGCAATATAAAAACTTTGTCAGAAAGGCACAAAAAGAAGACCCGCCGAAAGGAAAAAAACCGGCAGGTCTTTGGCCGAATCATCCGGCCGTTAACTTGATTTTGTTATATGCTGCAAATCAGCTCTGAAAGCTTGATATAAAAATCGAAGAAGCCCTGGAGAGAGCCAAACGCCTTTTCGTCGGCGGCGTTGCAGAAATCATAGTGGTCCACGCCGTATAGGGTCGGCATAACGTACCAGACACCGGGAATGATATCGCGTCCGCTGTCATAGGTGATGTGATCTTCACCAAACGGATAAAGCGCGCTTTTGAGCGGAACAATGCCGTCGTTTGCGCCCCAGGACTTGTCAATATACTTCCCGCCAAGGAACATATTGACGGACGCGCAAATCATCGGAGACGAAATATAGAACGGAATGAAGGGGTCATAATCCAAGTTGAGCTTCTGATAGCCGAACTTTGCGTCCTCTGTTATGCAGGCAGTGTATGAGAAGTAATAGGCGGACTTGACCGTCTTAATCTTTTTGTTGAGCTTTTCCGCGCCCTGAACGGTGAGGTCATAACCGCAGTGGTCGTTAGACAGCGCAAGCTTCAGACAGGCGAGCGGATTGAACTTTGCCTTTTCACCGCTTGTCGGGTCCCTGGTGATTCCCCACTGGTCAAGCATAAGGTCATCATTGCCTTTTCCGGCAACGCACTTTGCGTGCAGCATGAATATCATGAAGAAGGCCGGAAAAACAAGGTCGGCAACATAGTTGGAAACGGTTGAGCCGTTGTGAGGAGAGGAGATGGCAACGACTGAGTGAACGCCCTTTTCGTGGCCGCCCTTGAAAAGCTCGGAGCAGCCCTCCCTGTCCGCGTTCATTTCCGCCTCATTTCCGTAGGCAAGAAGTGAGGCAAGAAGGCGGATGGTCTCTCCTCCGAAGGAATGGCCAACAAAGTTCAGCGGGCTTTCAAGATCCCACGCCTTGCCCATTGTCGGTCTGTTTGTGTAATCGCGGCCGTAACGGCTGTGGCCGCATTCCTTTGAGTGCGCCGCGCCGTAATCAACAACAGAGCCGGTAAGCTGAGCAAAAAGCTCACACGCTCTGTCCCATGCGCTGCTGAAGCCGCTGACGGACGGATTGTATACCGTATAGCCCAGTGAGCGCAGATACGGGATGATGTTGTTTTTCGGTTGGGTTCCCCAATATGGGCGGTTGACTTCCTTTGCTGCGCCCTCACCCCAGCCATACATTCCGTGAACATAAATGAACGGATAATCGGTCTTTTTTCCGTCTGCCGCAAAGGCAGCAACGGTGAACGATGCAATCAGACAAAGGCAGAGCACAAGGCTGATTACTTTTTTTAATGCTTTCATAGTGTCCTCCTTGTTTAATCAGAGAAATTATACAATGAAGATTAAAGCATTTTTTCAAACAAAAGTCAATTAATTCACAAATTCTTAATAATATTTTATTAGCACCGCAAACAGTTTGCAAACTGTCCTATGGTGCATATAACCATAATTATTGCATTGAACAGCTTTTTTATCGTCAGTTTTTGAAGTTGACTAATCGCAAAGACCGTATTATAATAGATTGCAAAAACCTTTTTGGACGAAAAACCCGGAAAGGATGAAAAACGATGTTTACGGAGGTAAATAACTATGGTCAGAGCAATCGTCGGCGCTAACTGGGGCGATGAGGGAAAAGGAAAAATTACTGATATGTTTGCCGCTCAGTCGGATATGGTCATCCGATTCCAGGGCGGAGCCAACGCCGGACATACGATCATCAACGATTACGGAAAATTTGCGCTTCATCAGCTTCCGAGCGGCGTCTGCTTTCCGCACATTACAAACGTAATTGCGAACGGTGTTGCACTTGATATTCCGAAGCTCATGAAGGAAATTCAGCACGTTCTTGACGGCGGGGTTCCGAAAATCAACCTCAAGGTCAGCGAAAGATGCCAGATTATGATGCCGTATCACGTTTTGCTTGATACCTATGAAGAGGAAAGACTGGCCGAAAAGGCGTTCGGTTCAACAAAGAGCGGCATTGCCCCGTTCTTCTCGGACAAGTATGCAAAAATCGGTTTCCAAATCTGTGAACTGTTTGACGAGGAGCATCTTAAAGAAAAGCTTAATCAGATTCTTTCCGTTAAAAATCTCATAATTAAAGACATATATCACAAACCGGAGCTTTCGGTTGATGAAGTTTTGAAGCAGCTTGAAGAATATCGCGAAATGATCGCGCCTTATGTCTGCGACACGGGCAAGCTCATCAGAGAAGCCGTTAAGGACGGAAAGAAAATTCTTCTTGAAGGCCAGCTCGGCTCGCTCAAGGATCCCGATTTCGGAATCTATCCGATGGTTACATCTTCCTCAACTCTTGCCGGATACGGTGCGGTCGGCGCAGGCATTCCGCCCTATGAAATCAAGGACGTCACTGTTGTTACCAAGGCATACTCAAGCGCAGTAGGCGCAGGCGAATTTGTCAGCGAAATTTTTGGCGATGAAGCTCAGGAAATGCGCATTCACGGCGGAGACGCCGGTGAGTTCGGCGCAACGACCGGCAGACCCAGAAGAATGGGCTGGTTTGACTGCGTTGCAACCCGTTACGGCTGTGCCGTTCAGGGCGCAACGGAGGTTGTTCTCACCGCTCTTGACTGCCTTTCATATCTTGACAAAATCAGCCTTTGCGTCGGCTATGAGATCGACGGAAAGGTTACAAAGGACTTCCCTGTAACTCCGCTGCTCAAGCGCGCAAAACCTGTTTTTGTTACTCTTGACGGCTGGAAGTGTGACATCAGAGGTATTCGCGAGTTTTCAAAACTCCCGAAAGAAGCTCAGCAGTATGTCAACTTCATTGAGGAGGAAATCGGCGTAAAGATTTCCTATGTTTCAAACGGTCCCAAGAGAGAAGAAGTTATTAAGAGATAAAAAAGCGGAGGCAATTTAATGGCGAACGAAAAAATTCTTGTTCTTGATTTCGGCGGTCAGTATAATCAGCTCATTGCGCGCAGAGTCAGAGACGAAAAGGTCTATGCGGAAATTCTTCCGTACACCGCTCCCCTTGAAAAAATCAAAGAAGGCGGCTATAAGGGAATTATTTTTACCGGCGGACCGAACAGCGTGTATGACGCAAAGTCACCGCATTACACCGAGGAGATACTGAAAATCGGCGTTCCGGTTCTCGGAATCTGTTACGGTTGTCAGCTCATTGCATACATGGAAAAAGGCGAGGTTGCAACGGCGCCGGTCAGCGAGTACGGAAAAATTGAACTCACCGCGGAAACAGACAACCTTTTGTTCAAGGGTATAGACAAAAAGAGCACCGTTTGGATGAGCCACACGGACTACATTTCAAAGGCACCGGACGGTTATGACGTTATCGGAAGAACGTCTGACTGTCCCTGCGCCGCAATGCAGAACACGGAAAAGAACATCTATGCCGTTCAGTTCCACCCGGAGGTTACTCACTGTGAGTTTGGTCAGCAGATTCTTCATAATTTCCTTTATGAAATCTGCAAATGTACGGGCGATTGGGTAATGGACAGCTTCATTGACACAACCGTTGCCGAGCTGCGTAAGGAAATCGGCGAAAAAAAGGTCATTCTCGGCCTTTCCGGCGGTGTTGACTCCGCCGTTACTGCCGCACTTGTTTCAAAGGCAGTCGGAAAGCAGCTGACCTGCGTTTTTGTTGACCACGGCCTTATGCGTCTCAATGAGGGCGATGAGGTTGAAAACACCTTTGTTAAGCTGTTTGACATGAACTTTGTCAGGGTCAACGCCAAAGATGCTTTCCTTGAAAAGCTGAAGGATGTTACCGACCCGGAGGAAAAGCGGAAGATAATCGGCACTGAGTTTTACAAAGTATTCTGGGACGAGATCAAAAAGAACGCGGACGAGGGCTTTTTTGCCCAGGGCACAATTTATCCCGACTGCATTGAATCCGGAAAAGGTGATGCGGACACGATAAAGACTCACCACAACAAGGTCAAAATGCCTGATGACATTAAGTTTGCGGGCATTATCGAGCCGCTCAAGAGCTTGTTTAAGGATGAGGTTCGCCGCGTTGGCGAAAAGCTCGGAATACCGAAAGAACTCGTTTGGCGTCAGCCGTTCCCGGGTCCGGGGCTCGGAATCCGCATTATCGGCGCAATCACAGAGGAGAAGATCGACATCCTCCAGCACGCAGACGCAATTTTCCGCGAGGAGATGGAAAAGGGAGGATATGCGGACAAGCTTTCGCAGTATTTTGCGGTCATTACCGACCTTAGAAGCGTTGGAGTAATGGGCGACCACAGGACATATGAAAGACTGCTTGTTTTGCGCGCCGTAACAACGGATAACTTCATGACGGCCGACTGGGCACACATTCCGTATGAGCTTCTTGCAAAAGCGTCAAACCGTATTACAAATGAGGTCAGAGGCATCAACCGCGTTGCCTATGATATTACGAGTAAACCCCCCGCGACCGTGGAGTGGGAATAAATATTTAGTGTTTTCTGAATCCTGAAAAGCGTTGGTAATACAGCGTTTTTCAGGATTTTTCTTTTTTAGCGGCTACAAATTGGCTACATTTGCAGCAATTTTTGTAGCCAGAGGCTCACGGCATGATGCCGTCAAGCTGTCTGGCTACCTCCACCTGCTTGTTGGGGTACAGGT
>CAKSWC010000019.1 GCA_934511365.1 uncultured Eubacteriales bacterium
GCAGCTCGTTACAACCACTTCGATACGCTTCCATGTATAAATATTCACTTTTGGGGACTAATCACATGATTTCGAGTGCTGCACCTTCGACCACTCGGACAACTCTCCAAATATAGGCGGCAAATTGCTCCGCCTTTTTGTTACCGATAAATTCTAGCAGATATGCACCGTTTTGTCAAGGTTAAATCTATAATTTATCGGCCAAACAGGAAAATTTTGAATGCTTCAAAAATCAAAGGCTTTCATTCGATATCAGGCCGGAATTTTTGGCTGTCTCAATAGCTTTATTCAGCCGGTCGCTCTCTGTTTTGTCGGAATAAAAACTAAGTTCTTCGCCCGTTTTCGGGTGGAAAAAACCAATTTTGCACGAAAAAAGCGCCATAACCTTTTCACTGTCTCTTGCGCCGTACCGCCTGTCACCAAAAAGCGGACAGCCGCGGGAGGAAAACTGAACGCGGATTTGGTGAGTCCTCCCGGTGTGGAGCCTGACTTTAACAAGTGAACACGCCTCCGCGCCCTCCTCGCTCAAAATCGTTTCATATTCACACACAGCCTTTCTGACGCCCTTTCGCTCGCGCTTAACAACATAGACCTTGTTTTTCTTTGAATCTTTGAAAAGCAGGTCCTCAAGAACCGCGCTTTTTTCCTCCGGTACACCGTGAAGAAGCGCAAAATACTCCTTGTTAAGTTTCCTTTCGGCCGCCTGGCGTGAAAGCGACGCAGCGGCAGCATTTGTTTTTCCGAACACCATTACTCCGCCCACCTCACGGTCAAGGCGATGAACGGGATAAATATCACCGCTCGTATGCTTTGCAAGGAGCGTTATCAAACTGTCAGAGCCGTCGCCTTGCGAGAGCGTTCCGACCGGCTTTATGCAGACTATAACGTCCGCGTCCTCAAAAAGAATTTCCATTGCTTGACCTTTCAAAAAAGGCCGCCGGAAAACTGCGGCAGCCTTTTGTTTGTTGTTTTACGTATTACTTTGCGTAGTCAACGGCTCTTGTTTCACGAATCATGTTGATCTTGATCTGACCCGGATATTCAAGCTCGTCTTCAATCTTTTTAACAATTTCTCTTGCGAGCAGAGCCATCTGATCGTCACTGATTTTGTCAGGCTTAACAATGATTCTAACCTCGCGTCCGGCCTGGATTGCAAACGCCTTTTCAACGCCCTTGAACGATTCGGAAATTGACTCAAGCTGTTCAAGACGCTTGATGTAATTCTGAAGATTCTCTCTTCTTGCTCCGGGACGTGCGGCGGAAATTGCGTCCGCAGCCTGAACAAGACAGGCTATTATGCTCTTAGGCTCAACATCGCCG
This sequence comes from uncultured Eubacteriales bacterium, assembly GCA_934511365.1. Lineage (GTDB taxonomy): Bacteria > Bacillota > Clostridia > Oscillospirales > Acutalibacteraceae > UBA6857. The sequence goes on from CAKSWC010000019.1 coordinate 1,321, forward strand.
TGGTGCGCCTGAATGGCATTGACAACAATGTCATTTTCCTTATACTTTTTGGCGTACTCAACGCCAAGCTCAATATGTGAACCGTCCTGCTCGTGGTCAACAGCCTTTCCGATATCATGAAGCAGGCCGGCGCGCTTTGCAAGCTTGATGTCTGCGCCGAGCTCCGCAGCCATGAGGCCCGAAATATAGGAAACCTCAAGCGAATGGTTGAGGACGTTCTGGCCGTAACTTGTGCGGTATTTAAGGCGTCCGAGGAGCTTAACAAGCTCGTTATGAACGCCGTTGACTCCGGCTTCAACAACGGCTCTCTCTCCTGCCTGACGAATAGTCAGCTCAACCTCACGCTTCGATTTTTCATAAATCTTTTCAATAAGCGCGGGATGTATGCGCCCGTCGGCAATGAGCTTTTCAAGGGTTATGCGCGCAATCTCACGCCTGACTGGGTCAAACGAAGAGAGCGTGATGGCCTCCGGTGTGTCATCAATGATGAGATCCACTCCGGTGATTGTTTCAAGGGTTCTGATGTTGCGACCCTCGCGGCCGATGATTCTTCCCTTCATTTCATCGTTGGGCAGCGCCACAACGGAAACAGTCGCCTCCGATGCGTGGTCGGCAGCGCAGCGTTGAATGGCTGTTGTGATAATCTCTCTTGCAAGAGCATCGGACTCGTCACGGATTTTTTGTTCATATTCCATGACCTTGACCGCTTTTTCTCTTGTGAGGGTTTCTTCCAATGACTTAAGTAAATATACCTTGGCTTGTTCTTTTGTATAGCCCGATATTTTTTCAAGCATTTCTAACTGACTTCTTTTGATGCTTTCTGCTTCGGCAAGTTGGGTTTCAGACTGCTTGATTTTTTTGTTCAGCAGTTCTTCTTTCTTTTCAATGGAGTCAACCTTTTTGTCAAGGGTTTCCTCTTTTTGGATAATTCTTCTCTCCTGACGCTGAACCTCGTTTCTTCTGTCGCGCAGTTCACGTTCGGTTTCAGTGCGGGATTTATGAATTTCGTCCTTTGCTTCAAGAATAGCTTCGCGCTTTTTTGTCTCAGCCTCGCTGACCGCCTGATTTATAATTCTGGTGGCCTCTTCATTCGCAGAGCCGAGGAGACCTTCAGCGGTCTTTTTTCTGTGAATACCGCCGAGAATAAAGCCGATAATTCCAAATGCGACCGCGCAAACGATTGCAACGATCACAGGTATGATCCAATCTCCCAAAGTAGCAGCACCTCCTTCTTTTAAAAATAATTTTCCACTAAAAACCATCAAAAGAATTGCAGTAATGTTACTCGAAGACAGCGTATAAAAAAGTAAAGCATTCCGCTTTACGTCAGTAACAGCTATCCTTAATATTTTAAACCAACGAAGCAAAAAAGTCAAGCAAAAAGAACAATCTAATATTGGAACTGTTTTTGACCAAAAAATTAAAAAATTTAAAATACATATTGTAATAAATTGCAGAATATGTTAAAATTACTCTATAAATTAATTTTTGGAGGTACAAAATGAAAACAGTAAAAAAATTTTTTGCCGTTATTCTTGCGGTTGTGATGCTTTCAGGCACATTCACCTGCTTTGCGGCAGAGCTTAACACCGATGCGGTAAACGCTCACTACGGACAGTACAAAAACTATCTTCTTTTGGGAGACAGCGCAGCAAGCGGATTTCGCGACGGAATGACTCAGTATGACAGGGATTTTATGAACAAATATTACGACTCAACGTATTACCGGGTTCCCGGCTCCTACGGTGATATCATTGCCAACTCGATAATCGAAGATAAGAGCATGACCGCTTTTGCGGCTCCCGGTTTCAGAACAGTTGAGGTTCGCTACATGCTTGAAGATGAGTTTTCAGCCACTTGTGATGATCCTTATCTTTTCCATCCCTCTCAGCTTCATGTTTACGAAAAGTACGGCTATGCACCCGGCGATGAAAGAGTCAGACAGGCATATAAAAACGCCGTTGCAAACGCTGACCTTATTTCAATCGGTATCGGCGGAAACGACTGGGGTGCATATATGGGCTGGGTTCTTGAAGATGTTCTTGAAGCCAACAATGCCGCCGATAAATACATAAAAATGGTTGAGGATTTGTTAAAGAATAAGGTTGACGAAAGCAAAATTGAAAATATTGTTGAAATTGCACGCATTGCAGGTGCGCTTCCCCAGCTGCTTGAGGCTTTGCCCTCAGCAATCGACAAGGGCTATGGAAGATTTTGCCGTAACTGGGACATTATGATTCAGGACATTTATGACCTTAATCCCGATGTAACACTTATGGTTGTCGGAATGGGCGACACATCCCGCAAGGGCAGGAACTATGATTACGACGGCTACGTCGGCGAACCTATTGAAGTTAAGAAAAAGAGCGAAATTGAAGTTGCCGCAACGAGAAAAATTACCGAACTCGTTTTATCTGTCGGCAACAAGCCGATGACTGACGGTGTTGAAAAATTCGGCTATATTTATGTTGATCCCGACGGAGCAACCTATACCGACTCTCATCCCGATGCAGACGGACAGCTCTTTATTGCTAACAAAATTATTGAAGCTCTTCCCGACAGGGAAATTTCCGCAAAGTTTACCGATGTAACTCCGGGTCACAAGTATTATAAGGAAGTTGAATATGTCATTAAAAACGGCTATATGTCCGCATCAAGCGACACCACCTTCTCCCCCGATGATATTTTGACAAAGGCAGACCTTTCAAAGGCCGTCAATGCAATTACCGGAGACTATAAAATCAGTGACAGCAGCGCTGAGGTTTCAAAAGCTGAATTTGCTTTAACAATGTTCAAGAATATTAAGCAGCACAGCTTTTTAAATTGGGTAAGGGCCTTTCTCCTTACAGTTCAGAATGTTTTGAGCTTTAACAAGATTTCAAGAGCCGAAGCGGCACGTTTGATTTATAAATACATAAACGCATAAATTAAGAGTGGGCTGTCTCGTAAAAAACGAGACAGCCCATTAAGTTTATGAACCCCCCTGAATCGACAGGGGCTTTTTTTGTTGCGCATAACTCTTTAATGCAGTGGTTAAGCCATATGTTCTGCCTATTATTATTTGCTTTTGTCTCGTTCCGTGGCAGTGTACCTGTCAATCGCCACAAAAGTACCTGCGGCAGAGCAAGCAACCATAAATTCAGAGCATGAGGTTAAACTGCCAACAAACAAAAAGGGCTGTAAAAGAACGCACCCTGCGGAACAAAACGTCAGTAACAGCAAAGCAGGAAAAACACGATTAAACATCCGCAGATAAAGAAGAATGCCGAGCAGCTTCAAGTCACCTGCCCGGCATTTCGCTATTCAGAATTTAATCCTCAAACCAGTTCTCTTCGTCCGGCTTTTCATCATTAGAGTTTTCCTCATCCAGTTTTTCATCACCGGAACAGATTTTTTCAAGCGTTTTTTTGCGCTTTGTCCAAATGTATCCACCAAGACCGCCGAGAGCAATGATTCCCGTTGGAGCAACCGCAACCTCAGGATTCTCCTTAATGGTCTGAACCGTTTTTTGAACAAACGAAACGCTTTGCTGCTTCTGCTGAGAAGCAAACTTTTCAATCGCGCTTGAGGCCTGCTCGGCGTTTTTATAGGTTTCGCTCATAAGCTCGGCAAGATAGCCGAAATCAACGCCGTCAGAAGATTTTTTCGGGCTTGAGTCATAGCCGCCGGACGTTGTGCTTTCGGTCGCATAGGTTGTCAAAACGCCGTCATTGGCACCGACTGCAGCAGTTGTGAGGGCGGAGTCAATCTGAGACATAACGCCGCCGACAATGGAGTTGGCCTTCTCGTTATCAACGGGTATAACCCCGTCAATCATTTTTTGAACCTCACCGGTGAGACTGCCCTGAGTGGTGTCCGAAGCGCCGGAAGAGGCAGCTTTTCTGACAATTCTGAACTTGTAAAGAATAGTCTCCGGTGCGATGCCCGGCTCCTCATAAACAACCTTGAGGTTAATCACCTCGTTGTTTTTGGAGATATCGGGAACATATGCGGCGGTCTGACTCGGACTCATCTCTTTTTCGCCGAGATATATTTTAAGATAGGAATCGTTTCCGCCAACCTGAGAGGCAAGGGCAAACGGAGTGAACCAGATTTTTTGGCAGTCGTTTGCAATATAAAGATCATAGCTGAAAATATCGCTGTAGAACTGTTCGTCAAGAGGGAATCTTCCGCATTCACAGGCGGCTTTGAACAGCGTTTCGCATGAATCGTCAATCGAATAATCAACGCCGGAATCATCAAGCATTGTTTGAAGAATAAGAGACTGAACGCTGTTTTTCTCCTCGCTTCTGTCTGCAACAACAAGCTTCACGGGGTCGATTTTAACATTATAAACCTTGCCGAGAATTGAGGAAAAATAGGCATAGTCAACATATTCCTTTTCCGCCTCGGTCAAAGCGGCATATGACTCAAGCGGAACCTCATAGTTATTTGACTTTGCGGTAATAACCTTGGCCCAATGAAAAATTTCATCGTTACCCGGATTGCTGCTTACCGGAATTGAATCGAACTGAGAGATATATGTTCTGACGCTGTTGACGGCAAAGCCGGAGAGGGTGTCAACCCCGGAAGGCAGGAAGGTGCCGGTCAGCGTGGCAAGAATTTCACAAATCGCGTTGTCGAGCGTAATGCCCTGAGGCAGAGTAATCTTTTTCTGATAAAGGGTATAGACCGCGTCATACTTCATGGCGGCATAAACAACGGCAATTTTCATTTCATCCTCGGCGGTTTCAAGCGGAGGAATCGTGATACCCTTGCTTCTTATGTAACTTTTCATGGTATCGCTGTCCCCGGTCATTCCGAGGGCGGTAACCATGTAATACATGACGGTAACAACATCGCCGTATGCTTTTGAAACGGTTTTTTCGTTGATGAGGTTGAGGACTGAGTAGTTGTTGACCTCGGTCACAAACTCGCTGAAAGTGTGGCTATAGGGATAGGAATCCTTTGGAACAAGGCGAGCAGTGGTAATCGCCGAGGCACTGTCGCGGACAACGACATTGTCAAGCCACGCCTTGCTGTATACCGGAGAAGCCGAACGCGGATGTCCGGGAAGAACCTGCAGCTTTCCGCTGTTCGCCGTAACGGAAGCCGAAGCGCAAAACGGCGCGCAGACAAGACCTGCCGTAATGAGCAGGACGAGCAGGAACGAGCAAAGCCTTTTTATTTTCAAGAGCATTACCTTCTTTCGCTTTTCTTGAATCCCCGGCAAAAAAGAGAAAAGAGCGCCGGAACAAAACTCGGATTATTATCACATACTTATACACTTTGTTATAATACAACCTTTTTGCCCCAAAGTCAACCAAAGAGGAAAAAATTTAAATATATTTCATGCTTTTCCGGCCGAAAAGGAAAAGAACGGCCGCCCGCAACGGACGGCCGATGAAAAAGCGGCAACTGATTAATAGTTTTCTTTGAGTCCCTGTTCGTCATAGAGGAAAAGAGACTGAAGGCAGATGTCAAGACCTTTTTCAACGGTCTTGGGGATAAGATTATCAGCTGTATCTTCTCTTGTGTGATAATACTTCGGCGGGCCGGGGTTCATTGCAGCAAGAGTTGCGGCCGGAACACCAAGCTTTGAAACGGCAGCGGCATCCGAAGCTCCGAGATATACCGATGAATACGGGAGGTCAAGGCCGGCCATTTCCGCGCCCTTTTTCATGAGTGCGCAGACTCTCGGGTCGGTTTTTACGGTGCCGGTCATATCACGGCTGTAGATTGCCATATCCTCATAATCGCGCAGAGTATCCATTCCGAAATATACGGTTTCAATTTCCTGAAGCTCTTTAAGGTGGCGCTTGGTGTATGCCCTTGCGCCGCGCAGACCGGCTTCTTCCGAACCTGCGGTCATTGCGCAGACCTCGGTGTTTTCAAAGCGGATGTCATTATCCTCAAGGAATTTGAGAACGGCGATTGCCGTTGTGCAGCCGGAAAGGTTATCGTTGGCTCCCTCAACGGGGAGCTTAAAGTTTGTGAAGAACAAAACGGCAATAAAGCCGGGAATGAACGCAAGCTGAACATACTGAAGAATCTTAACAAAACCGTCAAGCTCGGCGTTCATGGCTCCGCCCTTGATTACGGAAATGAGCGAAACAACAAAAACAAAGATCATTCCAACAACGGCATAGATTCCAACGGCAAAAAGAAGGTTCTTTCCTCCCAGATGAGTGTATGTCCATTCGTATGACGAGTCAACGTGGCCGGCAAAAATGATTCTTCTTTTAACTTCGCCGGTGGGCTTGCGCTTTCCGATAACATTTGTTGAAATCGCCTTCGGGAAAAGCGGATCAAGGAACTCCCAATACATCAGAAATTCCGCAAAAAGGCAGACGAGCGCAATCACCGCAAGAACGAGCGATACAACCGGCATTTTGAGGAAGGAGAACAGAAGCGCAAGAAGCATTGATATTCCGTCGATGACAACCCAGCCCATGAATGCATATTTGTGCATTTCAAATTCTTCAAGCTGAACGTCGTCGGCACAGGTTTGCATCTCCCCTTTAAAATGCTCCTGAGCCTTTCTTTCGCTCTCGGTACCCGAGGCGCGAGGACCTATCTCCCTGCAGACCTTTTTGATTTCTCTGGTTGCGTAATTGGTATACATCCTCAGAGAAGAAGGATAGTTTTTTACACTCTCGGTAGCTTTCAAAGCCATACCCCTTTTCATAAAAAATCTTTTCTTCGGCTCCGGAGAATATCGCAGCCAAAAGGAAGCGCGTTCACTGGAGCCTTCAACCCGTCAATTTTAGCATTTCATTCAACAAATGTCGATAGAATTCCAAAAAATTAAAAGATTGTTAAAAAAGTTTATGTGCAAATTTAACAAACAAGCATTGCCTATTTTTCAAAGAAATAAAGAAGCCGCCAAACGGCAGCTCCTTTGTTTCTTAGTTCGGATTCATTTTTCCCTCGTTAAAATATGCACGCGAATCATAGCGGACGTCAATATAGCCGGTGTTGCTTTTTGTAACGCTGCTTTTGATGACATTCGCGGCAAGCGAAAGCTTGTTTTCGGCGTTATCAACGGTTCCGAGAAAAATGTTGAAGCGCGAGTCATAGACCACAACAATGTTGTCCGTTGAATCGAGCTTTATGACGTTTGCTTTTTTAATCTCCGAGCTTTCAAGCGCGGCAACAATACGCTTTGCGCTTTCAAAACGCTGCTTGTCCTCTTTGCAGGGCGTATAAATCTCTCCGGGCTGAACGCTCTGACCCTTGAAGCCGTCAAGGCGGTAAACACCGGAGCGCGTTTTCTGCTTTTTGACGGAGAGAATCTTCTCGTCTTTATCAAGACAGATATAGCTGTTCTTTCCGGAAATCAGGTATTTTTCGCTTGTTGCAGTGACGTTTAAAACAAGCCTGTCCGGAAAATTGCGCTTAATTTTTACCGAGCCGATATATGGCAACGCCTTGCGCAAAACGGCATCCACCTTTTTTTCGCTCACGGTGAAAATGTTCTCGCCCGTGATAACACCACAGGCGGAAACAACCTCGTTTGCCGAATAAGCGCTCTTACCGCTCACCTCTATAGCCGTAATGGGCGAACCAACGGCAAAGCAATAGACAAGCGTTGCAATAACGGCAACAAGAAGAACACCGGCCGTTATTGTCACGGCATAGAAGCTTTTGCTTCTGCGCTTTTTTCCGGCGCGTTTCCGGCTCAGCTCCTCGCGTGAGCTTCCGCGGTACCGCTGGCGGTTATAGCTTTCGCTCTCCTTTTCATACTGCCTTTTTTCGTTTTCATATGCACGGCGCCTGCGCGCCCTTTCAAGCTCGGCCTGCCTTTCCCTTGCGGCTTTCCGACGCTCATTCTCCTGCGGCGCGGACTTTTGTCGCTCCCCTGCTTTGGCAGATTCTTTCCGCGCGGCGGGCGGAGCCTTTTTTTGCGCGGCCTTTGCGCTTTGCGGCTTTTTCTTTTCCGGAGGCCGGGCGCTTTTGCCGCTTCCTCTTTTTTGTGTTGTTTTCTTTTTTGAGCCGGAGCTTTTTGCGGTGTTTTTCAATTCCTTCTGTCTGTCAACAAGATTGCCGGACGGGCGGCGATCAGGCCGACTCTTTCCGGCGCTTATCGGCACCCACATATCGGAAGTAATATCCTTCGGGCGGCTCACGTTTGGGTCAATCATATTTGACCAGTCAAATGTGCTGAACGGACGTTCCGGGTTATTTTTCTTTTCGTTATCCACTTTCAGCACTCCTTTCAATCTGCGCACCGAGACTGCGCAAACATTTTTCTATCTCTTCATATCCTCTGTCGATATGCCTGATATCGCTTATTACTGTTTTTCCCCTTGCGGCGAGGGCGGCAACAACAAGAGCGCTTCCGGCTCTGAGGTCAACGGCGCGGACATGGGCGCCATGGAGCGCTTTCACGCCGTCGATTATTGCAACCCTGCCCTCAACCTTTATCCGCGCACCCATCCGGACAAGCTCGCCGACATGGTTGAAGCGGTTTTCAAAAATATTTTCAACAATGACCGACGTTCCCTCGGCTGTGCAGAGCATCGCGCTTATAGGCGCCTGCGCATCGGTCGGAAAGCCCGGATACGGCAGTGTTCTGATGTCTCGCACCGCGCTGAGTTTCCCGTCCGAAATGATTCTTACGCTGTCCTTTTTTGTTTCAAGGCGGCAGCCTGCGGCCTCAAAAACGCCCGTTGCGGAAAGGAAGTGAGATGTGTCCGCTTTTTCAAAAAGCACATCTCCGCCGCAGCAGGCAACGGCAGACATATATGTAAGCGCAACAATTCTGTCCGGTATAATCGTATGCTCGCAGGAATGAGCTTTTTTAACTCCGTCAATTACAATCGTGCCTTGGGAACCGACAAAGATTTTGCAGCCGCACTTATTCAAAAAATCGGCAAGGTCAAGAATTTCCGGTTCGCGCGCAGCATTGAGGACAGTTGTTCTTCCCTTTGCAAAAACAGAAGCAAGAATAATGTTTTCAGTTGCGCCGACGCTCGGAAAAGAGAGGCTGATTGTTGTTCCCTCAAGCTTTTCTCTGACCTCAAACTTCAGCGCAGAGCCCTCGTCCTCGATTGAAACGCCGAGAGCACGCAGCGCGGAAAGATGCAAATCAATGGGGCGCAGACCGATTTCACAGCCGCCGGGCGTGAAAAGCCTTGCCCTCCTGCAGCGGGAAACAAGCGAGCCCAAAAAAACAATGGACGAGCGCATTTCGCGCATAAGGCTCTCCGGAATATCAAAGCAGAAAACATTCCTTGAATCAACGGTCAGAGTGTGCCCCTCACGCGTAACTTTGCAGCCAAGGTGGCGCAGTATCCGCACGGCAGCGTCAACATCGGACAGAAACGGGCAGTTATGAAGAACACTGACCCCGTCAACAAGAACGCACGCCGCAAGAATCGGCAGCGAGCTGTTCTTTGAGCCTTGAACCGGAAGAACGCCTTCAAGCTTCCTTGTTCCTTTAACTATAATTTCACTCACAGGACACCACACCCAACAAAGAATAGTAGAACGGAAAAACCGTCAGCCTATCCTATGCTACCGGCGTTTTTTGTGTGTCTTTTTCAGGCGAGAGAGATGATAATATCGGCAATTTTTTCCTTTGCGTCGGTGATTGCGAGCTTTTTTGCGTTTTCGGCGAGGGTTTTTATTTTTTCCTCATCGTTTATAAGGGAGGAGAAAACCTCTTCGAGCGATTCGGCAGTGAGGTTCTTTTCCTCAATGAGAACGGCCGCGTCCTTTTCAACAAGGGCCATTGCGTTGTGGTACTGGTGGTTTTCCGCAACATTGGGCGACGGAATAAGGATTGACGCTTTTCCAAGCGCTTCAATTTCAGAAAGGGAGCTTGCACCTGCGCGGCAGATAACAATATCTGCGGCGCTCATGCAGCGCGCCATGTCGTTAATATACTCGCGGATTTCAACATTTTCCGCTTTGTCCGGGTCAACGCCCTTTTCTTTGAGCTTATCGGGAACCCAAAGGCCGAACTGACCCATTGCGTGAAGGAAATATAGATTCTTATTCGTGTAGTTTGCGGCAATAAGGTCAACCATTGCGTTGTTGATTGCCTCGGCTCCGAGCGAGCCTCCCATTGAAAGAATCAGCTTTTGATTATCGCGGACGCCAAGCTCTGCACGGCTCACGGCGCGGTCGGCTTTGAGCATTTCTCCGCGGACGGGAAGGCCGGTGATGACCGGAGGATTCTTCGGCTCAAGATACTTTTCGGCGTTTTCGGTTGTGAGCATAACCTTGTCAACCTCTTTTGCAAGCGCCTTGTTTGTGATTCCGGGATAAGCATTCTGCTCGTGAATTGCAGTATGTATTCCGAGCTTTGCCGCCATTCTGACAACCGGGCCGCTGACATAGCCGCCGAAGCCGACAACAACGTCCGGCTTAAAATCAAGTATGATTTTTTTCGCCTCCCTTGAGGAGCTCAAAAGGTGTGAGAGCGTAACAATATTACGTTTGATGTTTTTCAAATTAAGCTGGCGGTAAAAGCCGGAAATTTCAATCGTTTTGAAATTGAATCCGGCGGCCGGAACAAGCTTCGCCTCCATCTTATCCTTTGTTCCGATGAAGAGAATTTCAGCGTCCGGAAATCTTTCGCGTATCTCCCCTGCGGCGGCAAGGGCGGGATTGATGTGGCCGCCCGTTCCTCCGGCGGCAAAAATTATTCTCATGTCTATATCCGTGCGGCGAAAACGCCGCTTTCCTTTCATATTTTTTCAATTCTGCAAGTTCTTGAAACGGAAAGCACAACGCCCATCTCGCAAAGCAGAATGACGAGTGCCGTTCCGCCGTAGCTGAAAAACGGGAGCGCAATTCCGGTGTTCGGTATCGTATCGGTAACAACGGCGATGTTCAGAATGACCTGAAAGCCGAGCTGCATCATAATTCCCGTAACGAGCAGCGCACCGAAAAGGTCCTTTGTTTTTGTTGCAATGATAAAGCCGCGGCAGATGAGAGCCGCAAAAAGCAAAACAACTATCAGCGCACCGATAAAACCGAGTTCCTCACAGATGACGGCAAAAATAAAATCGTTCTGCGGTTCGGGAATATAGAGCTGCTTTTGCTTTGAATTTCCGAATCCGACGCCGAACGGGCCTCCGGAGCCGATTGCAAGAAGTCCCTGCTCGGTCTGCCAGCGCGTTGTCCGGCCGAAGCTCTCGCCCGTTTTCCAGGTCATGATGCGTTCATAGGCGTAGGTGCTGAAGGATTTTACAAATTCCGGATTGATAAAAACAACATAAACTATAACCACGGCCGCACCAACGCCAAGCAGAACGAACCACTTTTTATCAACACCGCCGAGCCACATCATTGAAACACCCATGCAGAAAAGAAGAATGGTGCAGGACAAATGGCTTTCGATGAAAACAAGGCCGCAGAAAAGAAAAACCATCAAAGCAAGAGCTATGGTGCACTTGATGTTCATGTCAAAAAAGGAAAAGACGGCTCTTTCCGGCCTTGTGAGCCTTTTGACTGACGGCATTGCGCGTTTGTTCTTTTCGCTGTGGAGCGGCTTATAGAAAATGCAGATAAGATATGCCATGACAAGAACCAGAACAAACTTGCTGATTTCCGAGGGCTGAATCTGGCGCGAGCCTATGACTATCCAGCGTTTGATATCGTTATGAATATTGACCAGATAGGTATAAACAAGGAGCGCAACGGTTCCGAAAAACGCAATCGGAGTCAGAATTCCGTTTAGGATTCTGTAATCAATTTTGCTGATTAAAAACATCATCACAAAGCCGATTGCACCGGATATGAGCTGACTTTTGAAAAAGCTGTTCGGGCTTGAAGTATATGCACTGGCGTAAGCATAGCCGGCGGAATACATCATTGTTATTCCGAACGCAAAAAGTATCATAATAAGACAGCAGAAAACAACGTCAAGCCCGCCGGTGTGGAACAGCTGGCCGATAAGCGGAATTTTCGGCGCGGTGCGCCTTTTTTCCGGCAGTTTTCTGACTCTTTCACTCATTCATATCCGCTCCTTTCAGGTTTGCCTTTTTTGGTTTTTCGGCAACGGTTTCAGTTGACCGTGAAGCACATCAGAATAACGCCGGCAATCGACCCGGCAAAGCTCACAACGCTGAACACGGCAACAATTTTCTTTTCGCTCCAGCCGCTCATCTCAAAGTGATGGTGAATCGGAGACATTTTGAAAATCTTTTTGTGGCGAAGCTTGATTGAGCCTATTTGAAGAATATCGCTGAGCGCTTCAATAACATAAACAATGCCGACAGGGATAAGTATCAGCGGACAGTTGACGGAAAACGCAAGCGCCGCAATGAGTCCGCCAAGGAACATTGAGCCCGTATCTCCCATCATGACCTTCGCCGGATAATGGTTCCAGATGAGGTAGCCCGCGCAGGCGCCGGCAAGAGCCGCCGCAAGAATGCTGCAGCCGGTGTTGTTCACAAGATATGCAATAACGGCGAACGCAACGCCGACCGGAACCGTGACCGAGCCGCAAAGGCCGTCAACGCCATCGGTAAAATTGACCGCGTTTGCGGTTCCGTAAATTACGCACGCTCCGAAAAGATAGAAAAATATGATTCCCGGAAGCGAGTCAAGACTGATTTTTCCAATGAGCGGAATGAACATTGAGGTGTTCTCGCTCATTACCATTGTTGTGAGATACGCCGCTATGATTATCACCTGAGGAACGGTCTTTTGAATTTCCGTCAGACCGAGGTTGCGCTTTTTTGAAACCTTGATGTAATCATCGGTGAAGCCGACAAGCGCCATGCAAAGCGCAAGCAGCAAACCGGCATAAAGCTTTGTTTTCTCCTGGGCGGAAACAACGTCATTCGCCGAAAAGACCGAAAATCCGGTGAGCTTCGCCGTAATGAGAGTGACCGCAACGGCAGCAAAAATTCCAATAATGAACATCAAACCGCCCATTGTCGGCGTACCCTGCTTTTTTGCGTGCCAGCGCGGACCAATATCGGTGAGAATATTCTGGCCGAACTTGAGCTTATGCAAAAGCGGTATTAATACTATGCCCAGCAAAGCCGTGACAATGAAAGCCGTACCCAAGGAAATTAAAACCGAAAGTGTGTTGTTCATGTTTCTAAACATCCCCTTAAATTATTCTGCGTTTTTTGAAAGAAGCTTTTTCACGATCTCTCTCTCGTCAAAAGAAACTTTTCCGTTTGAACAAAGCTGATATGTTTCGTGCCCTTTTCCGCAAAGGAGAAGAACATCGCCCTTTTTTGCCGTTTTCAGCGCAAGGGCTATTGCATCCTCCCGGTTTTCGCAAACAAAGAGCGGCGTCTTTGTTCCGGCGGTTCCGGAAAGAATTTCGCCTATTATGTCCGCCGGGTTTTCATTCCGCGGATTATCCGTTGTAACAAAAACCATATCGGCGCAGTCCACTGCAATTTTTCCCATCACGGGGCGCTTCTCCTTTTCGCGGTTTCCGCCGCAGCCGAAAAGGACGAGCAGCCTGCCTTTGCAAAAGCGGCGCAGAGAAATGAGCGCACGTTTGAGAGAATCGGGCGTATGAGCGTAGTCTATTATAACCCTAAAGGGTGTGTCCGTGTCAAGTATTTCCATGCGGCCTTTGACAAAGGAAAAATTTTTCAGCGCATTTGCGCTCTCTTCAAGGCTCACGCCGCATTCAAGCGCGGTGATTATTGCCGCAAGAGAGTTTTGAGTATTAAACTCGCCAACAAGGTTCAGCCTGACTCTGTGAATAAGGCTGTTTGAAACAAGGACATAGTCAATATGTTCAGGAGAAACGGTAATGTTTTTTGCCGTAAAATCCGCGTCATCGCTTTTGACCGAGTAGCAAAGCACCCGGCCGGCCGAACAGGCTGAGAACTCTTCAAAATGCGGGTCATCAAAATTGAGCACCGCCGTTTTGCAGTTTTCAAAAAGTATTTTTTTTGCGTCTTTATAGTTTTCCGCCGTTTTATGATAGTCAAGGTGATCTTCCGTAAGATTGGTGAACACGGCCGTTTCAAAGAAGAGACCGGAAAGCCGCTGCTGAACAAGACCTTGAGACGAGGCTTCAATAACACAGAACTCGCCGCCGTTATCCGCAAGACTGCGCAGGATTTTTGCCGTTTCAAAGCAGTCCGGCGTGGTCATTGTGCTTTCCGCCTTCTCCTCCCCGTTGCTGTTGAAAACAGTTGAAATTAGCCCCGTTTTCCTTCCGGAAATGGTAAGGATATATGCAATCATTGACGCGGTTGTTGTTTTTCCGTTCGTTCCGGTCACGCCGATAAGGCGAAGCGATTTTTCCGGATAGCCGAAGAAGCAGCGACAGAGCGTGCTGTATGCTTTGCGTGTGTCATTTGTTTTAAAGCTTTCCCCGGCTCCGGAACGGGAAAGGACAAAAACGGCGCCGTTTTTTCTTGCTTCCTCAATAAATTTTTCCGCGCCCTCATGGCAGACAAAGAGCGTTTTTTCTCTGCATTTTCTTGAATCATCGGTTATAAAGCTGATTTCAACGTCCTTTTTAAGATCGGTAAGGCCGATCGAATGAAATAAGGTTGAAAGCTTCATAAATCTCCTTTGCAATTATCAAGTGGTTACTCAGTCGTCCATGTTTGCGGTTGTTTGGAAGTACACCGTAACGGAAGAACCGGCCTGAACCTCTGTGTTCTTTTCAATGCTTTGTTTGTATACCGTTGCTCCGGCGGTTTGAGCCGGGCCGGAAAGAACAAGGTTGATTCCGACCGAAACGGCAAGATTGTTCGCCGCGGACGCGGAAAGCCCGGTGAAGGACGGAACCTTGACCGTTTGAACTTTTGAATCGTTTTCCGTGTAAAGAACAACCACGCCGCCCTCCGGTATCGACTGGCCGGCAGAGGGAACCTGGGAAACAACGCTCTTTCCGCTTCCGATAACCTTAACGGAAAAGCCCTCGTTCGCTGCGGAAATTCTTGCGTTTGCAACGCTTTGACCCGTGAGGGACGGCGTTGTCCGGCTGACGGATTCAAGCTCCTTCTTTGTGTACTGAGGTTCAACATTGAGATATTTGAGCGTTGACTCCATAATCTCCTTTGCAATCGGAGCGGCAAGAACACCGCCGCCGCGATAGATTCCCGGCGGTTCGTCAACACCAACAAGGATTGCAACCTTGGGGTCATTCGCCGGAGCAAAACAGATGAAAGAGGCAATGTAATCGTTCGGATCCTTTGTGTCAAGCTTTTCGCTCGTTGCCGTTTTTCCGGCAACGCGATAGCCCGGAATATATGCGTTCTTTCCGGTTCCGCCCTCAACAACGGCCTCCATCATGTTTCTGACGGTTGCGGCCGTTTTTTCCGAAACGACCTGGCGTTTCACCGTCGGCTCGTTTTTTGAAATGATGTTTCCGTTTGTGTCAACAATGCTGTCAACAACATAGGGCTTCATGAGCTTTCCGCCGTTGGCGATTGCGCAGGCGGCCGTTATCATCTGAATGGGACTGACCCTGAACGATTGGCCGTATGAGGTACTTGCAAGCTCAACAACGCCCATTTTTGAAAGCTTGTGATAGACGGGATAGGACTCACCGGTGAGGTCGATTCCCGTGCGCTCCGTGAAACCGAAAGCTTCAAAATACTTATAATATGTTTCAATTCCGAGCTTTTGGCCAAGGTCGATGAAAAACGGGTTGCAGGAATTCATAAGACCCTGAGTAAAGGTTTGAAAACCGTGGCCCTCAACCTTTGCGCAGTGAATTGTTGTGTCCGCAACATGGTAGCCGCCGGTGCAGGTATAGGTTGTGTTAAGATTTGCAACCCCCTCCTCAAGCGCCGCTGCGGCGGTGAAAATTTTGAAAGTTGAGCCCGGCTCATAGTTGTTCGTAACGCAATAGCTGTTCCACTGATTGAACAGCGCCTCGGTGAGCTTTGAGCTATAGTCCTTTTTGCCCTCCTCTTTTTTGAGCGCCTTTGCAACGTCCCTGTCAACAATGGTTCTTGGGTTGTTCAGGTCAAAGTCCGGCTTGTTGCTCATTGCAAGGACTTTTGCCGTTTTAACGTCCATAACAATTCCGTAGACACCTTTGGCTTTGATGTTTTCAAGCGCGTTATTGAGTGCATTTTCAAGGTAATACTGAATATTCGAGTCAATGGTCAAAACGGCTCCGTTGCCCTGCTGAGCGTCAAAAACGCTTTCATAGCTTGAATCGAGCGCCTGACCGATTGAGTTTTTCGCCGTAACTTGGCGTCCGTCTTTGCCGCTGAGCGCGGTGTTGTAATATGTTTCAACGCCGGAAATTCCGTTGCCGTCGGAATCGGTAACGCCGATTATTGTTGAGGCAAAGTTGTTTTCCGGATAAAGGCGCAGAGTATCGTTTTCATAGGAGAAGAACGAGCGCGGGGTGACGGTTTTTTCCTTTCCGGATTCCGTGTATGCATAGGTATACTTCTTTTTGAAGAATTCATCGAGGGAAAGGCGCTGGTTTGCGTCAACTTTTTTTGCAACTCTGACATATGCTTTTTCGGTGTCCGAAAGGCTTTCAAGCACCGTTTTTGTTTTTACGGAGAGGATTTTTGCAACATTTTTTGAAAGGTATGAAATGAAGTCATTTGTAATGCTCTCGGCGTTATCGAGGCTTTTGAAGGTTTTTTTGATTTCCGCCGGGTCGGCGCAAAGAATCCAGGCCGAAGAGCTTGTGACAAGCGGCGTCATGTTGCAGTCATAAATTGTTCCGCGCACCGCCTTGATGCGTGTATCATAGAGCTGGTTCTTCTGGGCTATCGAGCGGTATTCCTCGCCGTGAACACCCATTATCCAGCCGACTCTTCCGAGATTCAGAAAAAGAAGGAGCGCAAGAATGAGCGCAGTTATGCTCCTTGCGCGCTTTTTAAAGGAAAGGTCGTTCCTTTTGCGGATTTTGTTTTTTTCAAAAACGCCCTGCGATACTTCCTGCGGCATGAGCCGAACCCCCTTTTTTTCAAAACGGTAACAGTTCCTGCTATACTGAATCGGCGGATCGTATTACCCACGGGAACCCCCGGCAAAAAAGCCGATGATCAACAGGCAATGCGTCCGCCCTTTCAATATATATTCATTATTATTTAAGGATATTTACTTTCCCTGCGAAAAAAGAACCTCATTGTCCTTTTGGGAATCAAGATAAGTTTCGTTCGCGGCAACAATTTTGACAAGGCCAAGCTTCTGGGTTGCAATTTTGTCAATGTTCTCCGCGCTGACAAGCTTTGAAAGCTTGTCTTGAAGAACAATGTTTTCATCGTTATACATTGCAATTTCCTTTTGCGCCGACTGAAGCGCGGCCCTGCTCTCATTCCTTGCAACAAGGCTGTTGCAGAACGCACCGGCGAGCGCAACGGCAAGCGACATCAAAACAAAAATTTTTGCAATTTTAACGTGGCTCGCTTTTTCAAGTTCCCTTTTGCGCGGACGATGCTTTTTCAGTTTTTTTAAGTTATGCTGCGGCTGCGGCTTTTCCTGCGGCTCAAGAACCGGAGCGGTTGAGCCGGAATAATCAAACTCAAGGTCATATGCATATGAAGAAGCCATCTTTCTCCCTCTTCCCTTCCGGGAAGCGGTTCTTCCCGAAAAAATTATTTCAGTTTTTCAATGCTTCTGAGTCTTGCGCTCCTTGAGCGCGGGTTTTCGGCAATTTCCTTTTCGCTCGGAAGAACGGATTTGAACGCGAGCTTTCCGCGCGGCGTTTTTCCGCAGACGCAGACCGGAAACTCCGGCGGGCAGGTGCAGCCCTTGCAAAGCTCTGCAAATTTTCTTTTGACTATTCTGTCCTCAAGCGAATGGAAAGTGATAACGGAAAGCTTTCCGCCAACTCTGAGCGCAGAAAACATTTCCTCAAGTGAATTTTCAAGTCTGTCAAGTTCCCCGTTGACTTCAATGCGCAGCGCCTGGAAAGTTCTTCTTGCCGGGTGGCCGGGATTTCTTTTTGCGGCCTCGGGCATTGCGCTTTTGATAACGTCAACAAGCTCGAATGTTGTTTCAATCGCCTTTTTCTGCCTTTCGCGAACTATTGCTTTTGCAATGCTGCGAGAGAACTTTTCCTCGCCGTTGAGGCGGATTATCCTTTCAAGCTCACGCTCGGAAAGGGTGTTAACAAGGTCTGCGGCGCTGACGCCCTGTTTGCTCATTCGCATATCAAGCGGCGCGTCGTTATGGAAAGAAAAGCCCCGTTCGGCCGTGTCAAGCTGGTGTGAGCTGACCCCAAGGTCGGCAAGAACGCCGTCTGCGCATTCCTCGCCGTAAGAAGCAAGAACGCTCCTGATGTTTTCAAATTCGGTTTGAACAACGGTGACTCTTTCATCGCCTTTGAAGCGCTCTTTAAGAACTTCAATCGCCTCCGGGTCGCGGTCAAGGGCAAAGAGCCGTCCGTTTCCAAGTTTTTTAAGTATTTCGGCGCTGTGGCCGCCTCCGCCGGCGGTGCAGTCAACATAAACGCCGTCCTTTTTGATATCCAGCGATTCGACTGCCTCAAAAAGCAGCACGCTTACATGAGAAAATTCCATTGCGCCTCCGGGTTTTGGGGGTTATTTAATCCCTGTGTTTTTGATGTCGAGCATATAGCCCTCGCTCATATATTCATAGCGTTTTTGATTTTCCGCCATCTGAGCTTCAAAGAGCCTGTCCGCCTCGGCGGCAAGCATATCGTTATATTCGTCATGAATTTTTGAATTCCAAATTTCAAAGCGGTCGCCCATGCCCTGAAAAACGCTTTCCTTGCCGATATGGGCGCGTTCAAGAATTTTTGCGGGGATGCAGATTCTTCCGTGGGCGTCAACGGTGACAGCGGAAGAGCAGGTGCGCGCCATTGCCGCCGCCATGTCCGCCGGGAGACCCTTTTGGATATAAGAATCAATTTCGGCGTTAACCGTTTCCTCAAATTTATCGGGGAAAAAGCAGTCAATATGGGAGAATTTTCCGGGCTTAGCCCGAACGATGAAGGTGTTTCCGATGAGCTCTTTGAACTGGGCCGGAACAACGAGTCTGTTTTTTGAATCGAGATTATATTCATATGTTCCGATGAATGAGCCCATGCCGTCACCCTCTTTCCTTGGAAAATATTAGCAAATCCACACTGACTTGCCCCAAAAAGACACAGATTCCCACCAAGTAGTTTTATTTTACTAATACTAATGCGGTTTGTCAAGGGAAAAGAGAAATAAAAATAAAAAAGTTTTGTTCCCGTTCGTCAATAATTTTATGGCAATCTTTTTTGCGCCGCAATCAGAGGTTGAAAAAGGCAGAATAATATAGTATACTTAAAAAAATAACTTTTGAGGAGTTAAAAATGGCGGTCATAATTGAAAAAAGCAGAGTCAGAATTGAAAACGCTTTCATTGCAAAAGAGCTTTCCTTAAAGAGCGGAAAAATTGTTTCTTCAACCGTTGAAAACCGGCTTTCCGGCCGGGTGTTTTCTCCGCTTGACGGAAGCAGCGAATTCAAAATCCGCTTTCTTTCCCTTTTCGGCGGAGAGTTCGTCTCCGGCGGCGAGCTTAAAATTGAAAAAGCATCAAACGAAAAAACCGAAACCGGAGAAAGGCTTCTTCTTGAATTCAAGCCCTTTAAGCTCAAGGGCGGAAACATTAAAATAACGCTCATTTATGAGCTCGGTCTGCTTGACATGCACATAAACAAGCGTCTTTTGTTCCGCTGCGCGGAAAACGACTGTAAGGCGGCTATTGATTACATTGACCTTGAGCCGTATTTTGTTCCGGATTTGTCTGAATGCAGCAGCCTTCCGAGGCAGGATAACAGCATCATAAGCGGCACGGCACTCTCCCTCGGTCAGCCCGTGTTCTGCGGCGACCTCTGCTTTGGCTGCGAATTTCCGGGAACGGAAAACAACATTGAAAACGGCGCCGTTTTTGTCCGTTGGTACAGCGGAAAGCCGCTCGTTTCCCTCCTTGAAAACGGCGTTTTTGAAACTTATAATTCAGTTTGCCTCGCCTGCCGCAGCAATGACACTGTTCAGCGCAAAACCGATTTTTTTGAATACATCCGCAAAATTTCTCGTCCGCTTCGGTTCAGAACGCAGTATAACTCATGGTATGACCATATGCTGAACATCAGCGCAAAAAACATTGAAAGCTCATTCCTTGAAATTGAAAAGGGACTCACCTCCTCCGGCTCAAAGCCGCTTGATTGCTTTGTTGTTGACGACGGCTGGAACGATTATCAAAAGAATTTCTGGTGCTTCAACAGCAAATTTCCGAACGAGCTTTACCCCTCCTCGGCGCTCGCCCGGGCGTTCGGCTCTTCCTTTGGTCTTTGGCTCGGCCCGCGCGGAGGCTACACAACCGAAACCGTGAGGTTTGCAAAACGCATTGAAGAAAGCGGAAACGGCTTTTTTAACCACCGCGCAAGGGACATCTGCGTTGCAAGCAAAAAATATATAAACAAAGTGAGCGCCCTCATGCTCGACTATGAAAACCGCTTTTCCCTTTCATACTGGAAGCTTGACGGCTTTGCAAACAAGCCCTGCCGCAACAAGTCTCATGACCATATGGTTGGCGGAAAGAACGATATGTATTATTACAGCGAGCTTTGGGAAAGGTGGACAAAAGTTTTTTCCGTTCTTTCAAAAAATTCAAAGGAGAATCTTTTCATCAATCTCACCTGCTATGCACCGCCGAGTCCGTGGTTTTTGCAGTGGGTGAACACCGTCTGGATGCAAAACAGCACCGATATCGGCTTTCTTGACAAAGCGCCGGGCGGAAGAAAGCTTTCCTCGCCGCAAAAGGATCGTGCTTTGACCTATCGCGACAATATGTATTATGATTTTTACCGCACACGCGGCTTCTGCTTTCCGCCGTCGAATCTTTATAACCATGACCCAATCTATGGCAACGAGGCAAAAATCAAAATGACCGACGATCAGTTCAGGGAGTACCTTTTCACCAACGCGGCAAGGGGTACCCAGTTCTGGGAGCTTTATTACAGCTTCAACATGATGGACGAAAACAAATGGCGAATCAGCAACGCGGCAGTGAGCTTTGCGCGCGAAAACGCAAACTGTCTTTCGCGCTCGGTGCTTTTCGGCGGAAAACCGTCGCTTTTCCAGGTCTACGGCTTTGGCTGCTTTGACGGAAACGAGGGCATTGTTGCTCTGCGCAATCCGGGAGCAGACGCGCAGGAATACACCCTTGCGCTTGACAAAGCCTGCGGTGCGGATGAAAGGCTTTCCTCGGTCGGGGTCACAACAATACTCCCCTATTTAAAAAGCGGAGAAAGCGGCTCGTTCTCGTTCGGTGATACGTTGAAGCTCACGCTCTCGCCGTTTGAAACAAGGATTCTTCACTTTGGAAAACGCCGCGAAAAAATTCAGGCTGTCTATTGCAAAGCAAAAAGCGCAGACACCCTTGAGGTAATGTTCAACCAAACCGTTATTCCGGACGCCATTTCCTGCGGCGAAAACGGCGTTGTTGAAGCAACGCTCCTCTCCGATTACAGAAGTGTGCTTTTGAAATTTGAAAAGCCGTTTTCAGAGCGGAACAGTCTTACCCTCCTTTCGGTGAGCGACATTCTTTTGAACAAAAGCGACATCCCTGTCTCGTTCACATATTACGAAAACAGTCTTATTAAAGAAAAACCCGTCACGGGCAGCGCAGACTTTTCCGTGCGCGCCACCCTTGACGGAGAGCAGGACTGTATACTTTATTCCCAGGGTGATGAGCTGAGCCTTTCAATAAAGAACGGCTATGTCTATTTCAAAACCGGGGACCGAACGCTCGTTTCCTCAAGAAGCGTCAGCGACGTTGTTCAGGTTTGCGCCGTTAGGGAACGAAACGGCCTTTTGAAGCTCTATCTCAACCAAAAGGTTGACAGCGCCGTTTATCCGAACTCTGTTTTTCCCCTTTCCGGAAAAGACCGCTACTGCTTCAGCGAGGGCAGGGTCAAGCTCTTTGACCGCGCACTCTGCTATGACGAGGTGTAAAGTTAGATTTTGGATGTTGGATTTTAGATGTTAGATTTTTTAAATTAGGAAGCAATCTGCATAAAATTTCGCATATTCCAACATCCAACGTCTAATATCCAACATCTAATTTCGTATGGGAGTCGCTTGAGGCTCCCGTTTGTTTGTCGTTTGCAAAACATAAAAATTTCACGCAAAACTCCGCCGCCCGAACGCAGCAAAAAACCGCTTGACAAACAAGCGGCGTGTGAGTATAATATAAATGTAAAAAGGCTCTGCAGAAAGCGGTGCCCTCAAAATATTAGTTAAAAAATAACCGTTAGATTTTGGGGATCTGGGCGGTTATTTTTTATTACTCAATTTTTAACTGCCAATATGTAACCGGTGGCTACAATAAGAAGCAGGATAATCATTGCCAAATATTCCATTGGCAACACTCCCTCCTTGATTAATCTCGGAGGTAGTAATAAAAAATGCTTCCTCCGGAAAGTGAGAAATCGCTTTTGGAGGGCACCGCCTTGCCGCGAGGCTGAAACTCAGCCTGTGCAGAGCCTTTGGTTTATTTTAGCAGCATTGTCGAAATTGTCAAGATAGATATTAGATGTTGGATTTTAGATGTTAGATTTTTTAAATTAGGAAGCAATCTGCATAAAATTTCGCATATTCCAACATCTAACGTCTAATATCTAACATCTACTTTCGTACGGGTCGGACCTGTGCCGACCCATGAACCCAATAATTTAGATAATAGATAAAAGATAATAAATAATAGATAATAGATATTTTTCTAACATCCAACATCTAATATCTAACATCTAACTTGCAACTTTCCCCACAGCTTTCAAAAATTTTTGCTTGCAAAATATCCGGCGTTTGACTTGACAACGCCGGATTTTTCAAAAAAAGTTTGAAACGCAGAATTGAGATTGATTCAAAGCTGTTGCCTCAGTCTAAAAAACAACGCTTAATTTTATGGTGTTTACAGAGTAAATCCAAGAAAAACCCCGGTTAATCCGAGAAAAACTCAACAAAGAAAAGAAAAGTAAAGTAAAGAAGAGTAAAGTAAACAAAACCACTCCAAAAATCCCTGCGGAATTTTCGACTTGGAGCGCTTTTCAGCAACAAATAATGGCGCCGGTTGATGAAAAACTCTTTGTTTAGGCGTTAAATACCGGCTTGTTATTCAGCAGCGCAGACAATTTCAACCAAAACATCCGTCATTTTTGAAAGTGCCTCAACGGGAACCGCCTCATAAATGCTGTGAAAATTCATTCCGCCGGTTGAAAGGTTCGGGCACGGCAAACCCTCAAAGGAAAGCCTTGCACCGTCTGTTCCGCCGCGAATAGGAGTAATCACAGGCTCAATTTGTCTTGACCGCATTGCGTTTTCGGCGCGTTTTACAACGTGCATATGCTTTTCAAGCACCTGCCGCATATTGTAATAGCTGTCTTTGACGGAAAGGATGAACGTGTTTTCGCCGTATTTTCCGTTCAAAAAGTCCGCAACGCGCAAAACAAAAGCTTTCCGCTTTTCAAATTTCTCTTTGTCGTGGTCGCGGATGAGCATATTAAGCGTTGCCTTTGTCTCGTTACCGGCAATGTCTGCAACATGGAAAAAGCCCTCGCGCCCCTCGGTATGAGCCGGCGTCTGCTCCGGCGGCAGCATTGAAATGAATTCACAAAGCAAAAGAGAGGCGTTTTTCATCCTGTTTTTTGCCGAACCGGGGTGAGTGTTGATGCCGTGAACGGTTAAAGAAACAGACGCGGCGTTGAAGTTTTCAAACTCGATTCCGCCAAGCTCGCCGCCGTCAACGGTATATGCAAAATCGGCGCCGAAGCGTTCAAAATCAAACCTGTCCGCCCCTTTTCCAATCTCCTCGTCCGGAGTGAAACAGACGCAGATTCTTCCGTGCTCCTTTTTCTCGCTGATAATTTTTTCGCACGCAGAAACAATTTCAGCAACGCCGGCCTTGTCGTCGGCACCGAGGAGGGTTGTCTGATCGGAAACAACAAGCTCTTTTCCAAGGTAGCGCTCGCTCACCATCGGTGCGTTAGACCCGTCAAAGGTTATTATTTTTGCTTTGACATCTTTTCCGCTGACGTCCGGCGAGGTATCCATATGGGCAATGAGGCCGATTGCAGGCTTGTTTTCGCTTCCGGGTGTTGCTTCAATGTGGCCGCAGACATAGCCGTTTTTGTCTTTCTGCGCGTCATGAACGCCAATTTTCCTGAGTTCCTCAACAAGATAATCGGCAAACACAAGCTGACCCTCGGTTGAAGGGAAGCTCTCGCTCTCCTCGTTTGAGGTTGTTTCAAAGGTTACATATTTCAAAAATCTTTCAAGTGCAGTCAATTTTATCATCTCCCAAAAGCATGATAACACAAAAGCGCAAATAATTCAAACATCAGTTAAACAAAAAGGAACAAAAAAGCTGCTTTTTTCCTTGAAAAAAGGCGGAATGTGCCGTATAATATTAGCACCGATGCCGTCAGATTTCAGGCTCTTCTTTTTCTTTGAAGCCTGAAATAATTTCCGGTTGAAATGCCGGGTGCATTTGTGTATAATCATTGAGTAACTGCTGCTTGAAACAGCACGAAAGGAAAAGGGAAAGAATGAGCAAAAAAGTTTTAGTCATCGGCGCAGGTGCCGCAGGACTCCTTGCCGCTGCAACAGCGGCTCAAAACGGTGCGGACGTTACCGTTGCCGAACGCAACGAGCGCCCGGCGCGCAAAGTTATGATCACCGGAAAAGGGCGCTGCAATGTTACAAACTGCTGCACAATGCTCAACGACCTTGTTTCCGCCGTTCCGGAAAACGGCCGCTTTTTGAGCAGCGCGTTCGCGCGGTTCATGCCGGCGGACACAATGGAAATGTTTGAATCGCTCGGAGTGCCCCTCAAGGTTGAGCGCGGCAGCCGCGTTTTCCCCGTTTCCGATAAAGCAGTCGATATTGTTGACGCACTTGTTAAAAACGCCGTTCAAAGCGGCGCAAAAATTATTCACGAGAGAGTTTCCTCTCTTCTCATTGAGGAGGGCAGGGTTTTCGGCGCGGAATTTGAAAGCGGCGGAAAGTTTCTTGCAGACAGCGTTATTGTTGCAACCGGCGGCGTTTCATATCCGCTCACCGGCTCAACCGGAGACGGTTATGAATTTGCAAAACAAGCCGGGCATAATATAATTGATCCAAAGCCGTCGCTCGTTGCCCTTGTTTGCCACGAGGGCTTTTGCTCAGACCTTCAGGGGCTTTCGCTGCGCAATGTTGAAATAAGCGTTATAAACACGGAGAATTACCACGAGGTCTACCGCGATTTCGGAGAAATGCTTTTCACCCATTTCGGCGTTTCCGGCCCCGTTATCCTCAGCGCAAGCTCCCACCTCAAGGACATCAAAAGCGGAAAATATGAAATACATATCGACCTCAAGCCTGCGCTTTCATATGAGCAGCTTGACGCAAGAGTTAAACGCGATTTTCTTGAATGCTCAAACAAAAACTTCATCAACGCGCTTGACAAACTGCTTCCGAAAAAGCTTGTTCCCGTCATTGTTCGCCTCACCGGCATCAAGCCCTCAACAAAGGTCAACCAGATTACACGCAATCAGCGCGCGATTCTTGTGAATGCTCTCAAGGATTTAAAGGTTACGGTTCTTAGAACCAGACCCGTTGAGGAAGCGATTATAACGCGCGGCGGAGTTGAAACAAAGCAGATTGACCCAAGGTCAATGCGCTCAAAGCTTGTGAGCGGCCTTTATTTTGCCGGAGAGGTTATTGACGTTGACGCTTATACGGGCGGCTTCAATCTTCAAATTGCCTTTTCAACCGGCCGTCTTGCCGGCCAGAGCGCCGCCAAGGAATAACACACCGATTTTTTTGAAGGAGACGAAAAAAATGATAAATGTTGCAATCGACGGACCCGCCGGTGCGGGCAAAAGCACAATTTCAAAAGCCGCGGCAAAGGAGCTCGGCTTTATCTATATTGACACGGGTGCGCTTTACCGCACGGTCGGACTCAACGCAATGCGCAAAAAAGCCGACCTTGAAAGCGCAGAAAGCATTGAAAAAACGCTCACAAACGACCTTTCCGTTGAGCTGCGCTTCATTGACGGAGAGCAGAGAATGTTTTTGAACGGCGAGGACGTTTCCCTTTCCATCCGCACACCGGAGGCATCCATGGCGGCGTCAAAGGTTTCCGCCGTACCGGCCGTTCGGAAGTATCTTTTTGACCTCCAGAAAAAGCTTGCAAAAGAGAATGACTGCATCATGGACGGCCGCGATATCGGAACGGTTGTTCTTCCGGACGCAAAGGTGAAAATTTTCCTCACCGCCTCGCCCGAATCGAGGGCAAAAAGAAGATTTGAGGAGCTTCTTGAAAAAGGCATGGACGTTAAATTTGAGGACGTTCTTACAGACATGAAACAGCGCGATTACAACGACTCTCACCGTGCGATTGCTCCGCTGAAGCCGGCCGAGGACGCAATACTTCTTGACACCAGCGGTTTTGAACTTGAAAAGTCGGTTGCCCTCATAATCAAGACTATTAAGGAGAACATATAAGAAAGGAAAAGCCGCTTTTGTTTTTCAGGCTTCTTCAATATTTTTCAGGATGTGTTTTCAGTTGAAATTTGACTTTTCCGCTCCAAAAGAGAGCAGGCTTTATAACTTCTTCCGCCCCCTTGCAAAAGGCTTTGTCTCGCTCGCCTTTTGCGTGAAGTCTTTCGGCGAGGAGAATATTCCGAAAGAAGGCGCGTTTATTCTTGCGGCGAACCACATTGGAGCGCTTGACCCCGTGATGATAATTTCACGCTGTCCGCGGACGCTGCATTTCATGGCAAAGGACGAGCTTTTCAAAAACCGCCTTTTTGCTTTTTTCCTCAGAAAGATGAATGTTTTTCCGGTCAGGCGGCAGACAAGCGACAAGCGTGCGCTTGAGTTTGCAAAGCACATTATCTCCTCCGGCTGGGTGCTCGGAATTTTTCCCGAGGGTGCAAGAATCAAAGACGCTATCCCCAAAAAGGCGAAAAACGGCGTCTCATATCTTGCCGCAAAAACAAAGGCGGACGTTCTTCCGGTCAGTATCTATAAAACGCCACAGGAAAAAAAGCTGCGCCCAAAAATTACAATACGCTTTGGAAAGCTCATCAAAAACAGCGAGCTTTCACTGGACGGAGAATATTCGCAGCAGAAAATCAGAGAAGCGAGCGAAAAAATCATGGACGCAATCAAGGAACTTTGGTCTTTGAAACACGGAGAGCTGCAATGAACGGAAACTATAAACTTACACTGGCAAAAACGGCAGGCTTCTGCTTTGGCGTTGACCGCGCGGTCAGCACGCTTTACAGCATGGTTGAAAGCGGAAAAAGGGTTTGCACCCTGGGGCCGATTATTCACAACCCCTCGGTCATAAGCGACCTTGAAAAAAAGGGAGTTCACATCATTGAGCACCCGTCTCAAATTCCGCCGGACACAACCGTTGTTATCCGCACCCACGGCGCACCGAAATTTATTATTGACGAGCTGAAAAAAATGAAGGCCGATTATATTGACCTCACCTGCCCGTTCGTGATGAAAATTCAAAAAATTGTTGAGCGCCACTCGCAAAAAGACCGGCTGCTTTTGATTGCCGGAGACGAAAACCACCCGGAGGTCAAAGGTTTCCGCAGCCGTTGGGAGGGTGAAAGCCTTGTTTATAAAAACGGGGAGGAACTTGACCGATTGCTCCAAAATCATCCGGAAATTGTTGATGAAGAAGTATATGTGGTCGCACAGACCACCTTTTCTGTAAAAGAATGGGAAAAAACCTCAAAAATTTTAAAAAAACTATGTACAAAAGGTTTTTTCTTTGATACAATATGTAGTGCAACCAATGACAGGCAGAAAGAGGCGTTTGAGCTTTCCCTTTTGTCCGACGCAATGATTGTTGTCGGCGGGCGCTCAAGTTCCAACACCGCTAAGCTTAAAGCTGTGTGTGAAAAGAACTGTCCAACTTTCCTTGTTGAAACGGCGCGGGAGCTTCATGATTATGATTTTTCCCGTTTCCGCTCAGTTGGGGTAACAGCAGGGGCTTCCACTCCTGCAGGTATTATAAAGGAGGTACTATCCACCATGTCCGAAATTTTAAACGAACAAACCAATCCTGAAGAAATGAGCTTTGAGGCCGCTTTGGAGGAGAATCTTAAATCAATGAGCTCCGACCAAAAAGTGCGTGGCGTTGTTGTAGGTATTGCACCTAATGAAATACAGGTCGATATCGGCAGAAAATATGCTGGCTTCGTTCCCATTGAGGAGTACAGCAACGATCCGACTGCCGATCCGAAATCAGAACTCAAAATCGGTGACGAGATCAACCTCATCATCATGAAAACGAACGATTCCGAAGGAACCATGATGCTTTCAAAGCGCCGCTTTGACGCTATCGCCGCTTGGGACAACATCATCAAGGCGAAGGAAGACGAGGAAATTCTTGAAGGCGTTGTTGCCGAAGCAGTCAAGGGCGGTGTCCTTGTTTATGCGCAGGGCGTCCGCGTTTTCATCCCGGGTTCACTCACCGGACTTCCGAGGGAAGCCGACCTTTCCGAGCTTGTTAAGCAGAAGGTCAGATTCCGCATCATTGACGTTGACAAGGCAAAGAAGCGCGCTGTTGGTTCAATCCGCTCAGTTATCAGAGAAGAACGCAAGGCCGCAACCGAAGCTTTCTGGGCTCAGGTTGAAGAAGGTCAGGAATACACCGGCACCGTTAAGTCACTCACAAGCTACGGCGCATTTGTTGATCTCGGCGGAGTTGACGGAATGGTACATATTTCAGAGCTTTCCTGGAAGCGTATCAAGCATCCGTCAGAAGTTGTTAAAGAGGGCGACGTTGTCAAAGTATACGTCAAGGCTCTTGACAGAGAAAACAGAAAAATTTCTCTCGGCTATAAGAGAGTTGAGGACAATCCCTGGGAGATTCTCAAGAGAGATTATCCCGTTGGTTCGGTTGTTAAGGCTAAGATTGTTGGTCTCACAACTTTCGGTGCGTTTGCAAATGTTATTGACGGCATTGACGGCCTTATCCACATCTCACAGATTGCCGACCGCCACATCGCTTCACCGAAGGAAGTTCTTTCAATCGGAGACGAAGTTGACGTTAAGATCACTGACATCGACTTTGAAAAGAAGCGTGTCAGCCTTTCAATCCGCGCTCTTCTTGAGCCGCAGGACGAGGCTGCAGAGGAAGCAGAAGAAGCTTCCGACGAGGACGCCGAGTAATTTAAGCCTAAAAAAACTACCCTGCTGTGACAAATGCCACGGCAGGGTTTTTTGCAAGATTCTCTTTAATCTCTTGATGTCTCGGTATTGATTCATTATTTTTTCCGTCGGTGTAAATATCACGATCTCCGCCGTTACGTTTTAAATACCAACCGTTTTTTGAAAGCAGCTTTATTTAATCCGTTCTTTTCACATTATCCCCCTTTATATTGTTGTTATACGCCCTCAATGCGTATATGTCAAGCGTTTTCAAAGCAAGGTCAATTTGTCAATACTTTATTCCGACCGAATCCAGATATTCTTCAAGGCAAAGGCCGCTGTCTTTGATTTTTTTTGCGTATTCAACGCCAACAAAGCGCCAGTGCCACGGCTCATAAACAATTCCCGTAACATCCTCTTTTTCCTTTGGATAGCGCAGAATAAAGCCATATTTATAGGCGTTTTTCATAAGCCATGCATATTCGGCGGAGTTTGCAAAAGAGTCATATGTGTTGCAAACGTCCATTGCAAGGCCAATGTTGTGCTCGCTCGTTCCCGGAGGAAGAATGACTGTTGCGGCCTTTTTTGCCGCCGCTTTGCGGTCAAGGCCGTAGCGCGCCATGTAGGTTTCGGTCAGGTTGTTGTAATTTATCCGCTGACGTTCATAGCTGCGGTGGCCGGAAAACGGGGTCAGGGTAACGCCGTCCTTTTTTCCGGCGCGATACATTTTTTCATAGTACGGAGTAACTCTTGCGTCAAGCTCATAGCCGGTGTCAAGAATTTCCTTTGTTTTGGGGTCATAGCCCTCCGGAATTTCACGCTCCATGTTGACAACAAGAAGGTTCCACGGCACCGAATCAACGTCAACAATGATTCTTCCGCTTTCGGAGCGCTTGACCGAGCTTTCCTTTTTTGTTGTGCTTTTTGAGGAAGTAACATTGTTTTCAACCGAAAGCTTTTCGCTCGTGCTTTCGGTAATTTTGCTTTCTGATGTAGCTTCGGACTTTACGGACTCGGACGTGCTTTTTTCCGCCGAAACAGTTGTGTCCCCTTTTTTCAAGCTTTCCCTGTTCTTTATGAGCGTCACCGCGGTCATTGAAGCAACGATAACAATCAAAGAAACAAGTATTCCGATAATCACAATTTCATTGTTCTTCTTCTTTTTCTTTTTTGCACTCATATCTCAATCTCCTTTATTTTCTTTTCCGTTACAGTTTATCACAAAATCTGCGTCATTCAATATCTATCGGAAAAAATTAAGAAAAACTTTGTTTTTTCTGCGCAAAGCAAGCGCCCCCTCTGCCGCGGGAGCGCTTGCTTTTGTATGGGTTTCAATTTTGGAGATTATCAGTATTTAAGGAGGAAAGAAGTTAAACAAGAGCGGCCCCGAGAGCCTTTCATTGCTATTTACAATTTACAATAAGCCTGTCAAACGAATTGTGTTTTTTATAGGCCGCCTCATAAACTCTTTTGCATTTTTTATAAAGCGCAAATTTCCTTTTGGCTTCCGTTTCGTCGCCATAAACCTTCCACGTTCCAACGCACTTTGCACCCTTGGCTTTGTTTTTAATAAAGCCCTCAACATCTTTTGAAGGATAGCCCAAAAACAAACCGATTTCATGCGGAAACTCTTCCTGTGTGTTGAGCCTTTTAACAAGCTCTGCAACACAGTTTTGTGCGTTTTCCGTTGGATAAAGCTTTGTTGAAAGGATTGAAAGCGCGGTGGAATCGCACAAATCCTTTGAAAGCTTTTTTGGGCGATACATATATATTAGCGCACGGTTGCCCGCAAATTTCACCGGAACCATTCTCACTCCGCGCGGAACAAGGCGGACGTTCAGGCGGCGTATTTTTTCAAGCAGTTCTTTCCTGCTTTTGAACTCGCAGGAAAAAAGGCTTCCGGTCTTGAGTCCGGCCATAGTTGGCGAACAGTTTTCAATCAAAAC
>CAKSWC010000020.1 GCA_934511365.1 uncultured Eubacteriales bacterium
CCTTTTCGCTCATTCTTTTGTCCTCCTTCTCCCAAACGGGAATTATTTTTTGAACCTTGAAAAAAGTCCGCCTTTTTTCTCATAAGGCTCGCTTTTAATATCTTTGAGCTCATATCCGGTTTCGGCAATAACTTTTCGGAGCTTTTCGCCGTCCGGCGTCTCCTCGGCAATCACAACCGTTTCACCCTTTGCGTGAGAAGATGAAACCTTTTTGACCGGAAAGTTCTGCCTGATGCAGTCATTGATGTGTGCTTCGCACATTGAACACGCCATACCGTCAATTTTAAGCGTTGTCTTTATCATTACATCATCCTCCGTCATTTTAGTTAGCTTATGCTAACTAGCTCCTTTGTTTTTTGGGAAGCGCAAAAGCACTTCCCAAATTTAATATAAGCTTATCTCTTGCCGTGGCAGGAGCCTGCCATTGCGCAGTGGGCGCAGTCGCAGCCGCAGGAGTGTTTTCCCTTTTTCTTGTCTTTAACAAGCTTAACAATGATTAACACCACGATGAGCAGAATTAAAAGACTTATGAGAATTGTTGAAAGATTTGCCAAAAGCCATGACATATTAGACCGACTCCTTCCTGTTTGATTTTTACCCAGGCAAGGCCGCAGTTTTGCGGCCCTGCCGTTTGGTGCGAATTATTTGCTGTTGACTTTGACTTTAACGTCCTTTGTGAGCTTTGTTGCTTCCTTATACGGACGGACAAGCATATAAATCATGAAGCCGAGAACAGCTATTGCCGCAATGAGGCCGATGATGTTGAGATGTCCGGTGAAAGCGCCGCCGAACTGGTTTATCATGAGAGCAACGCAATACGCAAAGCCGCACTGATAAGCGATGGCGAACCATGTCCACTTCGGACTGTTCATTTCACGCTTGATTGCGCCGATTGCAGCGAAACACGGAGCGCAAAGAAGGTTGAAAACAAGGAACGAATATGCGGTAATACCGGTGAATGCCTGAGCGATTGCCTGATATACGGTTCCTTCTCCGCCGCCATAGAGGATGCCGAGAGTACCAACAATGTTTTCCTTTGCAACAAGACCTGTGATTGAAGCAACGGCTGCCTGCCAGTTGCCCCAGCCGAGCGGTTTGAAGATCCATGCGATTGCGCCGCCGATTGAAGCAAGGATTGAGGAGTCGATCTGATCTTCCGTGAGCATTCCGAACTTTCCGTCAACGAATCCGAAGTAGGTTGCAAACCAAACAAAGATTGTTGAAAGAAGAATGATTGTTCCTGCCTTTTTAATGAATGACCAGCCACGCTCCCAGGTTGAACGAAGAACATTGCCAACTGTCGGAAGGTGATATGCCGGAAGCTCCATAACGAACGGAGCGGGCTCTCCGGCGAACATCTTTGTTTTCTTAAGCATGATACCGGAGCAGATGATTGCCGCCATACCAATGAAGTATGCGCTTGTTGAAACAAGAGCCGAACCGCCGAAAATTGCGCCTGCGATCATTGCAATAAACGGAACCTTTGCGCCGCAGGGAATGAAGGTTGTTGTCATGATCGTCATACGCCTGTCGCGTTCATTTTCGATTGTACGCGAGGCCATGATGCCCGGAATGCCGCAGCCTGTGCCGATGAGCATCGGAATGAAGGACTTACCGCTCAGTCCGAACTTGCGGAAAATACGGTCAAGAACAAAGGCGATACGAGCCATATAGCCGCAAGCCTCAAGGAACGCAAGGAGAAGGAAGAGGACAAGCATCTGGGGAACAAAGCCGAGAACCGCGCCGACACCGGCAACGATACCGTCATTGATAAGACCTGAGAGCCAATCCGCTGCGCCTGCTTTTTCAAGAAGATTGCCAACAAGAACGGGAACGCCGGGAACCCAAACGCCGTAATTTGCCGGGTCGGGAGCTTCAAAGCTTTCTGCGCCGCCATCTTCAAAATACTTTGCGGCCTCAGTAAATGTTGTTCCGATTGTTGTTTTCTCGTCAGCGCCATCGGGGATTTTGGAGTAGTAAACATCAAAATCGTCAACAGCAAGGGTTTCCTCGTCCTCAACGCCAACTGTGCCTTTTTCGTTTTCTTCGGCGGGCTTGAATGCTTTGATATCGGCAAGAGCCTTTTTGGCGTCAAAGTCCTCAGCCTCAGGGTCAACTTCAACAAAAGCGTTGATTGCGTTGAGAGAATCGGTGTAAGCGTCGCTGACTTCGGTATAAGCCTTTGTTCCTATTCCGAGGAAGTGCCAACCGTCGCCGAAAACGCCGTCGTTAGCCCAGTCGGTTGCAAACGAACCGACGGTAACCATTGAAATGTAATAAACAAGGAACATGATTACCGCAAAGATCGGAAGTCCGAGCCAGCGGTTTGTAACAACCTTATCAATCTTATCGGAGGTTGAAAGCGAGCCAGCGCCCTTTTTCTTGTAACATGATTTTATGATTGAACCGATGTAAATATATCTTTCGTTCGTGATAATTGACTCGGCGTCATCGTCAAGCTCTTCCTCGGCCTTTTCAATATCCTCGTTAATATGCTTGAGAGTTGACTCATCAATACCAAGCTGAGAGAGAACCTTGTCATCACGCTCAAAAATCTTGATTGCGTACCATCTCTGCTGTTCTTCCGGAAGTCCGTGAACGGCAGCTTCTTCAATGTGGGCAAGAGCGTGTTCAACAACGCCGGAAAAAGTGTGCATCGGAACGGTTTTTCCGTTCTTTGCCGCGTCAATGGCCGCCTCGGCAGCCTCCTTGATTCCCGTTCCCTTAAGAGCGGAAATTTCAACAATTTTGCAGCCGAGCTGGCGCGAAAGTTCAGCCGTGTTGATTTTGTCGCCGTTCTTTCTGACAACGTCCATCATGTTGATTGCAACAACAACGGGAATTCCAAGCTCGGTGAGCTGCGTGGTGAGATAAAGGTTTCTTTCAAGGTTTGTTCCGTCGATTATGTTAAGAATTGCGTCCGGACGTTCACCGATAAGGTAGTTTCTTGCAACAACCTCCTCAAGTGTATAAGGAGAAAGCGAATAGATTCCCGGAAGGTCGGTGATAATTACGCCGTCATGCTTTTTAAGCTTTCCTTCCTTTTTTTCAACCGTAACGCCGGGCCAGTTTCCAACAAATTGGTTTGAACCGGTGAGCGCATTGAAAAGCGTTGTTTTTCCGCAGTTCGGGTTGCCTGCAAGGGCAATTCTGATATTCATAACTGTTCCTCTCTTTCCGCTTCTGAGAATGCGAAGCTTATTTTAAAAAAACTTTTAATTAACAAGAACCAATTAGCTGCCGCTAACAGCGTCTGAAAAAATTATTCAACTTCAATCATTTCGGTGTCGGCCTTTCTGAGCGAAAGCTCATAGCCGCGAACGGTAACTTCAATCGGGTCGCCGAGCGGCGCAACCTTGCGGACAAAAACTTCAACGCCTTTTGTAATTCCCATGTCCATAATGCGGCGCTTTACGGCACCCTCACCGTGGAGTTTTTTAACCTTGACGGTGTCACCGACTTTAACTTCTCTGAGAGTTTTCATTAACCTTGTCCTCCTTGTTCAATCAAAACTTATTATCATTGGCGGCCTTCCTTTCGGTCCGGCCGGGATTACCCTGTTTAGTTGAGTTAAGCAATCAGCATATGCTTAAACCATAATTTTTCTTGCCATTTCCTCGCTGATGGCAACGCGCGTTTCCTTAACATTCACAATCACGTTTCCGGCAAGAGTTGTGATAACCTTCACATTGCCCCCAACAACAAATCCAAGGTTTTCAAGGTGCTTTTTAACCTCCGGAC
This sequence comes from uncultured Eubacteriales bacterium, assembly GCA_934511365.1. Lineage (GTDB taxonomy): Bacteria > Bacillota > Clostridia > Oscillospirales > Acutalibacteraceae > UBA6857. The sequence continues at coordinate 3,742 of CAKSWC010000020.1, forward strand.
TTCCGCCGAGCTTTTTAATCGTGTTATCCGCTCCGACATCTGCATAACACAGCGGCATCATTTTCATACCCCTTTTCTCTTATTCATTCCGGCAATCTGAAATCATGCCTGAATTAGCTTTGGCTAACCATAACTCCTAAAGAGTGGTTAGCTCTCGCTAACCTTAGTATATGATACTCCCCGGCTTTCAATTTGTCAAGAAAAAGTCTGCGCTTTTTTTGTAATATTTTATTTTTATAAGTCTCGACAAATCATACTGCATTAGTATGGTTTTATTTTGGTAATTCTGCATATGAGGCTTCAAGAGACAAATTTTTTTGCTTCTCAAACGCCAGAATAGCACTCAAGTTAAATAAATAAATCGGAATTTATCTATTTTTTAACATTCGACACGATACGACATAATTTTCATTTTGACCGTAATATAATGACCATATGCCAAAACAACAATGCCGGGCTGAATGCGTTCAGTCCGGCAAAATGGCAGGAGAGGAGGAATAACATGAAGAAACAAGTCATTATCACCAATGACGGAAGCCTTTCTCTTTCAAAGCTCGTTAGAGATCTTGAAGCGAACGGCTTTGAAGTCAAATTAGTTGAATCAGACGGAATAATGCTTGAAAGCATTATTGAAAAAAGCGTTCCGGACATTATTATTGTGGACGCCTTCATGAAAAACCGCGATGCTCTTGATGTGCTCGCATCGCTTGACGGCAAGCTCAAAAAATGCGGCGCAAAATTCTTCGTCAAGGCTGCTCTCAAAAACAGGCGCTTTGAAAACAAGCTTCTTAAAAACGGAGCCGATGCTTATCTGGTGAAGCCGGTCACGCTGGAATCCGTTATCGGAAAAAGAGTTTTCGTTACCAAAGAAGGAAAGGGCGCCTGCTGCTTCCGAAGGCGGAGCTTAAAGGTCTGAAAAAGCGGCATTTGACTGACGCCGGCTTCCGGTCTTATGTTTTCCGTCACATTGCATAATGCGTTTTTTAACGCTGAAATCTTAGATTTTGCTGTGTATTATGAAGTCTGACGAAAAGCCTATCCGGAAAAAGCGTTCAAAAAAAATTTGGTAAGTACCACCCGCAGCTGTTCTGTGGGCGGTACTTTTTTTGGTGCATTTGAAATTGCAGCTAAGAGGGCAAAAAACAGCGCCGCCTTTTGGCAGCGCTGAAAATAAGCTTTTTAATTAATCAAAGAGACCGCCGAAAACCTTCTCCATGAATGCGATACCCTTCTTGGTGTCGCCTTCATAAGCGATGAGGCCGATGATGGTTCCGAAAACCTTCATAAGGATTCCGATAACCTTTGTAATGGTGGGCTCTTCAAAATCGGCTGCACTGTAAGAAGCCTTCATCTGAATGAGAGTTCCTCTTGCGCCAACGGGAATGTTGAATTCGGCGTTTGCGGCATAGGTGTTACCGGCGTAACCGGAAACAACGCAAACCTCAACTTCCCAACCGTTGAACTGCTTTCCGTCCGGAGCAGTAACAAGGGGAAGAACAACGCTCATTCCGCCCTTCATGACGTCCCGATTTTCAGGAACCATGTAATAAGTTCCGCTGATATCCTTGCCCTTTTTCCATTCAAACTTACCGGTTTCTTCGTTATAAACCTGAGTTTCGTTCTTAAGGGTTCCGCCGTTGAGGTTGAACGCAATAACTACCTGATCTGCAGTGCAGGGGCCGCCGTCCTTTTCCCACCAAGCGTGATAAGGCTTCGGGCTAACTGCAGGTTCGGTGGTTGTTCCGTCCTCAGCAAAAGAACCGACTGAAAGTGCTCCGAAGAGCATGAGAACTGCCAAAAATACAGATAATACTTTTTTCATGGGGATTTCCTCCTTATTATTATGTTTATTATCTTGGCTTGATTATATCACTGACTTTGACAAATTTCAAGAGGTTTTTGAAATATTTATTGAATTTTTATTAACTTTATTCACAAGTTGTTTAAAAAACATTTGAAAGCTCTGTGTTGGTTTAGTTAAAATTTTCCAATCAGCCGTTTTCGGCCGCAATTTTGAACGCAAGCTCCTCAAGTTCTTCAATGCTTGAAAGTGCTCCGACCTGACGGCGATATCCGGCCGCGCCGCGGATGTCTCTGATATACCATGCGGCGTGCTTGCGTGCCTCGCGGATTCCGGTTCTTTCGCCCTTGTATTCACAGATGCGGCGAATATGCTTCACCATTACGCGCATCTGCTCGCTGACCGGAGGCTCCGGCAAAATGACCTCGTGCTTCAAATATGCGCTGACCTGGCTGAACACCCACGGCCTTCCGAGCGCCCCCCTGCCGATGAGAATATAATCGCAGTTTGTTTCCTCAAGCATTTTGGCTGCGGAAAGTCCGTCGGTAACGTCTCCGTTCGCAATAACGGGAATTGAAACGCTCTTTTTCACAAGGGCAATCGTTTTTGTGTCCACCGGCGGAGCATACATCTGAGCCTTTGTTCGGCCATGGACGGTAACAGCCTTTGCTCCGGCGTTTTCCGCCCTTTGTGCCATTTCAACCGCATTGATATGATCGTTGTCCCAGCCGAGCCGAATTTTCACCGTTACGGGAACGTCAACCGCTTCGGTAACGGCTCTGATGATTTTTTCGGCAAGGACGGGGTTTTTCAAAAGTGCGCTTCCGCCTCCGTTGCCGGCAATTTTCGGCGCAGGACAGCCCATGTTTATGTCAATAACGTCCGGAGAAAACGCAAGACACTCCCTTGCGGACTGCGCCATAATCTCCGGGTCGCAGCCGAAAATCTGCGCCGCCGCCGGACGCTCTTTTTCAGACAAAACAAGCAGCTTTCGGCTTTTCCTGTCAGACATGGTGAGACCTTTTGAGCTGACCATTTCGCTGACGACATACGTTGCGCCGTATTCACGGCAAAGCTCGCGGAACGCCATATCCGCAACGCCGGCCATCGGCGCAAGACCGGCCGTCCGGCCGTCAATTTCAATGTTGCCGATTCTCATTATATTTTCCTTTCGCCTTTTAAAAATCATGTGTTTTAACATTTTAACACAAATTCTCAAAAAATCCACCCTTTTGGGGCATTTTGTGATATACTTATAAATATAGATAAAATTTCGGAGGTACCATATGAGACTTCTTGTTGTTGACGGAAACAGCATTGTCAACCGCGCTTTTTATGCAATAAAGCTCCTTTCAACAAAGGGCGGCCAGTTCACCAACGCCATCTATGGCTTTTTGAATGTTCTTTTGAAGCTTGAGGAGGAATGCAGTCCCGACCATGTTGCCGTTGCGTTCGACCTCAAAGCACCGACATTCCGCCACAAAATGTACGCCGGATACAAGGCCGGACGAAAGGCAATGCCCCCGGAGCTTGCAAGCCAGCTGCCGATTCTCAAAAAGCTTCTTTCCGCCCTCGGCTATACTATAATTGAAAAAGAAGGCTTTGAGGCCGACGATATTCTCGGAACGCTCAGCGCACGCGTTAAAGGAGACGACCGCTGTTTTCTTGCAACGGGAGACAGAGATTCGCTCCAGCTCATTTCAGACAACACGGTTGTTCTGCTCGCTTCAACAAAAATGGGGAAGCCGCAGACGGTTCTCTTTAACAAGGAAAAGCTCATGGAGGAATACGGCGTTGAACCGCAGGGCATGATTGAAATTAAAGCCCTCATGGGCGATTCCTCGGACAAAATTCCGGGCGTTGCCGGAATCGGCCAAAAAACGGCCGAGGATCTCATCAACCGCTTCAAAACGATTGATAACATATATTCAAATCTTGATACGCTCGACATTAAAAAAAGCGTCCGCAGCAAGCTTGAAAGCGGAAAAGAGAGCGCGTATCTTTCAAAAACACTCGGAACAATCTGCACCGATGCTCCGATTGAAACCGACATGACGTTTTATGAAAAAAAAGAGCCAAACGCAAAAGAAGCAATCACAATGCTCGTTTCGCTCGAAATGTTTTCAATGATCGAAAAGCTCGGCCTCACGCGCGAAGGAGCTTGTGTGCCCTCGGAAGAAAAAGCACCGGAAAGGAGGCTTTCCTTCAAAGAGGAGCGCGACCTTTGCGGCCTTTTGGGTGAATTTAAGAACGCCGGAGAGGCATTTTTTGTCTGCGAATATGAAAACCACGCCGTTAAAGCCTTTTTCTTTTCAATCGGAGACGAAATCCGCCTTGTTGAGTCAAACTGCTTTGACTTTGACTCTTTCACAAAAAGCTTTTTTGAAGGTGAGTGGAAAAAATATACCTGCGACAGCAAGCTGCTTTATCGCTATGCGGAAAATATAAAGGCAAAGCTTTTTGGCCTTGCTTTTGACTCAACGCTCGCCGGTTATATTCTCAACCCCTCGGCTAACAGCTATGAAATTCTGCGTCTTGCGGACACTCTCGGCGTTTTTGTTCCGTCCGTTGACTGCCCGGAAAACCTCAAAAAATACGTTCAAAGCGCCGCGGCACTCAGAGGCGTCTTTGAAAAAAGTATTGCCGAAATTAAAGAAAACGACCAGGAATACCTGCTTTATGAAATTGAGCAGCCGCTCGCAAAGGTTCTTGCCTCAATGGAAAGCACGGGCTTCCTTGTTGACAGAGACGAAATTGCACGCTACGGAAAAGAGATTGAAAAGAAAGTAAACGAGCTGAGCGAAAAAATCTTCTCCCTTGTCGGCTTTGAGTTCAACCTCAACTCTCCGAAGCAGCTCGGCGAGGCTCTGTTTGAAAAAATGGGCATTCCGCCAAAGAAAAAGACAAAGAGCGGATATTCAACAAGCGCCGAGGTGCTTGAGTCGCTCTCATATGACTATCCCGTTGTTGCGGACATTTTGAAATATCGGATGCTTGCAAAAATCAAGTCCACATACTGCGACGGGCTGCTCAAACAGATTGACGCGGACGGAAGAATCCGCTCAACGCTCAACCAGACCGAAACAAGAACGGGCCGAATCTCCTCCCTTGAGCCGAACCTCCAGAACATCCCCGTGCGATACAAAGAGGGAAGGGAAATACGCCGCTTCTTCACCGCCGGAGAAGGCCGTGTGCTTGTTGACGCAGACTATTCTCAAATTGAGCTGCGCGTTCTTGCCGCGATTGCGGACGATGAGGCGATGATTTCCGCCTTTGAAAACGGAGATGATATTCACGCCATAACCGCCTCTCAGGTTTTCAATATGCCGCTCTCCATGGTAACACCGCTGATGCGAAGCAGAGCAAAGGCGGTCAATTTCGGCATTGTTTACGGAATCGGCGCGTTCTCCCTTGCGAAAGACATTGGCGTAACGCTCAAAGAGGCGAGTTCATATATCAAAGGCTATCTCCACCATTACAGCGGTATCGACCGCTATATGAAGCAGGTTGCCGAAAAGGCGCGCGAGGACGGCTTTGCTCAAACGCTTTTCCACCGCCGCAGATATCTTCCGGAGCTCACCGCCGCAAACAAAACTCTCCAGGCCTTCGGTGAAAGGGTTGCGCGCAATATGCCGGTTCAGGGAACGGCGGCAGACATCATCAAAATTGCAATGGTCAAGGTTTTTGAAAGCCTTTCAGAAAAAACAAAAAGCGCAAAGCTCATCATGCAGGTTCACGATGAGCTGATAGTTGAATGTGATGAGGCGGAAAAGGAAACCGTCTGCGCTCTTTTGAAAGAGGAAATGGAAAATGCCTGCAAAATACGTGTTAAGCTCCTTGCGGAGGTTCACACCGGCAAAACGTGGTATGACGCAAAAGACTGACAAAGCGGCAAAAAACGCGTATGTAAAAGAGCAAAGTAATTTTTGATAAGCACGAAAAAATAAAGACTATATCTCGCAAAACATTAAGGTTTTAATGCAAATTGTGAGATATAGTCTTTTTGTTTTGATTTTTGTTCTGCGCTGAACGCGGAAACTTCACCCTGCATCCTGCACCCGAGCTTATTGATTTTTATGCGGCGCGTCCTGCCCTTTTGGTGCGTCTTTGCGCGTTCGGCGCACAAGAAGCCGCCGCGCGGGGAAGCTCGCGAACCGCTGCGCTTTTGCGGCGAGATTTTTTAAAAAATGCACGCTTTATTTTCTGCTCAAAAGCGATGAGCTTTTCTTCAAAAATTATTCCGAAAACCGCAAGAACAACAAGCGGAATATAAACCGAAAAAAACATGACCGGTGATGTAAACATAAGAAATACCCTCCTGAATTATTGATGGATTCAAAAAGCTCGTCCGAACATTCGTTCTCGTTTTTCTATGTCTTGATTATAGCAGAAAAAACAGATTTGTCAACACAAATGTTCACTTAATTTTATTTTTGAGTCCGATTTTTTGGACTTTGCTCGGTTTTTGCTTGTTTTTTTTAGACTTCGGAGTTTATTGTTCCAAATCGGATTTTGTTGTCTTTTTTTGACGGTTGGCGCTTTTGTCAAAAACAAGAGCGATATTTTGTGAATTATTACGGAAAGAATATTTAACCAAAGCAGTGAAAAGGAAGGAAAAATGTGGTAAAATAAGCTTCGTAATATATTGCATTATATGCAACCGGAGGTATTGTTATGGCTGTTAAAAAAGAATTTTATTTTCCGTCCGTTTCCGGCCTTGCGGATATCCACGCCTGCTCGTTCTTTCCCGAAGATAAGGAAAGCGTAAAGGCTGTTATCCAGATTGCTCACGGAATGGCGGAACACCTTGAAAGATATGAAAAGTTTGCGTCCGTTCTTTGCGATAACGGCTTTGCCGTCTATATCAACGACCATCTTGGCCACGGAAAGAGCGTTAAAAACGATGACGAGCTTGGCTATTTCGGCGAAAAGGACGGCTGGCAGAACTTTATCGGCGACTGCCATATGCTTATGCAGATTGCAAAGAAGGAGAACCCCGGAAAGCCGTATATCTTTTTCGGGCACTCAATGGGTTCATTCATTTCGCGCTCATTCACCAAAAAATACGCAAAGGAGCTTACCGGTGCCGTTTTCTGCGGAACTGCCGGTCCCAACCCGGGCGCAAAGGTTGGAATTGCCCTCGCCAAAGCTGTCGGAAAAATCAAAGGCTCCCATTATCGCAGCAAGATGATTGACAACATCGCGTTCGGAACATACAACAAGCAGTTTGAGGGAAGAACACCTTTCGACTGGCTTTCAAGAGACAACGATGAAGTTGACAAGTACATTGCAGACAAATACTGCGGCTTCCTTTTCACCGCCTACGGTTTCAGGGATATGTTCTCTCTGCTTTGCTCGGTATCAACAAAAAGCTGGGCGGAAGAATATTCAAAGGCTCTCCCCGTCCTCATGATTTCCGGCGCACAGGACCCTGTCGGAAACTATGGAAAAGGCGTTGAGCAGGTTTACAATATGCTCAAAAACGCAGGCAAAACCAATGTTACGCTCCACCTTTATGACGGCGCAAGACATGAGATCCTCAACGAGAGCAAATGCTTTGAAACAGTCTGCAAGGATGTTATCGACTGGGCAAACAGCATTATAAATTGATTCGTAATTATCAACGGGGTTGTCCTTTCGGGCAGCCCCGTTTTTGTTCTGTTAAAAATCCAAGACGCCCATAAAGCAAATATTAATTCAATTTTTCTGTAGCTTTTCGATTATAATTGTAAGTAAATAGACGGAGGTGAAAAACTTGGACGATGAAAAAATAATTGAGTTGTTTTTTGAAAGGTCGGAAAAAGCAATCGCCGAAACGGACAGGAAATACGGCCGCCTGCTGCGGAAAATCTCCGGTAACATTCTGAACAACAGCCGCGATGTTGAAGAATGCGTCAATGATTCATATCTCGGCGCATGGAACGCAATTCCGCCGGCGAGGCCCTCCCCATTCAGAACGTACCTTTGCAAAATTGTCCGCAATGTTTCTCTGCGTCGATACTACAACAACACAAAAGCACTGCGAAACAGCGTTTTTGAAACAACACTTGATGAAATTGCTCAGCTTATCCCGGACAAAAATACGGTTGAAAAGGAATTTGAAACAAAACAGCTTGTTCTTTTTATTGAAGCGTTTCTTGATTCGCTTGAAAAAGAGAACCGCGTAATCTTCATGCTGCGCTATGCTTTTTGCAGCAGCTACAAGGATATTGCAAAGAAAGTCGACCTCAGCGAAAAGAACGTCTCCGTCCGGCTTGCAAGGCTAAGAAAACAAATGAAAAACTACCTGGAAAGCGAGGCATTGTTATGAACAAAAAAAATTTTTTTGAAGCTATAGGCGAACTTGACGAAAAATACTATGAGGAAACCATTGGATTTAAAAAAGGCAAAAAGCCGTCCGGAATCAACGTGCTTGCTGCCGCAGCAGCGTGCCTATGTGTTGTGATTGCGGCTGCGATTTTGACTCCTCAGGTTAAAAAACCGGCTGCAAAACCAACAACAACCGCTGAAGAAAGCTCCTCTCGGCAATCAGAACAGAGCACAATACAATGCACAACACAGCACACACAGGAAAGCAAGGCGCAGAACACGGAACAAAGCTCCGCGCCACGGTCAAGCGAAAGCACTGCTTCCGAAGGCTCCATCACCTCGGCCGTTACCTCTCAAACCAACCATGGCAGCGTTTCAATGAGCGTTGCGCAAACAGTCGTGATAAACGGAGAAACCTACTTTGTCTGCGGAGAAGGAGAGGTTGAAATTCTGAAAGAGTGCTCAATTCCGGAAAAGCTTGACTCTTCCCTTGCCGGAAAGCACATTTCATATCTCAAATATAATGAAAGCACTTCTCAATATATTCAGACGGAAAGCGGAAGCAGTGAGCTTTTTGAATATGCGCCGCAGCCGACCACTAATGTTTATATTGTTCGGATCGGCGGAAAATATTACGCCGCAATCCTCCATGACGAAAACGGATATCACGGTTTGCCAAGTTTAAACCGCTGACGGCTCTGAATTTCTTAAGCATCGTTTAAAAACTTTAAACTTTTTTACTATTTGCCGAAAGTGCTTGACCTTTCGGCGTTTTTTTGCTATCCTATTACTTGATACATTATGTACTCTTATGTCGAAAATTATATAAAATTTGGGTTATTCAGAATCAAGGAGGAAATGAGATGACTAAATCAAAAACAACCGTCATCGCCCTTGTGGCTCTTATTGTTGTCTGCGCCGGTTCATTCCTCGGCGTCAGAGCGCTCAACAAAAACACCAAGGTTCAGCAGCCCGTCACCATCATAACTCAGGCGACCACGACTACCGTTCCAACAACAACAGAACCCACAACCGCGCCGACCACAACAACCCAGCCGAGCACCCTTCCGACCAACGCTCTTGCCGTTACCGACAAGGCGGGCGAAAGCACCTCGAACCTTTTCACAACCTTTGCCCAGAGCACAACGGCTCCGACAACAACCAAACCGGCAACAACCAAGCCGTCAACAACCGCTGTCATTCCGACAACAAAAGAACTCACCGGCAACGAAACGCCGGAAGAGCTCATCAATTCCGCAGCGGTCTTTTCAAAGGGCTTCCTCGGCTATAAATACGACCCGGAAGAGAATGTTTATTACACAAACAAGGATCCGTGGCAGCGCAACTTCGGCTTCAACGAGCTTTATGACGTTGGCGCCTCGTTCATCGTTTTTTATTACGACACAATGCGCTGCAAGTTCAACTATGCAAACAAGGACTGGTTGATCCAGTTCTGGAAAGGTCAGTACGGCTTTGTGTTTGTCGGAGCCGAAATCGGCGTTTATAACAAGCCGACAAGCCGGAAGGTTGAGCATTATGACTGCGCTTCCGATGAAGATTCGCTCAAGATGTCCATGACCTGCTACCGCAAGGGTAAGGAGATTTTCTCAAGGCAGTATGCAACCTATTGGTGGTGCACAGGCTTTGTTCCCGGAAAGCTTGACAAGTTCTCCGACCGCTCCGAGCTCAAGGTTCAGGCAAGAATCACCCTCAAGGACGCAAGAATGCTTCTCTCCTTCTGCGGCGCTCTTGAAGAAAACGGACTCAAACTCAACAAAAATTATACAACTGACGGTCTTGACGTTTTCGTAACTTGGTAATTTCGCCGATTTATTAAGAATATTTTAATATTCTATTGAAATTCAAGCCTACATATTGTATAATTGACGGGAAGTTTTTCAACAATCTGTATATTTTCAGCGAAAGCTGTTGATATAAATATTCAGAAAGGATTTGATTGTCATGAAAAAGTTTTTAGGCGTTATGGTTGCAGTTGTTCTTTGCATCTGCTCAATCGTGCCCGCAATGGCTGCTGACACAGGCTCCGTTAAAGATCTCCTCGGTGGTGTTGACCTCGGCGGTCTCAGCGATGGCGACGCAGGCCAGATTCTCGACAAGCTTGACCTCGATTCACTCAAGGGTCTTGTTGCAGGCGCAGGTTCTTCAACCGGCGGTTCTTCGGCTTCCGGCGGCATCGGCGACGTTCTTTCAAGCCTTTCGGGAATGATCGACCCGAGTGCATTCAGCGCTATTTCTGATGCATTCAGCGGCATTCTCGGCGGTTCGGGCAGCGGCTCAGGCCTTGACATTTCCTCGCTTATGGACACCATCTCCGGTGCTTTTTCGGGCGCAGGCTTTGATCTCGGCTCTCTTACCAAGGGCTTTGATCTCGGCTCGTTCGATTTCTCAAGCATTCTTGGCGGCCTCGGCGGCGGAGACAAAAAGGGCGATTCAAAGGGCAGCGGCTCCGGAAACGGTGCAATGGACACAATGTCAGGAATCATGGATTCCCTCATGAGCGGCCTTTCAGGTCTCGGTATTGATACCTCGGCCATCGAAGGACTCCTTGATAACGATATCGTTAACTTCTTTGCCAACATGTACATCGGCCTTGGCAAGATCGGTGGCAAGAAGGACGATACAACAACCAAAGCCGAAACAACGACAAAGCCTGCCGCTGTTACAACAAAGACTCCGAAGACCGGCGATACTTCAACCGTTTTCGTAGCTCTCGGCGTTCTCAGCGTTGCAGCTGCTGTGGCATTCGTTTGCCTCAAGAAGAAAAAGGACTAATCTCCCTTTTCGTTAACTTTTTTAAAAAAGCTAATTTAAAGCCTCCGGTGTCATGCATGGCACCGGAGGTTCATTTATATTTCGGGTTTTCATTTGACGGCGTCTCCGTATTCACGTTTCATGGCTTCAATGGAAACGACCCACTGCTTTCCGAATTTGCATACATCAACACCGTTAACAAGCTTTCCGTAGGAAATTGCTTTGCGCAATGTGCTTTCATTCAATGCCCATAACTCTGTTGCATCACTAAACGCCATAAGTCCGTCAAATGGTGTTTTTACTATCGTTCCGTTTTCCCAAAGTTCATCGCAGGACAAATCCAATTCATCATTCCAGATAACACCATAACCGCCAACGTCAACCGAAACACAATAAAACTTCTCCGGATTATCCTGTAATTGTCTGAAAGCAGGAAGCTTTTCAAACAACGGCTTCATATCATATGTTTTGGTGACTCCCTCGCTGAACTGGACGTTCAACCTGAATCCGGAAATTGGAACAACGCTTTTAATTTTATGAAACATATTGATTCCTATTTCCTTTCCGGCCACAAAAAATAATGTAACTTAACAGTCACCTTAAACTCACACCGTGCTGTAGCCGGACAAGGCGTGATGGTGATTTTGGCAATACAAAAGTTTGTTCAAGTGTAAATTTTCAATTTCAGCTATCGTGATTTTTTACGCCATTTTGAATTATTCCAGCGGCGGAAGCTTTCTGAACTCCTGTGTTTCCCACATTTCCTGCAATGCGTCTTTATTTAAAGAAAGCCATTCTCTGACCATTGAAAGAGCTTTTGCAGGAAGATTTCCTTCAATAACTTTTCCCGTCATAAAATCAATAGCCGCAACATCCTCGTTATAGATTGCGTGTATATGCGGCGGATTATGCTCGCTTTGCAAAAAATACATCCTGATGACAATACCGTAAAACCTCGCCAATACCGGCATAATCAATTCAACCTCCTATCTTTTCAGTAATATTATATCACGATACCGTGATTGTGTCAATGCTATTTTTGTTCCTTATCGTATTCCGGCAAAAAATAATGAGCTATTTTCCTATCCGTCACTAACTATTACAAACGGTTTTTGTTTTGTAATAAATTCTTGAGAATTTTTTATTGTCTTTTTAATCTGTTTCTTATACAATATTAGTTCGTTGGGTCGCAAACGAACATTACGTTTTTTTGACAGTTTATACACAGTTTCGTCCTAAAACCACAGACTTGTTATTTTATAATGATTTTGTATAATGGAATTGTTTCGATTCAAAACGGTGCTGTCTGCCGCGGCAGCGGGAAATGATTAAATAATACACGGAGTGATAAAATGAATCTTTCGCAGCTTCTCCTTGCGGGGAAATATACCGAGCTTACCTCATATTTTTCAAATCAATATCTTTATTTCTTCCTGCCAATCAGCATTATCGGCTATTGCTTTATGCCGCAGAAAGCAAAGAAATATTACCTTCTTGCCGCAAGCATGGCGTTTTACTGGCTCATCAGCGGAAAGCTCATTCTTTTCCTGTTGATAACGGTGATGTCCGTTCACCACTTCGCCCTCTGGCTCGACCGAATACGCGCCAAAAAGGACAATGCAGTCAAGGAATGCGAAAAAGAGGAACGCAAGCAGATTAAAAAAGCTTTCCAAAAAAAGAGTAGAGTCGTCCTTGCCTTTGCCGCCGTTGTTCATATCGGTGCGCTGCTGATGATTAAATATTCACCGTTTTTCACGGAGAACATCAACAGCCTTTTGAAGCTCTTTCACTCTCAGACCGTTCTTGAAATTCCGAAATTTATTATGCCTATAGGCATCTCGTTTTTCACCTTGCAGGCGGTTTCATATCTTGTTGACGTCTATCGCGGTGTAAGCAAGGCGGACGATAATATTTTTCGCGTTGCGCTTTTCATGTCTTTCTTTCCGCAGATTGTTGAAGGACCCATATGCCGCTATGAGCAGACCGCGCCGCAGCTTTGGAACGTCAAAAGGATCGACTATCAGAATTTCACCCTCGGCATTACACGCGTCCTTTACGGCTACATGAAAAAGCTTGTTGTTGCCGACAGACTCAATCCCCTCATTCAGGAAGTTTTTGATAATTATGACAAATATGACGGCGGAATTATCGCCATTGCAGCGGTGTTCTATACCGTTCAGCTTTACATGGACTTTTCCGGAACAATGGATGCCGTTATCGGCACGGCGCAGATTTTCGGCGTAAAACTTCCGGAAAACTTCCAGCGCCCCTTCTTTTCAAAAACAATTTCCGAGTTCTGGCAGCGCTGGCACATTACGCTCGGAACATGGTTCAAGGATTACATCTTCTATCCCGTAACAATGTCAAAGCCGATGAAAAACCTGACCTCCTCCGCGCGGAAAAAGCTTGGCAACCATTTCGGCCCGCTTGTTGCCGGTTCGGTGGCGCTGTTCTGCGTCTGGTTTTCAAACGGCCTTTGGCACGGTGCCGCGTGGAGTTACATCTTTTTCGGAATGTATCACTTCCTGCTGATTCTCTGCGGAAACATTGTCTCCCCTGCCGTTAAGAGCGTGAACTCAAAGCTTCATGTCTCGCCGGAAAAGCTGCCCTATCGCCTTGCTCAAATTCTGCGCACCTGCGTTTTTGTTGTTATCGGCGAGCTGTTCTTCCGGGCAAACGGGCTGCGTGCCGGCCTTGCAATGTTCAAACGGCTTTTCACAAAGATGAAATTCACCGCGCTGACCCCTGAGGTGCTCAAGCCGCTCGGCATTGACATCAAGGATATTGCCATTGTTCTTGTTGCTGTTCTTATCGTTTTCATAATCAGCATTCTGAACGAAAAAGGCGTTCCCGTTGGCGAAAGGGTGAACAACCTGAAGCTTCCGGTCCGCTGGGTCATTCTTTTCTCGCTTATTATGTTTATTGTCATCTTCGGCGCATACGGTCCGGGCTACATTCCCGTTGACCCGATTTATGCCGAGTTTTAAGGAGGTGCAGCAATGAAAGCAATTTCAAAAGTTCTTCTCCGCCTCACGGCGTTTGCGCTCATTCTTCTTGTTCTCCTTTTTGGCGCATCTGTTCTTTTTCAACCGAAAAGCAACACCAAGGACGCCGGAATGCTTGACTCCGCGGCCAACGGAATTCTCGGCGAGCCGCAAAACACCATTGACGTCCTCATAATTGGTGACAGCGAAGCTTACAGCGCCTTTGTTCCGCTCAAAATTTGGAACGATTACGGCTTCACGCCGTATGTCTGCGCAACGAGCGCACAGATTCTCTGCTATTCCTATGAATTTCTTCAGAAAACATTTGAAACCCAGCAGCCGCGAGTAGTTCTTCTTGAAACAAACGCAATCTACCGCGCTTTTTCCGATTCCGATATTCTCAGCCAAAAGCTTGCAACGGTCATGAGCGTTTTCCGCTATCACAACCGTTGGAAAACCCTGAGCCTGCGTGACTGGTCATTCGGCGTTGACCTTTCAAACACTGAAATCAACAAAGGCTATATCTATAGCAATGCTGTCGGTTCCGTTGACACAAAAAATTATATGAAGCCGAGCAAGGTTCATGAAGGCTTTCCGAAGAAGAACGGAGCATACGTTGAAAAAATCAACAAGCTCTGCGAGCAAAACGGAGCAAAACTTGTTCTTGTCAGCTCTCCGAGCGTCAAGAACTGGAATATGCGGCGCCACAACGCCGTTGCCGAACTTTCAAAAAAAATCGGCTGCGATTATATCGACATGAACGCCCTGAGGAAAGAGATTCCAATAGATTGGAAAACCGACACCAAGGACAAGGGCGACCACCTGAACTATACCGGCGCACTCAAAGCAAGCGCCTACCTTGGAAAATACTTTGACTCGCTCGGAATTTTCCGCGATAAGCGGAATGACCCTGCGTATTCACAGTGGAACAGCGCCGTTAAAGAATTTTCCGAAAGCACAGGAAAAAGTCTCTAATTTTTTTCAAACATCGGCCGGGCACTTTTTAGCAGCCCGGCCGAAACTTTTATCTTGCGCCTTTATTGATTTTATGGTATATTATAATCAAAAAGCAGCGGTTCAAAACACCCATTAAATATTTTAAGCCGCAAAGAGGAGAACATTATGAAATATCACCTTGCAATAGACATCGGTGCGTCCGGCGGACGGCACATAATCGGATATCTTAAAAACGGCATTATTGAAACAGAGGAAATCTATCGTTTTGAAAACTCAATAGAAAAGAGCGGCAACAGTCTTGTTTGGAACACTGAACGCCTTTTTTCCGAGGTTATGAACGGACTTCGCGCCTGCCGCGAAAAGGGCATGATTCCCGAAACGGTCGCCATTGATACCTGGGGAGTTGACTATGTTCTTCTTGACGAAAACAAAAAGGAGCTTCTTCCTGCTTTCTGCTACCGCGATGGGAGAACCGAAAAAGCAATTCCTGAAACAGAAAAAATCATTTCCTTTGAAAAGCTTTACTCAAAATCCGGAATTGCAAAACAGAGCTTCAACACAGTCTATCAGCTTTATAGCGACAAAACTACCGGAAAGCTTGAAAAAGCCCGTCATCTTTTGATGATGCCGGCCTACCTTTCTTTCCGGCTCACCGGAGAAATTCTTAACGAATACACAATCTGTTCAACAACGGCAATGGTCTCGCCGGAAACAAAAACATGGGACAATGAGCTCCTTTCTACACTCGGATTTGAAAAAGAAATGCTCGGAAAAATTGTTCCGTCCTGTACCGCTGTTGGCCAATTCAAAAAGGAAATTGAAAAAAAGCTCGGCTTTTCCTCGGCGGTTGTTTTCTGTCCTTCACACGACACGGCTTCGGCCGTTGCCGCCTGTCCGCTTGAAAAGGACGCGGTTTTCATTTCCTCCGGAACATGGAGCATAATAGGAACCGAAAGCGAAAAAGCCGTTCTTTCGGCCGAGGCGCGCGAACTGGGCTTTGCAAACGAGGGTGGGATTGATTACCGCTTCCGCTTCCTTAAAAACTACATGGGAATGTGGCTTTTGCAGAGCATCAGAAAAGACCTCAATAAATCCCTCTCCTATGATGAAATGATGCTGCTTGCTCAAAAGAGCAAAGAGCATGAGCTGATTGACGTGAACGCACCGCAGCTTGTTGCGCCGAAAAGCATGATTGAGGCTGTGAAAGCCCTCGCCAAAAAGCCTGATATGCCGCTTGAGGACGTACTTTCAAGCGTTTATCACTCGCTTGCATCATCATATGGCCGCGCGGTCAGGGAAATTGAAAAAGTCACCGGAAAAACGGTTACGTCAATCCACATTGTCGGCGGAGGAAGCAAGGACAGCTTTCTCAACAGATTAACTCGGGAGTACACCGGAAAGCCGGTTTTTGCCGGCCCGACCGAGTCGACGGCAACGGGCAATCTCCTTGCGCAGTTCGTTTTTTCAAAAGAGTTCAAAAGCCTTGATGAGGCGCGGGAAAAGGTCAGAAAGTCTTTTAACATCAGGAAAGTCTGAATTTGAAAAATACCAAGTGTATCCGCCACTCTCCGGGCAAAAAGCTTGAATTAATTCTTGTAATATGATATAATTTTTAAGTTATGCACCGAACAACAAAGGAAGTGTTTTTCAAGAATGATCAGTACAAACAATGTCACGCTTCAATATGGCTCAAGGGAGCTTTTCAAGAGCGTTTCAATCAATTTTACCAAAGGCAACTGTTACGGCCTCATCGGCGCCAACGGCGCGGGAAAATCAACCTTTCTTAAAATCCTCTCGGGTGAAATTGAGCCGAACAAGGGCTATGTCAGCATCACTCCGGGCGAGCGCCTTTCCGTCCTTAAGCAGGATCACTATGCTTATGACGATTATGATGTTATACGAACCGTTCTCATGGGCAACGCAAAGCTTGTTGAAATTATGGACGCAAAGGAAGAGCTATACTCCAAAGAGGATTTCACCGAGGAGGACGGGCTGAGAATCAGCGAGCTTGAAGAGGAGTTTGCGGAAATGGACGGCTGGAGCGCAGAAAGCGACGCCGAAATTCTTCTTAACGCCCTCGGAATCCATAACGAATTCCACTATAAGCTCATGCGTGAGCTGACCGGCGACCAGAAGGTCAAGGTTCTCCTTGCCCAAGCGCTGTTTGGCAATCCGGACGTTCTTCTTTTGGACGAGCCGACGAACCACCTCGATGTTGCGGCAATCAACTGGCTTGAGGAGTTTTTGATGAACTTTGAAAACACGGTTATCGTTGTCAGCCACGACAGACATTTTCTCAACAAGGTCTGCACCCACATTGCAGACGTTGACTTCGGAAAAATCACACTCTATGTCGGAAACTATGACTTCTGGTATGAATACACCCAGATGGCTCAGCGCCAGCTTCGCGAACAAAACAAAAAGAACGAGGCAAAGGTTAAAGAGCTTCAGGAATTCATTGCGCGCTTTTCTGCCAACGCCTCGAAGTCCAAACAGGCAACAAGCCGCAAAAAGCTTCTTGAATCCATCGTTATTGAAGATATGCCCGTTTCTTCAAGACGTTTTCCGTTCATTGAATTCAAACCGGAGCGTGAAATCGGAAACGATATGCTCATGGTTGAACACCTTTCAAAAACCGTTGACGGGCGCAAGGTGCTCGATGACGTAACCTTCACAATCAGGCCGAACGAAAAGGTCGCCTTTGTTGGCACGGACGGCGTTGCAAAAACAACATTCTTCAAAATCATCACCGGTGAGCTTGAGCCGGACGAGGGTTCCTTCAAGTGGGGCGTTACCACTTCCCAGGCATATTTTCCGGCGGATAACTCAGCGTTCTTTGACGGCGTTGAGGACTCGCTTATTGACTGGGTTCGCAGGTATTCCGACCTTCAGTTTGAAAGCGATGTCCGCGGCTGGCTCGGACGGCTGATGTTCTCCGGAGAGGAGGCAACAAAAAAGGCAAAAGTTCTCTCCGGCGGGGAAAGAGTCCGCTGTATGCTTTGCAAAATGATGCTCTCCGGCGCAAACGTCCTTGTTCTTGACGAACCGACGAACCACCTTGACCTTGAGTCAATCACCTCGCTCAACAATGCCCTCATCAAGTTCAAAGGCTCAATCCTTTTCACCTCTCATGACCATCAGTTCGTTCAGACCGTTGCCGACAGAATTATTGAATTCCGCCCGGATGGCGTTTATGACAAGAAGGAAACCTATGACGAGTATCTTGAAAACAACGAGATGCTGGTCACTAAGTAACCGCCGGTTAAACCGGACAGTACCGTTTTTCCCTGCCATAAGGAAGGTATCATTATGATTGATCCCAAACTGCGCGCACTGAGGGACAAGGCAATGAAGCTCCCTCTCTCTCCCGGCGTGTATATAATGAAAAACAAAAGCGGAAAAATTATATATATCGGCAAAGCCAAGGCGCTCAAGAACCGTGTCAGCCAGTATTTTGGCTCGCAGACAAACCATGCAACCAAGGTTCGCAAAATGGTTGAAAATGTTGCCGACTTCGATTATATTCTCACCGACAGCGAGTTTGAAGCGCTTGTTCTTGAATGCAGCCTCATCAAGCAGAATATGCCCAAGTATAACATTCTGCTCAAGGATGACAAGGGCTATAGCTATATCAAAATCAAACCGAATCCGTGGGGCAACATCTATGCCTGCTTCCGCAAAGACGACAAAAGCGCTGAATATATCGGCCCCTACACAGGAAATTTTTCCGTTACCCAGGCCGTTGAACAGGCAAAGGAAATTTTTAAGCTTCCCACCTGCTCAAAAGTTTTCCCGCGTGACATTAAAAAAAGCCGTCCGTGTTTGAACTACTTTATTTCGCGCTGCAGCGCCCCATGCGCCGGAAAAATCAGCCAGAAAGACTATGAGCAAAACGTTGAGGAAGCAATCGCTTTCATCAAAGGCGGCAGCAAAAGCTCCGTTAAAGAGCTTCAAAAGCAAATGGAGGAGGCTGCGGAAAACCTTGACTTTGAAAAAGCGGCAAAGCTGCGCGACCGGATAAGAGCCGTTGAGCGCATTGCCGGAAAGCAAAAGGTTGTTCTTGAAAACAAAGCACCGTGGGACGTTTTTGCCGTTGCGCAAAGCGCAGACAAAGCCTGCCTTGCCGTTTTGAACTTCCAAAACGGCTTGCTCACCTCGTCCGAACATTTTATTTTTGATTCCTCGGATGACCTTCCGGAGGAACGCCATTCGCTCATCCTCTCCTACTATTCGATGAACCGCCCCATACCCTCAAAAATTCTTGTTGACGGCGAAACGGCGAACAAAGAACTGCTTGAACGCTTTCTTGAGGAAAAGCGCGGAAAGAAAGTTGAAATCACCGTTCCGCAAAGGGGTGAAGGCGTTAAAACCGTTCAAATGTGCCTTTCAAACGCATCACAGAAGCTCGGAGAATTCCTTGGCCGCAAAGGGGAGGAAACCGCCGTATTGGACGAGATGGCAAAAATGCTTGATTTGCCCGTTGTTCCGGAATATATCGAATCCTATGATATTTCCCACACCGCAGGAGCGGACAATGTTGCCGGAATGATTGTTTTCAAAAACGCACGGCCGTATAAACGCGCCTACAGGCGTTTTTCAATCAAGGGCTTCAGCGGTCAGGACGATTACGGTTCAATGCGTGAGGTAATAAGCCGCCGCTTCAACCGCTATGAGGAGGAGAAGGAGACCGGCGAGGGCTTCGGAAAGCTGCCCGACCTCATTTTGCTCGATGGCGGCGTGGGTCAGGTCAACGCGGTCAGACCGATTATTGAAGCGTTTGGGCTTGACATTCCCGTCCTCGGAATGGTTAAGGACAACAAGCACAAAACGCGCGCCATTACAAAAGACGGGCGCGAAATTGAAATCCGCGACGGCAGACGGATCTTTACCCTCATCTCCTCGATTCAGGAGGAGGTTCATCGCTTCGCAATCACATATCACAAGGAAAAACACACGCGCTCCGCGCTTGAAACAAAGCTCACCTTAGTTGAGGGTATCGGCAAAAAGAAAGCGGAAATACTCATGAAAACATTCAAGTCGCTTTCAAAAATCAAGGCCGCAACAAAAGAGGAGCTTGAGGCGGTTCGCGGCATTTCAAAAAAAGACGCAGAAAATATAAAAAGCTTCTTTTCCGAATGACGGGAAGGAAGCTTTTTCTTGACGTCAGAAAGAAAATATGCTACTCTTTAACCGAGAAAAATGAAAAGGAGAAGACCGATGCTCAAAAAAATTCTTTCGTTCATATCCGCGCTGATTTTGCTTTTAGGCGTTTCTCAAAGCACGGCAAAAGAAGTTATTGTTTCAGACAAACGTGAGCTTATTTTCACCGAAAAGCCCACCGAGGACTGCCACGCTTCAACCGTTCTTCCGCTTGAAAACGGAAACGTCCTTGCCGCATGGTTCGCCGGAGCAAAAGAAAAGTCAGACGATGTCAACATCCTCACCTGCCTGCGGACAGAAAACGGTTGGGGAAAGCCCGTGAAAGTTACGGCCGATGAAAACACCGCACACTGGAATCCGGTTCTTTTTGAAAAGCCGGACGGCACCATTGCGCTTTATTTCAAGGTTGGAAAAGAGATTGCCTCATGGAAAACTTATGTTTCCTATTCAAAAGACGGAGAAAGCTGGAGCAAGCCCGAGGAGCTTGTTAAAGGCGACACAAGCGGCGGCAGAGGCCCCGTCAAGAACAAACCGATTACGCTTTCTGACGGAACAATTCTTGCGCCCGCGTCCGATGAAAGCGGAAAAACATGGAGAGTCTTTGTCGATATTTCGCATGACGGCGGAAAGACTTGGGAAAGGTCCGATTTTATTAAGGCAAAGCTCGGTGTTCTTGATGTTCCAATGATTCAGCCCTCGCTCTGGCAGTCAAAAGACGGCTCGGTTCATATGTTCACAAGGACAAAGGTCGGAAAAATCTATCGAAGCGATTCCTCCGACGGCGGAAAAACATGGTCAGAGGCTTATCCGACAAAAATCGGCAACAACAACAGCGGCCTTGACCTTGACACGGATGAAAGCGGCAGAATTTTCCTTGTCTGCAATCCTCATTCACTCCTCGGTGTGCGCACTCCCCTTTCGCTCCTTGTTTCCTTTGATGACGGAAAAAGCTTCAAGCGCATAATGAATCTTGAGTTCGGCCTTGGTGAATACTCATATCCGGCAATAGTCATAAAAGGCGACACCGTTCATATCACCTACACATATGAGCGCGACTACATTGTTTATCGCCAGATAAAAATTAAATAAACCGGCCGATAAAAAATGAAGCAAACCGGTTAAATACTTCAGACTTCTCTTGACTTGTTTTCTGCGGCGTATTATAATCATAGGGCTGAATAACCACTGACTAATCGGAAAGAGGAATAGCTGTGCAGGAAACAAAAGTGTGCGCAGGCGGCGCAGTGCTGAGCCTTGCGATGGATCTCGGAAAAAGCATGGTTAAGTGCGGAGCTGAAATGAACCGCGTTGAGGAAACAATTATCCGCGTGTGCTACGCCTACGGAATGAAACGGGTTGAGGTTTTTTCAATCATTTCAATGATGACCGTCACCGCCTTTGACGAAAACGGAAACGATTACACCCAGTCAAGGCGCATTTACGCCTACTCAAACAACCTCGGCCGGCTTGAACAGCTCAACGCCCTCTCGCGGGAGATATGCTCCGCCCGCCCAGATGTTCAAACGGCACAGGACGAGCTTGAAAAAATCAACAATGCCCAAAAGCGCTTTCGCCTTTCCGCCTGCCTTGGAAACGTGCTTGCCGCGGCCGCCTTTGCAATCTTTTTCGGCGGCTCATGGCGCGATGCACTTGCAAGCGTTCCAATCGCGGTGATGATATATCTGATGAACTCTTTCATCAAAGCCAAGGGCATGAACAGGCTGTTTTTCACCGCGGTCTGCTCGGCGCTTTCCGGTTTTTTTGCGCTTTTGTTTGTGCGGCTCGGCCTTGCTGATAACGCGGACATGATAATGATAGGAGACATAATGCTCATCATTCCCGGCCTGATGCTCATCAACTCTATCCGCGAAATGCTCTGCGGCGATGTTATGAGCGGCCTTATGCGCTTTCTTGAAACAATGATAATTGCCCTTGCGATCGCCTGCGGCTTTGCTGTTCCGATCCTTCTTTTGAAAGGAGTTTGAAAATGGAACTGAAAGAAGCTTTAATAATCGTTCTTTCCGGTCTTGCCGGTGCCTGCGGCTTTGCTCTGCTTTTCCGGGTGCGCAAAGGCAGGATACTTTGGGCGACGCTCGGCGGAGGACTTGTCTGCGTTGTTTATGTTATCTGTTTGAAATATTTTAACCATGAGTTCTTTCAAAATCTTTTTCCGGCTCTTTTCGGCGCCGTTTATTCCGAAATTATGGCAAGGGTAACAAAATCGCCAAACACAACCTATCTTGCCTGCTCAATTATCCCCCTTGTTCCCGGCGGAAAACTATATTACACAATGTATTACTTCATAGTCGGCGAGATGGGTCTTTTCAATGAGGCGTTGAAAGAGACCGCGCGCATTGCCGCCGGTCTTGCGGTCGGAGTTATTTTTATTTCTGTTTTTGTTCACATCATCAACCACAGAAAGTTCAAGCAGATATATGATATTGAATAAAAGAAGTGAAGAAGGCTTGCCGTTTTTTCGGCAAGCCTTCTTCGTTATGTATCAATGTGTCAGGTAAAAGATTTAGACTTAAACCTTATTCAATAGCTTCAAGCTTAGCTTTGAAGTCATCAATTCTGTCTGAAATATCGCCAAGACCCATGCCTTCGGCAATGTTGACGATGAAAGGAAGAGCCTGGTCAACAGTGAACGGCCTTCCGATTTCAAGCATCGGATGTCCGATAGCTTCGGGAGCAAGCTCTTTGAAAAGCTCAAAAGCGTCCTCATTGTCAAGAATATCACCGATGGTGGTTTCAGCAAATGAATATTTACCCATGATAAATTACCTCCGTAATTAAATTTTTAAGTTTTATTGCAGGAAACTGCAATTCAATTATAGCTTTTCCAACGCCATAAAGTCAACCTTTTCAAGCGGCGTATGCGGAAGTTCGTCCATAAAAACAACTTCACGCGGAACGGAGAACTTGTCAAGATTGTTTTCGCACGTTTCGATTATTTTTGTCCTCAGCTCATCTTCGTTACCCTTTTGTTTGAGAGAAACATAAAGTCTGACGAGCGGCTTGCCCTCGCTTTCGCCTCTGACGGCGCAGCTTTCTTTAATAAAGGGCAGAGTGTCCATAAGATTTTCAATGTCAACCGGATAGACGTTATATCCGGAAATGATGATGAGGCGCTTTTTGCGTCCGGCAAAAAAGAAGAAGCCTTCCTCATCCCTGTAGCCAAGGTCGCCGCTTCTTACCCACGGTGTTCCGTCCTCGTCATAATGAAGTCCGATTCCGAGCTTGCCCGTTCCGTCATAGTAGCCGGCCATAATGGTTGAACCCGTGATGCAGATTTCTCCAACCTCGCCGTCCGGGAGCGGCTTGCAGTCATCGTCCCAAATTTCCATGCGGATA
The DNA here is from genome assembly GCA_934511365.1 of uncultured Eubacteriales bacterium. Classification (GTDB taxonomy): domain Bacteria; phylum Bacillota; class Clostridia; order Oscillospirales; family Acutalibacteraceae; genus UBA6857. The sequence goes on from CAKSWC010000020.1 coordinate 27,079, forward strand.
CCCTCAAGCGGTTTTCCGATTGAGCCGTCCTTGTTGACCCAGTTGGTGTTTGTGCAACAGGCCGCGCAAACCTCGGTCAAGCCGTATCCCTGGCGGAGCCTTGCGGAAGTTCCGTTGCGTTCAAGCATTTCATTGAAGTCATGCAGGAACGAGGGCGAAAGGTCATCACCGCCGACAAACATCATTCTTGTGTTTGAAAGGTGAGGCCCGTCGAATCCCTTTGCGCGATAAAGCTTTTTGAACATATTCGGAATTCCGCCCATGCCGGCAATGCGGTTGTTTTTATAGAGTTTGACAACCAGTTTTGCATCAAAGCGCATGAGAGGAATGATTCTTGCGGCGTTGCAAAGTGCCATATGCGCCGCAACGCAAAGGCCAAACGCATGGAAAAACGGAAGAATGATGATTTCAGCTTCCTCGCCGGGAATTTGAATTTCATCAATATAGCCCATCTTGTGAACAAGTTCGTTAATGGCCTTGTTTGTGTGCATAATGGTTTTGCTTTTTCCGGTGGTACCGCCGCCATTGAGATAAACGGCAATGTCTGAGGCGTTGTTTTTAACGCCGGGAACGCTTTTGCCTTTATACTTCTTCAGCGCGGAGGAATAGCTTTCGCAGTTGTTAAGCTTCGGGAATATCGCCTCAAGGAGACCCTCGCCGAGCCTTGTTGCGGCCGCTTTGACCGGAGAGGCGTAATCGGAGTTTCTGCAAAGCAGAACGGGAACGCCAAGTTCATTGAGAGTGCCGACCTGGTCTTTGATGAGCAGGTCAAGAACCATTACACCCTTTGAGCGACCCTGTTCAACATATTCCCTGAGCATCTCAGGCGGAAGCAGCGGGTGAACAAAGGAAACAATAACACCCAGCTTGTTGAGCGCATAAAAGCCGACAAGGCTTTCAACATTGGTCGGGCAGAAGATGGTGTAAACATCGCCGCGCCTGAGGCCAAGCTCATGATAAAAATACGCAGCCAACGCTTCAACCTCGGCGATAAATTCTGAGCGTTTAACACGCTTGTCCATGTGCTGAACGGTATCAAAATCGCCGTACTGCTCAGTTGCCGCGCAATAAAATTCAAAACAGTTATAACTGCCTGATTCAATCATTTATATCACGTCATTTCTTTTTAACATTACCTAAATATCAGCCGATTCTGTGGCCGTCCTTAAGCTTAATTTCCTTGTTTCCAAGGAAAGGAAGAGTGAGAGAGCCGGTCATCGTGTCGCCGTCAAAAGTTACGGCGGCGTCCATCATCTTTCCGGGGAGAAGAGTAATTTCGCCCTTGCCATAGATGGTGTTGCCCTCTGCGTGAACGTCATGATACTTAATTTCAACATTTTTGAACTTTTCGGGAAGATGAAATTCAATCTCATATTCCCCATTGTTATCGCGGATGTCAACGGTAATCTCGCCCTTAAAAACAAGAGTGCTGACCTTCGCTGACCATTTACCAATTCCAACCATTTTTATCTATCCTTTCAATGGGAATTTTGTGCAACTTTGTTTGTACTGTTATATAGTAATGAGACATTATGTCTCAGATATGAACAGCATATGAATAATATGAAAAACTATTCAAAAGAATAAGACGTGATAAAGCTAAAGGTGGGCGCCGCTCAGGCAAATACGGCGCCCACAAAACAAAAGTCAAAAATTATCCGGCCATTTTTTCAAGTGCCATGAAATCAACCTTTTCAAGCGGAGTGTGCGGAAGCTCCTCCATGAAAACGATGTCGCGCGGAACGGAGAATTTGTCAAGATTATCCTCGCAGGCTTTGATAATTTTCTCGCGCAGTTCGTCCTGGTCAAGATTCTTGTCCTTATCCTTGAGCGAGACATAAAGTCTGACGAGCGGACGGCCGTCCTTTTCGCCCCTGACGGCGCAGCTCTCTCTGACGAACGGAAGCGTGTCCATAAGGTTTTCAATGTCAACCGGATAGACGTTGTATCCCGAGATAATGATAAGGCGTTTTTTGCGGCCGGAGAAGAAGAAGAAGCCGTCGTCGTCCTGATATCCAAGGTCGCCGCTCCTTACCCACGGAGTGCCCTCCTTGTCAAAGTAAAGGCCAATGTTTCTCTCGCCGGTACCGTCATAGTATCCGGCCATAACGGTTGAGCCGGTGACGCAGATTTCGCCAATTTCACCGTTGGGAACACGGTTGCAGTTATCATCCCAAATTTCCATGCGAATGCCCTCGAACGGCCTTCCGATTGAGCCTTCCTTGTGAACCCAGTTGGTGTTTGCGCAGCAGGGAGCGCAAACCTCGGTCAAGCCGTAACCCTGTCTGAGTCTTGCGGAGGTTCCGTTGCGTTCAAGCATATCGTTGAAGTCTTGGAGGAACTTGGGCGAAAGGTCGTCGCCGCCAACAAACATCATTCTTGTGTTTGAAAGGTGGGGACCGTCAAAGCCCTTTGTGTGATAAAGCTTTTTGAACATATTCGGAATTCCGACAAGGGCAATAATGTTGTTCTTTTTATAAAGCTTGACAACAAGCTTCGCATTGAAGCGCATGAGCGGAATAACACGGCCTGCGTTGCAAAGCGCCATATGAGCGGCAAGGCAGAGTCCGAAAGCGTGGAAAAACGGAAGAACAATAATCTCCGCCTCCTCGCCTGGCTCATGAATTTCATCTATGTAAGCGGTCTTATAGGGAACCTCATTAACATTTTTGTTGGTGAGCATAATTGTTTTGCTCTTTCCGGTGGTACCGCCGCCGTTGAGATAAACGGCAATGTCTGAGGAATTGTTCTTAACGCCCGGAACTCTTTTGCCTCTGTACTTTTTAATTGCAGCCGAATAACCGGTGCAGTTTTTAAATTTCGGGAAGATAGCCTCCAAAATTCCTTCACCCGCGCGGGTTGCAACCTTTTTAACGGGAGAGGCATAATCGGAATTTCTGCAAAGCAGAACGGGAACGCCAAGCTCATTAAGGGTTTTGACGTGATCTTTTGAAAGCAGGTCAAGAATCATAACGCCTTTTGAATGAGCGGATTCAACATACTCCTTGAGCATCTCCGTCGGCAGAAGCGGATGAACAAAGGATATTATAACTCCAAGCTTGTTGAGCGCATAAAAACCGACAAGGCTTTCAACATTGGTCGGGCAAAAGATTGTGTAAACATCGCCGCGTCTGAGGCCGAGCTCGCTGTAAAAATAAGCGGCAAGCGACTCAATGTCATCAATAAATTGCGAGCGTTTAACGCGCAAGTCCATATGCTGAACAGCGTCATAATCGCCATACTGTTTTGTTGCTTCAAGATAGAATTCATAACAATTCATATCTCCGGTTTCACACATAGTGTAATTTCCTGAACCGATCATGTTTTCTTCACTCCAAATTTTCTCTGTTATTTTGCACCGAAAAAGTGATTCTTCTCCAATCGCCTTCTTTATAGTACCTTTTGATGGTAATAAAAAAAAATTAATAAATATATGAAAAAATATGAACAAATTGACAACTGTTGTGTAATTGACACTTGTTTTTTGACGATTATGTTAAAATAACCATAAACAGGAAAAAAGATGAGCAAAAGTTGGTGAAATTAAGAAAAAAGGCTTGACAAGCGGAAGATATTTTGATATACTTCCAAAGTCAGCAAAACGACATGGGCCATTAGCTCAGTTGGTTAGAGCAACCGGCTCATAACCGGTCGGTCCGGGGTTCGAGTCCCTGATGGCCCAC
>CAKSWC010000021.1 GCA_934511365.1 uncultured Eubacteriales bacterium
TAGGATAGATGCCTATGGTATCTTTCTTTTAAAGTATTTATTGCTTACTCCATCTTCAGCCAGTCCTCAAATGACTTTCTGGAGATGCGGATCATGTTGCCGATGCGGATCGTCTTGAACAATCCGGAGTTGGCGAGTTTATAGGCCGAAGCACGGCCGATACCGAGAATGGCTGCGATGTCATTCACGGTGTATGTTCTGCTTTGGGGCGTCCCTTTTTCGTTGGTGCTCATAAAATGATCCTCCCTGCTAATAGCATTTTGAAATGCCCCCTGGAAGCCCTCTGTCACAAGGGGTTCCTGCTAATACCTTGCTAATACGACATTTGAAAAGCCGTTGTAAGGCAGCATATTTCAGGGGAATTTGTGCAAATTGACCTGCCTCCAGGCAGCACAATTTGCGAAGAAACAACACGGGAAGATATGATATGAACAATTTACGAAATGGTACGCCGTACTCCTAAGGGTTAGTTGAGGGTTCGATTCCCCCAGGGGGTGCCACAAAGGAACTGCCAAACGGCGGTTCTTTTTTTGTTTTGGCGCTTTTTCTTACTGCTGCTCACCGACAGAAAAACAATCGCACAGCCCGAGATACACCGGTGAAAAGCGGTTTTCAAGATAGCTTGAAAACGGTGGCGCGTGATAACGCTTTCCGCGCGGAAGCTCAGCCGAAATTGCCATCTCGGCCGAAAAAGAGGAGCCGTTTGAGGCAAAAAGCAGCCGTCCGCCGTGGAGTCTTGCGGTGTTTTGAACGCTGCGCAATCCGCTTTTCGGCTTGATAAGAGAGAGGGTATCATTCTCCCCCGCGCTGTCTGAAACGGAGATTACACACTGCCTTTTTTCGGGTCTGAGTGCGGCTGTGATGTTCTTTCCCCGTGAATATTTCACTGCGTTTGAAATAAGATTCATAAAAGAGTCAACAATAAGAGAGGGACAGCAGGAAACGGCAACCTTTTCCGGCACAAAGCTGAGATTAACTTCGCTGTCTGAAAGAAGGATATCTGTGCAAAGGCAGACACTTTCAAGAAGCCGGTCAAGCTCAACAAAGCAGTAATCGCATTTTTCCAGAGTGCTCTCCCTGTTGTTGTTGAGCGCGCGGAGCTTTTTGAGACACAGGGAAAGAAGGCGCCTTCCTTTTTTGGGGTCGCTTTCGGTTTCGGTCAGCTCATAAAGCTCGTCTGTCCGCGCAAAAATTTCATTCACAAGCTCCCTTATCTCGCTTTCGTTTTCCGCCCTCGCCTCAAGAGACAATAGGCGGTCAACTTTTTGAAGAACGGAATTTGCCATTGCATTCTCCTCCTTTGGCTGCCGCGGATATTTTCGTCAGTATTATGCCCTTTTTGTTTTGTTTAAACAATATTTTGTTCAGGGTGACAAAATTTGGAAAAGCAAAAGTTTTTTTGTTTTTTCTGTTGCAAAAAGCCTTTAAATGGGGTAATATATATGAGCAAAAGTTTGTAACTAATTTATCGGAGGTAATTACCATGTCAGTTAAAGTTGCTATTAACGGATTCGGCCGCATCGGCCGCCTTGCTTTCCGCCAGATGTTCGGCGCTGAGGGATATGACGTTGTTGCCATCAACGACCTTACCAAGCCCTCAATGCTCGCAAATCTTCTCAAGTACGATACCGCTCAGGGCGGTTATTGCGGAAGAATCGGCGAAGGTCTCCACACCGTTTCCGCCGATGACGAGGCAAACACCATCACTGTTGACGGAAAGACCCTCACCATCTATAAAGAAGCAGACGCAAGCAAGCTCCCCTGGGGTGAAATCGGCGTTGACGTTGTTCTTGAATGCACCGGTTTCTATTGCTCAAAGGAAAAGAGCATGGCTCACATCAATGCAGGCGCAAAGAAAGTTGTCATCTCCGCTCCGGCAGGAAGCGACCTTAAAACAATCGTTTTCTCCGTTAACAATGACACTCTCACCGCAGACGACCAGATCATTTCCGCAGCTTCCTGCACCACCAACTGCCTTGCTCCCATGGCTAAGGCTCTTAACGATTATGCTGCAATCCAGAGCGGCATCATGTCAACCATCCACGCTTACACCGGCGACCAGATGATCCTTGACGGTCCGCACAGAAAGGGCGACCTCAGACGTGCTCGCGCAGGCGCAGCAAACATCGTTCCCAACTCCACCGGCGCTGCAAAGGCAATCGGCCTTGTTATTCCGGAACTTAACGGAAAGCTTATCGGCTCCGCTCAGAGAGTTCCCGTTCCCACAGGTTCAACCACCATTCTCACCGCTGTTGTTAAGGGCGAGAACGTCACCAAGGAAGGCATCAACGCCGCAATGAAGGCCGCTGCAAGCGAATCCTTCGGTTACAACGAAGATCCCATCGTTTCCTCAGACGTTATCGGCATGAGATACGGTTCACTCTTTGACGCAACTCAGACAATGGTTATCGACCTTGGCAACGGCCTCTATGAGGTTCAGGTTGTTTCGTGGTATGACAACGAAAACAGCTACACAAGCCAGATGGTTCGCACCATCAAGTACTTCGCAGAACTTGCGTAACTAAAAACCGTTCAAACACAGGCCGGTCAGTGAAAACTGACCGGCTTTTTTTGCGTCCTTGTTCAATCTTAATAAAACCTCTGCGCACCAAGGGACATTCTTTGTTAAAGTGTATAAACCTCAAAAAAATATTCAAAAAAGCTTGCATATTTATGCAAAAGGTGGTATATTATCAGCACAATATGAATAAAGTTACAGCGCAGATGAATTTCTCACCAAAAAAGCGCTGTTCGGAGGTTTAAGTATTATGAAAAAGGAAAACATCAAAAAAATTGTTCTTGCTTATTCCGGCGGCCTTGACACTTCAATCATTATCCCCTGGCTCAAGGAAAACTATAACAACCCGGAAATCATCGCCGTATCAGGCAATGTTGGCCAGGCGGACGAGCTTGAGGGCCTTGAAGAAAAGGCAATCAAAACCGGCGCATCAAAACTCTATGTTGAGGACGTTACAAAGGAAATGCTTGAAAGCTGCGTTTTCCCCTGCGTTCAGGCCGGCGCAAAGTATGAGGAGTATCTTCTTGGAACGGCATTCGCCCGTCCGTTCATTGCAAAAAGGCTTGTTGAAATTGCAAAAGCCGAAGGAGCTGACGCAATCTGCCACGGCTGCACCGGAAAGGGAAATGACCAGGTTCGTTTTGAACTTGCAATTAAGTCTCTCGCTCCGGAGATGACCATCATTGCTCCTTGGCGTGAATGGAGCATCAAATCAAGGGAAGAGGAAATTGAATACGCCGAGGCGCACAATGTTCCCCTCAAAATTAACCGCGAAACAAACTATTCAAAAGATAAAAACATCTGGCATCTTTCCCATGAAGGCCTTGACCTTGAGGACCCGGCAAATGAGCCGCTCTATAACAAAAAAGGCTTCCTTGAAATGGGCGTTTCGCCGGAAATGGCGCCGGACAAGCCGACCTATGTTACCATCCACTTTGAAAAGGGCGTTCCCACCGCTATTGACGGAAAGGAAATGGACTCGGTATCACTCGTTTCAAAGCTCAATGAGCTTGGCGGCGCAAACGGAATCGGACTTCTTGATATTGTTGAAAACCGTCTTGTTGGAATGAAGTGCCGCGGCGTATATGAAACCCCGGGCGGAACAATTCTCTATAAGGCTCACGAGGTTCTTGAAACGCTTTGTCTTGACAAGGAAACGGCTCATTACAAAGCCCTTGTTGCCCAGAAGCTTGGCGAAATTCTTTATAACGCACAGTGGTTCTCTCCGCTGACCGAAGCAATTCTCAGCTTTGTTAAGAGCACACAGAAAACCGTTACCGGTGACGTTACCCTCAAGCTTTACAAGGGCAACATGATAAACGCCGGCGTAACCTCTGAGTTTTCGCTCTATGACCCTGAAATTGCAACCTTTGACGAGGACGAAGTTTATAACCAGGCCGATGCAACAGGTTTCATTAATCTTTATGGCCTGCCCTCAAAAGTTATGGCCAAGATGAAGGCCAAAAACAATCTTTAATTTACGCGCCAATACCATCCTTTTGGCTGCCGCCGGGTTCTCCTTTTTCCGGCGGCAGCCGCTTTATATTTATTCAAAGCAGTTCTCCTTGTTTTTTCTTTGCACAGCAAAAGCCCCTATAGCAGTTGTTTTAATTCTGCCATAGGAGCTTTTTATTTCTATTGCCGGCTTTCACCGGACTTGCTTAAATTTTGTTTTGTCCGCCGTTCAGCTTCCTTTCACTCAAATCAGGTCTTTTAACTTGCACGGGTGGTCTGCGTCTGAGCGCCGGCCTTAGTGGTTGCCGTGTACGCAACGGTGGCATCGGAATCCGGGTTGTTTTCAACTTCCGGAGTCTCTTTTCTTTCGTAGTAAGTCAGGGAGGAGAGTTCCTTTTCGCTCTTCATATCAAACTGCTTGACAGTGGTGTCGCTTATTGTGTAAACAAAGCTTCCGATGAATGTTCCGCGGAAAACATTTGAGTAATCCTCTTTTGACGAATGAACATAGACATTCTTTTCCGTGAATTTGTTGTTTTCAACGGTAAAGGTTTTGAAAACGAACTTTGTGTTTGAGCCGTTATAGTAAGCCACGGGAATTCCGAATGTGTTTTTGTCAATCATCAAAAAGGCTTTTGCGTCGTTGCTGTCAACGCGGCACTCGGCGTTTTTCATAACGTGGGAGGTAACCTCCTTCGGCTTTTTCTTGTTGCTGACATCAAAGAGTGAGATTTTGACCTTTGAAAAATCTGCGTTCTCCTCGTCTCCGTCATAGCCTATTCCGATGAGAAGATTTTCAGACAGCGGATGAAGATAGCTTGAAAAGCCGGGGAGCTTGACCTCGCCGAGAATTTCTGGCTTGTTCGGCCTGCTCAGGTCAATCGCAAAGAGCGGGTCGGTGTTTTTGAATGTGACAACATACGCCGTGTTGCCCATGAAGCGAACACTTTTTATCTGCTCATCGTGCGCAATGTTTTCAAGCTTTCCGATAACCTTCATGTTTTCGTCAATAACATAGAGGCTGCTGACGTCAAGGTCGGTTTTGTAGTTGTAATCGGTTGTTGCAATGCGGAAATACTTTCCGCTCTGATCCATCATATACTGGCCGCCGCACGTTCCCGGAACGCTTGTGCTGCCTTTATAGGCGATTTCTCCGCTTTTAAGCGAGAAGGCGTGGATTTCCGTTACGGTCTTATTCTCGTCATAGTCCGGGCAGGCGACATAAAGCGTGTCGCTTGAGCAGTAAACGGTATTTCCTTCTGCAATAACGCTTTTTTTGCTTATCTTGCTGTTTTCATCGGCCGTGTCATAGCAGCTGATGACGGTACTTATTGAAGCGTTCTTTTTGCTTTTGTCAATATAGATATCGTCGCAGGTGAGCTTTTCGTCGTTTACCTTTGCATAAAAGGCAGTATCCTTTTTGTAATCCGGCGAATAACTCGTCACGGTATAGAGATAAGAGCCTATCATTCTTGAGGAAACAATGCTGCCGTCCTGCTTGACGCGGCGCAGCTCTTTAATGCTGTCTCGTTCGGTGATGTCAAAAACAGCCGAAAAGCTGTTTGAAGGCTGAAAATAGTAACAGCTGTAGCTGAACATACTGTCCTTTGCGGAAAAGTCATCATTGTTTTCCATTTCATAGCCGGTGACAACAAGGCGGTTGCCGCTCAGGTACATATCGCTGATATAAGCGCTCTTTTTCTTTCCGGACGCTTTAAGCTCGGTTTGGCTCATGAGCTTCAGTGTTCCGGCGTCAACGATCGAAAGGGTGTTGTTGCTGATTATATACATGAAATTGCCGTCCGTTTTAACAATGTCCGCCTCGTCAACCCCGTCAACCTGAACATTGGTTTTTCCAAATTCGGATAACTCTAATTCGCCGGTTTCAGCATTGCCGTTTGTTCCGGTTGCCGCCATTGTCGGAGCCGCCATATCCGCCGCAGCCGCGCTTTTTGCCGTATCAAAAACACCGTATTCAAGAATATTGTCATATCTTTGCTTTGAAAATTCGGCAAGGGCGTTTTTGCGGTAGTTTTCGGCGTCCTTTTCGCTTTTGAATTTTGAAAGGGAAATTTTCTTTGTTCCAACATTCAGCTCTTTATATTCCTTTTCCGCCGTTTGAGCCGGAGCGGCATTCTGTGCCGGTGCCGTTTCCTGCCGGATTTCCTCTTGCGAAACGGCCGGGTTATACCTAACGGGTCTTTGAGTGTTAAGACTCATTCTGTAGCCTGCAACGGCGCCGACCGCAACAACGGCAAACGCGGCCGCAGCGGCAAGGACGCGCGGAAAAACTCTGACGTTCTTTTTCTTTTCCGGCGTTACGGCGCTGTTTTTGATTTTTTGAACAATTTTTTCTTTTGAAAGGCTTTCCGGAAGAGAAATGTCGCCGGAAAAAAGCTCTTTCATATCATCATAGTTTTCGTTTTTAGCCATAGCTTGTCACCTCATCATTTCGCGTAATTTTGCAACGGTGCGGTTCTTTTTTGAGCGCACCGAGCCGCTCTTCATTGAAAGCATTTTTCCAATCTCTCCGCTTGAGTAGCCTGCAATGAAAGAGAGAAGAAGAATTTCCCTCTCATCTTCCTCAAGCGCGGCAAGAGCCGTCTTAACGGCAAGCTTTTCAAGCGTCAGGTCTGCGCCTTCCGGAATGTCATTGGCAAAGGAAAGCTCCGTTTTTTGGAGCGAGAGCGCTTTTTCCTTTTGCTGCTTTTTGCAGCAGTTGAAAAGGATTGTAAAAAGCCACGGCCTGAATGCGCTTTTCTTTTTGAGCCGGCCGATGTTCCGGAAAGCGGCCAATGCGGCGTCGCTGACCGCGTCCTCAGCCAGAAAAGGCGAACCGGTATAATAAAGCGCAAAGCGGTACATATCCTTTGCATAGACGGAATAAAGCTCGCCGAAAGCATCGGCATTTCCGTTTTGAGTCTGAACGACAAGATTTTCGATAAAGTCTGAGCTCATTAACTATCGCCCTCCGTTCACAATATTAGAGAAAAATTCACACGCATCTGTTGCAATCATTTTACAAAAATTTCTGAAAATTTTCAACATACCGTCTATGAAAGCGGCGAAAAATAAAAAGACCGGCAAAAAGCCGGCCGAAAAGCAAGGAGGATAAAAATGAAGAGCTCAAAAAAAAGAAAAAGCCCCTCTGTTTCTCCAAAAGTGGAGGAGATAATCAAAATCTGGCGTCCGCGTTCAAACAGCCTTCAGACGGATGTTCTCGGCTCATACACCGGAACGAGCGAGTTTGACGACAAAAGACCGATTCAGGATGCGGATGACCTTTGATGTGCCGCCTTTTGCGGTTTTCAAAAAAAATTCGGCTCGTGCTTTTTGCATGAGCCGAAAAACATTATTAAGAAGCGCAAAATTTGTCGGAGTCCGAGAGTAAAAATTATGCACAGTGAACAAAAATCCCTGCACAAAATTAGCTATAAATAAGTTTGAACTTTTGGTCACTATATGATAAAATAATCCTGTTAACTTCAAGTATTGTAATATTTGAGTGACTGGGCAGCCAATGATTGCTTGTTCAATTCAATCAGCGCCTGCCTAAACATAAAGGCGGAAAATCCTTTCTCCGCCGTGAAAACGGATCGCGCCGGGGGTGTTGTCGTTATCCCCGATGTCTGCGGTTCAAGGAGGTTATTGTATGAAATCTTACGACGCAAAAAATATCAGAAATATCGCCATTGCCGGCCACACAGGAAAGGGCAAGACAACTCTTGCCGAGGCTATGCTTTTTCTTGCAAAAGCAACCGACAGACTCGGTAAGGTCAGCGACGGAAACACCGTAATGGACTTTGACGCCGAAGAAAAAAAGCGCCAGTGCTCCCTTTCAACGGCGTTCGCTCCCCTTGAGTGGAGAGATACAAAAATCAACCTTCTTGACGCTCCCGGAAAGTTCGATTTTGAAGGCGGCGTTTATGAGGCAATGCGTGCCGCCGAGTGCGCCCTCATCGTTACGAGCGCAGGCTCCGGCTTTGACGTCGGCGCGGAAAAGGCAATCAAGGCCGCCGACAAGAGAGGTATTGCAAAGTTCTTTGCAATCACCAAGATCGACGCCGAAAACAGAGACTTTTTCAAAACCTTTGAAGCTCTTAAGGAAGAAGTCGGCTCAAAGCTCTGCCCCGTTGTCATTCCTCACATGGTCAACGGCAAGGTTGAGTCATACGTTAACCTTTGCAGCAACAAGGCTTTCAAATATTCAAACGGAAAAGCAACCGTTATTGATGTTCCGGATGATCCCCATCTCGGCGAGATGAGAGACGTTCTTATGGAAGCCGTTGCCTCCGTTGACGATGACCTTATGATGAAGTTCTTTGACGGCGAAGAACTCACCAAGGAGGAAATTATTGACGGCCTCACCAAGGGCGTTGAACAGGGCGAAATTTATCCCGTATACGCCTGCTCGGGAACAAATCTTGACGGCGTTGACCTTCTTCTTGACGCAATCGTTTTCTCTGCTCCCTCACCGGAGCAGGCCGGTTCCGAAAAGGCAGAAAACGACTCCGGCGATGAAATTGAAGTTAAATGCGACCCGAACGGACCGCTCGCAGCAATTTGCTTCAAGACCGTTGCCGACCCGTTTGTCGGAAAGATGTCATATGTCAAGGTCATTTCCGGAAAAATCACCGCAGAAGTTCCCGCTTTCAACGCAAGAACCGGCGAAAGCGAAAGAATGGGCAAGCTCATCTCCGTCAGGGGCAGCAAGCAGGAAGATATCGCCGCAATCACCGCCGGTGACATTGGCGTTATCACAAAACTTTCCGGCCTTGCAACGGGCGACACCATCTGTAATTCAAAGAATATTATCAAGCTTTCCGGCGTTGACTTCCCGGCTCCCTCGCTTTCAATGGCTATCGTAGTCAAGAAAAAGGGCGAAGAGGATAAGGTTGCCGCAGGTCTGCGCAGAATTATGGGCGAAGATCCCACCGTTGTTTTCTCAAATAACGAGGAAACGAGAGAGATGATCCTCTCCGGTCTTGGTGAACAGCACCTTGACATTGTTCTTGCAAAACTCAAATCAAAGTTCGGCGTTGAAATTGACCTCAAGATTCCGCGCGTTGCATACAGAGAAACAATCCGCAAGAGCTGCCAGGTTCAGGGCCGCCACAAAAAGCAGTCCGGAGGTTCAGGCCAGTTCGGTGACGTTTGGATCCGCTTTGAGCCGCATGACGGCGATGAGTTGATTTTTGAAACGGAGGTTGTTGGCGGTTCCGTTCCGAAGAACTACTTCCCGGCGGTTGAAAAGGGTCTCCAGGAAGCAATCCTCAAAGGACCTCTTGCCGGCTATCCGATGGTTGGACTCAAGGCTGTTCTTTATGACGGTTCCTACCACCCCGTTGACTCGAACGATATGGCGTTCCGCACCGCGGCGAAGATTGCATACAAAAACGGTATGGCACAGGCCAATCCGGTCATTCTTGAGCCTATCGGCGAACTCAAGGTTTATGTTCCCGACGCAAACCTCGGCGACATCATGGGTGATATTACAAAGCGCCGCGGCCGCGTTCTCGGAATGGGTGCAGCGGACGAACCGAAGATGCAGGAACTTGTTGCCGAAGTTCCGATGGCAGAAATGGGCAACTTTGCAACCACCCTGCGGTCTGTAACCGCAGGCAGAGGACACTTCACCCTCACCTTTGCGCGCTATGAGGACGCTCCCGGAAATGTTGCGCAGAAAGTTATCGACGACGCGAAAGCCGAAGCCGACGACTGATAAAACCGAATTCTTGTTTTTACATAAACAAACACAATTTCAAAAGGGCTGTCCAAACGGGCAGCTCTTTTGTTGTGGGTTTCATCCCCCCAACCGCCGACAAAGCGCAAAAAAAACAGCGGCCACCCAATTTGGCAGCCGCTGTGATTTTAATTTTTATGGCACTGAATTACTCAGCATCCGGAGCATAGAGAGCTTCAAGTCTCTTGAGGTGGTTATATCTTTCAACAGACTTTTCTTCTGCTTCTGCAAAGAGTTCCTTTGCTCTCTCCGGGAAGGAGCGAGTGAGAGCGGAATAACGAGCCTCGTTGAGGAGGAACTTCTGATAGTCCTCTCTTACGCCGGGCTTTGAGTCGATCGTGAACGGATTCTTGCCCTGAGCCTTAAGAGCCGGGTTGTAGCGGAACATATTCCAGTAGCCGCATTCAACAGCCTTCTTCATCTCGTTCTGGCAGTTAACCATACCGCCCTTGATTGAGTGCATCTCGCACGGTGCGTATGCAATAACGATTGACGGGCCGTGATATGCTTCAGCCTCGGTGAGAGCCTTAATGGTCTGGTTCATGTTTGCGCCCATAGCGATCTGAGCAACATAAACGTAGCCATAGCTCATTGCGATTTCGGCAAGGCTCTTCTTTGCAATGCTCTTTCCGGCGGCTGCAAACTGTGCAACCTGGCCGATCTGAGATGCCTTTGAAGCCTGTCCGCCGGTGTTGGAGTAAACCTCGGTGTCGAATACCATGATGTTGACATCTTCGCCGGAAGCAAGAACGTGGTCAACGCCGCCGAAGCCGATGTCGTATGCCCAACCGTCACCGCCGAAGATCCAAACGGACTTCTTTGAAAGATACTCCTTCTCCTTGAGGATTGAAGCGCAGTTTTCGCAGCCATCGGCAACCTTTTCAAGTTCTGCAACAAGAGCGTCCGCTGCTGCGGTGTTCTTTTCGCCGTCGTTCACGGTGTCAAGATATTCTTTAGCAGCTGCCTTGAGTGATTCGGGAGCCTTTTCTGCTGAAAGGATGTTTTCAACCTTAGCGATGAGAGCGTTGCGGATTGCATTCTGGCCAAGGAGCATTCCAAAGCCGTGCTCTGCGTTGTCCTCAAAGAGGGAGTTAGCCCATGCCGGGCCGTGACCCTTGCTGTTAACGGTGTAAGGTGAGGTTGCTGCCGGGCCGCCCCAGATTGAGGAGCATCCGGTTGCGTTGGAGATATACATTCTGTCGCCAAAGAGCTGAGTGATAAGACGTGCATAAGCGGTCTCGGCGCAGCCTGCGCATGAGCCGGAGAACTCAAGCAGCGGAGTCTTATACTGGCTTCCGATAACGGTGTTGTCTGCAACATCATCCTTAACGGTGACGTTCTTAACCATGTAATCGAATACCGGCTGCATCTCATCCTGGCTCTCACGGGGAACCATCTTGAGTGACTTGGTCTTGCAGACACCTACGCAGACGCCGCAGCCCATACAGTCGAGCGGTGAAACGGCGAGGGTGTACTTATAAACGCCCCTGCCCTTACCGGTCTTTTTGTCAACGATAATTGCGTTCTTGGGAGCGTTTGCCGCTTCCTCTTCGGTGAGGCAGTACGGTCTGATCGTTGCGTGCGGGCAGACATATGAGCACTGGTTGCACTGCGCACAGGTTGAACCGTCCCATGCCGGAACCATAACGGCAACGCCACGCTTTTCATAAGCGGAAGCGCCCTGCTCAAAGGTTCCGTCTGCGTGAGCCTCGAAAGCGGAAACGGGAAGTGAGTCGCCGTCCATGTGGCCAACGGGCTTCATGATTTCGTCAACCATCTTAACAAGCTTTTCTGCGCCCTCGCTCTTTGCTTCGCAGCAGCCATCCTCTGCGTTTGCCCAATCGGCCGGAACGTCAATCTTAACGTAAGCCGAAGCGCCGGCGTCAATAGCCTTTTCGTTCATTTCGACAATTTCCTTGCCCTTCTTCATGAACTTCTGGGCCTTTTCTTTCATATAGCCGATTGCTTCCTCTTCCGGAAGAATCTTTGAAAGGGAGAAGAAAGCGGACTGTAAAACAGTGCTTGTGCGCTTTCCAAGGCCGATTTTTTCGGCGATGTCGATAGCGTTAACGGTGTAAAGCTGGATGTTGTTCTTTGCGATATATCTCTTTGCTTCTGCATCGAGCTTTTCGGCAAGTTCTTTTTCATCCCACTGGCAGTTGATGAGGAAAACTCCGCCGGGCTTAACATCATTGACCATCTTATAACCCTTTTCAACATATGACGGGTTGTGGCAGGCAACAAAGTCAGCCTTATTGATGTAATACGGGGACTTGATGGGCTTATCGCCGAAACGCAGGTGAGAAATTGTTACACCGCCGGTTTTCTTTGAGTCATACTGGAAGTATGCCTGAACAAACTTGTCGGTGTGGTCGCCGATAATCTTGATGGAGTCCTTGTTTGCGCCAACGGTTCCGTCGCCGCCGAGACCCCAGAACTTGCATTCAATCGTACCTTCGGCAGCGGTGTTCGGAGCAGCCTTTTCTTCAAGTGAAAGATAGGTTACGTCATCGTTGATACCGATGGTGAAGTGGCGCTTCATCTCGTCCTTTGCAAGCTCGTCATAAACAGCGAATACGCTCGCCGGAGGAGTATCCTTTGAACCGAGGCCGTATCTGCCGCCGATAACCTCAATGCCGGTTCTTCCGGTCTCGTTGAGGGCTGCAATAACGTCAAGATAGAGCGGTTCGCCGAGTGAGCCCGGCTCCTTGGTTCTGTCAAGAACAGCAATCTTCTTTGCTGTTGCGGGGATAGCCGCGGCAAGGTGCTTTGCTGAGAACGGTCTGTAAAGACGAACCTTAACAAGGCCAACCTTTTCGCCCTTAGCGGTGAGATAGTCGATAACTTCCTCGGCAACATCGCAGATTGAGCCCATTGCAATGATAACTCTTTCAGCATCGGGAGCGCCGTAATAGTTAAAGAGGTGATAGTTCGTTCCGAGTTTTGCGTTGACTTTGCCCATGTAATCTTCAACAATTTCGGGAACGGCATCGTAATATTTGTTGCAGGCTTCTCTGTGCTGGAAGAAGATGTCTCCGTTTTCGTGTGAGCCGCGCATTACGGGGCGCTCGGGGTTGAGGGCGCGCTTGCGGAACGCTTCAACGGCGTCCATGTCACACATTTCTTTAAGATCCTCATAGTCCCAGATCTTGATTTTCTGAATTTCATGAGAAGTGCGGAAGCCGTCAAAGAAGTTGATGAACGGAACTCTGCCCTTAATTGCCGCAAGGTGGGCAACGGCGCCGAGGTCCATAACTTCCTGCGGATTGGTTTCGGCAAGCATTGCGAAACCGGTCTGGCGGCAGGCGTAAACGTCCGAATGATCGCCAAAAATGTTAAGCGCATGGGAAGCAACGCAGCGGGCCGAAACGTGGAAAACAGAGGGAAGAAGTTCACCCGCAATCTTATACATATTCGGGATCATGAGAAGAAGACCCTGAGATGCGGTGTAAGTTGTGGTGAGAGCACCGGCCGCGAGTGAGCCGTGAACCGTTCCGGCTGCGCCGGCTTCAGACTGCATTTCGGCAACCTTGACGGTGGTTCCGAAGATGTTTTTCATGCCCTGCGCCGACCACTGGTCAACATAGTCTGCCATGGGGCTTGACGGAGTGATGGGGTAAATGCCCGCAACCTCGGTGAAAGCATAGGAAACATATGCGGCAGCATTGTTTCCGTCCATGGTCTTTGATTTTCTTGCCATTGGATTATCCTCCTTAAATTGGAAATTCCTTTTCCGAACGGTCGAAAAGATAGTATCCGACCATTGTTTGATATAAATCAACATCAAACATTTTAACACCAAACCGATAATAAGTAAATATGCAAAGAGTTGAAATATAAAATATTTTGTAAAAAAATCTTGGTAAATTTAATAAAATCCGGTTTTTTGCACTTCAGAACAGCGCTTTCCAACAAAACCGGAGCAAAACGCCAAATTTCAGACAGATTACTAAAAACTATATATTATCTCCGTTTTCTCTTGACAGTTTTCGACAGGTGTTGTAAAATTACAAAGATATTTCAACATTATGAATGAGGTGTAACTTTGAACACTTGTAAACCTTACGGCGTTTCTGAGCCATATAAAGACGTGCCGTGGTTCAAAATTGATAACGCCGCAACACTTTATGCCGCCGCAAGAAGAAAAAGCTGGACAAGAACTTTCCGGACAGCAGTTGTTCTGGACACGGAAATTGACCCGGTCATTCTTCAAAAAGCGCTTGAGGACACGGCTAAGCGCTTTCCCTTTTTCTGCGTTCAGCTTCGAGACGGCCTTTTCTGGAGCTATTTTGAAAGGATTGACGAAACGCCGAAAATTGTTCCGGACTCAAACTATCCTTACCGCCCGATTGACCTTGGAGACAACAAAAAGCCCTGCTTCAGGATAACCTACGGCAAAAACAGAATTGCGCTTGAGGGCTTCCATTCAATGACGGACGGCGGCGGAGCGAACGTCCTTCTTTCAACGCTTGTCTCGCGCTATCTTGAGCTTAAAGGCGTCCGCTTTGAATATGACGAGGAAAACTCACGCTCGGTTGCAAACGAACCGCTCGAATGCGAGGGTCGCGATGATTACTATACATACGGCGACCCAACGCAGAAAGCAAAGAATCCGCCGCGCGTTTCGGTTCATATCGGCGAAAACAACGCTCTGCCCGGCTATTCGTTCCTTATTCACGGAATCTGCCGCGTTGAGGACCTTAAAAGGGCGGCAAAGAAGCACTCGCTGACAATCACGGAATACCTCACGGCGATACTCATTCTCACATATTTCAACACAGAGCCGCATGACGGAAAGCCGATAAGCGTCAGCGTTCCGATCGACCTGCGCAGACGCTTTGAGTCGCGGTCGCTGCGCAACTTCTGCTTCATGACGGACGTTTCCTTTGACCCCGGAAAAAGGGAGAAAGTCACTTTTGACGATATCTGCGATTCCATCCGCGGAAAGCTTGCCGAAAAAGCAAGCACAAAAAACCTTCATGATGCAATCAGCGCAAACGTCAGCGCGGCTTCAAACCCGGTGCTTAAAATTGTTCCGTATTTCTTCAAGAAAATTTTCCTCAAAGGAACCTATGAAAAGGTTCAGCACACATACACGGCGTTCTTTTCAAACCTCGGTGAATTCAGCTTTCCGCCGGAGGTTTTAAAACACATTTTGCGCATTGAAGCCTGTCTCGGCTGCACCCCGTTTCAGCACTTCGGCTGCGCAGCCGCCTCCGTGAACGGCGTTTTCACCTTCACCTTTTCAAGCGGTAACAAGGACACCGAAAAGCAAAAATTCTTTTTCCGCTTCCTTTCCGCAGACGGAGTTGCGCTCCGGATTGAAAGCAACGACCAAAACAGGGGGTGAAAAAAATGAGATGTAACGATTGCGGCGTTGACCTCGGGGAGGGATACACGCGCTGTCCGCTCTGTGGGGCAAAAGCTTCAGAAGAAGCACCCGTTCTCAAAGGCTTCAAAACCGCCGAATATCCGCAGTATGACGAAAGCGCGGCGTATAAAAAGCCGAAATTTAAATGCGCCTTTCCTCTCAAATATCTCTTGCGCTTTGTTTTGGTGCTCTGCGTTTTGTTTGGCATTGCGGCGCTTTTCGGCTTTGAAAAGCTTTGGACAATCGGCGTTCCCGTCTTTCTTGCGGTGACTTCCGCCGTGTATTTCATAAACGGACTTTTTGAAAAAGGACGGCTGCTCCACAGCGCGGTCGCCTCTCTTGCAACGCTTTTTTCCGCCGGGGTTTTCATGCTTGTCTCCCTCATTGCAAAATGCGGCGTTTCCTCAATGGCGGACAGTCTCCTTCTCTGCCTTGCGTTTTTCCTTTTACTTTGGGCAATCAAGCCGAAAAGGGTCAAAGAGCAGATGAAAGCCCTGTTCGTTCTTTAAGTTAACAAAATCACAAGGCCGCAGCGCTTACGGACGAGCCGTATTCACTGCGGCCTTTTTCCGCCAAAAAAGCATATTCCTGCTTTTCCCGTTGACAAACCGTTCGCTTTGATTTATCATTTAGATACCCACAGACTGAATTGACAAGGAGCAAAAATCGCATGAAAAAATATGACCGCGTTCTCTGGGACTGGAACGGAACCCTGCTTGATGACCTCGACATGAACTATGAGGTTATGAAGGCAATGCTTTTGAAAACGGGAAAAACAGAGTTCCCCTCAAAAGAGTTTTATCTTGAACACTTCGGCTTTCCGATAATCAATTTTTATAAGCTTCTGGGCTTCAGTTTTGAAAAGAGGAGCTTTGAGGACGTTGCCGAGGAATACGTTGAGGAATATGAAAAGCGGCTTCTGGGAACCGGGCTTTTCAAAAACGCGGAAAGCACGGTAAAAACTCTTTTTGAAAGCGGCGTAAAGCAGGCTGTAATCTCCGCCACAGGGCACGACAGGCTCCTCACACAGGTTTCGCGTTTCGGCATCAAAAAATATTTTGACGCTGTCCTCGGAACGGAAAACGAGCTTGGAAAGGGAAAGACCGAGGTTGCAAAGGCGTGGCTGCGCAAAAGCGGAGCCGACCCGGAGCGCACCGTCTTTGTTGGAGACACACTGCATGACCTTGAAACAGCGCGAGCAATCGGCTGCGACTGCATTTTTATTGCAAGAGGCCACAACTCAAAGGAAAGGCTCCTTTCCTCCGGCTGCCGCGTTCTTTCGGACATCGGCGAGGTTTTGAATGTGGTGCTTTGAAGCAATATTTACGAATATTGTATTGATTTTTTCCGCAGTTTATACTAATATATAACAGCAGAAAACAAAAAGGAGATGTATTCATGGCAGATATCAAAATTCTCAAGTATTTTGCAAACGGCGAATGGCTTGAGTCAAAAACAGACAAGTATATGGATATTCACAACCCCAGCACGGGCGAAGTTATTGCGCGCACTCCCTGCTGCACCGTTGAGGAGGTTGAAGAAGCCGTTCAAAGCGCAAAGAAAGCGTTCAAAACCTGGTCTCAGACTCCGGTTATGAAAAGGACCCAGGTGCTCTATAAATTCCGCGAGCTTCTTGTTGAACATATGGATGAGCTTGCAACCCTCTGCGCCGTTGAACACGGCAAGGTATATAACGAGGCAAAGGGCGATATCCTCAAGGTTAAAGAACCCGTTGAGCTTGCGCTCAGTGCTCCCTCCCTCACAATGGGAGACAGCATGAGAGATACCTCCAGCGGCTATGACACAACCCTTTACTATGAGCCGGTGGGCGTTTTTGCCGGCATTGTTCCGTTCAACTTTCCGGGAATGATTCCGATGGGCTGGATGGTTCCCTGCTGCATCGCCGCCGGAAACACAATCGTTCTCAAGCTCAACTCCCAAACTCCGATGACCGCAATGAGACTTTGCGACCTCCTTGTTGAAGCCGGATTGCCCAAGGGCGTTGTCAATCTTGTCACCTGCACCCGCCATGAAGCCGATATGCTCCTCACTCACCCGGACATCAAGGGCATCACCTTTGTTGGAACAACAGGAGTCGGTCAGCACGTTTACGCAACTGCAGCCTCAACCGGAAAGCGCGTTCAGTGCCTTTGCGAGGCGAAAAACCATGCCCTTGTTCTTGAGGACGCCGCTCTTGAGCGCAGCGCAAGGGGCATCATCAATTCTGCATTCGGCTGCGCAGGCGAGCGCTGCATGGCTCTTCCCGTTGTTGTTGCGCAGGAAAGCATTGCCGACGAGCTTGTTGCCCTGCTCAAGCAGTACGCCTCCGAGCTGAAACTCGGCGCGGCATATGACAAGGAATCAACTCTCGGCCCCGTTATTTCCGCAGCTCACAAGGAGCGCGTTATCGGATGGATCAACAAGGGTATTGAAGAAGGCGCAACGCTTGTTCTTGACGGAAGGAATGTTACCGTTCCCGGCCTTGAGGGCGGCTACTTTGTTGGCCCGACTATCATTGACCACGTCACTGAGGACATGACAGTCGGTACTCAGGAAATTTTTGGACCGGTACTCTGCATAAAGAGAGTCAAGAGCTTTGAAGAGGGTCTTGCCCTCATGAACCGCAACCCGTTTGCAAACGGCTCAGTCATCTTCACCCAGAGCGGATATTATGCAAGAGAATTTGCAAAGCACACGGACGGCGGCATGGTCGGCGTCAATGTCGGCATTCCCGTTCCGGTCGGTGTTTTCCCGTTCACCGGCCACAAGAAGTCCTTCTTCGGCGATCTCCACTGCCTCGGCAAGGACGCTTTCCGCTTCTTCACGGAGACCAAGGCTGTAACAACGCGCTGGTTTGACGAGGAAGAGAAAAAAGCCACCCACGTTGACACATGGGACGGCTCCGTTGGCGGCTGATAAAAAAAATATACTACGGCAATATAAAAAAGCTGCTCTGAGCGTTTTCAGAGCAGCTTTCTTGTTTTTTGGGGAATCAAAAGTTTCCGCCGTTCCAGCCCCAATCGGAAAAGCCGGAATACTTGACATACACCCTGTCCGGTGCAATGGAAAGCTCACTTGAAAGAACAGAGCAAAGCGCAGCCGTCATTTTTTCGGACGCAGCAGAGGAAACCGAGCCGAGGATATCGACCGAAACCATTGCGCAGTCGGCGCTGTTGCTTCCTTTGAAGTACATATCCTCGTTTCCGGAAAGGTTCACCATGAGCCAGCTTTCGCTTTTTCCGGGGAAGGATTCAATGGCTTTTCCGAAAGCCGCTTTAAGGCTTTGCGATTTTTCGGGAGAGATGCTTGCTGTTGTTTTAAGTTCGATATAAGGCATTGCTTTTTCCTCCTTGATTAATACACTATGCGCCGGAAATTCTTTTCATTCTTCCGGTTTATAGACCATATAGTAGTTATGAATTTTTTCGCTTTTGAAAAATTTGTATTCCACCGTTTTAAAGCCGAGCCGTTCATAAAGCGCAACATTTTCCGGATTCTGCGTTTCAAGCCCAAGCTTATAGCCGAGCGGAACAAGCTCTTCAATTCCGCGTTTTATAAGTGCCGTGCCTATTCCCTTTCCCTTGTGGTCTTTGTCAACAAAGACGGGAGAAATCAGCAGCGTGTTTTTTTCAAAAACTTTCTGGTCAAGGTGGCTGAACACCTTGAGCGTTTTGATTAGTGAAATGTTATATACGCACAGAAAAACCCAGTTTGGACATTTGAGGAAGTCAAACATTGTGTAATCGTTGTGTGCATCGCGCCAGACGCAAAGGCCGCGCTTCTCCTCATCCTCATAGATAAAATCCTCTCCGTTTGACGTTGAAAGGCGCTCAATCATAAAGTGATAGAGAAACTTTTTGCGCAGCTTTTCGTTTTTCGTTGCATAAACATGGACCGGATCATTCACATAGGTTTCCGAGGCCATACGGGCATAGTATTCAAGTTCCTTTCGGGTGAGCTTTTTCTTTTCCATCTTTCATCTCCTATCAAAAAACCAAAAGGGGGCTGTTTTCAGTCCCCCTTAAGTTTTTATTACATTCTGACAATGAAAACAACAAGTGCCGCGGCGGCAAGAAGAAATGTAACGCAGTATTTTTCAAGATATGCGCCAACAAAGCAGCCGAGGAAGCCCGGTGCATAGAAAATCTTTTGCGCCGGATTGCCGTGTTTATACACCTTTTCCTTCATGTTGAGCGCGTCCTCAACGGTGGGATAGCTGTTAACATAAAGCGAGAAAGCAAACCAATAGGCCGCAATATAAACAATTTTGGAAACCGTTCCGGTCATTTCAAAAGCGAACAGGCCGAGAACGGGGCCGATGCAAAGCAGAAAAGCAAGAACACCGTTCAAAAACGCCGGAACAAAAGCGATTGAAAACGCGCCGGTGGCTTTTGGCATAAGCTCATGCTCAATATGGCTGCTCATCTCATCAAAGCGGAATGTTCTGTTGTCCTCAACGGGAACACCGCAGATTTTGCAAATCATGTGTTCCCACATTGCTCTGACGGCAGCGCCGGGAAAGGTGAGAAATCTTGTTATTGCGTAAATTGCAGACATCAGATGTCACCTCCCTTATCGGTGAGAACCTGTTCAAGGGTCATTTTTCCGTTCTTATACTTCTCTATTGTTTTTCCGATTGAAGAACCGGAGTTTTTGAAAAGGTCAACCATCTTCTGATAGCCGTCATTATCCTTGACATAAAGCGAGCAGAGAGCATAAAGATTGCAGGCCGAAACGGTGTAATTGTTGTTTCCAACATATTCTTCAATGGCTTTCATTGCGTTTTCGCCGTCACCTTTGAGAAGATAGCCTATGGCATAAATCTGCTGATAGCCCGGAGCGGCGGAGGACGGCCAGCTCTCCTTTGCGCGGTCGGCAATGGCGAGGATTTTGTCCGCGTCAATCTTTTCGCCGAAGCGGTATGAGTTGGCATATACCATATAAAGATCCGATTCCTGAATGTTCAATCTCATGCATTCCTCAAAGTAAAGGCCGGCGTTTTCGGAGTCGCCCATTCTTGCATAGACATTGACAAAGTTCGGAAGATAGATCCACTGATTCTCCCCCTTGTCAAGCTCTCTGACCTTGAGGAGCTGTTCAATCTGCTTGCTTTCGTCAATGTTTGCAAGGCTCATGAGAACATATTTGTAATACTCGATGAAAACAGTGCTGTATTCGGTGCCCTCTTTGTCCTTGCCGTCCTTAAGCAGCTTGTCAAGCTCTGCGGCTTTTTCTTTGTAATCAAACTTTTCGCCGGAGTTCACAACATCGCCGATTGCGGAGTTGACCGCCGATGAGGTTGCGAGAAAAGAGGCATATGTTTCCGGAATTTTTGAATATTTTTCGTTTTTCAAAAGGGACGGATTCTTTTCGCCGTAGGTGCTGACAAGGTTGGACGCATCGCTGTAATAGCCCATTACCGAAAAGATATCAATAAGATTCCTGACCGCCTTGAGCGAAACATCGTCATCGGCAGACTTTGACTGGATATATGTGCTGTATGTGCTTGCAGCGTCAATAAGGCGCTTTTCGGAATATGCGGTCTGAGCGGTCATCAGCTTTGTGTAATCCTCGGCATTGTTCGCGCAGAAGAACAAAGACGCTCCCGCAACAACAAGCATCACAATGAACATCACGATTCCACCGAAATGAGCCGGACTTGCGGTCATGAGCTTCCGGCACTCGGCGCAGTAAGGATAATCCTCGCCCATTGTGTCATCGCACTCATTTTCTCCGCAGCATTCGCAGATGCGCTTTTCCTTTTTTTCGCCGTCCTCATCGTCGCCGGTCTCAACAATTTCATCAAGCTCCTGAATAAGCTCGCCGTCCTCACCGACAGCTTGTGCAGCTTTGACCGTTACGGCCTCGGTGTTTTCCGAATCAAGCTCGTTCTGGAGCAGGTCACGGATACCCTCAAGCTCCTTAACAAGGTCATCTTCAACCTGAGTCGGGCTTTTTGCGTCCTCATCAGGCCGATTTTCAAAGCCGTCGGCTTCGTTTTCAGGACTTTGAAGATCTTTCTTTTCAAAATCGTCCAAAAAAATTCCTCCTTAATATAAACCTGAACACCGAAAAAGAGAGCCTTTGAAAAAGCCCTTGTTCCAATTTCGGATATATGTTGTTATTTTAACATCTAAAGCTTAATTTTGCAATAAATTTTATATTTTTTGGTGGATTTTATGAAGCTGAAATAATAATAACCGCCCGGATTTAGTTAAAAGCAGGCGGTTATTTTTTGAACTCATTGACGAAAGATTACCTTTCAGCTTTCAAGCGTTGCCGCAAGAGAGGTATCTCCGAGGAAAGTGTCCATGTTATATATGAACAAAACGTGGGTGAACTGAATTTCCCCCATAACGCCCTTGAGCGAATCGGAAAAATACCGCGGGTCAATAACAACGATTTTTGAAAAATACGGTGTGAGCATCGGCAAAAGGCAGTTTGCATAGGAATCTTTAAAAACGAGCAGGGATGCCGTTGTTTCCGCCGCCGTTGAAATAAGAACCTTGTCATAATTTCCGCCAAGAAAAACCTCATACTGATTCTTTTGAGAAAGCTTTTCCTTTTCAAAAAATGTTGCCGTTTTTCTTCCCGAGGACTCATAAAGAACGGTGTATTTCCCTGATTGTCCGTTCGGGACGCAAATTTCAATTTTATCAGCCGTGTCGTTCACTGCGGCGGTTGAGGCGAGCGTGCCTTGAAACGAGTCCGAAACGGTGTAAAACGAATAGTTTTTATCGTTTGCGCCGAGCTTCCACTGAGCGGAAAGATTTTTGAACGCAAGATATGCCGCACGGGTTGTCCAATGGTGGTCGGTGCGATAAAAGAGGTTTTCCTTTTCCTCCTGCTTTTCAAAAATCGCTTTGCAGTCGATCCACGAAAAGGACGAGAGCGCTTTTTTTACTGTTGAAAAGTTGGCGCTCCTGTCTTCAATTTTAAGCCTGCTTGGCAATTTGTCGGTCAGAATATCCGATGCGTTCGGAGAAAGAATGAACGCTTTTTTGAGCTTTTTGTTGCTCCTTGAAAACTTTGCGGCCGCGTCGGTCAGCTCTTTAAGCTTTTCTTTTTCGGCCTTTGCCGGAGCTTCAAAAAGGAAGTTGTCTTTTCCAATGTATACGCCGTTTTCCTCGGTTTTTCCAAGCATACGCTCAAAGCCGCTTTTAAACGTGATAAGCTTATCTCTGAACGGGAATTGGTCGTTCATATAAGTTTCAAAATTCTTCATGAATGTTCCGTCAAAAATTGAGGACAGCGTTGCAGACGGAAACTGTTTTAAAACGCGGTTTTCGCTCTCAGATTTTTCGCGGTCGGGCATTATTACGGAAAGAACAAGCACGCCGAAAATTATCAGAACAAAAACTATTGATGTGATTGCACAGACCGCCGTTATTTTTGCCTTTTTATTCTGTTTTTCATCTTTCAGAAGAAAATTGTCTTTCATTTTTCAACCTCTCAGAATCTGAAATAAAGGAACGGGTTATATGTGCTGCTGACTATGAAAACAATGCAGAGAATGAACACCGCAATGTATCCGGCCGCCTGGAACGTGAGCCGGAGGGGAACATTGCGCAAAGACGGAAGCTTTTTGAAAAAGCCGAGCGCGCTGAGAGTCATTACGGCAAACGGGAACAGATTGTTCAAAAGAAGATATGCCGTGTTGCTTGAAACATAGCCGTTTGCGCCAAACATTGCACGCAGGAACTCCACCGCAGAGGAAAGAGTTTCGCTTGAGAAAAAGACCCAGCCGATAATTACAATAAGCATTGTGATAACACGTCTGACCGGGCGCGGAATCTTTTCGATAACATCTTTGAAAACATACTTTTCGGCAATGAGCAGAACGCCGTAAAACGCGCCCCACGCAACAAAGTTCCAGCTTGCGCCGTGCCAAAGGCCGGTAAGAGTCCAGACAACGGCAATGTTGAAAATCGTCCGCGCGGTGCCCTTCCGGTTTCCGCCGAGCGGAATATAGACGTAATCACGGAACCAGCTTGAAAGAGAAATGTGCCAGCGGCTCCAAAAGTCCTTGATGCTGACAGCGCAGTAAGGGAAATTGAAGTTGTGAATAAAATCAAAGCCGAACATCTTTCCGAGTCCGACAGCCATATCGCTGTAACCGGAAAAGTCAAAGTAAATCTGAAGAGTATAGCAGAGAATTGCAAACCACGCATTGACCGCAGTGAGCGAAGAAACGCCGCCGGAACAAATTTCCGTATATACGGCCCCGATGGTGTTTGCAAAAATGACCTTTTTTCCGAGTCCCCTTATAAAAAAGAGCGAACCGGCGGCGAATTTACGGACATTATGTTCGCGCTCAAAAAGATATTTTTCAACATCGTTATACTGAACGATGGGACCGGCAATGAGTTGGGGAAACATTGAAATATATGTTGCAAAGTTCAGCAGACTGTGCTGCGTTTTGCAGTCGCCGCGATAAACGTCAATGACATATGACATGACCTGGAACGTATAAAACGAAATTCCGACAGGCAAAGCCATCGGCTCATATTTGATGTTAAGCGAGAAAAGCGAGTTAAGGTTTTCAACAACAAAGCCCGAATACTTGAAAAATCCGAGAATGAGCAGATTAAAAATGATTGCAAAAACAAAAATGCGCTTCCTTTTTTTCGGCTCGTTTTCATTGTTTTCAAGGTCGATTCCTGCGTTATAGTTATAAAAAATGCTCAGCAGCATCAGCACAATATAGACCGGCTCGCCCCATGCATAAAACACAAGGCTCGAAAGGCAGAGCACAATATTCTTTTTTGTTGTTTCCTTTTGTTTGTCATCTTTAAACAGCGGAACAAAATATAAAAGAAGAACCACAGGAAGAAAAACAAACAAAAAGGCTGCACTGCTGAAAACCATTTGCAAACTCCTTTTGTAACTACCGATAAGCCGATAAGCGCAAATTCTGACGGTGGTCATGCCCTCAATTCATCGGCGGAAACTTTTATTTTACATTTCAATCAATATGTCGGATTTTATAGCGCCTTTTTAAAAGCCGAAACAATCTTTTCCGGCGAATCATAAACCGTGTAGAGAATAAACTTTCCCTTTTTGACAAGTGTGTAATTTTCAAGAAGCGCACTCTGCTCGGGCGCATAGTTTTTGAAAAGCGCTTTCTTGCTTTCAACGCGGGTTTTGATAAGCTCGGTGAGTTTTTGAACGTCATCACTGCTCTTTGCCTCAACCAAAAGCAGCTCGCGCACCTCCATAACGGAGTCCGAGGAGATGTAAATAACATTTTCAACATCATCCTCGCCAAAGGAGAATTCCTTGACGATAACCTTGTTGTCGCGCACCTTAAGAGTATCAAGGTCAACCTGGCTGACAACGGGCGTGAAAACCTCTTCCGCCGTTTTGGACGAGCTGGCGTTCCCGGCGAGCATTGCGGCAATAAAAACAGCAAGAAGCACCACGCAGGCAATTTCAAAAAAACGCTCTCTGCTCATGCGTAGATCTCCATTTCTCTCATAATAAATTTAAGCCAGTAGTTGTAATAAAATGAATAGGAAAGGTGGATTCCGTCTGCGCCGTAAAAATCGTGACCCTTGAAAACGCTTGAGGAATCAAGATATTCAACGCCGAGTTCCTTGCTCATTTCAACAAGGCGTTTGTTATAGCGCGAAACAAATTTGAACCTGTTCGCCGTTGCAACGGAGGTATCAACCGGAAAAAGGAGGCTGACAACAATGCGCGTGTCCGGAAGCTTTTTTTGAAGCTTTGAGATAATTTTCGTGTACTGACTTATGAAAGAATCAACGTGATATTGCTGGTCGCCTATCATATTGAGGCCGTAATGGAGAATAAGCACCGGAGGACGGACGGAAATAATCTTCGGCAGAACCGACTCAAGGTGAGAAAGACTTGCGCTGACTTTTGCAAAAATATGACTGCTGTTGAGGATATCATAGGCCTCAAGACCCTCCATGAGCGAGTCACCGGCAACATATACGTCTGAAAAAACCTTGCGGTAGGAAAGTTTTCCTTTTTCAATCTGTTTAATCTGGCTTTCAATGAGGGTTTGAATCGCTTCCTCCCGGCGAAACTCCTCCTGCTTTTTTTGCGCGGCGGCAACCGCCTTGTCCGCTTTTTCAACCGGAACGGCAGCATACTTTTCAACCGCGGAAACACCCGCCGAGGTGTCGGCCTGCGGAAAAGATTTTTTGCTCTTCAAAACAAAGAAATTAACAACCGGGAAAGCAATGATAACAGCAAGAACAACAAGCGCGGCAACAAGCTTTTTCATTCGTCAATACCCCCTTTTACTTTTGATTTTTGCACATTTGATTTTATACTTTAAGCGCCTGTAAATCAATAGCAAAGTTACATAATTAATATTAAATTTACATCAAAATATTGGGCATAAATCCGTTCAAAAGAAAAAAGAAACACCTGTTTCCGCAGTGTAAAATCCAATCGTAATATTTTTGTTATAATTATGACCGCGACTTTTAATTTTCTTCATCTATTATAAATATAGTCGATAACACGGAGGATTAACTGATGTATAGTGTTTTGGTTTGCGATGATGACAAGGCGATTGTTGATTCAACGGCAATCTATCTTAAAACAGAGGGCTACCGCGTTCTCTGCGCCTTTAACGGAAAGGAAGCGCTTGACGTGCTTTCAAAGAATGACGTCCACTGCGTGATAATGGACATCATGATGCCGGTCATGGACGGCATTGCAGCAACGCTCAAGCTGCGCGAAAAGAGCAATGTTCCGGTGATTTTTCTTTCCGCAAAAAGCGAGGATACGGACAAAATTGCCGGACTCGGCTTCGGTGCGGACGATTATGTTACCAAGCCGTTCAATCCGCTTGAGCTTCTTGCAAGGGTGAAGTCTCAAATTCGCCGCTTCGTCTCGCTCGGAAGCATTGCAAAAAGCGACAGCGTTATCACAACCGGCGGCCTTTCAATCGACACCGAGGCGCATGAGGTCACCGTTGACGGGGAACCGGTTCGGCTCACCGCAACGGAGTATAAAATTGTGAAATACCTTATGGAAAACCTCGGCCGGACGCTCTCTTCAAACCAAATTTATGAGAATGTTTGGAACGAGAACGCCTTTTCAAGCGAGAAAACCGTTACCGTTCACATCAGACGCATCCGCGAAAAAATTGAAATCGACTCAAAGAACCCAAAATACATAAAGGTGGTGTGGGGCATTGGATACAAAATTGAAAAAATTCAGTAGGTCAAAATTAACAAAAGCCGTGGCGTTCCTTCTTGCGCTCGTTTTTTTCACCGCGGCGGCGCTCAGTGGATTTAATCTTTTCCTCAGTGCGTTTCAGGACGCGGAAAAAAGGGATATTATTTCATCATACCTGGCAAGCGGCGATTATCAACTAACCCGCGGCGAAGAATTCAAAAACGCACTCACAAAATACTGCGAGGCGGCGGTCGGAACAAAGCTCATTTATAAATCCGGCAGCGAAAAGGACTATGAAACCTATAAAGCCTCCGTTGCAGAGTTAAAAGAACAGGTCTTGAAAGAGATGAAAGAGTCCATTCAAAACAGCATCTCCACCGAGGGCGGAACAGCAGATTTTTCAAGCTTGTTTGATTACATTGAAAGCAAGACGGTCACTCTCAAGCGTCTCGGAGACCACAACTGCTACCTTGAAAAAGGCGTCACACTCTTTCAGAGCGGCTCGGCGGAAAGTTACGTTACCGACAACCGGGGAAACGTATATGAATACTACACGGACTATCTTGACGACACCCCGAGCGGCGATTATGACGAATACCTCATGAATACTACCATGCCGTATCCGAAGAGTACGGCGGAGAGCGTGACCCACCCGGTTACCGGGCCTCATTATGACGATGACTCAAGGGTATTCACCAAAACGTCCATTCCGGCAAGCATCAAGAAAAAGGCTGTTAATCCGGAAAACATTGTTGAAATCTGCTCTGTTCAGCACATTAACACCAAGGAAAAATATGACGGCTACTATGAGTTCTTCATTGACGAGAGCAAAATTGACACCGACAATATGTCCGATGTTGTCGGCGAATACTGCCCGCTTGACCCGGTGAAAGGCTACAACGACTTCAAACAAAAGGCGCAGCGGTATAAGGCCGACTTCAGCCGCTTTTCCCACGCATCGGTCATAATCACGGACGAGAAGAGCGGAGAGGTCGTTTTTTCAAACGCAGTGGATTTCAACACGACCGACCGCTCCGCCGAGGAAGCAAAATTTGCCATTGACAGCGCACCGTTCGGCTTTTCATATCTTCTTGCAAGCAGAAATTCCGTAACATTTGGAAAGAGCACAAGCAACGCCATGACGAAAAACAATATATATGACGTCTGCACCGCACTGGGCAACAGCTTTTACTGCTATTCCGGAAGATACAGAATCTACGTCATGACCGACTCTTTCTTTGCAGACAAAGAGCTTGCAGCCTCAATATCAGACTCGAGCGACCCATTTGAGGGCATTCTTGCCGACTCCTTAGAAGCGCAAAAGGAAGTACACGCCGAACTGCTCAAAGCTGTTTTTTTCCTCGTCCTGTTCCTTGTTTTCGCGGTATACCTTGTTCTTGTTGCCGGAAAAGTCCCTGAGGACAACGCCATTCACCCGGCGGCCGGAGACGGAATTTTCACCCTTCTGAGAACCGTTATCGACCTCGGAATAATCGCCGGAATAGTTGTCGGTGTAATCACCTGGGGCAGCTACTGCGTTAACACCATCAACAATGCGTCGCAGTCCGCGAGTCCAGCGTTTTATTACGGAGTTTTTGCCCTCTGCGCCGCCGCTTGCTGTGCGTTTTTGCTCGACTGGGTGCTCTATCTTGCGCGCCACATCAAAAGTCATACGCTTTTCAAAAATCTTCTGCTTGTGCAGCTCATAGGAAAGCTTTCGGAAAGAATCAAAAAGCAAAGAGAAAAGCGCCGTACTCAGCCGGCAGTGTATAAAGATATTCTGAAGGATGTTTTGAAAAAGCTTGCAATCTTCGTTCTTCTTCCAAATATTATTGTTGGCCTGCCGTGTGTTTTTGCCGTTTCAAACGACAGCTTCGGCGGATGGTTTTTTGGAATTGTCCTTGCAATTTATGATTTTGCGGCGCTTCTCTATGCGGCATATTACGCCTTCTGCGTCAGAAAGGTGTTCTTCACTCTTGACGAAATGCGCAAAGGCAGCCACACACAGTCAATCGACACCGCAAAAATGCCTGCGGCGGTGAAAATTGCCGCGATTGACGCAATGCACCTTGGAGAGGGACTCCACGCCGCGGTTGAAAGCGCAGTCAGGGAGGAGAAAATGAAAGCGGAGCTTATCACAAACGTCTCCCACGACCTCAAAACTCCTCTGACCTCAATCATCAATTACACCGACCTGCTCTCGCGCTGCGAGATTACGGACGAAACCGCAAAAGGCTATATTGCCGTTCTCAAGGAAAAGAGCGAGAGACTCAAAAAGCTCATTGAGGACCTTGTTGAAGCCTCAAAAGCCTCCTCCGGCGCAATGAAGGTTGAACTGATGAAAGTCAGCCTGACGGAGCTTGTGCTCCAGCTTGAGGGCGAATATGCGGACGAATTTGAAGCAAGGGGACTTGAACTTGTCTGCGAGGGAACGGAAAACGAAATTTTTGTTCTTGCAGACGGAAAGCTTTGTCACCGCGTTCTTGACAACCTCATGGGCAACGTCAAAAAATATGCGATGAGGAACACGAGGGTTTATCTCACGCTCAAAAAGTCGGCGAACGCCGCCACGGCCTCAATAACGCTCAAAAATATTTCAGAAGGCAAACTGAACATCTCCCCCGAGGAGCTGAAAGCGCGCTTTGTCCGCGGAGACGCCTCAAGAACAAGCGAGGGCAACGGACTCGGCCTTTCAATCGCAGACAACCTCTGCACCCTCCAGGGCGGTAAGCTTGACATTGAAATAATTGGCGACCTGTTTTGCGCAACGGCCACGTTCAAAACCGCCGAGTAAAAGCAGAGTAACCACCGATTAACCGAAGCGGGGCTGCCGCAGAGCAAAAAGCAATCAGCGACAGCCCCGGTTTTCAATAATCAGCGCTCTTTTCTCTTTACCGCTTTAACGGGCAAAAAAATTTCAAAAAAATTGTAAAAAACACTTGACGAAACGGGCATAATGTGGTATATTATTCGAGCGTTGAGGACACGCCGGTATGCTGGTGTAGCTCAGTTGGTAGAGCAGCTGATTTGTAATCAGCAGGTCGGGGGTTCGAGTCCGTCCACCAGCTCC
>CAKSWC010000022.1 GCA_934511365.1 uncultured Eubacteriales bacterium
GCTAATTCCAATCTTGACTTGCAGTGATTTGGATAAAGTGAAAGCTGAAATCAAGAAGCAATTAGGCTGACAAATTCCAGTTTGTAGGGATGACGTGAAAAACGAAGTTTAAGGAACAGAGCTTTACCCTGTTTACCTATACAAATTATAGGACAATTCAAGGTTGTCACAGGCTCGAACCACTAGATTTTAAGGGAAAAGGTGCGTTCCACCATTCCCTTGTACAATAGAGGTTGAGTATGTTTTTCGTTGAACAACCGTGCCATGTTGAGACGGTTTGTTTGCTGTCAAAGGTAAAGACTTAAAACGAATAAACAGGCTGAAAAAGGAGGCATCCTATTTGAGAAAGAAAAAAAGAAGAAATAACCATCCGTTCCGGTGCGGCGGAATACTTAACCTATGCTGCCTCTGTCGGCGACCGGCAGGACAGCATTGAAATGTGATATTAGGATGAGAAGCTAAAACAAAAAAGCAGCAAATATAAAACCGGCTCACCTTCAACGGGCATTTACCGCGTTGCAAGAGGGTCGGTTTTATGCGATTCAAGCTGATTCTGAAAAACTGAATCAATTCACTTTTTCATCCGGCAAAAGCGTTGCCGCCGAATGTGCGCGAAAAAAATCAAAAAATTTTGAAAAAACGCTTGACAATGTCGTAGTAACGTGTTAATATGTTACCACAGTAAAGCGAAACACAAATGAGTTCGCAAATCAACTGACCCGTTGGGTTGAAAGGAAGTATTTATTATGAGCAAAAAAATTATCGCACTCGTTCTTGCCGTTCTTGTTGCGGCGGTCGGCTTTGTTCTTGTTGCCTGCAACGGCGGTGAGGATACCACAACGGCAGCACCCTCGGGTTCCGAGAGCACTTCCTCCGCAGACGCCGCAAGCGATCTTGCATATGTTAAGAGCAAGGGCACTCTTGTTATCGGAATCACCGATTACGCCCCCATGAACTATAAAGAAGAAGGCAGCGACAAATGGACGGGCTTTGACACCGAATATGCAGAAGCTGTTTGCAAAAAGCTTGGCGTTGAGCCGGAATTCGTTGTTCTTGCCGACTGGGGCGCAAAGGTCAATGAACTTAACTCAAAGGCAATCGACGCCGTTTGGAACGGTATGACCATCACCGATGAGCTCAAAACAAGCATGGACATCACGGACGCATACGTTGTTAATCAGCAGGTAATCGTCTGCAAAAAGGCTGACAGCGAAAAGTTCAAGACCGCAGACTCAATTAAGGACGCAAAGATTGCCGTTGAAGGCGGCGGAGTTGCCGAAGGTCTTGTTGCCGATTATAAAAACGTAACCTCCTGCAAGGATCAGGCTGCCGCTCTCCTTGAAGTTAAGACCGGCGCAGCGGACGTTGCCGTTATCGACATGACAATGGCCAAGACCCTCACCGCCGATGGCGCAAGCTATTCGGATCTTGCATACACCGCAGAGCTTTCAAACGAGGAGTACGGAATCGGCTTCAGAAAAGGCTCGGATCTTTGCGCCGAGGTCAACCTGATAACCGCAGGCCTCAAGGCCGAGGGTACGCTCAAAACTCTTGCCGAAAAATACAAGCTTACCCTTGCCGCGTAAGCGTAAAAAAACGGACTGTTCAAACAAAAAAGCAGGGCGCGGTTTTTGCCGTGCTCTGCTTAAATCAGATTTACGGAGTTTAAAATGTCACAGATTTTCAGTTCACTTTTTGAAGGCTTCAGCGTAACACTTGAGCTTTTTGCGCTCACGCTGCTCATTTCGCTGCCCCTCGGTCTCATAATCAGCTTTGGCTCAATGAGCAAAATTCCGCCCGTCAAATGGCTTGTCAAAACCTTTGTCTGGATTATTCGCGGAACGCCGCTCATGCTCCAGCTCATCGTTTTCTTTTACGGCCCCGGTCTTATCGGAACCTGGGCGGGCAACCTTGCCGCAAGCTCGGGCAGCACAAATTCCTTTCTGCTCTGGCTTTCCTCGTGGCACGTTATGGATCGTTTTCTTTCAACGCTCGTAATGTTTTCAATCAACTATGCCTGCTATTTTTCGGAAATTTACCGCGGCGGAATCGAAAGTATCCCCCACGGCCAGTATGAGGCGTGCCAGGTTCTTGGAATGACAAAGAGCCAAACCTTTTTCAGGGTCATTCTCATGCAGATTGTCAAGCGCATTTTGCCGCCCATCGGCAACGAGGTTATCACTCTTGTTAAGGATACCTCTCTTGCGCGCGTAATTTCCGTCTATGAGCTTACATGGGCGGGCGAGGCTTTCATAAAGTCCAAGGGACTGATGTGGCCGCTTTTAACAACCGGTGTTTTCTATCTCCTTTTCAACGGCATTGTTACCGTTGTTATGGGAAGAATTGAAAAAAAGCTTGATTATTACAAAGGATGAGGTGGTTCTGATATGGCAATTCTTGAAGTACAAAACATTGAAAAAGCGTTCGGAAGCACCAAGGTTCTCAAGGGCGTCTCCTTTGAGCTTGAGGAGGGCAACGTCCTTTCAATCATCGGCTCCTCCGGAAGCGGAAAAACAACTCTTTTGCGTTGCATCAACTTCCTTGAAACCGCAGACAGCGGAAAAATTACCGTTGACGGCGATGTGATTTTTGACTCTGAGAGCAGTGAGGCTTTCACCGCAAAGCAAAAAAGGGAAAAGCAGCTCAAAATCGGCCTTGTTTTTCAGCAGTTCAACCTTTTTCCGCAGTACAATGTTCTTGACAATGTTACCCTTGCAATGAAAATGCAGGCGAAGGAACGCCCGGACTTCAAAAAGAACAAAAAGGCAATTTATGCGGAAATTGAAAAGAAAGCCCTTGCAATACTTGAAAAAATGGGACTTTCCGAAAAAATTAAAAACTACCCCTGCGAGCTTTCCGGCGGACAGCAGCAGCGCGTTTCCATTGCGCGCGCGATGGCACTTGAGCCGAAAATTCTCTTTTTTGATGAGCCGACAAGCGCCCTTGACCCGGAGCTGACCGGAGAGATTCTCAAGGTTATTCGCGAGCTTGCCGCGGAGCACGTCACCATGGTTATCGTCACCCACGAGATGACCTTTGCAAAAGAGGTTTCCGATTACATTATCTTCATGGATGACGGCGTCATTGCCGAGGAGGGCAAGGCCAGGGAAGTTATTGAAAATCCGCAGTCGGAGCGGCTTAAGGCGTTTTTGAGCAAGATTTCGGATTGATTTTAAATATTGGTTTTTGCAAAATATGAACGGTTTCGTACGGGGGTCGCTTGAGGCTCCCGTTTTTTCTTTGTCTTTTATTTAAAAGTTTTTGATTTCTTTTCAGGTTTTCACGCTCCGCTGGCTCGTACGGGTCGGACCTGTGCCGACCCATGAATCTAGATCTTAGATATTAGATTTTTCAAATTGGAAAGCAATCTGCATAAAATTTAGCATATTTCAACATCCAATATCTAAAACCCAAATTGACACTTTTATTCGTCTGTGCTATCATATAAAAGAAAAACTGTCCCTATATTATCATGACGGAGAATTTTTTTGAGGTCATTATGAAACTGTTTTACGATCTTCATCTTCACTCGTGCCTGTCGCCGTGCGGCGATAACGAGATGACACCGTATAACCTTGTGAACATGGCGAAGGTTTTGGGCTTTGATATCATTGCTCTCACCGACCACAACAGCACCAAAAACTGCCGTGCTGCCGTTGAAGCCGGAAAAAAGGCCGGCTTAACCGTTGTTCCCGGAATGGAACTTTGCACAAGCGAAGAAATCCACGTTGTCTGCCTTTTCAAAACCGTTGATGGTGCGGAAAGTTTTGGTGCCTATATCCGCGAAAACATTCCGAAAATTAAAAACCGACCGCATATTTTCGGCGATCAGTTTGTTATGAATAGCGAGGACACTGTTCTTGAAAGCGAGGAGCTGCTGCTCACGGCGGCAAGCTTTTTGAGCGTTGACACCGTTCCCGAGGCTGTTAAAAAGTACGGCGGTGTGTGCTTTCCGGCGCATATTGACCGCTCGTCATATAGCATTATTTCCGCCCTCGGTGCGTTTCCTGAGGAACTTTGCGTCTCCTGCTTTGAATTGACGCCTGACGCGGATGAAACCGTTTTTTTAAAGAAATATCCGGCAACGAAAACCAAGTTGATTTTGCGCAATTCGGACGCGCATTATCTTGAAAATATGCGCCTTCCGGAAAATATGCTTGACCTTCCGGAAAACAGCGCAAAAGCACTTGTTGAATATCTTGAAAGTCAGGCAACCGCTGATTGACCGAAAAGCACAAATCCTGACGGTGCGTTTGTGCTCTCAGCTTAATCACATTTATTCAAAGTTTTTAACATAATGAGGTGACAATGTTGAAAAAATCAGAAAAAGCAAGGGAACTTTTTAAAACGGGTCTCAACTGCTCCCAGTCGGTCGTTGCCGCGTTTGCCGATGTGCTTGGCCTTTCCGAACAAACGGCGGCGAGGCTTTCCGCAGGACTCGGCGGCGGAGTCGGCAGACAGCGCGAGGTCTGCGGAGCCGTTTCCGGCGCGGCAATGGTGCTCGGTTTTGTTTTTGGCGGAGAGGACGGAAAGGACAAAAAACGCGCCTATGAAAAGGTACGCGAATTTTCCGATGAGTTCAAAAGGCGCAACCGCTTTATAGTCTGCCGCGAACTTCTCGGTCTTGACGAAAAGAAAGAGGAGAGCGCCGCCCCGGCCGAACGCACCGCGGAGTATTACAAAAAGCGCCCTTGCGCCGATCTTGTTTTTGACGCGGCGGAAATTTTGGAGGCGATGCTTGGTGAACAAAAAGCGTAATTTTCAGCTTGAACTTGAAAAGATAATTGAAGAAAACCAAAAGAACGGCGTTGTTCCCTCGCTGCTGCTCCATTCCTGCTGCGCACCGTGCAGCAGCTACTGCCTTGAATATCTCTCGCAGTATTTTAAAATTACCGTGCTTTACTATAATCCGAATCTCTATCCGGCCGAGGAATATGACCGCAGAGTTTTTGAACAAAGGAGGCTTGTTGCCTCCCTCCCGGTGAAATATCCCGTCTCGCTTGCGGAAATAAAGGGAGAACCCGGGGAGTTTTATTCGGCGGTCAAGGGGCTTGAAAGCATAAAAGAGGGCGGTGAGCGCTGCTTTGCCTGCTTCAGGCTGAGGCTTGAAAAGACTGCGGAATACGCAAAAAAGAACGGCTTTGATTTTTTCACAACCACGCTCACGATAAGCCCGCTCAAAAACGCGCAGAAGCTCAATGAGATTGGCGAAAAGGCCGGGGAAAAATTCGGCGTTCGCCACCTTCCGTCCGATTTCAAAAAGAAGAACGGTTATCTTCGCTCCGTTGAGCTTTCAAAAGTTTACGGCCTTTACAGGCAGGATTACTGCGGCTGCATTTTTTCAAAACGCGAGCGGGAGGAAGCCGCAAATGTTGCAAGTGGCGGTCTTTAATATTGACAGGCACCGACCAAAAAGTATATAATAACACGGAAAGATTTAACAGCCTCTTTCATGAAGGCTGCAAGGAGGAAATACATATGACATTCTATGACGTACTTTCCGAAAAAAGGAAGGCCGTTCCCACCCCGGACAATGTTGTTGACGCAAACGGAAACGCATATTTCGGAACTTTTGAAAAGGAATTTCCGCGCATGGACTTTCTCAAAGTTAACAAGCCCTCAAAGTTTCCGAATGCGCTGAACAAAATGAAGCTCACCCTCTGGGAGGCCATTGAGCTTAACCTCAAGGACATCATTGTTCTTACTGCGGTTTGTGATATGGGAATTTTCGGAACGGGTTTGACCCTCGTCTATGACAAAAAGACAAAAAAGGTCACCAAGTTCCAGGATATGTTCCCGAAAAACTGCGCCGTAATTTCAAAAACGCTCCTGAACGGAGACACCACCGAGTCTCGCGGAAAGAATGTTGTTCTCAAATGCATCAACCATTTTGAAAACGGTCAGGCGCTTGTTACCGGCCACGCAAAGGACGAAAAGGGCGGAAATTCCGTCAGCTATGACGTTGAGCTCAACCGCGTCTCTCTCCCGAGCATTGTTTCAATCCCGTTCGGTGCAAACCGTCCGCTCTATTCCCAGAAAGACCTCTTCAAGCTCACCGGCTGGGTTGAGTTCAACGGCGTCAGATATGAAACGGACGAGGAAAGCACCGCAATTATCGACGACCACAGAGGCTACTACCCCTATGTTGCACACTATGACTGGGTAACAACAATGGGCAAGATGGAAATTGGCGGCGAGAGGAGGTTCTTCGGTTTCAACCTCACAAGGAACCAATCCACCAACCAGAACGATTACAACGAAAACCTCATTTGGTTTGAGGGAAAAACAACGCTCCTCACACCGGTCCGCTTTGAGCACCCGGAATATAACAAATGGCGCATCCGTGACGTTTACGGAATGACAGACATCACGTTTGATATCGGCGACCGCTTCATTATGCGCCTTCCCGGCGGCGTTATCGACATCAACTATCACGTTACGTTCGGAACGCTTTCCGGCTATGTCTGCGACCCGGACGGAAACAAGTATATCCTTGACGGAATGAGCGGTATCGGAGAGGACAAGAGCCTTCGATTTTGATTTGAATATAACCAATAAAGCTGCCGTGGCCTTGTTCCACGGCAGCTTTTTGATAGGATGGCGGATTTCATTTGTGTATTGCGTTTCAGCCGGCTCAACGAATCCTGAGCAACGCCTTCAGCTTGTCTGAAAGTCTTGCCGCGCTCTCGGCAAGCCTTGCAAAGAAGTCACGAATCTGCGCGGTGATTTTTTCGCCGAACGCCATAATTTTGTTGATATCGTTGTTTTTTCCAACATCAACAAGGTCGTCTCCGGCAACCTTTGAGATGATGTCCTCAATGGGACCCTTGCTTTCAAGCGTGGTGTCTGCGGTCGGCTCAACATAGGAGAAGTCCTCGGGTTTCTTGGAGGGGGCGCAGGAGGAGCAGTTGCAGCCGCTCGGATGGGTCGCACCGTTGTTTTGGGCAAAGCCGACAACCGTGACCGAACCGAGGAGAACAAGAACGCAAAGGAAAGCGCAAAGTGATTTTTTCATTGGTATCATTCCTCTCTTAATTAAGCGCCGAACAATTTGAAACAGGAACTTCAAAAAATATTCGGCACTTGTCTAACTTTGAACAGTTTGTTAAATTTATTATAGCAATGAAAATTTCATTTTGCAACCGTTTTTTTGAAAAAAAAGATTAAATTTGATAAATTGAAGCGTTGCTTAATGCCCAAAACGCGCATTTCCCGGCCAACCGGCGGATGCCTTGCATCAAAGCAACTCAAAAAGCCTGAAAAGGATGTCTGTCAGGCAGCTTTCCGCCCGGCTGTTCATGTCTCTGTAGTCCTCGCCTGAGGAATCGTCCGCGTCATCGCTGATTTTCCTGACGGAAAGGAAGGGCACCGCGCATTTATCGCAGACGCAGGCAATCGCCGCCGTCTCCATGTCAAACGCGCCGATTTTGAATTTTTCCTTAAAAAGCTTTTTCTTTCCGCTGTCGGAAAGGAAGATGTCTCCCGTTCCGAACCGTGCGCTTTTGATGCCGCCGAGCGAGAGCAGTTTTTTGAGCAGTTGTTCGTCCGCCATATGGACGGAAACGTCTGTGTCCGGCTTTGCGCCGAGGTCATAGCCGATTGCCGTCAGATCAAAGTCGCACTCGGTGAAGCTTTCTCCGGCAACAATGTCTCCGCGGCAAAGGCGGCTTATTGCTCCGGAAAGTCCGGCGTTGAGAATCACCTGTGCGCCCTTGTTCAAAATAAGGCTCGCTGCGGCAAAGGCGGCGTTGGCTTTGCCTATTCCACTTTCAATCGCAATGATTTCAAGGTCCCTAAAAGAAAACGAAAGGCAGTTTTGAGAAAAAAGCTTTTCCTTTTTTGCGCCGAGGCTTTCTGCCGCTTTTTCAAAGGGTTTGTATTCCATTTCATCGGCGAAAACAATTCCGACGGTTTTTTTCATATTGATTTTCCTCTTTCAAAAGTATTGATTTTTTCCGCACAAGGCAGGTTTTTTGCGTTCTGCGGAACTTTTCTATTATATTACGTTTTTTCCGCCGCTGTCAACAGAAAAAATCGGACATAAAATGAAGTGACCGCTCTTGCCGGAAAATTTGCCCTCTTAATCGGTCGGAAGTTCAACGGCAACCGCTGTCCGGACTCAAAAGCGCTTTCGCGGTGCAGGTCATCGGTGGCAAAAAAGCCTACAAAAAAGCCGGTTCTGCCGCCCGGCTCTTTTTCCGGGTGTGCCCTCACCGCTTCAGATAAAAAGTAACCGCTGATTGACCGGGACGCACAAATTTTGCGACTCAATTCAATCGGCGGTTACCGTGAAAGTGCTGACGTATTTTGAGATATAGTCTTTTGCGTGTTCTTTGGTCTGCGCTGATGCTGCAGACTCATGAATTGATTTTAAGCTTCAATAAAGTTACTTCTTTTTGCCGAACCTTTTCGGCTTTTTTTCTTTTTCTTCCGGAGCTTTTCCTTCCGGAGCTTCTTCGCCGCCCTGTTCGGTGCCGGGCACGGACTTGAGCTTGGCCGGAGACTTCCAGATTTTGATAATGCCCTCATCGTTAAGAAGCTTGAGCATGATGACAAGAATCGGTGTGACAAACATTCCGAGAACGCCGAAGGCCTTGAGTCCGAGATACAGAGCCATGATTGTAACAATGGGCGAAAGTCCGAGCTGGCCGGCAACGAGCTTAGGCTCAACAATCTGGCGGACAACGGTGATAACGCCGTAAAGGACAAGAAGGCCGATGCCCAGGCCGATGTTTCCGGTGATGAATGAATATGCCGCCCAGGGGATAAGCACCGTTCCCGTTCCGAGGACGGGAAGAATGTCAACAACGGCCGTGCCGGCTGCAATGAGCATGATGTATGCCGAGGAAAAAACGCCGACAAGCTTGAGCACCGTTAAGCCTATCGAAACCTCAATAAAGGTGACAAGCATGATGAGAAGGTATGCCTTCCCCATTTTTCCGAGCGAGGTGCGCAGAATGTGCTTTGCTCTTGAAAGATCCTTGCGTCTGTGCTCCGGAAACTGACAGGCGATGAACGCCTTGATTTCGGCAAATTCGGAAGTCATGAAGCAGCAGGCGATGATTGAAATGAGGATGGAGAGGAGGATGCTCGGAAGCTGCTTTGCGGTTGAAATAACGCCGGAAAGCGGGCCTGTTATCCAGGAAAACTGGAACTTGCTTCCAATGCTTGAGGTGATGGAGCTTGAAAGGTTGTTGTTTTCTCCGGCCAAGTATTCACGGATGTTTGAAAAAAGGTCAGACGCGCTCTCCTTGAGCGTTTTTGAAAGGAACTCCGGGAGCGAGGAGATGAGGTTCATCAGCCAGGTTTCAATGTTGTTAACAACCTCATCAAGGTTTTTGAGCTGGGCGGAGATGTAGGCGGCAAAGCCTTTGATTTCATCAAAAACGCGGACGCCAACGAGCGAAACGAGCGCAACCACAATGAAGATTGCCAAAAAGACGCACAGTCCTGCGGCGGCGCCGTTTTTGAAGTGGGCTTTTTTGACGAGGAAATTCTTCGGCCTTTGGAGAATGGCCGCAAGGACAAATGCGATTGCAAACGGAAGGCAGACGCTCAGAGCGTATCTGACAACCAGAAAACCGATGGCAACAATCAATGCAAAATACACGATGTTGATTATCGCTCTTCTTCTTTTTTCAACTTCTTGCATAAGTTTCGTACCCTCTTCCTATGTAGATTCTTTATATCCGGCGCCGCGGAACATTCAGAGAAGAAAAAGGCGGCGCTTTGTTTGTAAATAATATATATTATATTAACCTAATCTGTGCATTAAAATCAATGTATTTTACAAAATTATTGAAAATCTTTAACAACTCTTTCACTGAGCGACAAAATGTGATATTATGTTCCTGTTGTTTTGCCGGACAAGCCGCTTTCAGGCTCGGTAAATTCTTGAACGCAAAGGGTGAATGAAAAATGAAAATTGCAATCATGGGATTCGGTGTCGTCGGCTCCGGCGTTGCTGAGCTTATCAAAAAGAATGCTTCCGTTATCAAAGAAAACACCGGCGCTTCTCTTGAAGTTAAAAGAATTCTTGACATCCGGGATTTTGAAAACAGCGCCTTTGCGCCTTTGATGACCAAGGACTTTACCGATATTGAAAACGATGATGAAATTGATGTTGTTGTTGAAACAATGGGCGGCCTGAACCCGGCGTTCGATTTTGTTTCAAGATGTCTCAAAAAGAAAAAACACGTTGTTTCCTCAAACAAGGAACTTGTTGCCGAAAAGGGCTGCGAACTGCTTGCGCTCGCAAGGGAAATGGGCGTTAACTTCCTTTTTGAAGCCTCCGTCGGCGGCGGTATCCCGATCATCCGCCCGATAAGCCGCTGCCTTGCCGGAAACCGCATTGACGCCATTGCCGGAATATTAAACGGAACAACAAACTTCATTATGACTAAAATGATAATGGAAAGGACTGATTTTTCGTCCGCT
Source organism: uncultured Eubacteriales bacterium (assembly GCA_934511365.1). Lineage (GTDB taxonomy): Bacteria > Bacillota > Clostridia > Oscillospirales > Acutalibacteraceae > UBA6857. Next base: position 10,438 of record CAKSWC010000022.1, read on the forward strand.
CTTGCCCTTGCGCAAAAGCTCGGCTACGCCGAAAAGGATCCGACGGCTGACGTTGAGGGCCTTGACGCCTGCCGGAAAATCTGCATCCTTGCTTCTCTTGCTTTCGGCAATCATGTCTATCCCGAAAAGGTTCACACCGAGGGCATTACAAAAATTACACTCGCAGATGTTGAGTTTGCCGAGCGTTTCGGCTGTGTCATCAAGCTTATCGCTCAGGCGAAAAAGCTCAATAACGGAAAGATTTATATCATCGTTTCGCCCGCGCTGGTTCACCGCGAGAGTATGCTCGCCGGGGTGAACGATGTTTTCAACGCCTGCCTTGTTCGGGGCGATATGACCGGAGACATTCTTCTTTACGGAAAGGGTGCCGGTTCAAGCGCAACCGCGTCTGCCGTTGTCGGCGATATCATCGACTGCGCAGACAATATGGATAAGCGCAAATTCTTCGGCTGGAAAGAGGAAAAGGAAAATGAGGTTGAGCCATATCTTGACGTTCCCGTTTCCCTTTTTGTTCGGGTGAAGAAAACGGACAAAGCAAAGGAAACGGCGGAAAAGCTCTTCTCTTGTGAAAAAACAGAGGAAAGCGCAGATGAGCTTGCTTTCATCACCAAAGAGGAACCGGAGGGAAGGCTGAGAGAAAAGCTTTCCGCTTCAGGTCTTGAGGTTCTTTCTTCAATCAGAGTAACAGCTTATTGATTAAGCATCAAATATTGATACCACTGTCGGAGGTATACTATGGCACTTATTGTTCAGAAATTCGGCGGTTCATCCGTTGCAAACGCCGAAAGGGTTAATAATGTTGCCCGTATCGTGACGGACACATATAAAGAGTGCAACGATGTTATTGTTGTTGTTTCCGCCCAGGGAGACACAACGGACGATCTTATTGAAAAAGCAAAGGAAATCAACCCCAACGCTTCAAAGCGAGAGATGGATATGCTCCTCACCGCAGGCGAACAGATGTCCATTGCGCTGCTTGCAATGGCGGTTGAAAAACTCGGCTGTCCCGTGGTTTCCCTGCTCGGCTGGCAGGCCGGGTTCAGAACAAGCCGGACATTCGGCGCGGCAAGGATTGAGCGCATCAAAACCGAGCGCATTCAGTCTGAGCTTGACAAAAGGAAAATTGTTGTTGTTGCCGGTTTCCAGGGTCTCAACAAGTCTGATGACCTGACAACGCTCGGCCGCGGCGGTTCAGACACCTCGGCGGTTGCGATTGCGGCGGCGCTTCACGCAGACCGCTGCCAGATTTTTACCGATGTTACAGGCGTTTTCACCGCCGACCCGAGAAAGGTTGCCGGCGCAAGGAAGCTTCAGGAAATTACCTATGATGAAATGCTTGAGCTTGCAACGCTCGGCGCCCAGGTTCTCAACAACCGCTCGGTTGAAATGGCCAAGAAATACGGCGTTGAGCTTGAGGTTCTTTCAAGCCTCGTCAGGGAAAGCGGAACAATAGTCAAGGAGGTTGTAAAAATGGAGAAAATGCTCATCAGAGGAGTCACGAAGGACACGGACGTTGCACAGATTTCCGTTGTCGGAATGAAGAATATACCGGGTAACGCATTCAAAATGTTTTCAAGGCTTGCCGCCAAAAAAATCAACATTGACGTTATTTTGCAGTCTATCGGCCGCGACGGAACAAAGGATATCTCCTTCACCTGCGGAAAGAGCGACGCAAAAACCGCCGTTGAAATTCTTGAGGAAATGTTCTCCGTTGAGGGCGCGTCAATAACCTGCAACACCTCGGTTGCAAAGGTTTCAATCGTTGGCGCGGGAATGCAGACGCACTCCGGCGCGGCCTCAAAAATGTTCGGTGCGCTTTATGAAGCCGGAATCAACATCAGCATGATTTCAACGAGCGAGATAACAATCTCCGTCCTCATTGAAAAAGAGCTTGCGGATAAGGCGGTTTCCGCCGTCCATAGCGCTTTCTTTGACCAGTAAGTTTGGATTGCGGAAATATCCGTTATCTGAAAGCCGCCTTGACAAATTTCCGGCGGCTGTGTATAATATAAATGTTAAAAGGCTCCGCAGCAAACGGTTGCCCTCGTGTGATTAAATAATAACCGTCACTTCTGAGCGTTGGGACGGTTATTTTTATTGCATTTTTTAGCCTTGTTTGAAAAAAAAGAAAGCAGCCCGTTTAAGTGGGCAAAAAAGCCTCTGTCAACTTGAAAACTTAAAATTTTATAAAAACAGTTGACAAACCATTCAACCGGAAGTATAATGCGAATCGTTAAGAAACACATGTTGCCCATTGTGACAAAATTGTAAGATTTTTTTTCACGGAGTTGTAATAACATGGATAATATTATTGAAATTAAAAATCTCTCCAAATCCTTTGGCGATGTCAAAGCTGTTCAGAACCTTTCTTTCCGCGTCAAAAGGGGTGAGCTTTTCGCTTTCCTCGGCGTGAACGGCGCCGGAAAAAGCACAACGATCTCAATCATGTGCGGCTTGCTCAAAAAGGATGGCGGAAGCATTTCCCTCTGCGGCGAACCGGTTGGAGAAGGGAGAGGTGCGGCTGCCTCAAAGCTTGGCGTTGTTTTCCAAAACAGTGTGCTTGACAAAGCTCTGAGCGTTAAAGATAACCTTGAAAGCCGCGCCGCTCTCTACGGAATAACCGGAAAAAGCTTCAAGAACCGCCTGCTTGAGCTTGCAAAAATGCTGGACTTTGAGCCGCTGCTTGGACGAACGGTCGGAAAGCTTTCCGGCGGCCAGCGCAGGCGCATTGACGTTGCGCGCGCCCTTTTCCACAGGCCTGAGATTCTCATTCTTGACGAGCCGACAACCGGCCTCGACCCCCAAACAAGAAAACTTCTTTGGAGTGCAGTGAGAGATCTGCAAAAGAAAGAGAACATGACCGTTTTCCTCACCACGCATTACATGGAGGAGGCCGCCGACGCCGACTATGTTGTTATTCTGGACAGCGGAAGCATTGCCGCCGAGGGAACTCCGCTTGAGCTCAAAAACAGGTTTGCCGGTGACTTCATCACGTTCTATTCACTTGACGAAAGCCGGGTCAAAGAGCTTTCCCTGCCATATGAAAAGATTGGCGAAAGCTTCCGCATTGAAGTTGGAAGCACCGAGGAAGCAACAAAGCTCATTTTGAAGCATCCGAGTCTTTTCACCGATTATGAAATTACAAAGGGAAAGATGGATGATGTTTTCCTTTCCGCAACGGGAAAGAAACTCACGGGAGGTGAAGAAAAATGAAAACCTATTTTTCGCTTGTAAAGCGCAACACAAAGCTCTTTTTCAAGGATAAGGGAATGTTTTTAACCTCGCTCATTACGCCGCTCATTCTGCTTGTGCTTTACGCAACATTTCTTGCAAATGTTTATCGGGACAGCTTTTCCTCGGCGATACCGGAGATTCTGAAGCTTGATTCAAAGGTTCTTGAGGGTGCGGTTGCCGGCCAGCTTGTTTCCTCGCTTCTTGCGGTGAGCTGCGTCACGGTTGCGTTTTGCTCAAATTTGCTCATGGTTCAGGATAAAATCAACGGCGCGCGGCGCGATTTCTGCGTTTCTCCGGTCAGACGGTCAACGCTCGCGGCTGCATATTTTTCTTCAAGCTCGCTTTCAACGCTGATAATCACCTTCACGGCGCTTGGCGTTTGCCTTTTATATCAGCTCAAAAAGGGCTGGTATCTTTCCGGAACGGACGTTATGATGCTTGCACTGGACGTTTTTCTGCTCACACTTTTCGGTGTTGCGCTGTCCTCCTGCATAAACTTTTTCCTTTCCACCAACGGCCAAAGCTCGGCTGTCGGAACAATCGTCAGCGCAGGCTACGGCTTTGTCTGTGGCGCATATATGCCGATAAGCAGCTTTTCTCCGGTGCTTCAAAAGATACTCTCGTTTCTTCCGGGAACCTACGCCACAAGTCTTATCCGGAACCACGCAATGCGCGGAGCGTTTTCTGCAATGGAGGACGCAGGCTTTCCGCCGGAGGCAATGAAAACAATTCGCGACGCGTTTGACTGCAATTTATATTTCTTTGAAAAAAGCGTGAGCGAGGGCGCAATGTTTGCCGTTCTCGGCGGCAGCACGGCCGTTCTTGTTCTTGTGTATATACTGTTAAATATACTATCTAAAAAGGAAAGCTGAGTGACCTCGATAATGAAATCAAGATTCAAAACGGCAAGACGTCTGCTCATTTTTTGGACGCTGTTTATCGGCATAGGAGCTGTTGCCGGAGCGGCCGGAATGCTCATTGACACAACGGGAAAGGCAATGGGAATGGACGCAATGCTTCCCTATTTTCAAAAGCTGCCGTTTGCAGACGTACTTTTTCAAAACTTCCTGTTTCCGGGTATCGCGCTGCTTATCGTTAACGGTATCAGCAATCTCACCGCAGCGGTTCTGCTTTTTATGAAGAAAAAAAGCGGCGTTGTTCTCGGCGGCGTGTTCGGTGTAACACTCATGCTCTGGATCTGCATTCAGTTTTATATGTTCCCGGCGAACTTCATGTCTACGACATATTTCATCTTCGGCTTTTTGCAGGCAGTCACAGGCTATGCCGCCTGGGTATTTTTAAAGCAGGAAAGCTTCAAGGCTGATGAAAGCGATTACAAGAACATCGGCACAAACAAAAAAAGGCTTGTTGTCTTTTTTTCGCGCATGGGATACGTTAAAAAGACCGCACTTGAAGAAGCGGAAAGAACCGGTGCGGAAATTTATGAGGTGAAATCAACCGAACGGACAGAGGGTACCCTCGGCTTTTGGTGGTGCGGAAGGTTCGGTATGCACAGATGGGAGATGCCGATTGAAAAAATCGGGGTTGACCTTTCGTCATATGACCATGTTACCGTCTGCTCACCAATTTGGGTCTTTTCCGTTTGCGCCCCGATGAGGGCGTTCTGCAAAGCCGCAAGCGGAAAAATCAGGGAAGCGGACTACATAGTTTTGCACCACATGAAGGCGGATTTTGAATCCGCAGCAGAGGAATTGGACTCTCTCCTCGGCCTCAAGCACACCGGCTTCAAAAGCGTCTGCTGCCGGGAGGGCAAAACCAAAGTTGTTAAAGACTCAGGAAAAGAAACGCTTAAAAAATGAAAACAGAAAAAATTTATATTAAAAACATACCCGCCATCGTTTGGGGCGAAGAAAGCGAAAAAGCATACATATTTGTCCACGGAAAGCAAAGTTTCAAGGAGTACGCCGAGCAGTTTGCCCGTATTGCCGAAAGCAAAGGCTATCAGACAATCAGCTTTGACCTTCCGGAACACGGCGAGCGGACGGACTCGGAGCGTTGCGACGTTTGGAACGGAAAAAAGGACCTTGCCGCCGTTGCGGACTATGCGGCCGGAAGATGGAAAGAACTTTCGCTTTTTGCGTGCAGCATCGGGGCGTATTTTTCGCTCCAAGCGTTCGGCGGAAAAACATTCAAAAAGGCGCTGTTTTTGTCTCCGATTGCAAACATGGAGTATCTTGTTAAGCAGATGATGCTCTGGTTTGATGTTTCAAAAGAGCGGCTTGAGCGTGAAAAGGAAATTCAAACCCCTGTTGATACTCTGCGGTGGGATTATTATAACTACATCCTTTCCCACCCGGTCAAGAACTGGAAAACGCCGACTTATATTCTTTACGGTGGAAAGGACAATCTTCAGCCGAGGAAAAAAATTGAAGAATTCTCCAAAAAATTTGGCTGTACCCTCACCGTGAGCGAAAACAGCGAACACCCGTTTCTGGCTTCCGGCGACGAAAAAATACTTGAAAAATGGTATGAAGAAAATATATAATAAAAGCGCAGGTGGTCGTGAATGAGCAAATATCAAAAGCTTTGGGAGTATATTGAAAAGCTGGATAAAGAGGAGCTGACGCTCTCTTTTGAAAAGGCCGGTTCGGTGCTTGGCTTTCCGGTTGACCACAGCTTTTTGAGCTTTAAAAAGGAGCTTTTGTCTTTCGGATTTGAGGTTGGAAAAATTTCAATGAAGAATAAGAGCATAAACTTTATCAAGACGAGATGAACATTGCTTTTAGATAAAAGATTACAAACAACAGACATTTTCATGGAGGAAAAAAGCCATGCTTGAAATCAAAAACCTTACAAAAACATACGGAGAAAAAAGGGCGGTCGATTCGCTCTCGCTTTCCATCGCTCCGGGTGAAATCTACGGCTTTATCGGCCACAACGGCGCCGGAAAAACAACAACCCTCAAGTCTGTTGCCGGTATTCTTCAATTTGACGAGGGGGAGATCAAAATTGACGGCGTCTCCGTTAAGGACAACCCCATTGCCTGCAAAAAGAAAATTGCATACATTCCCGATAACCCAGACATCTATGAGTTCATGACCGGCATCAAATATCTCAACTTCATTGCAGACATTTTTGCAGTTGGAGAAAAGGAAAGACAGGAGCGCATCAAAAAATACGCCGACCTTTTTGAGCTGACAAAGGATCTTGCCGAGCCGGTCAGCTCATATTCGCACGGAATGAAGCAGAAGCTTGCTGTCATTTCCGCATGGCTGCACGAGCCGAAGCTCATCATCATGGACGAGCCATTTGTTGGCCTTGACCCCAAGGCGGCGCACATTCTCAAGGAAATGATGCGTGAATTCTGCGATAAGGGCAACGCAATCTTTTTCTCAACTCACGTTCTTGAGGTTGCCCAAAAGCTTTGCGACAAGGTTGCAATCATCAAAAACGGAAAGCTCATCCGCTCCGGAACAATGGAAGAGGTTCGGGGCGATGACAGCCTTGAGGAAGTTTTCCTTGAATTGGAGGAAGAGTAATGCTGAAAGTCCTTCTCAAAAAACAGCTTTTTCAGCTCAATCAGAGCTTTTTCTATGACGCAAAAAAAGGAAAGATGCGCTCAAAGGGCAGCACGATAGCGTTCATTGTCTCTTTTGTTGTTTTGGTGGCGGGTCTGCTCGGCGGAATGTTCACCTATTTTTCGATGATGCTCTGCGAGCCGCTCACCTCAGCCGGTTTTGCCTGGCTGTATTTTGCGCTCATCTCCCTCGTTTCAATAATGATGGGCGTTTTCGGTTCCGTTTTCAACACATATTCAAGCCTTTATCAGGCGAAGGATAATGACCTTCTTCTTTCAATGCCGATACCGGTCAGGGATTTGCTTGTTTCCCGTTTGCTGGGGGTTTATCTCATGGGAACGATGTATAGCGTTATTGTCATTCTCCCGGCCGTGATAGTGAACCTTGTTGTTAACGGCTTTTCTTTGAAGGTTCTTTTCGGCTCGCTTGTGCTTGTGTTGGCCGTCACGGTGATTGTTTTTGTTCTTTCCTGTGCGCTTGGTCTGCTCGTTGCAAAGATCAGCCTGAAGCTTAAAAACAAGAGCGCAATCACAACCGTTTTCTCCCTTGTTTTTCTTGCGCTTTATTATTATGCATACTCAAACGCATTCCGGCTTCTTCAGTCTGTTATTCAAAATGTTCAGACGATTGGCGAAAAGGTGAAAGGCGCGGCATATCCGCTGTATATCTTTGGAAAAACAGGCGAGGGAGATCTCCTTTCGCTTGCTATTACCGTCCTTTTTTCCGCGGCAATTCTTTTTGCAACATATATTCTCATGGAAAGAAGCTTCCTTAAGATTGCAACCTCAAGCGCAAAGACTGCACGCAGGAAGTATCGCGAAAAGCGTGCAAAGCTGAAAAGCGCAGACGCCGCTCTTTTTTCAAAGGAGCTTTCGCGCTTTCTTTCAAGCCCAACATATATGCTCAACTGCGGACTGGGCGTTGTTTTCCTTTTTGCCGCCGGCGTTGCGGCTCTCATCAAAGGCTCATATCTTGTGAACCTGTTCGTTCAAGAAATGGGCTTCGGCAGCGAGTTGGTTGCGGTTCTTGCGGTTCTTGTTCTTTGCGCTATGACGGCGATGAATGACATTACAGCCGCATCCGTATCGCTCGAGGGAAAAACAATCTGGCTTTCCCGGTCGCTTCCGGTTTCCGCGTGGCAGGCGCTGAGGGCAAAGCTTTATCTTCATATTCTCCTGACGGGAATACCGGCGCTGTTTTGTTCAGGCTGCTTGTGCGCTGTTCTGCGCCCGAGCTTTGCAATGGCGGCTTTTATAGTGATAACTCCGCTTTTGTTCACGGCACTTTTTGCTGCGTTCGGCCTTGCTTTGAATCTTAAAATTCCGAACCTCAACTGGACAAGCGAGACCGCCGCCGTCAAGCAGAGCTTCAGCGTTCTTATTACGCTTTTTTCCGGTTGGATTCTTCCGCTTGCTTTTGGTGTAATATATTATCTTTTGTTCATGCGGCTTGATGCGCTGTGGTTCTTTATCGTTTATTCGGCGGTTGTTACCGTTCTTTGCGCCGTCTGTCTGACATGGCTCAAAAAGCGCGGAACGCTGATTTATAAAAGCCTTTAATCGGGGTGGTGAAAAATTATGTGGTGGCTCTTTGCGGTTCTTTCGTCCGTTTTTGCGGCGCTGACAAGTGTTCTTGCAAAGGTCGGCGTTGAAAACGTCAATTCAAATCTTGCAACGGCAATCAGGACTGTTGTTGTTCTTGTAATGTCGTGGCTGATGGTTTTTGTTACCGAAGCCCAAAGCGGGATTACGGAAATCAGCAAAAAAAGCTGGCTGTTTCTGATTCTTTCAGGACTTGCAACGGGCGCATCATGGCTGTGCTATTACAAGGCACTGCAAATTGGAGACGTTTCAAAGGTTGTTCCCATTGACAAGATGAGCGTTGTTCTGACGCTTATCATGGCGTTCGTTTTCCTCCACGAAAAGTTCACTCCGAAGTCGCTTGTCGGCTGTCTGCTCATCGCGGCCGGAACGCTTGTCATGGCGCTGTGATAAAAGCGAGGGATGAAGATGAAAAAAAGATGTTTTGCTTTTTGCGCCCTTACGCTCGCTTTTATATTTGTTCTTTCCGGCTGCAAAGCGGACTTTGTTGGAAACAAAATTAAAGCCGGAAACAAATATACCCTCTCCTTTTCGGTTCTCAACCGAACGGAAAAGGAGACGCTGAGCCTCAAAAAGGGGCAGGAGCTGAAAGTTATGTTGGCTCTTGAGGAGGGCACACTCTCCTTTGAAATCGGCCAAAAGGATAAGGCGGCAATATATAAAGGTACCGACCTTGAAAGCGGAGTTTTAACTTTAAACATTCCGCTGATTGCGCTTTCGGTTGTTTTTGCTGTGTGCCACATAACAATAAGCTATAAAAATGCGGTGCTCTGATGGTAGATTCATAAAAAATTCATATTCTTTTCGATTTTTACCAAAATTTAAAGTTAATTTAAGGTAGGGTTAATAAACTGTTAACGTAATCAAGGAAACACTTGATGCTTTACAAGGGAGGTGAAACATAGTGGATAAGATTCTTGAACTCTTTAAGGGCCTTAATCTTGAGGAAATCTTCAACAAGATCGTTGCCTTCATCAACAAACTTCTTGGTATGGAAGCTCTTTAATTTCAGTTGACTTTAATGGCTCGGAGCTGTCGCGTTAGCGGCGGCTCTGAATTTTTTTGCCCGGTTTTGCTTCAAGCGGCTCCGGACGAAAAACGCAGTTTTTGAACGCGAAAGAAAAAGAAAAAAACCACTTTGTATATTATTAAGAAATATTCAACAATTTATGAATTTTTTTCCAGAAAATCGACCGGTTTTTAAGGTTCATTTAAGGTTCGGCTTATACCATTTTTTTAACTTAAAGTAATTGCCAAAATTTTGATTTTTTGGTCGGATTTCGGAGCCTTTTGGTTGTTTTGCATAATTTTTCTCGATTGGATTTTCCTATCAGTCATTAAAAATTGTGCGATATGACAAAGCCGCTCCATGGCTCGATCACCTTTTCAGAAGGTCTGGCGGTTGCTTGAAAAGTTAATTTTATGCGAAAGGTGATTAACTATGGAAACTGCAAAAAAACTTGTCGATTTCTTCGCCGGATGCCTTAACGATTTTGGCTTTGAGGCTGCTTTCAAAAACCTCGAAACGGTTTACAAAAAAATCGTTGAACTTTTTGACATCCTTGGAATCAAGAAGAAATAATTTGTCGCCCGCCGCGTTCTGCGCAGCAAAAAAATTTTTAGAAAGAAAAAGGTGAAAAACTATGTCAACAATTAAAGAATTCTTTGTGTACATCCTTCAGGGTCTTGACAAGTTTGACTTTGTTAAGTTCATTAACGATCTCATCGCTTACTTCAAGAAGCTCCTTGGAAAGGAAGACCCCTCAGCTCCGGCCGGAACAACCGCCGCTACGAAATAAGCTTTGAACATAAAGATAATGAGCTGCTGCTTTTTGCAACGGCTCTTCTTTTTTTAATCAAAACTGCCTTGCAATGCTTTGAAAATCTAACCATAATTCGACAAATATTAAAAATAATTATCTTCGCATATAATCATTATTTTTTCTTGCAATTATTTTCACCATATGATAAAATGATTAAAGCATGAACTTTATTAATAAACTGTAAGGAGAATTGTGATGAAGAAAAATCTGAAAAAAATCGTATCGCTTGTTCTTTCGCTGCTGATGGTTTTTTCGGCGGCCGTTCCTGCTTTTGCGGCCACTCCCTCAAGAACCGGAAGCAAGGTTCCGGTCGTTATGATCGGCGGCGACGGAGATATTCTTGTTGATAAGGACGGAAAAGACCTTCCGCGCTGGTCGGCCGTTTTTGATAAGCTTTCGGAAAAGAGCGAGGATGATGACGGCAACAAGGAAATTTATAAGTCCGTTGCCAATGTTCTTCTTCCGTTCCTCATTGACGGATTGCTCACGGGGAACTATGAGCGCTATTACAAAAACCTTCAAAAAGAGATTTCGGAAATATTCGGCGATCTTCTTCTTAACGAAAGCGGAGAGGTCTCAAACGGCTCCGGCCTTGCTCCGAGGAGAAAGAATACGATGAAAAACGACCTTTCCCGCGATTCAAAAAGAGGAAAGGGCTATTACGGCTTTTCTGACTATCAGTTCTATTATGACTGGCGTCTTGATCCGCTCGAAACCGCCGATAAGCTTAACGAATATATCCAGAGCGTTAAAAAGATAACCGGCGCGCCGAAGGTTGCAATCATCGGCCGCTGCCTCGGTTCGGTTATCGCAACGGCATATGTTGCAAAATACGGAACGGGCGACCTTTACGGTCTGAGCCTTGACGGCGCCGTTGCCAACGGAGGAGAAATTCTCAGCGAACCCATCAGCGGAAAGTTCAAACTTGACGGCAACGCAATCAGCCGTTACTTCATTGACGCAAATTATACCGGCAGCTTCAAAATGGACTCGTTCATCACCGAAACCGTTGAGCTGCTTGAAAAGTCCGGAGTTCTTGATGTTGTTTCCGGCGTAACAAAGGAAACGATATATTATGTTGTTGTTAAAGGCGTAACAAGTGCGCTTGCGCTTTCAACATTCTGCACATGGCCTGCGTTCTGGGGCATTGTTTCCGAGGAGGATTTTGACAACGCAATGGACTATGTTTTCGGCCCGGAGGACAGCGAAAAGCGCGCGACCTATGCCGGTCTCATTGAAAAAATCAATAATTATGACTCGCTCGTAAGAAAGCATATTCCCGAAATCATGAACAAGGTCAACGATAACGCAAACCTTGCAATCTTTTCAAAATACGGCTATCAGATTAACCCCATCATTGAATCGAGGAATGAGATTGCCGACCAGTTTGTAACGGTTAAAACCTCCTCATACGGCGCAACAACCTCGGATATTTACACAACCCTTTCCGATGAGTATATTGCAAAGCGCGTGAGCGAGGGCAAGGGAAAATATATTTCACCCGACAAGCAGATTGACGCGTCAACCTGTATGTTCCCCGATCAGACGTGGTTCATCAAAGGCTCCGAGCACGGAGACTGGCAGGATATCGAAAGCGACGTTCTTTACACGGCCGCAACGGCTGACCGCCAGCTCACGATTGACGATTTTGACTGCACTCAGTTTGTTGTATACAGCTATGAAACCGATTCCTCAGCCCCGATGACAGAGGAAAACTGCAATACCTATCAGTGGAAGGCCAACAAGCTTTCCGATGAGCCGGACTCAAAGGCCGGAAGGCTCCTTTCCTTCCTCACGATGCTCTTCAAATGGCTCAAGTCTCTTGGCGAAAAAATCAGAGCCAAAAGAGCCGCCGCGTAACCGGAAGATGAACACGGATTTTTGCCGAATCTTCCCGGTTGATATTGCGAAAAGGCTTCGGCTGTGCTAAAATTTGAATGCAAAAGTCCCTGCAATTTTTGCAGGGGCTTTTTGATAAAATTTCTTTTGAACCCAAAAACTAAAAAGGAGATGCATAAGATGAAAAAGTTCAAAAAAGCATTGGCTTTGCTTCTTGCCGTGCTGATGCTTTCCTCGTGTCTTGTTTCGCCTGCATACGCCGGCAAGATTGACCCGAACAACAGCGCAAAGGAAAAACTTGAAACCTATCTTTACAGATTGCTTGACAAGGTTGTTTCCGTTGCCGTTTCGGTTCTCAACCGGGTGATACCGGGTCTTGAGAAAAACTGGCCGGACATTGACTCTTTCAAGCCATCGGAGAATTTTTACCCCGGGGAAAAGAGCTTTGACCCGAGCGTTAAAGACGGCGCAAAATGGAGCGCAGGCTATGCCTCGGACTCGCTTTTGAAAGGCCTTGAAAAAAGCGGAGATGTCTATCTCATGAACGGAAAAAAGGTCTATATGGCCGGAACTCTTGAACCGCTTAAGGGCAGACAGCCGACGGAAATTATTGACGATCAGCGCGTTTGCACCTATGCCCTTTCCGACGGAACACGCGGAACGGTTGTTCACGCTGTCATTGACGGCTACGGCATTGCCTCGGGCGATGTTCTTGAAATCAGAAGCCGCCTTGCTTCCTTTGCAAAGGAAAAGGGAATCACCTCAATCAACGTCTCCGCTCTTCACCAGCATTCCTGCATAGACATCCTCGGAATGGGCGCTCCGCTGCTTGCGGCGCTCGCCGTCAATCCTTTTTTGAGCTTTATCGGCGGAGAAAAGAAGGACTTTGTTGGCGGAAAAACTCCGGAGTTCATGGAAAATCTTTATAACACTGTCACCTCAACCGTTATTGAGGCTGTTGACGATATGGAGACCGGCTCGCTCTATTACGGAAGCGCCGATATCTCCGAATATATTTATGACAAGCGCGACCCCAAGGTTATTGACCCAGACATCCACAGACTCCGCTTTGTTCCCGACAACAGGGATGAAAACGAGATCTGGATCTGCGAGGCCGGAATTCATGCCGTTGGTGCAGGCATTTCCGGAACACGCATTTGCGGCGACTATCCGTATTATCTCAGAAAAGCGGTTAAGGAAAAGACCGGCGCGGACGCCGTTTTTGTTCAGGGTGCGGAGCTTGCGCTCACAGCAAATTACGGCTCTCTTGAGTATGACGATTCAGACACGGCGGATAAGACCGGAAAAATGGGCGCGGCACTGGCTGATAAGCTCATTTCAATCAGCAACGACACTCTCCTTGACCCGGTACTCAACATTGCGGTTAGAAACGTCTATGTTAAGGCAACCAACGAAATTCTCAAGCTTGCGGTCAGAGAGGGCCTTGTCGGAACCGTACTGACAAAAAAAGGCTCGGATTACTACGCCGTTACCGAGCTTGGATACATGGAGCTTGGAAACAAGGTTGGCGTTGTCATTGTTCCGGGTGAAATTTCACCGGAGCTTATTTGGGGCGGCGTTATTGAAAAGGACAAGACCTGGACGGGAAAAAGCTGGGACTATGAGCCGTTTTCAAAAACGGCAAAGGTTGAAAAGCTGATTTGTTTCGGCCTTGCCAATGACCAGATAGGCTACATTCTTCCGGACAATGACTTCCGCTCAATGTTCACGGAAAACGAGGAGATCAACGCAGCCTCGGCCGAGGCCGGCTCAACGCTCACAAAGGCGTTTGAGGCGCTCATCAGCGAGGTTAAGTAAACATTTAACGCACATAATAAAAGGGGTTGCCGCGGCAATCCCTTTTTGCTTGTGTGTGCTCGGCACGCGTAATAACTTGGTGGTGAAAGTCCACTACAGACTTGGCAGTAGGAACTGTTAGCCGAA
>CAKSWC010000023.1 GCA_934511365.1 uncultured Eubacteriales bacterium
CCCCACACGGGGAGCGTGGATTGAAATTGACCGCTGCCGCGCTGTTGCGAAAGGAGTAAACGTCGCTCCCCACACGGGGAGAATGGATTAAAACCACCGAAAACTGCGGTATTAAGCCGTTTGAAAAGTGTTCCGGTACTTTCCGAAACCGATTCTCAGGTATCATTAAGTCTTTTGATACCTATATTACCAACGGTTTCACCGAGGGCTGCAACAACAAAATTAAGGTGCTTAAACGTAATGCTTAGGGTTACCAAAACTTCAATCGTTTCAGAAACCGTATCTTACATATGTTTTTTTACAAATACATCGCTTTTTACAGCAATCCTTTTTTCTACCCCAACTATTGACAGAGAGCCCAAAAAGATAAGCTGTCGCAAATCATGAATTCGATTTGCGACAGCTGCTTGTTTTTTCAAAGATTTATTCTTTAACCAGTTCCTTTATTCCGGTTGCAAGTCCTGCAACGGACTGAATTTCCGAAGGAATGATAATCTTCGTGGCCTGGCCATCGGCAACTTTCTGGAGTGTTTCAAGCGAGCGCAGGGCAATAACACCCTGACCCGGAGCAGCCTCATTGATGAGGGCAATACCCTGAGCCTCGGCCTTTTGAATGGCAATGATGGCCTGAGCTTCACCCTCGGCCTCGCGGATTTTTCTTTCGCGCACTGCGTCGGCCTGAAGAATTGCAGCTTCTTTGTCAGCTTGCGCAGCAAGGATTTTTGCTTCCTTTTGTCCCTGTGCAACAAGAATTTTGCTTTCCTTGTCGCCCTCTGCGCGCAAAATTGCCTCACGGCGTTCGCGCTCTGCTTTCATCTGCTTCTCCATCGCGTCTTGAATTTCACGCGGCGGAAGAATGTTTTTAAGCTCAACGCGGTTGACCTTGATTCCCCAAGGATCGGTGGCCTCGTCAAGAATGCCGCGGATTTTTGCATTGATGGTATCGCGCGACGTGAGCGTGTGGTCAAGCTCAAGCTCACCGATGATGTTTCTCAGCGTTGTTGCGGTGAGGTTTTCGATTGCGGAAAGGGGATGCTCAACGCCGTAAGTATAAAGCTTTGGATCGGTAATTTGATAGAAAACAACAGTGTCAATCTGCATTGTTACGTTGTCCTTGGTGATAACAGGCTGCGGTTTAAAGTCAACAACCTGCTCCTTGAGGGAAACAGCCTTTGCAACACGCTCAAAAACGGGAATCTTAACGTGCAGACCGGTCTGCCATGTTGTGCTGAATGCACCGAGTCTTTCAATTACATATGCTTTTGATTGGGGAACAATCTTGATGTTGAGCGCAAGAATAACAACCGCAAGAAGAATGATTGCAATGATTACATAAATTAAACCTTCCATAGTAAGTACCTCCGTTTTCCAATTTGAATAATTTTTCCGGCTTATTCGGTAGTGACAATAAGCTTAACGCCTTCAATGGCCTTGACCGTGACAACCGCGCCTTCGGGAATTACAATACCGTCATCGGCGCTTCTTGCCGTCCAGACAATGCCGCAGATTTTCGCCTGACCGGTGGCAAGAGTGTTGTTGATTTCTTCGGTAACAACGGCTTGCTTGCCGATGCAGACATCGGCGTTGGTCGGTTGCGTTTTTGTTTTTGTGAATTTTTTCAGATATGGGCGTGCAATCACAAGTGTAAGAATTGAAAGAGCAACAAAAACAATGAGCTGAATAAGCGGTGAAGCGTGAACAACATTTGCAATTATTGCTCCGAGCGAACCGACGGCAAACCAGATTGTTACAACCTGAAGCGTCAGTGCTTCAATCACAGCAAAAACTATTGTGAGTGCAATCCACATGATCAGTAAATTATCCATTTCTTTGCCTCCTTTCGCCTCATTATATCATTGTTTTAATATAATTACAATATGTTTCCAATACTTATTCTTTGCTCCTCAACAATGTCCTCAAGAACGGCAATATTCTTTTGAATTTCTTCAAAAGCAGGTTCACTGTTGCCGTTTTTAAATATTTCCGACAGCGATGGGAGCGAGGAATCGAGTGTGTCGAGCGTTGTGTGGTCAAGAAAAATATTGAAAACAAGGCGCTGTTTTTTCCATTTTTCTCCGGTACTTTCGAGCGCACGAAGCGCCGCGCTTTCGTTTTCATTTTCAATATAGGCGGCCGCGTTTTCCAGCGTGTTTTTCAGTTCAAGGCAGCTTTTTTTAAGACTGAAAAATCCGAAAACCGCACTTGAAAAGCAAAACGCCAGCAGCATAAGGGCAAGAAACAGTCGCTTCATTTTCTACTCTCCTTCTTGAGAATAATGTTTGCCTTCCCGTCTTTTGAATATGTCATAAGCAGGACGTCTTTCGGTTCAATACCCTTGTTTTTGAGCCGGAGCAAAAGCTTTTCCTTAGTTAGACCACAGACTGAAAATTCGCGCTCAATAATTTTCCCGTCGCTGATAACAAGGCAGGGAAGCTCCAAAGGTTCGTTTTCATTGTCTTTCAAAAGTACGCTCAGCGAGCCGTTGGTTTCAACATAGGCAAAGCTGACGCTGTCAATATCAAAAACATCCTTTAGCCGGAGGGCTTCAACAACGTCGTCAACGCTGTATCGTATTTTTTTCATTTCCTCTTGGTCAATTTCACCGTCTTTGACTATCATAACGGAATGACCCTGCAAAAGCGTTCTGAACGGACGGAATTTCAGCGCAAGACATGAAGTGATAATTTCAAGCGCAATAAGAAGAAAAATTGCCGCAACGGACTGCAAAAGGGGAGTATCGCTGTTTTGCAGCGGCATTGAAGCGATATCCGAAAGAAGAATTGTGATAACAAGCTCAGCCGGCTGAAGTTCACCAATCTGCCTTTTTCCCATAAGACGAACGCTGACTATTACAATAATATATATGATAATTCCGCGGATAAGAATCGGAAGCATAGAGTTTCACCTCAGAATAAGTTTTTCCAAATTATTAAACATTATCCTCGGTTGCGCGGGCAGTTGTTCAGTGGTAACTTTATATCAAAAATTGCATCCATATTCAGAAAATTTGTATATTTATTCTGTTGATTGCCGAGCCGTATGGTAGTATAATTCAATGGTTATTTGGGAAAGAGGTAAGACTTATGGCTATTGGAACAGTCAGCATAATAGGACTCGGAGCGGAGGGCAGCGTTGCTTATTACGCCGCGCGCAAAACGCTTGACTCGGAGCATGTGCGCGTTATTGCAAAAGGAGAACGCGCCGAGCGGCTCAAAAAAGAGGGCATAATCATCAACAAAAAAACCTATGAGCTTAATGTTGTTTCTCCGGGCGAGGGTGAAGCAAGGCCGGATCTTCTCATTGTTGCGGTCAAGGGCTATAACCTCCCCGATATCCTTGACGACATTGAAAAAGAGCTTGGTGAAAAAACCGTTATTATGAGCATGATAAACGGCCTTTCAAGCGAGGAAACGCTTGCGCGCAGATTCGGCCCGGAGCGCGTTATCTACAGTATGAGCAAAATCAATTCAAAAAAATGCGCTAACCGTGTTGACTTCAAACCGTTCGGCCAGGTCGCCGTTGGAGAAAAGGACGGCAGTGTGTCGCAAAGAGCAAAGGATATTTATGCACTGTTTGGCTCGTGCCTTCCGGCGCAGCTTAGCACGGATATTTATCTTGACATCTGGCGCAAGTATATGATGAATTCGGCCTGCAACACGGTTGAGGCAATTTTTCACGGACAGCACTGCTGGTTTCAGAAGATACCGGAAGCGTGTGATGCAATGCGCTGCGTGATGTGTGAAATTAAAACGCTTGCAAACAAAATGGGTATCGGCATTAAGGAAAGCGATATTGACGATGTGATAGAAACTTTTGAAAACTATGCGCCGGACGGAATGTGCAGCATGGTTCAGGATGTGCTCAACAAAAAGCCGACCGAAATTGATATGTTCATGGGTGAGGCAATGAGGATGGGTGAGCAATACGGTGTTTCGCTGCCGGTTTGCCGCTTTGTTTATGATATTATAAAATCCTTTGACAAGGTCAACGCCGGAGTTCTCGACTGAGTAAAAAAATTTTGTTATGTAAAATGTAAACGGCGCTTTTTCGATTTTAAGCGAAAAAGCGCCGGTATTTTATAAAAACCACTTGACTCTACAACTGTTGTAGAGTTTAATATAGAGGCATGAGCTATGCGGCGAACAAAAATCAGAACCGCTTTGGGAGTGAAAAATAATGGAAAAAAATCTGACAGGCGGAAGCGTATTCAAAAACATTGTTTATTTTTCTTTGCCGTATCTTTTGTCATACTTTTTGCAGACTCTTTACGGAATGGCAGATTTGTTTATAATTGGTCAATTTGAAAAAAGTGTTGCGGAAACAACGGCTGTTTCAATCGGAAGTCATGTTATGCATATGCTGACGGTGATGATAGTCGGTCTTGCAATGGGAACGACCGTGTGCATCGGACAGGCGGTAGGCTCCGGCAACAAACGCAGGGCCGCGCAGGATATCGGAAACACCGCAACGCTTTTTATGCTGGTTTCGGCCGCACTAACCGCTTTGCTGCTTTTGCTTGTCAGGCCGATAGTAAGTTTAGTATCCGCACCGCAGGAGGCAGTTTCGGATACTGTAAAATATCTTACAATCTGCTTTATCGGAATCCCGTTCATTACGGCGTATAACGTCCTCAGTTCGGTTTTCCGCGGTATGGGAGACAGCAAAAGCCCAATGTATTTCATAGCGCTTGCGTGTGCGGCAAACATCGGCCTTGACTATCTCTTTATCGGTGCATTAAAAATGGGCCCGGCCGGAGCTGCACTCGGAACAACGCTTTCTCAGGCGATAAGCGTTTTAATTTCGTTTGGAGTGATTGCAAAACGAAAACTGATTAGAATTGAAAAAAACGATTTTAAACCGAAAAAAAGCGTAATGGAAAAGATTTTGAAAATCGGTGTTCCTGTCGCTCTTCAGGACGGTTTCATTCAAGTTGCGTTTGTTTTTGTAACGATAATTGCAAACCGGCGCGGTCTTACCGATTCGGCAGCGGTCGGAATCGTTGAAAAAATCATAGGCTTTTTGTTCCTTGTTCCGTCATCGCTGCTTTCAACGGTTTCTGCAATCGGTGCTCAGAACATCGGCGCCGGAAAAAGAGACCGCGCAAAGCTCACTCTTAAATATTCCTGCATCATATCCATGTGCTACGGCGCAGTGATTGCGCTGTTGGTTCAGTTTTTTGCCGAATCGTTGGTTTCCCTGTTTGTGAATGACGCCGCCGTTGCCGCCTCCGGCGGTGAATACCTCAGAGGATATGTCTGGGATGCATTCCTTGCCGGAATTCAGTTCAGCTTCAGCGGGTATTTTTGCGCGTGCGGAAAATCGCAGCTTTCGTTTTTGCATAACTTTATTTCAATGCTCACTGTGCGCATTCCCGGCGCATATCTCATGTCTAAGCGCTTTGTGTCAACGCTGCTCCCGATGGGACTCGCCTCGGCCGTCGGATCCCTTCTTTCGAGCATAATCTGCGTGATTGCGTTCTGTGTTCTTGAACGCCGCGCGGCGGACGAAAAGGAGGAAACGGACTATGGCAAAGCTATTCAGAATCGGTGATATTGCAGAACTTTTCAATCTCAGTGTCAGCACTCTGCGCCATTACGAAAAAACAGGACTTGTTGAGCCTGAATATATTGACCCGGAGACCGGGTACCGTTATTACAGCACTCGGCAGTTTGAACCGCTCAACACAATACGTTACCTGAGAGCGCTTGATATGCCGCTTTCTGAAATTGCTGAGTTTTTGAAAAACCGCGATATTGAAATTATTGAGGAAAAACTTATTAAACAGAAGCAGGCCGTTGTTGAAAAGCAAAAAAGGCTAAAGCTGATTGAGCGCAAAATTGAAAACAGGCTGCGCAGTATTTCAGACGCGCAAAATTCCGAGTTCAATATTGTCCGGCTCAGCCGAAGCGACGGTTCACGGCTGGTTCTCATGGATGACTCGCTCAGACTTGAAAATATGTTTGACATGGAAACACCGATAAGGAAGCTTGAGCAGGCTCAGGCGCAGGGCGTTGTTTTTCTCGGCAAGGTCGGAGTCGGTATTTCAGAAAAACATCTGCGCGAGGAAAAGTATGATGTGTATGACAAGGTTTTTCTTGTTCTTGACGATGAGGATGATTTTGAGGGTAAGGTCATATCTTTTCCGCCGGCACTCTGTGTCAGCGTCCGCTTTTGCGGAAGCCACAGCGAAGCGCCGGGGCAGTACAGAAGGCTGAAGGAGTATATTGATAATAACAAGCTTAAAATCAATGGCTTTTCAAGGGAAATAACCTTGATAGATTACGGAATTACAAACGACACAAACAAGTTTGTAACGGAAATAAGAATACCGGTTTTGCAGCTGTAGAAAACAAAAAGCCGCGCGTGAACAAACCTGCTCATGCGCGGCAAAATATGTCTGATAACAAAGATTTATTCCGATTTCAAAATGACGGCTTCATCAATATCAAAAGACCAGCCAACGGTATACATATCGCCCTGCTCGTCCTCTTTTCCAACGTGGTAATATGTTTTTCCATCGCTGCCTTTTGCGCTGTCACCGTATACTTCGAGAGTGACCCCGTTTTCAAGTTTTGCAACATACAGCGGGTGAAAAATTTCGGCCTCTTTATATAAAGTCATAATTACACATCCTTGCATTGTGTTAGTAACACTAACATAATACACTTCTTTCTTCGGTTTGTCAAATGAAATTGGAAAAATTTTGAAATTTTGTTAAACGCGCTGTCGAATCGGGGCTAATTTATAGCACATTACGCAAAATGGAAGTATAATTGTTTTGTTATTTGACATATAGGACGGCTTTTTACTCAGTTTATAAAATATAATTGTGTTGAATATTATAACATAAGCATTGGCTTTATAGCGTTTTTTTCGGTCACAAATGTTGCTTTTCGGTTTTGCCACTCAGACTGGCGGAATATTATATAAGAACATCGGTTTTTAAAATATTCCATTGCATTTGGCTGAGATTTGTTATATAATGAACCGGAAATAATCGGTCGGGCATTTTGTATGCCGAATTTTGATTTTGAAAATTGACGTCACGCCCTGTGAGGCCGCAGCAGGGATTTTTTGTGAGTTTTTGTTGAAGCTTTGCGGCCGGAAAGGCTATGGTGATTAACTGATGTTTTGTTCAAAATGCGGAAAGGAAAATTCAGAGAGCAATGAATTTTGTCTTGCCTGCGGCGCACCGCTGAATCATAAAAAAAATCGGACAGAAAAGTCCGAACTCGGCCTTCCGCCGATACCGCCGATATTTGAAGGAAAGTATGTTCCCAAGCGTTTTGCCCCGGAACCGAAACTGAAAAGGCACACCGGGATTATTGTTGTGCTCATTCTGATCATACTGATTGCCGCTGCCATTGCTGTCGGAAATTATTTCGGCCTCGGCGTGAACGGTTTTTTGAAGGCTTTCAAATTGAACGGTACACAGAACAGCTCATCAACGCTTTCAACATCATTGCCGGCGGAAAGCTCAAGTGATACCTCGTCAGCCTTTGCTGAATTATCCTCAACAGCCGGAACTTTTTCTGCGGACGAATCTACTGCAACATCCAAGGCGGCCGCAACGAATTCAACAACCGCCGCCAAGGCCGAATCAACAACGTCCGCGGCTTCCGATGCAACCAAAGCGGCAAAAACCGCCGCAAAACCGTAATAGCTTGCAACTTCTGCCGTGTTGTCGGAAATTCCGAGCGAGTGACGCAGGCTGTTTTTCGTCTCTTCGCTGTCGGTTATGTCAGATATTCCTCTAATACCTGTCCGCAGATGTTCACGGTCTCTCTCGGTGTCAGCTTGAAGTCCTTCGCTTCCAGTCTGTCTACCATTTCCAACAGTATCTCCTGCGAGTTGATGAAGGTTATTATTCCCTCCACTTCGTACCATGTCAAACCCAACTTCTTCAAGATACCAACCATAGCTTTCATTTGTCTTTCTGTAGGTTCGTTCATACTCTCGCGCCTCCTTCTTGTTTTTTCCTCTGAAAAGTTCTACACAACCGTTCTCTGTCTTTTTAAACCAAGCCCAGTCGTTTCCGCGCTTAAACATCTTGCGTTCGCCTATCGGCACCGACGGGCTGTTTGACCACTGAAGAAAAAGAGTGTCCGACTCATTGTATAATCTTTTTTTGTTCTGAGTGCTTTCTGCCTTGTCTCTCTCGGTTTGTTTAAGGCTGTTTTTGATCTCACTGTCGGTTACGTCAGATGTTCTGTTATCACCTGATAGCAAATGTTCATTGTTTCTTTTGGTGTCAGATTGAAGTCTTTCTCTTTCAGTTTGCCCACCACTTCTAACAGTGTTTCCTGCGAATCGATGAAGATTATTATTTTCCTCACTTCGTCCCATGTCAGACTCAACTTCTTCAAGATACCAATTAAAGCTTTCATTTGTCTTTCTGTAGGTTCGTTCATACTCTTGCTCCTCTTTTTTTATCTTTCTTCTTGAAAGTTCTACACAGCCGCCTTCTGTTTTTTCATACAGAATCACAGCGTTGCCTCTTTCAAATGCTTTCTTTTCTCCGATTGGGGTTGATGCGCTTTCCTGCCATATCATAAAAAGCGTTTCCTGCTCATTATAAATTCTACGCTTTTTATTATGAGCCATTCCTTTGTCTTTGTCAATCTTTTCGTCAAAATCGACTCTTTTCCTGCTGTCCTTTGTTTCGCTTCCGGCGTTTTCTCTCTTCTTTCCGTTAATGCCGTCCAACGCTTCAAGGAACATTTCCCGAATCTGCGCCGCTTTGTCTGCCTGCATTTGAGCAAACTCCCTCGCTGTTTTTGAAAGCTCGCCGTTTTGAATTGTGTCTTTGATCGCTTCAATGATACGGTCAAAGAAGTCAATGATTCTTTGAAGAACGGTTTTCTTTTCCGCTTTGCTGTAACCGCTGTCCTCTTTAAGCCAGTTTAAAAAGTCGTTCACGCCCTCATCTGTGGAAAAAAGCCTGCAATCCCTTGAAACATAAGGAATTACAGGCTTTTTCTTTTGGCCCGCCCGGAGGGATTTGAACCCCCGTTCTTCAGAATCGGAATCTGCTGCGTTATCCAGCTGCGCCACGAGCGGAAATATGAAGCGGCAGCAAAAACTGCCGCACATCGGGTCTTATGCAAGCGCCCTTTCGAGCCATGTTCTGCCGATGTCCAGGGCGCTGTAAAGGCCTTTCTTTTCGGTCTTGTGAGCAATTCTGTCATGCGGTCTGACATTGGGATCCGTATTGATGAGCTGAACGGAAACTCTGTCAGGCATTTCTGTTCCGTCAACGTCCTTTGTGCTGAGAATTTGAAGCATTAAAACAAAGTCATCGCTGAGACTGCCGTAATAGATGGTATTTCCCTTTCTGACAAGCGGACGGTTTTTATACATGAGAAATTCGTTCTTCTTTTTCGCTGCCATAGTATTACTCCTAAAGATAAAATTATTTGTCCTGAAGATAGTTGCGGACAAGCTCCTGCAAAAGCTCATCGCGGTCAATTTTCCGGATAAGACTGCGCGCATTGTTGTGCGTTGTGATATATGTTGGGTCTTCGGAAAGAATGTAGCCGACAATTTGATTGATGGGGTTATATCCCTTTTCAACCAAAGCGGCGTAAACGCTTTTCAAAACTTCCTCCATTTCGCTCGGTGTGTTCTGGTTAAGATTGAACTGTCTTGTGCAGTCTTTCATTGCGGACCCTCCGTTCAAAAAATATTTAAACAACCGGTGATTATTATACATCATTTTTATTGATAAAACAATAGGTAAAACCAAAAAAAGTTGTTTATAGGGATGCTGAATGCATTTAATCTGGCTTTGCCGCAGGTGATTTTGCGCCAAAAGTGGGAGCGAGCGGAAAAAACAACTCCGTTTCCGAGCAAAAAAAGTGCTGTTGTGCTTGCCATACGGCGTACTTGGTGATATAATTTTAGTGTTTGAGACGGCCGTTTTCGGCCTGGAATTTAAAACTGCGGAGGATTTGCAATGAGTAAAAAAGTGCGTCTTGGAATTATCGGTGTCGGAAATATGGGTACCGCTCACATTGAAAACTGGCTCGGCGGAAAAATGCCAGAGATTGAAATAACCTGCCTTGCGGACACGGACAAAAAGCACCTTGAAGCCGCCGGAAAAAAACTGCCGGAGGCGGCGCTCTTTCCCGATTCTTCATCGCTCATCAAAAGCGGACTTTGCGAGGCCGTGCTCATTGCAACGCCGCATTATTCCCATCCTCCCATTGCCATTGAAGCGCTCAGAAGCGGTCTCCACGTCATGAGCGAAAAGCCTGCCGGCGTCTATACAAAGCAGGTAAATGAGCTTCTTGACGTTGCCGCAAAGTCTGATAAAACTTATGCCATTATGCTCAATCAGCGCACCAACTGTGTATACAGAAAGCTCAAAGAACTGGTTTCCGGCGGAAAGTATGGCGAAATCAGGCGCGTTTCCTGGATTATTACCGATTGGTTCAGAACACAGCAGTATTACAATTCCGGCGGATGGCGCGCAACGTGGTCGGGCGAGGGCGGCGGAGTTATCCTCAACCAGTGTCCGCATCAGCTTGATTTGTGGCAGTGGATATGCGGAATGCCGGATAAAATCAGGGCGTTTTGCCATGAGGGCAAATGGCATGACATTGAGGTTGAAGATGACGTGACAATTTATGCCGAGTACCCGAACGGCGCAACCGGAACTTTCATCACATCCACCGGCGATTGCCCGGGTACAAACCGCCTTGAGATTACGCTTGACAAAGCAAAGCTTATCTGCGAAAACAATCCGCGCACCGATAAGTTTGAACTGTATGCCTATGAACTTGACGGAAGCACACAGGAATTCATCAGAACCTCTGACAAAGGCTTTGAAAAGCTTTCCGGAAAATGGGTCGATATTGAAACCGACGGAAAAAATGAGCAGCACCCAGGCGTGCTCAACGCTTTCGCCGCTCATATCCTCAGAGGAGAGCCGCTTGTTGCCGAGGGCGCAGAGGGTATTAACGGCCTGATTATTTCAAACGCGGCTTTCCTTTCCTCATGGCTCAAAAGAACGGTTGAAATTCCTTTTGATGAGGATATCTATCTTGACGTGCTCAATGTTAAAATCAAAAACTCAAAGTTCAAAAAGACAGTCAACGAACAGGTTGAAGAAAACATGAGCTCAACCTATTAAGGAGGAAAAAGCAATGGCAAAATTCATCTTTTCCGCTTTTTGCGATGAGTCCGGCGAGGACAGCATTGAAGGCCAGATCAAAGCCTGCAAGGAGAACAATATTACCCATATGGAGCTTCGCGGATTCGGCGAAAAGCTTAATATAAATAATCTTTCAACAGAACAGGCAAAGGAAATGAAAAAGGTTATCGACAGAGAAAATATGTCGGTTGCCTCAATAGGCTCCGGTTACGGAAAAATTGAAATAACTGATGCATTTGAGCCGCATTTCGAGGCTTTCAAAAACACTGTTGAAGTTGCAAAAATCCTCGGTGCAAAATATATCAGAATGTTCAGCTTTTATTTCACAAATGGTGAAAGCTATAGCGAATACAGAGATGAAGTTATTCGCCGTGTGCAAGCTATGGCCGATTACGCAACCGAAAACGGCCTTGTCTGCTGCCATGAAAACGAAAAGGGCATTTACGGTGACACTGCCGAAAGGTGTCTTGACCTGCTCCAAAACTGCGGCGGAAAACTTCGCGCCGTTTTTGACCCGGCGAACTTCATTCAGTGCGGTGTTGACACTGTCAAAGCCTATGATACGCTTGAAAGCTATGTTGAATATTTCCATATTAAAGATGCTCTTTATGCCGACGGCTCGGTTGTTCCGGCCGGAACGGGGGAGGGCAGGGTCCTTGAAATAATCACCCGCGCCGCAAAGCAGAACCGCTCAATAGTCCTTTCGCTTGAGCCGCATCTTCAGGTCTTTGACGGACTTGGCGCTCTTGAAAGCATGGCGCTTGAGTCCGGAAGAACAATGCCGAAAAATGCTTATCCGTCCCACGCAGCGTCGTTTAAAGCGGCGGCGGACGCAATGCATTCGTTGGCGGAAAAAGCGCTCTCGCATGCGTAAAAGGAGACTATGATGAAAGTTTCAGTTGTCGGCTGCGGAAATATTTCAAAAACCCATCTGCCGATACTTCAAAGCCTCCCCGGTATTGAAATATCGTCTGTTGTTGATATCAAACCCGAGCGTGCCGACCTTGCAGGCGAAAAATACGGCTGCCGGGTGTTCTATGATTTTGACGCAATGCTCGCCGCAGACAGACCGGACAGCATACATATCTGCACTCCGCATTACCTCCACACCGAAATGGCCGTCAAAGCCCTTGAAAACTCAATAAACGTCCTTTGCGAAAAGCCTTGCGCAATAACAAAAGGCGAAATTGCCGCGCTGAAAGAGGCGGCCTCAAAAAGCTCGGCTTTGTTCGGAGTTTGTTTTCAGAACCGATATAACGCCTGTGTAAAAAAAGCAAAGGAAATTATTGAAAGCAAAAAGTTCGGTGCTCTTGTTGCCCAAAGCGGGCGCGTCAGCTGGTTCCGGGACAAGGCATATTATTCCGATGACTGGCACGGAAAAAGGGCGACTGAGGGCGGAGGAGTGCTTGTCAATCAGGCAATTCACACCGCAGACCTGCTCAGATATCTTTCCGGAAGTGAGGTCAAAAGCGTTTGCGGCCATGTTTTTAACGATAGTCTTGAAGGCATTATCGAGGTTGAGGACACCGCCTCTGTCAGATATGAATTTGAAAACGGTGTTATTGCCGTTTTGAATGCAACAAATGCTTTTGCTTTTAACGCCGATGTTTCAATAGAGCTCTACTTTGAAAGCGGAGATAAGCTCTATATCGAAGGCGCACAGCTTTATCACTTTGAAAAAGACGGAACGGTCACGCGTCTGACCGACCGGCAAAGCGCGGCTTCCGGCGGAAAAAGCTATTGGGGCAACGGACACGCGGCTTTGATTGAAGATTTTTACCGTTGCATAAGAGAAAAATCGCACTTTCCCATTGACGCTTTTGAGGGAACAAAGGCGTGCGAAGAATTCCTTGCGGTTTATGATTCGGCCAAAAGCGGAAAAAGCGTCCGACTGACGGTATTTGGCAATGGAAACAAGGTTGATTTTAATTGAAAAATACTGTATAATTACCGGTGTTATTATTGATAAGACGGTTATCCAAAAACGATTTCCGCTCTTGATGAAAAGGATGGTACAATGCCCGTTAATCTGATATATAAAGAAATACCTGCCGTTGCATTACGCGGACTTGTGATTTTTCCCGGAATGAGACTCCATTTTGAGGTTGGACGGGAAAAATCCATTGCCGCCTTCCGCGCCGCGGTTGCGGAAAGCAAAAAAATTTTTCTTGTCACCCAAAAAAGCATTTCATACGAGGATCCGACGCCCAATGAACTTTTTTCGGTCGGCGTCCTTGCGGACATTAAACAAATTATTAAGTCTCCGGACAACAAGAATGTCCGCGTTGTTGTTGAAGGTGTCTGCCGCGCTTCGGCCACCGAATATCTTTATAACGATGAATATCTTTGCTGCAATGTCAAAGAGCGCCGCTCCTTTGCCGTAAAAACGGAGGACAGAGATTACGCCGATGCTCTGATGAGGAAAACAAAGGATATTTTTGAAACGTATGTTGACGTTACCGCCAAGCTTGCGCAGGATGTTGCAATGGAGGTCTATATGACCGAGGATCCCTCGCATCTTGCGGATTTTATTGCCGGAAACGCACTGACGGATTTTGAACACAGGCAGTTTCTTCTTGAAGAATTTCACCCGCTGACAAGGCTTGAAAAGCTTTGCACAATTCTTTCGCATGAAATTGAAATTTTCAAAATTGAAAATGAAATTGACAGGCGCGTTCAAGAGCAGATGGACAAAAACCAGCAGGAATACTATCTGCGCGAACAGATTAAGGCAATTTCCGCCGAGCTCGGCGAAGGCGAGGACGTCCTCAATGAGACGGAAAACTACAAGGCTGAAATCCGCGCGCTCAGGCTTCCCGATGAAATTTCGGAAAAGCTTCTGCGTGAATGCGACAAGCTTTCAAAAATGCAGGGAACATCGCCTGACGCGAATGTAATAAGAAGCTATCTTGACACCTGTCTTGCTCTCCCGTGGAATGTTTATACCGACGACTGTTTTGATCTTCAGAAAGCAAGAAGAATTCTTGACGAGGATCACTCCGGAATGAAAAAAATTAAAGAGCGCTTCATTGAAATGCTTGCCGTCCGCGCTCTGACGGATAAGGCGAAAGGCCAGATCATCTGCCTTGTCGGCCCTCCGGGAGTCGGAAAAACTTCAATAGTTCGCTCCATTGCCAAGGCGATGAACAGAAAATATGTCAGAATGTCGCTCGGCGGTGTTCGTGACGAGGCGGAAATCCGCGGCCACAGAAAGACCTATATCGGCGCAATGAGCGGACGTATTATCAATGCTCTTATTCAGGCGAGGTCATTCAATCCTATCATTCTTCTTGATGAAATTGACAAGCTCGGAAGCGACTATAAAGGCGACCCGTCCTCCGCTTTGCTTGAGGCTCTTGACCCGGAACAAAACAATTCATTCCGCGACCATTATATCGAGTTCCCCGTTGACCTCAGCCGCGTCATTTTTATCACCACCGCAAACGACAGCAGCACTATACCGGGTCCGCTTCTTGACCGAATGGAGCTTATTGAGCTTTCGAGCTATACCTCGGAAGAAAAGCTCACCATTGCAAAAGAACATCTTGTTAAAAAGCAGCGTGAAATGCACGGTCTTAAAGGCACGGATATTCGCTTTACAGACGGCGCTCTTTCGCTTCTTATTGACGGCTATACGCGCGAGGCGGGGGTCAGAAAGCTTGAACAGCTTATCGAAGCCGTATGCAGAAAAAGCGCGGTTATGCTCTCGGACGGCGAGGCAAAGCGATTGACAGTGAACAACGATATGATTGAAAAAATGCTCGGCCCGGTGAAGTTTAAGCCCGACTCGCTTTCAAAAACCGACCTCGTTGGTGTTGTCAACGGCCTTGCATGGACAAGTGTCGGCGGCGAGCTTCTTCAGGTTGAAGCCGTTGTGATGGAGGGCAGCGGAAAGCTTGAGCTGACCGGCAATCTCGGCGATGTCATGAAAGAATCGGCCAAAGCTGCTCACAGCTATCTCAGAAGCGTTGCGAAAGCCTATGATATTCCGGATGACTTCTTCAAAACAAAGGATATCCACGTTCATGTTCCGCAGGGCGCCGTTCCGAAGGACGGCCCCTCCGCAGGCGTTACCATTGCAACGGCCATGCTTTCGGCACTGACCGGAAGGAAGGTCAAACAAAGCGTTGCAATGACCGGGGAAATTTCTCTGACCGGAAGGGTAATGCCTATAGGCGGTCTGCGCGAAAAAACGATGGCCGCATATAAAAACGGAATAAAGAAGGTCGTTATCCCGAAAGATAACGAGAGCGACCTCTATGACGTTGAACCCGTTGTCAGGGAAAATGTTGAGTTTGTTACTGCGCAAAGACTTGAGGAGGTCTTTGACGCTGCCATGGCCGGCGAGCAGACAAAAAAGCTTGACCTCAAACACAACGCTGCGTTCAAGGTCGATAAGAAAAAATCAAAGAGCGATAATATCGCGCAATAAAATCGGGTCGGCCGCGGCTCGTTTAATGGCAGCGGTCACCTTGGAAAAAGGTGCAGTATGAAATTTGATAACGCGGTCTTTGAAGCCGCATTTGGAACTTCCGACCAACTTTTGGAGTCAACGGTGCCGGAGATTGCTTTTTCCGGCCGCTCCAATGTTGGAAAATCTTCGCTTCTTAACAGAGTTTTGGGGCGCAAAGCGCTTGCAAGAGTCAGCTCCGTTCCGGGAAAAACCGTAACGATCAACTTTTTTAGGCTTGATTCCTGCCGCTTTGTTGATCTTCCGGGATACGGCTACGCAAAGGTTCCCCAAAGCGAAAAGCTCCGTTGGGCAAAGCTTATGGAGGAGTATTTTGACAGCGGACGGAACATTAAGCTTGTGGTTCAGCTCATTGATATGCGTCATGAGCCGACAAAGCAGGATATTGAAATGATTGAATATCTGACCGAAAGAAAAATCCCCTTTGTTGTTGCGCTCACAAAGTGTGACAAGCTGAACCGAACCGAAAGGGGCGATATGCTCCTCAAAATCTGTTCTGTTTTAACAAAATACGGAAATATCGGCGTTGTTCCGTTTTCCGCCGTCAAGGGTGACGGAGCCGAAGAACTGCGCGCCATGATTGAAAAAGCGGTCGGCTGAAAAGTGAATTTGAAAGGAAAAATATGAAAGAAACATTTTCAAAACTGATGAAAAGCGAGCCGATAATCGCGGCGGTGAAAGACCTTGATAATCTTGACCGCGCGGTTGAGTCGGACTGCCGGATAATTTTTCTCCTTTGCGGGAACATTTTTAATCTTAAAGAAATTGTTGAAAAAGTCCATGAAAAGAAAAAGATGATCTTCATCCATGTTGATTTGATTGACGGTTTTTCAAAGGACGCGACCGCGCTGCGTTATATTCACGAGCAGATTGCTCCGGACGGAATTATTTCAACAAAAAACAATCAGCTGAAAGTTGCAAAAGAGCTTGGAATGCTGACTGTTCAAAGGCTGTTTATCATTGACTCGCTTTCAATCCAAACAACGGTTAAGACCTCTGCGCTCATTAAGCCCGACGCCATTGAGATAATGCCCGGAATCATGCCGAAAATTACAAAAAAGCTCAGCGAGATTATTGAAGTTCCGGTGATTGTCGGCGGACTTATCAGCGAAAAAGAAGACATTGAAAAAGCCCTTGAAGGCGGGGCACTCGGCGTTTCAACCTCAAGCAAAGAGCTTTGGTAATTTAGATATTTGATTTTAGATGTTAGATTTTGGAGTTTTTGAGTGAAAGTATGATTAATATTAGAAAATACCAGGATAAGGACAAGGAAAACATGAGAAAGGTTTGCCTTGAAACATCATTGTTCGATGTCTCAAACGAAAAAACCGCAAAGTTCATCACGCTCATGTACTGCGATTATTACATTGAAGCCGAGCCGGATTCATGTTTTGTTGCGGTTGATGAAGATGATAATGCGGTCGGATATCTTATCTGCGGAAAAAATTTTGATAAGTATTATAAACTTTTTATGGGACTTTATATGCCGGAAATACGCAAACTCGGCCTCAAATATGCTCTCATGGCTATGGGGGAGATTACAACTCATAGGCTGTTTTCAAAAAAATATCCGGCGCATCTTCATATAGACCTTTCCGATGTCTGCCGCCATCAGGGCGTCGGTTCGCGCCTTATGAAAGAGCTTAAAGAATATCTTTCCTCGGTGGGAATCCACTCGCTGATGCTTTCCTGTGGTTTTGATAATAAAAACGCAATCCGTTTTTATGAACGCAATAATTTTAAAAAGGTTGTAAACCTTTTCGGAAGCTACATAATGGCGAGCGAGTTTTAAATCAGACAATAAAAATTTTAGTTTTGAATAACAGCCCTGCTTTCAGCAATACTATAGCTGACGTTGACTTTCGTCAGCCTGAGTAAAAGGAGTTGAAACAGGATGTTAGACAAAATCTCATTGACGCTCACAATCATCGGAGCCATCAACTGGGGACTCATCGGACTTTTCCAGTTTGACCTTGTTGCGTGGATTTTCGGAGGTCAGAGCGCCATCATCAGCAGGATTATATACACCGTTATTGCCCTCGCCGGAATCTGGTGCATTTCTCTTTTGTTCCATGACAAAGCTGAGGCGGTCTCTTCCGGTGATGAAGAGCAGAACAGTAACGCAGCCTAACTTATTTGTCGGCGGCCGGTTGTTTTTGAATGACTCGGCTGCTGAAAAGGCCGCCGCTTGTCTGCGGCGGTTTTTACTTATTGCTTCCTTGGAGGTGACTTGAATGCCGGATATTGCCGTTATCGGAGCCGTAAATGTTGATATCTGCGGAAAGCCCGAACAAAAATTCATACCGTGCGACTCAAATGTAGGCTCGGTTACACACTCCATAGGTGGAGTCGGCTTCAATGTTGCGCGCAATCTTTCTCTCCTTGGCGCCAATGTGAGCTTTGTTGCGGCGCTCGGTGAAGATACATATACTTCTGAAATTGAAGAGGAAGCAAGGCGTTTTTCTCTTGACCTTTCTTTGTGCCTGCGCGTTCCGGGCGTACCGAATTCAACCTATCTTTTTGTTACGGACGAAAACGGGGATATGCTTGCCGCCGTTAACGACATGAAGATCAACCAAAAGCTTGAAAAAAGCTTTTTTGCGCCGCTTTTAAAAAAGCTGTCATCTTTTGACGCCGTTATTATTGACGCAAACCTTGAAAACAGTGTGATTGAATATCTTTGCAAAAACATCACGGCACCAATTTTTGCCGATGCCGTTTCGGCCAGCAAAGTGATGAGGCTCAAAAGCAGCCTTGGCTATATTTCCGTGTTTAAACCGAACGCCATTGAAGCCTCAATGCTCACCGGAGTTGATGTGAAAGATGAAGCCTCGGCAATGCTGGCGGCGAAAATGCTTGTCAAGGACTTCGGCGTTGGGCGCGTCTATATAACAATGGGCGCAGACGGCGTTCTTGCTTATGATTCAAAGCAATTTGTCAGACGCAGGACTCTTTGTGAAAAAATAGTCAACACGGCCGGCGCCGGGGACTCCTTTTTTGCCTGCTGCGTGATGGGTGAGCTTTTGAAAAAACCGCTTGAGGAATGCGTTGAGCTTGCGCTCAAAGGCGCGGCCTCCGTCTGCAAAACAAAATACTCCGTCAATATGCATCTTTATAAGGATGTTTTTAATATATAAAAAATGAAAGAAGGACTGAAAATGAATAAATATCTTGAAATTTCACCTGAAGTGAAAAAAGCGCTTGAGGAAAACAGACCGGTTGTTGCTCTTGAGTCAACGATAATTTCTCATGGAATGCCATATCCGCAAAATGTTGAAACCGCGCTCAAGGTTGAAGAAACAATAAGAGAAAACGGCGCCGTTCCGGCAACAATAGCCATAATCGGCGGAAAGCTCAAGGCCGGCCTTTCAAAAGAGGAGATTGAGTATCTTGGAAAAAAAGGAACAAAGGTTATCAAAGCGTCAAGGCGTGACCTTCCCGTTCTTGTTTCAAAAAAGGAGGACGGAGCAACAACTGTTGCAACAACAATGATAATTGCCGCGATGGCAGGAATAAGCATTTTTGCAACGGGCGGAATCGGCGGAGTCCACCGCGGAGCTGAGGTTACAATGGACATTTCGGCCGACCTTGAAGAGCTTGCAATGACTCCGGTAATGGTTATCTGCGCCGGAGCAAAGTCAATTCTTGACCTTGGACTCACCCTCGAATATCTTGAAACAAAGGGCGTTCCGGTCATCGGATACGGGACAAAGGAACTGCCTGCGTTCTACACAAGAAAAAGCGGCTTTTCTGTTGATTACAGGCTTGATTCCCCAAAGGAGCTTGCCTGTGCCTTTGCCGCAAAGCGCAATATGGGTTTGCGCGGCGGAATGCTTGTGACTAATCCGATTCCGGAAGAATACTCGATGAACGCCGATGTTATCAACGAGGCCATTGACCGCGCGGTTAAAGAGAGCCGTGAGCTCGGTATCCACGGAAAGGAAACAACACCGTTTCTTCTTGCAAGAATCAAGGACATCACCGGAGGCGACAGCCTTGACTCAAATATTCATCTTGTTCTCAACAACGCTGCCCTTGCGGCAAAAACCGCATGTGAGTA
The DNA here is from genome assembly GCA_934511365.1 of uncultured Eubacteriales bacterium. Lineage (GTDB taxonomy): Bacteria > Bacillota > Clostridia > Oscillospirales > Acutalibacteraceae > UBA6857. The sequence continues at coordinate 19,687 of CAKSWC010000023.1, forward strand.
TGTCAGAATGAATAAAGAATAAAAACGGAATTTAAAGATATTGAAAAAAGAACCGCTTAAGAGTGTCTCATCAGGGAAATTAAATCTCTGTTGTTGCGCTCTTTTGCGGTTCTTTGTGCTTTGTTTTGAAGGAATTTTCATGTTTATTGACTTTTTTCGACCGTTCGTTCCGTTTTTGTTGCGGAGGGCGTAATATTATGGTAATCTATAAATTGAGAGTTCGTAAACATTTTGAACACATTTGCTTCAAGCAATAAAACTCAAACCGGAATTTTTCAGACAAAGGAGAATGAAAAAAATGAAAGTTAAAAACGGATTATAGAAACACTGATTATTACGACACAAAAGTTGAACGCGACACGGTGTATTACTACAAGCTTCGTGTGCTTGACACAACGGGAAACCTTTCAGACTTTTCAGACGTTGTTTCTGCAAAGCTTGCTGAGGATTTAACCGCGCCGAGAATTATACAGGTCAATCCGCCGCAGCCTGATCCGTCTGCGAATTGCTCCTGCGCCTGTCATAAGGGCGGAATTGCAAAGTTTTTCTTTAAAATCGGTCTGTTTTTCCAAAAAATATTCGGAAAGAACAGAATGTGCATCTGCGGCGTTTCACATTATTAAATCATTGTAACAGGGCTTTGTTACTTGCAGGCAAAACTGGGGGCTGTTCTGAGTGGTTTCAGAACAGCCCTTATTAATATGTATTTTATTTTCATAATTAATCTAGTCACAATCCGATATCATGGAATTGCAAGAATTTTTGCACAACTGCATAAATAAGAATGTACAAGCAATAAAAAATGTTATATAATAAATGAGTAAAATGTAGGGAGCGGTTTAAACAAGAAATAGGAGGCTTATATATGAAGAAAAAACTGGTTCTCACAGCTCTTTTATCCTGCATTGCAACGCTGGTGGTCACGGGAATTGCCGCGTATTATATGATATACGAACCATTCAATGTGAAGGAAGTTAATGTTGAAACGAGAGCTATGACGGGAGATTCTCTGAAGGCGGAGGCTAACGATTTTAACTATTAGAAAAGCCAAGGCAGCATTGATTATATGCGAAAGGGCTTTGAATTTGATTTGTCCTCTTCGGATGAATACTGCAAGGTCGTGGTTACTGTTAAGGTTTACAATCCGAGTATCCTGACAACATCTGCGCTGTATCTGATTCCGAAAAAGGACAACGATGTTATTTGCTATCTGGAGCCGAGCCAGAAAGCCGTGAGCGTCCCTCCCGGCGAAAGCAAAGAGGTAAGCTCATATTTTGTCTGCCGTAAAAACGGAATGACTGACAAGGAGCTGACCGAATATATCGGCGGTCTTGATTTTTACCTTTTGGAGGAGGACAACATTTTCGGGAAGAAGAAAATCAAGGTGTCGCTTAAAAGATTTAACTGAGGAATGATTTGAGGGGGGATGGAGCGTATTTTGGCTTATCATGTGTTTATGGCAAGCCCTTGCGGGAAAATCCGATTTTTTCTGCAGCGTGAGGCATTATTACTAATGTATAACTTTTTCCCGGCGGGTACTCTTTTTTGCGGTGCTTCGCCGGGAATTAATTTTCAAATAAAAAGCCGCAAACTCTATCGGCCTTCAGCCGGAGTTTGCGGCATATATCAGCTTGAAAGCTTGACGCCGATGTCAAGAAGCTTTGAAAGCAGCTCCCTTTTGTCGTTCGGAACACTTTCCGGAACGTAAAAAACTCCGCTCGGATTTTCGCGCCCGGCGTCGCCTTTAATCATGTAATCAAGGCTGAGACCCAAACAGTCGCTGAGCTTTACGAGATTTTCAACGGAAAGTCCGGTCAGCCCTCTTTCAACCTCGCTGAAATGCTTTACCGAGACACCGAGCTTTTCCGCAACGAATTCCTGAGTCATTGAAAGGCGTTTTCTTCTTTTTCGTATTCGTTCGCCCATGTCTTTTTTGTAGTCATACATAATCATCACCAAACCTGTCAAGTCGATTTTAACATGAAGTATTAAGTTAAAAAACAAGGTAAAAGGTTGACAAAATAAACGTGTAATGTTAAAATATGCAGGACGGATGAAAATATTCCGCAAAATTTAAGCTTGAAAGGAAATGATAAGGTGAAAAACATCGGAAAAACTAAAAGGCTGCTGTCACTTTTTCTTGCGCTTATAATGCTTTTTGGAACAATGCCAGCAATTTCGGTGACTTCAAAAGCCGCAAATTTTACTCCGCGAACCACTGCTCCGTCTTATTCCGACAGACATTGGATCCACACCTCATACGGCGGATTGAATGAATGCATCAGAATCCAGGACAATTCATGCTTGCCGAATTGTGTCGGTTATGCGTGGGGCAGGGCATATGAAATTCTGGGCTCTCGCCCCCGTCTTGCAAAGACAAATGCAAATACTTGGTATAACTACACTTCCGACGGCTATGCGCGAGGTTCAACACCCAGGGTTGGCTCAATCGTTTGCTGGAATTTCGGGCAGTACGGTCACGTTGCCGTTGTTGAAAAAGTATACTCGAATACTTCGATTGACATTTCGGAATCCAGCTACGGCGGGGCAAGGTTTAAATATTTGAATATAAATCCATACACTGTTAATCCCGGACTTCAAGGCTATATTTACTTGGGGGATTTTAGTGAAAGTCAATTTGGAAACCCACAAAACATTGGTGACGACTTTTATGCCGCTATTATCAAGAATGATGGTTGGGCACCACTTGCACCGGTTAATGGTAATGTTCAAATTGTTAAAGGAACAGGTGACGCATCAGAATTCTGGCACTTTGTTCGTCAAAGCGATAATTCATATGTCATATATAATTGCAAGAGCGGAAAGGCATTGGATGCACAACGCGCCGCAACAAATGAAGGAACGCAAATAATTGAATTTGATTATTGGTCTAATCAAAATCAGCAATGGTTTATTTACGGACGTTGGAGCGGTGAATATGTCTTAAAGCCCAAGCATTGTGATAAAGTTCTTGATGTGTTCAATAATGATAGTTATGCCGGAACAAAGGTTCAACTTTGGTCATACAATCAAAGTAATGCACAAAAATTTGCAATCTATAAATTTGACAAAGTCGGCTCGACTTCAATAAAGGTTTCAACCGGAAATTCCGAAACAAAAACAACCTTTAGTTGGAGCAAGGCTGCAAATGCAACATTGTATAATTTAAGAATAATGACAGGAACACCCGGAAATCTTAAATCCTACAAAGATATTTGGAGTTTAAAAGACACATCATATAGTTTGAAACTTCCGGCCGGATATTATGAAGTATGGGTAGATGCGTGTACTGCATATCACTTTACAAGCAGCAACCGTGTTTCATTTAATATAGAAAAAGTTGTACACACCCACTCCTACACCTCAAAAATCACTGCCGCGGCGACCTGTACCGCACCGGGCATAAAAACATTCACCTGTTCCTGCGGCGACAAGTACACCGAAGAAATACCGGCTCTCGGTCACATTGACGAAAATAACGACAACCGGTGCGACCGCTGCGCAGTAAATACAGGCGCACCGAATACTCCCGACACACCCTCGGAAAGTTGCAGCCACATCTGCCACAGAGGCGGATTCATTTGGGCAGTCATTCGCTTTTTCTACAAAATTTTCAGAACCAACAAGTATTGCTCCTGCGGTGCGGCGCATTATTAATGGATAACTTTTTCCCGGCGGGCACTCCTTTTTGCGGTGCTTCGCCGGAAATTATTTGGTTCTACATTTAGAGAGGCAAGTAACAATTCGTCAAAGTCTACAATATATAGTACTCAAAACGGTCAAAACATACAAACACACCCGGGGCGGTGTACAAAAGGTAAAAAAAGGGTAAAAAAAGGGAGAAAAAGGGTTGACAAGAGAGGGGG
>CAKSWC010000024.1 GCA_934511365.1 uncultured Eubacteriales bacterium
TTTGTTGTCCAATCCTGCTTAGCAGATGCCGATTTTGTAGTTTTCTCAAATTACTGTCTTATCGGCACACGGCAAAACTCCGCCCGGTTTTTTAATCGTCGCAGTGCGCATAGTAATAATCTTCCGCGTCATAATAGTCGAAGAAATCATCATAATGGTCATCATAAAAGTCCTCCGGATCGTAATAATCAGCGGCATTATACGGATCGCGGCGCTTTGTTGTGGTGGGTCTTTTTGTTGTTGTGGTTGTTCTTCTTTTTGTTGTTGGAGTTCTGGCAAGGGTTTTTCCCTCGTCAATACCGCCGATATATCCGCCGCGCCTGCGCGTTGTTGTGGCTTTTCTTTTCTTTGTTGTTGTAACCGCTTTTTTCTTTCTTGTTGTTGTAACGGTCTTTTTCTTTTTTGTTGTCTGCTTTGCACTCTTTTTCGTTGTGCGTTTTGTTGTTTGGGTTGCAGTTCTCTTTGTTGTTTTTCTCACGGTGGTACCGGCGGTTGTTGCCGTTGCGGTCATTGAGCTTAAATCAAATCCGTCCGTCACGGTATATGTGAACGCAACCGTTAAAGCAACAAGGGGCAAAATGACCGCTGCTACAAAAGCAATTACCGCAGCATTTGCTTTTGAATCGCCGGATTTCTTTTCGTTATTATCCATTTTTTCATCTCCGTTTTTGTTTTTCGGTTCGCTGATTTAATATTAACACATTCACCGTCCCAAAAAACGTACTTTGCTATTTTATCCCTTTTTTACACAAAAAAGAGGCTGCCGCAAAACGACAGCCTCTGAATATTTTTATCTTACTTCTTTTTGCCAAAGCTGAAGATGCTCTTGAAAGCTTCAATAATGCTCTTGAAGAAGTCTGAGAAGATCTTTCCAAAGTTAAACTTTGAACCGCTTGAGGAGCTTGAACCGCTGCCTGAACCGCCGGAGGGCTTGGAGTCCTTCTTAACGGCAACTGACGGGTCGCAGGTCTTTACGAATGAATCGCTGAGAGAAAGCTCAACGGCATCCTTATCAGTGTCAACAACAACGATTGACGGAGCGGAAACAACATTCTTGAAGGTGATGGTTCTTCCGGTGGTTGTGTCAACGCAGCCGAACTTCTTTCCGACTGTTGCATAAGCGGTTGCTTTTCCTGCCGCGCCGGAGAGAACAACGTCATAATCGGAGCCTTCGGTAAGATAGAAAGCCTTAACATATTCGCCGAGACCTTCATTGTAAACGCTGGTGTAAGCTGCGCTTTCGGTAATTGTTGCCGGAACCTGAATTTCGCTTTCGATAACCGCAAGTGCATCGCTTTCGCCTGCTGCCTTGAGGGCAACATTGGTGTTTCCGGTAACAACAACACTCTGGGTGTATCCGGTGTCCTCGCCTTCCTTGAGGATGGCTTTTGCAACGTCAAGCTTTGCAAGCTCGGCAGCTGTTCTTACTTTGATTTCTGTTGCGTCATACTTTTTGATGAGATTGACAAGAGCGGTTTGCTTTGCGTTTGCAAGGTTTGCAAGGAGCTTTTCGCCGCAAGCTCTGACGGCGATAACGGTTCCGTCTGCAAATGCTGCGTACTCAGCAATGCCGCTGTCATAAGCGCCCTGCGCCCATGCGCCGAAGCACTCTTCAATGTAACCGGTCTCTGCAAGGGAGAACATATACTCGGCTGACTTATTTGTGTTGAAAAGTTTGTCTGCAACGGACTTAACAACATTGTATCCGGTCTGGATAGCAGCAGTTACGCCGTATGCGTTGAGAGCCATGCTTGCGGCTGCACCGGCAGCGTCCTTGCCTGCGGATTCAACAAGCTCCTTAACAAGCTCGTCAACGGCTTCCTGCATCTCCTGGTCGATTGTTTCGGCAATTTCCTTTGCTGCTTTACGAACGGCCTTGTTCTTGCAGTTTTCGGCGAGATATGTAAGGAAATCGCCGTAATATGCGCTGGCAGCCTTGATTGAAAGGATTCTTGCATAGCCGCGTGCATATGCTTCATAGGTGTCATTTGCAATGTTGGCAACCTTAATTGCGGCTCCGAGGTAGCCGATGGTGTCGCCCCATGCTTCGGACTGAGTGAACTCAAGAGCATCGGTGAACTTTTCGGCAATCTTGCCGGCCTTTTCAACAAATTCCATGCCGGTCTTTGCGCCTTTGAGTGCAGCTATGATTTTTTCATAGGTTTCGTTGTTGTACTGAGCTTCAACCTGTTCAATGAGGCTGAGGAGAACGGCTTTTGCATAGCCGATGCCGGTGGTGTTGGTGAAATAGCCGTACCATGCATCGTCATATACGCCGAGAGCGGTGTACCAGTCGAGGGTCTGCTTGAAGTAATCTTCCTTAACAACATAGTTGTAATGGTAATAATTTCCGTTGTCGAGAAGTTCACTGCGAACATATCCGTCGTTTCCTGCGAAAGCGGCGAACGGGAGAGCGCACACGATCATCATGACCGCAAGGATAACTGAAAGAATCTTCTTTTTCATACCGGGGTCTCCTTAATAATAGATTTTTTTGATTGGCTCAACACATTCCATGAGCCGGTAACGTAACCATTTTATAGAATTTAATAAAATAAGTCAATAGTTTTATTTATTTTCGTGAATATCGCACTAATAAAATGAACAGTTTTTGTATAAATCTGCCAATATATTGACAGACTGTGAACCTTCTCTCAATCAAGCTTAATTGGTTTTCGGCATTCGGGCAACAATTCTGCGCACCGAATCCGTTTTTTGTTCCGGCTTTTTAGGCGATTGAACCGGGTGCACAGATTTTGGGGAGAATTTTTATCGGCGGTTACTTTACGTTGACTTTAGCTCCCCCGTTATGATATTATAATAGATAACCGCCGAATATGTTCCGCACCCGGAACGGGCTTCGGATTTTTGGCGGCATATTTTCCGAAACGGAGAGTGAGCCTATGACCCTTGAAGAACTCAAAAAGCTTGAACCCCTTTTTGGCGAACGATATATTGAAAGCATTGTTGCGCGCGGAAAAAGCTCGGTTGTCTACCGCGTTTCATCTCCGGATGCCTCCGGCCAGAGCCTTGCGCTCAAGGTTGTCCGCTTTCCGCAGAGCGAGCAGGAACTGACAAGGGCAATGAACAGCGGAAAATACGCGGACGTTGCCGTCTATCTTGACTTTGTTGAAAGCACCGTGCGCGAAAACATGGACAAAATGATGTTCCTGCGCGCAAACAAAAACATTGTCCGCTTTGACAACTATGAAATTGTGCGCGAGGAAGGCGCGGTGAATGTTCTTATTCTTATGGAGCTGCTCACGCCGCTTTCCGGCTACCTTTCAAAAGAAAAATGCACATGCGCCGAGGTTTCAAAACTCGGTCTTGATTTGTGCGGCGCGCTTGAAGGATTCCGCAGCGTCGGCGTTATTCACCGGGAGATTATGCCCGAGAATATTTTTGTTGACCCGTTCGGCAATTACCGGCTCGGTGATTTCGGCCTTTATGCCGCCCCGAACGCCGATAGCGGAAAATTTACCGATGCGGCCTATCTCGCACCGGAGGTTATCAAAGGCACTTTTGCCGACACGGCCGGCGATATCTATTCTCTCGGCCTTGTTATGTATAAGCTGCTCAACAACAGCCGAACACCGTTTTTGCCGGAGTTCCCGGCGCCGATTTCGCTTTCCGACAGGGAAGCTGCCTTTGAAAAGCGCCTTAGAGGCGATATGTTCCAAAAACCGTCCGGAGCGGACGTTCCGCTTTCAAGAATCATTTTTAAAGCGATGGCATATAAGCCGCAGGACAGATTCCAAACACCTGCGGAGTTCAAAACCGACCTTGAAAGCTATATAAACTATCTGAACAGCCCGAATTACAGCAAGGACGGGGCCGTTCCGAGCGTTCAAACCGTCAGAAACTTCCGCATTGCCGAGGACGGAGACATCGCTTTCAGCACCTATAACGAAAAAGCACCGGATATTTCAAAAACAAGCAGCGAAAAAGAACAGTTCAAAGAGGCTTTCAGCGACAGCGATGAGGACGCGGAAGAGGAAAAGAAAGCCGCAAACAAAAAAATGTATATTCTTATTGCCGTGCTCGGTGTGCTGGCCGTTATTGCGGTTGCGCTTGTTGTTAAAACCGTCTCTTCATCAAAAGAGACAACAACCTCGGCCCCAATCTCTCAGAGCACGACCCAGAGCACGACCGAAAGCACAACGGAAAGCACCACCGAGAGCACAACGGAAAGTACCACGGAAAGTACCACCGAGAGCACGACCGAAAGCACCACCGAGAGTACCACGGAAAGCACAACGGAAAGTACCACCGAGAGTACCACGGAAAGCACAACAAAACCAAAGGATTCAAACAAGTTTTTCCATTCGGACAAAGCAGACGGAGATGACGCCGGAGACGGAAAAAAATATATCGCCATCAAAAACGCTTCAGCATCCTTTGAAACGAACGACAGCGATGAAATTACACGGGTCATTGTCAACATTTCGGACGATATCGGCCTTTCACCCCAAAGCAAGGGAAAAGCCTATCTTATCTGCACAACATTCGGCGGTTTCCAGCTCTCGCGTGAATCGTTCGATTTCAAATGCGTCTATGACAGCGCGGACGAGGAAAGCGGCCTTGCCCTTGTTGTTGACATCGACCGCGAAATGTACTATGAAAAGGCAATGAATTATTATATCTGTTTCGACACGGGAGCCGTTGAAACAGACAGCGCGGTTTCGCTTCCGCTTGAAATTAAGCTTTAAAGGAGAGTATAAATCATGAGCGTAACAAAAACACATTATGACACGATGCCGGACGGAAGAGAGGTTTTTCTCTATACTATTGAAAACAACAACGGAGTTTCGGCCGGAATTATCACGCGCGGTGCAACGCTGAACTCCTTTGTCTGTCCGGACAGAGACGGAGTTATGGGAGACATCATTGTTGGCTTTGACAACATTCTTGGCCACATCAATTCCGGAACCTATACCGGAGAAATTATCGGTCAATATGCAAACCGAATTGCCGGCGGAAAATTCACTCTCTCCGGTAAGGAATATAACGTCACAAAAAACGAAAAAGGAATAACCTGCCTCCACGGCGGCGGAGAATACAGCAGCGCGCTTTGGAAGGCGATTATCGTTGACGATGACGCGGTTGAGTTTTCATATCACAGCCCGGACGGAGAGCAGGGCTTCCCCGGAAATGTTGACGCAAAGGTCACCTATGTTCTCACGGACAGAAACGAGCTTGAAATTCACTATGAAGCCGTGACTGACGCGGAAACGGTTATCAACATGACGAACCACGCCTACTTCAATCTTGGAACAACGGCGAACGGTAATATTCTTGACCACGAGCTTATGCTCAACTGCGACTTTTTCACCCCCACGGATGAAAACAGCATCCCCACCGGAGAGATAAGACCCGTTGAAAACACGGCGTTCGACTTCAGAGAGTTCAAAAAAATCGGCCGCGATATCGGTGAAAACGACCCCCAGCTTGTTCAATGCCGCGGCTATGACCACAACTTCTGCGTCAACGGCGAAAGCGGAACGCTGCGCCTTGTTGCAAAGGCAAAGGACGAGAAGAGCGGAAGGAAGCTTGAGGTTCTTTCAGACCTTCCCGGCGTTCAGCTTTACACCGGAAACTTTATGGACGGTGAAACGGGCAAGGGCGGCATAGGTCTTGACAAAAACTTTGGCTTCTGCCTTGAAACTCAGTATTATCCCAACACGCCGAACCACCCATCTTTTCCGCAGTGTACATTCCAAAAAGGAGAAAAGTTCAAAAGCCTGACAATTTTTAAGGTTTGACAAAATTAATACAGAATGTCGAATAACGGGCGGCTTTCGGGTGTGAGCAGTTCAATTTACGGTAATAGTGTTGAAAAACCGGGGTGTGAATATATACATAATTCACAAATTTAATTGTTTTTTAATAATCACATTGACAAACGACGAAAAACACGTTAAAATTAGATTAAGTTTATGGGTGGTTCTGTCTGCCTGTTGTGTTTTTCAGAAAAACCTAATTTTTTTTCCGAAAGGAGCTATTGTATGAACTGGAATACTCTTATTGATGTTTGCAAGGACATTGTTCGTTTCTTTGACCGCGTTATGGGCTGGGCAATGTATGTCTGCGGAGCAGCCGACGATCCTTATGGCTATCATAAGTTCTATGACTCCATCTGGGGCGGCGAAAAGCTTCCCGGACAGGATGACTGATATCTTTCTGAAAGGAGAACGACGCTATGGATGCTGCAACTAAAGGCTACCAGGCTCTGAGCAGAATTTTTCTGACTTTTGTCAGCTTTTTGAAAACCGTTTTTGAAAGACTTGGTTGGATTGATGACAAGGGCTGGATGGACTGATTCACCTCACGGTTTTGTTTGAAGCGCCCCACGCCGAAAGGCGCGGGGCTTTTTCTTAAAATTATTGCACCGCAAATTTTTCAGCGCAAAAAACGTCCGGACTCAAAGGCGTTCTTTGCGCTTTTCGGGCGTTCAAAGTCAGATGGCGGAAAAAGCTCTGATTCATACAAAAGCTTCTCAAACCGCAAATTCTGACATCTAAAATCTGAAAATTAGGAGGACATATGTCCGGTTACACAAAAATTCTTCAAAAAAGCGGAGAATATCTCACGGTTAAAAAGTGCATTGACGAGCGCAGACTTCCGATGGGAATCATTGGCCTCTCCTCCTCGTGCAAGGCGCATTACATCACCTCCCTTTGTGAACAGACAAAGAAGAAGGCTCTTGTTCTCTGCCCGGATGAGGCCGCGGCGCTCAAAACCGTTCAGGACCTTTCTGCGTTTTCTTCCGGCGCGCTGTTTTATCCGGCAAGGGATTTTCATTTTCGCTCGTCTGACAGCAGCTCAAAGGAATATGAGCAGCAGCGAATCGGCGTGCTTTCAAAAATGCTTTCCGGTGATTACAACTTCATTGTTTGCAGCGTTCAGGCCGCAATGCAGTTCACTATTCCGGGAAAAGAGCTTTCGCGCCGCAGTATGCTTGTCAAAGCAGGCGATGACCTTGAGGAAAGCGCACTGGTGAGCGCCCTTTCCGCCGCGGGCTATGTCCGCGCCGAGCAGGTTGACGGCGAAGGTCAGTTTTCCCTGCGCGGCGGAATAATCGACTTTTTCCCGCCCGGAAAAAGCGAGCCTGTCCGCGTTGAATTCTGGGGAGACAGCGTTGACTCAATCTCCTCCTTTGAAACCGAAAGCCAGCGCAGGACGGAAATGCTTTCCGAGGTTCTTGTTACCCCATCCTGCGAGGTGCTTTTTGAGAGCGAGGATGTTCTCCTTGAAAGAATCAAAGACTTTGCTTCGCGCATCAGGGGCAGGGGGGCGCAAAAAATTAAAGCTACCCTCCTTGACGATGTTTCAAAAATTGAAAGCGGAGTCCGCCTTTCCTGCCTTGACCGCTATCTTCCGCTTGCATATGAGAACCGGGAAACGGTTTTTGATTACGCCAAAGACTGCCTTCTCTTTGTGAGCGAAAGCTCGGCGGTAAAAAGCAGGGCCGAGTCCTCCTCAAAGCTTTTGCTTGAGGACATTAAGGCAATGGTTGAGGACGGATACCTCACAAAGGGACTCGACAGCTTCATGCTCACCGTTCCGGAGCTTTTCTCGCTCTATGAAAAGCGAGGCGCCGTTTTTGCGGACGACCTTGCGCGCGGAAGCTTTGACGTTCCGGTGAAAGAGCTTGTAAGCGTCAGCGCCTCCTCAACCCCCGGCTGGGACGGAACAATGTCATATCTTCTTGAGGACATTGAGCCGTTTTTGAAAAGGAAGTTTGCCGTTGTTGTGATGGCCGGAACGGAAAAAAGCGCAAAGGAACTTGCTTATGACCTTGAAACCGAGGGCGTCAAAGCCCACTATTACCCGGTTGTTCCGGCTGAATTTCCGGAAAACGCGGTCAGTGTTGTTTCCGGCTTTGTGAGCGCCGGTTTCGGCTATCAGTCGCTTTCTTTTATCGTCTTTTCAATTTCAAGGAAAACGAACATCTCTCAGCGCAAGATAAGAAAGCGCTTTTCCGGCGGAAAAGGCATTGCAAGCCTTGAGGAGCTCTCGCGCGGAGATTATGTTGTCCATGCCGTTCACGGAATCGGAATTTTTGACGGCATCAAAACTATGAAGGTCGAGGGCAAAACCAAGGACTTTATCAAAATCAACTTCCGCGGAAACGATGTTCTCTATGTTCCGGTCACACAGCTCGACCTGATTTCAAAGTATATCTCGCCAAAGGATACCGACCGCGCCGTTAAGCTCAACAGGCTCGGCTCGGATGAATGGAAAAAAACAAAAAGCCGCGTCCGCTCAGCCGTTAAGGACATGGCAGCAGAGCTTACAAAAATTTATGCAAAGCGGCTTGAAGCAAAGGGCTTTGCGTTCTCTGCGGATTTCGATATGCAAAACGACTTTGAGCGCCGCTTTGAGTTTGACGAAACGGATGACCAGCTCATTGCCATTGATGAGATAAAAAACGATATGCAAAAGCCGTATCCGATGGACAGACTCCTCTGCGGCGATGTTGGATTCGGAAAAACAGAGGTTGCCTTGCGCGCGGCGTTCAAGTGCGTTGCGGACGGAAAGCAGTGCGCAGTCCTTGTTCCAACAACGATTCTTGCTTTTCAGCATTATCAAACAATCAAAAAACGCTTTGACGGTTTCCCGATTGAGATTGAAATGCTCTCTCGTTTCCGCAGCGTTTCTCAGCGCGGAAAAATCAAAAAAGCGCTCAAGGCCGGAAGTATCGACCTCATAGTCGGCACGCATTCGCTCATTGCCCGCACAGTTGAGTTCAAAGACCTCGGGCTGCTCATTGTTGACGAGGAACAGCGCTTCGGCGTTGCCCAAAAGGAAAAGCTTAAGGAAAAGTTTCCGCTTGTTGACGTGCTCACCCTTTCCGCAACACCGATTCCGCGAACGCTCAACATGGCGATGACCGGAATACGCGATATGTCCGTTCTTGAAATGCCGCCATCTGACCGCCAGCCGGTTCAAACCTATGTTATCCCGCATGACACCGAACTTGTTTGCGAAGCGATTGAGCGAGAGCTGCGCCGCGGCGGACAGGTTTATTACCTCCACAACCGAACGGAAACGATTGACCGCACCGCCGCAAAGCTTAAAGAGCGCCTTCCGGATGCACGGATAGGAATAGGCCACGGAAAAATGAGCGAGGAAGAGCTCAGCGAGGTTTGGCGTCAGCTTCTTGAGGGAGAGATTGACATCCTTGTTTGCACAACAATCATTGAAACGGGTGTTGACGTTCCGAACGCAAACACGCTCATCATTGAAAACGCGGACCGCCTCGGTCTTGCGCAGCTGCACCAGATAAGGGGACGTGTTGGCCGCAGTGCGCGCCGTGCCTTCGCCTATCTCACATATAATCCGCAAAAGCAGCTTTCGCCGGAGGCCGAACGCAGACTTTCCGCAATCCGCGAATATACGGAATTCGGCTCGGGTTTCCGCATTGCAATGCGGGATCTTGAAATAAGGGGCGCCGGAAACGTCCTCGGCGCAGAGCAGCACGGCCACATGGAGGCTGTCGGTTATGATATGTATCTCAAACTCCTCTCCGAAGCGGTTGAAAACCAGAAAGGCGAACTGAAGTCACCTGTTCAGAACGAGGACAACGAATGTCTCATTGACATTGCCGTTGACGCCCATATTCCGGAAACCTACATTGAATCGGTCAAGAACCGCCTGTTCATGTATAAGCGCATTGCCTGCGTCAAAAACAAAGATGACGCTCAGGACGTTATTGACGAGTTTATTGACCGTTTCGGCGAGCCGCCGCAGAGCGTTCTCGGCCTCATTGAAATTGCTTTGATACGCAACCGCTGCAGCGGACTCGGAATCTATGAAATTTCTCAGCGCAAGGACATTCTGCTCATTTTTATGCAAAAAATCGACCCCGTTTCAATCGCAATGCTTTCAAAGCTGATGCGCGGAAGGGTGATGGTCAGCGCAGGAAAAACGCGGCCGTATCTTTCCGTAAAGCTTTCAAAATTCACCGCGCTTGAAACTTTGTCAGAAGTCCTTAAAATTCTTGAGGCGGCGAAAGCCCAGAGCGAGGAAACCGCCGAACATTAACATTGGAGCAGACCTATGAAAATAAAAATCATCCCCGAGCCGCAGCAAACGGAAGTTCAAAGTGAAAACGCCGTTTTCACCCTCACGCGCCTTGCGGAAATCTCTGCGGACGAAAAAAGCGGAAAGGCACTCAAGTCGTTTTTGACCTTTTGCGAAAAAGCCTTTGAACTTTCCTTCCTTGGAACGGGAAGGGAAAGTGTGGCCTTCTGTGTGAACGGCAGCGTTAGTGAAAAAGAGGGCTACCGACTGACAGTCCGGGAAAACAGCATTCTTGTTGAAGGCGCGGATGAAGCGGGCGTGTTCTGGGGTGCTCAAAGCCTTTGCTCCCTCCTTTTTCAAAATGACCGTTCGCTTTGCGCACTCACGATTTATGACTATCCGAAAACAAAAAGGCGCGCGTTTATGCTTGACTGTTCAAGCTGGTTTTTCACACCGGAAGCGGTGAAGCTTTTTTTGGACGCAATGGCGTTTAACAAGCTGAATGTTTTTCTTTGGAAACTCTCCGGCGACTGCGGCTTTCGGCTTGAACTTTTTGAAAATTATCTTCTGACGCAAATCGGCGGCTTTCGGGCGTTCACCGGGCTTGGAAAAATTCCTCACGGAGGCTATTACACCCGTGAGGATACCTTGGAAATCCTGCGCTATGCAAAAGAAAGATGCATCACTGTAATTCCGGAAATTGACGTTCCGGACAAGGTGACCGCCGCTGTTTCCGCCTATCCGTTTTTGTCCTGCGATGAAAAACAGGTTTCCCCGGCAACCTCCTTTTCCGATACGTACACGGTGTTCTGCCTTGGAAAGGAGAGCACATATGACTTCATGTTCTCCGTTATTGACGAAATGAGTGAGGTTTTCTCCGGCGGATACATTCACCTCGGCGGTGAAAAGAGCAAAAAAGCAGACCGCTCCTCTTGTCCGTACTGCGAAAAGAAACGCCTTTCTTCCCTGCCGGAGCAAAATGAAAACAGCCTCTACTCATATTTTTTTGACCGCCTTGTGTGCCATGCACAAAAGCGGAAAATGAAAGCTGTTATCAGAGCGGACGGTTTTGAAGCGCCACCGGAGGCGATTGCCGATTGCCGCACAAAGGAGGAAACGGCAGCTGCCGAAAAAAAAGGACAGCCGCGGTTCGACTGTACTCTTGACCTTTCAAAGCCGTACAGCGTTCTCAGTGTCCAAGATTGCTATGAGCAAAGCTATGACTGCGAAAAGTTATTTGCGGCCGGGGCGGTTCTTTTCACTCAAAGCGCCTCAGACATGAAAAAAGCCGGTGTTCTTCTTTTTCCGCGGCTCGGCGCATTTTCGGAAAACGTCTGGACAAAAGAGGAAAGAAAAAGTTTTCCGCGTTTTTGCGGAAAGCTTGAGGATTATAACCGTGCGCTGCGGTTCATTCCGCTTGATTTTGCAAAAAAAAGCACCGCTTTCCCCGGTGCGGCCAAAAGATTCGGCGCGAAGCTTAAAAAGCGGTTTTCAAAATAAGTACAAACAAAAACGGCCTGAGATGAAACAAAAGCGTTTCGTCTCAGGCTCTTTTATATCAGTCAATCTGCGATTACTCAGCCGATGTAATTCATCGGGTTTTGTTTTGCGCCGTTATAACGGATTTCAAAGTGGAGGTGCGGGCCGGTAACATTTCCGCTGTCTCCGGCGTTGGCAATGTGCTGACCCTTGCTGACGGACTGTCCGGCGGAAACGAACAGAGCGGAGCAGTGGCCGTAAAGCGAGGTGTAACCATCGCCGTGGTCAATAACAACATAGTTTCCGTAACCGGTGGTTCCGTAATTTGCGGCAATGACCGTTCCGCTCCTTGTTGCATAAATCGGTGTTCCGTAATATCCGCCGCCTGTGATGTCAACGCCGCCGTGATAGCTCCAGCCGGAGATGCTGGCGTCTCTGTTGCCGTATCCGGAGCTGATATATCCGCTTGCCGCCGGGAACGCCCAGTTTGCGGTTGAACCGGAGTTCGGCTTTGTTTCGCCCGTGTTGCTGTTCTGCTGCGGAGCCGGATTGGTCTGCGCCCTCTGACGGATGATTTTGTCAATTTCCGCATCGGCGGCCTGCTTTTGAGCGCTGAGGTTTTTGATGTAGCTCTGATAAAGAGAGCTGCTCTTGTCAATTTCATCAATGAGCGACTGAACCTTTGTTTTGCTTTGGGAAAGCTGGGTCAAGGCCGCCTTGTGTTCAGACTGCTTTTTTTCAAGCTCGGTCTTTTTTTCAACGCTTTTCTGCTTTGTTTCGTTCACTTCGGTCTGCGTTTTGCTCAGCTCATCCTTTGAGGCTTTGAGCTGTTTAATTTTTGCGTTGAAGTTGTCAATAATCCGCTTTTCGTTTTCAGAAGTGCGCTTCATCATTTCAAGGTGGGTGAGGAAGCTTGCAAGGTCATGAGAACCCATGAAAATTTCAAGCGTTGACTGCTTTCCGTTGACATAGGAGTTGACCATGAGCGCGGAAAGCTCGCCCTTGGCCTCATCAACGCCCTGCTGATTCTGCGTTATTTTTTTCTTCGTCAGCGCAATCTGCTGCGCAAGCTTTTTGAGCTGCTTGTTGAAAGCGGCAATTTCGCTGTCGATATCGTCAATCTGCGCCTGGAGTGTGTTCGCCTTTTCCTGAACGGCGGTAATCTGAGTTTCAAGGGTGTTGAGATACGCCTCGTTCTTTTCCTTTTTGCTTTCAAGCTCGCTGATTTTGCTTTTATTCTCGGAAATTTCGCCGTTAAGGCGGTCAATTTTTTCCTCAAGCTCCTGCTGAGTTGCCGCGCGAACCACAAGTGTTGACGGCTTTGCAAAAGCTACGGACAAAAGCAAAAGAGCAAGGCTCACAAAAAGAGCAACTGCTTTTTTCATAAAATTAACGTCCCTTCATTTTTTTCTTTGCCGCCCGGACGGCGGCGTCTGTATATCGGTTGAGTTTTTGAAAATTCAACGGGTTTTGCGCCCATAATTATTATTAGTATACGCTTTAAAGCTAAACCGTACTTAAACATCATTTTCCAACGCAGAAGTTTGAAAAAACCTCGTCCAGAACGGCGTCAGACGCCTTTTCTCCTGTCAATTCAAGAAGTGCGCCTATCGCATCGTCAATGCAGACATTCACCGCGTCAAGAGTGACGCCCGAGGAGAGAGCAGAGAGAGCCTGCTTAACGCTTTCAAGCGCACTTTGCGCGTTTTTGCGCTGACGCTCGGTTGAAAGGATCGCCTCGCTTGTGTCAAGCTCCTTTGTGCAAAGGAGCCTTTCCGCTGTTTCCTCAAGAGCGGAAAATCCGTTTCCGGAAAGGGCGCAGAGTTCAACCGTTTCCGGAAAAGCAGCTTCAATTCTTATTTTGTCAAGCTCTCTTGAAAGGTCGTTTTTATTGAGCACGGCAATGACTCTTTTTCCCTTGCAAAGGGAAATAATCTCCTCATCCTCGGCGGTAAGCGGCCTTGAAAGGTCAAAAACGGCAAAAACAAGGCCGGCGCTTTCAAGTTGCCTTTTCGCTTTGTCAACGCCGATTTTTTCAACCGCGTCCTCCGCCTCTCTTATTCCGGCGGTATCGGCAAGGCGCAGAACCAGGGCGCCGAGGTTGACGGTTTCTTCAACAACGTCCCGCGTTGTTCCCTCAATATCGGTAACGATTGAGCGGTTGCGGCCGGAAAGGAGGTTCATCAGCGCAGATTTTCCAACATTGGGCTTTCCGACTATCGCCGTTTCAACGCCCCTTGTTATTGCCGCTCCGGCGTCATATTTTGAAAGCAGAGCTTCAAGTCCGCTTTGGACACACGAAAGGGTGTTTTCCAGTTCATCGTTTTCAAGCTCCGGAATTTCATCGTCGGGGTAGTCCACCCACGCGCCGAGCTGAGCGGACGCGGCAACAAGCTTTTTGCAAAGAGCGCCGATTTTTTTGCTCAGCGAACCCTCAAGAGTGCCGAGCGAGGCTTTAACGCCCTGCTCGTTCTGCGCGTTAATGATACCCATCACGGCCTCTGCCTCGGTGAGGTCAAGCTTTCCGTTGAGAAAGGCGCGTTTTGTGAATTCACCGGCGGAGGCAGGTCTTGCTCCGGCGGCAAAAACGGCGCGCAAAACACGTCTAAGAACAAAAAGGCCGCCGTGGCAGGAAAGCTCAACAACATTTTCACCGGTGTAGCTTTTAGGTGCGCGGAAAACAAGGGCAACGCATTCGTCAATTCTTTCTCCGCCGGAAACAGCGAAGCCGTGTGCCGCGCGATAGCCTTTGAGCGCGGTCAGACGCTTCTTTCCGCTCGGCTCAAAAACGCGGTCGGCAATAGTGATTGCATCCTCACCCGAGATGCGGATAATTCCGATTGAGCCGGTGTTCTGCGGTGTTGCGATTGCGGCAACGGTATCGTTCAATGCGCTCATCCTTTCAAAGTTTATGTATTAACCAATGTATAATTATACCCCTTGCAGCGACAAATTGCAAGGGGTACAGTTTTCATTCGATTTTTTCAAAATCTTCCGCCCCGTGTTTGCAGAGCGGACAAATGAAGTCCGGCGGAAGTTTTTCGCCCTCATAGACATAGCCGCAGATTTTGCACCGCCAGCCTTTTGCGGCTGTTTTTTCCGGCTGCGGCTTAATATGCTCATGATAATACGCATAGGTCAGTGACTTTTCGTTTGAAAGCATTTTTGCGTTTGTTACCTCGGCAACAAAAAGCGTGTGGGTCCCGTAATCATAAGTCTCGCTCACGCGGCAGGCAAAATATGCGTTGGTGCAGGAAGCAATGAACAGAACGCCGTTTTCATCGCGCGTTTCGTTTCCGTTTTTAAAAAACTTCTGTTCGGTTTTTCCGCTTTTGAAGCCGAAATGTTCAATCACGCCGAACGGAACGCTTTCGGTGAGTACCGACACGCAGAAAACGCCGGTGGAAAGAATCATATCATGGGTGAGGTTCTGTTTGTTGAGCGTTACGCTCACGCGAAGCGGATTTGAAGAAAGTTGAGAAAAGGTGTTGATAACGCAGCCGTTATCTCTTTCTTTTTCATGCGCCGTAATAACATACAGGCCGTAGCTGATTTTTTGGAGCGCGGCAGTGTCCATTCGTTTTTCCTCCCGATTAAAATTCTGTTTATATTATAGCCCGTTCATTGAAGGAAAATCAGTAAATCCATTTGATGTTGTTTCCATAATACTTGCCCAAAAAACTGTTAATAAACACCCAGTTCCCATTGACTTTTTTCATTTCATAAACAGTGTCATACGGCTCGTATGCAATATTATAATAGGATGTAATAGTAAACTTGCAGTAATTACCGGTCTGCTTATTCACAACCAATTTATATTTAACGGGCGTAACATCTCCGCCTTCTCCAATGCCGATAATTCCATACATTTTTCCGTTTTTCATTACATAATAGGAATTCAGGCGTTCCTTATATATTTCTTCCGAAAAATGTTTTTTAAAGGCTTTTTCAAGCGCGGAAACCGATTTATATTTACCCGAAACAACTCTTGCGTATTCATTCCAATAGCCGATTGTATCATTATAATCGAGCTTAACATCGCTTCCAGGAACAAGCCATCCGTCATACAATTTATTTGCTTCAAGGAAAATCTTAACAATTTCTTTTTTGCTCAGCTTGTTTTCGGCCTTTGTGACGGTGACGGCGCAGACATAGCTTTTTCCGCCGAGCTTTGCGGTGATTCTGGCCTTTCCGGCTCTGAGCGCCTTAACAACGCCGTTTTTGTTCACCGAGGCAATTTTTTTGTCGCTCGTGTACCAGCTTGCGGTGCGCTTTGTTCCGTTTAATTTTAAGGCAAAACTCGTTCCGGCTTTGACCGTTTTTTTGGTGAGCGATATTTTCGGCTCTTCAACCGTGACGCGGCATTTATATGTTTTCTTTCCGAGCTTGGCCTGTATTGTTGCCGAACCCTTTTTGAGTCCTTTAACAACGCCCTTTTTGCTGACGGAAGCAATCTTTTTGTCTGAACTTGACCACGCCGGGGTCTTTTTTGTTCCGGTCAGCCTCAGGGTGTATGCCTGACCGGCAACAAGAACGATTTTCGTCCTGTTCAGTCCGACATTCGCGGCCGAGGCCTCAAGCGCCGGAATGAACAGAATCACAATCATTACCGCAGCAAACAAAGCGGCAACGAACACTTTCAAGATTTTTTTCATTAATATTTCTCCTGACGTTTGTTTGATATTTTTATGTAAATTAATTATATCACAGCAAAATATGCACTGTCAATATTGATAAGTGAAATTTGGCGTCTGCATCGTTTCTGCCCTTAAAATTAGTCATAAACTACACAAATAATTTTTTGCCATAACTCTTGCACAATCGGCGCAAATATAATATAATATCCTTGTATTATATTGAGCAACCGGCAAAAAAGTCCGCCGATTGCCCGAAAATCGGCTGATGCCGTTACAGAAAGGAAAAAGTTATGGCAAAAGACAAAACTCAGGGCGAAAAAAGCAGCTTTGACCCCGAAATCAAAAAAGGTCTGATTATTGCATTGGCAATCGTTCTCCTCTTCTCAAGCGGAAACTTCCTCGGTTCCCTCATGTCCGCCGAAAAAGCGATCAGCGCTGCAACTTCCGCAGCAACCACCAAGGCCGCAACACCGGCTGTGTCGCAGACTCCGACCCCCGCACCGGCTCAAAGCACAACCGCCGCTCCGGCTGCATCCGAAAGCACACCGGCAGCCCCGGCAGACAGCACAACCGCCGCACCGGCCGGCTCAAAAACGGACAACAGCACTCCGGCAGGCGCTCCCTCCTCTCCGGCGGAGATCATTAAGCTTTATAACGAAAGCGCAAACAAGATTAAAACGAATGCCTCCAAGGTTACAAGAAACTTTGAGGATCTTCAGCATAACAGCGAATACACCGAAATGCCCGGCGCTCTCCAGTCAATCGGAACAGGCCTCATCAGCCAGTTCCTTAAAAAGAATGAAACTCCCGTTGATTATACCGGCGCGGACATTCAGGCAAACTTCCCCGTTAAGGGCGAAAGCTATGTCAGCAAAATCACCGAGGCAGACATTGCAAGCGCTACCTGCAACGATGACGGAACGAACTATAACATCACTCTCAAGTTTAACGAATGCACTGACCCCGAGGGTACCGGCTGCGCAGCCGCTTTCAATGTTATCAAGCCCGACGAGGTCTACAGCGCCGCAAAGGTTGTTAAAAACTTTAGCTGCAGATACTATGACGCAGTCATCGAATGCAAAATTGACAAAGCCAGCGGAAACATCACTTGGATCAAGTTCACTCTCCCGATGGTTCTCAGCGTTACCGCTAAGGTTGTTGTTACCCTTGACGCAAAAGTCGGCATGACGTTCGTTGACGATTACAGCATTACTTATTGATTTTAAAGCAGGGCACCCGTTGCAAAGGCCCTGCTTTTTTTGTTTGCTTTATGAAGCGAGGCATTGCTTTTGCGTTTTCGCTGGTGGGATAAGGACAGAGACTTCATCAAAAGACATATCTTTGCAATTCAGTCGGGCGATGTTTCGACTCTTTTGGGGGAATAAAACGCACATTTGCCGTTGACAACTCAGAGCGTGTATGATACAATGTATCGGTAAAAACAACAATGGAGGTAATGGAAATGAAACACATTAAAACTGTTGAAACCCGCAATCTTTGCGAAAGCGCAAAGAAGGGCGGCTGCGGCGAATGCCAGACTTCCTGCCAGTCCGCCTGCAAAACAAGCTGCGGCATTGCAAACCAGGCTTGCGAAAACAAGGACAATCACTGATTTGTTCTGAAATTGTCAGTATAACAAAAAAATGCCGTCCTTTGGGCGGCATTTTCAATATAACATGGAGAGATAAATAATGGTTCATCAGTATAAACTTCTCGGCTATAACATCGTTCTTGACATCTGCTCCGGCAGCGTTCATGTTGTTGACGATGTTGCCTATGACATCATTTCCCTTTTTGAAGGAAACAGCAAAGAAACCGTGCTTTCAAAAATCAAGGAAAAATACGCCGGCAAAGACGGTTTTTCTGAAAAAGAGAGCGAGGAATGCTACCGCCAGATTGAAGAACTCAAAAACGCCGGAAAGCTTTTTTCAAAAGACACCTTTGAGCCGATGGCCGGCGAACTCAAGGCACGGACTTCCGGCGTTGTTAAGGCGCTTTGCCTCCACATTGCCCACACCTGCAACCTCAACTGCTCATACTGCTTTGCCTCGCAGGGGAAGTATCACGGCGAACGCGCCCTCATGAGCTATGAGGTTGGAAAACGCGCCCTCGATTTCCTTGTTGAAAACTCCGGAACAAGGCGCAATCTTGAGGTGGACTTTTTCGGCGGAGAACCGCTGATGAACTTTGACGTTGTGAAAAAGCTTGTTGAATATGCAAGAAGCATTGAAAAGGAAAAGGGGAAGAATTTCCGCTTTACTCTCACCACCAACGGCGTCCTCATTGACGAGGACGTGATTGACTTTGCAAACCGGGAGATGAGCAATGTTGTTCTGAGTCTTGACGGCCGGAAAGAGGTTCATGACCGCTACCGCGTTGATTACGCCGGAAACGGCAGCTTTGAAAAAATTGTTCCAAAGTTCCAAAAACTCGTCAAGGCGCGCGGCGGAAAGAATTACTATATGCGCGGAACCTTTACCCACGCCAACCCGGATTTTCTTGAGGATATTAAAACAATGCTTGACCTCGGCTTCAATGAGCTTTCAATGGAACCCGTTGTTGCCGCCGCGAACGACCCATCCGCTCTCACCGAGGAGGACAAGGCAATTGTCATGAAACAGTATGAGGACCTTGCAAAGCTCATGATTGAGCGCGACAAAGAGGGCAGGTCTTTTACCTTTTATCACTACATGATCGACCTCAAGGGCGGCCCGTGCATCTATAAACGCATTTCCGGCTGCGGCTCCGGAACGGAGTACATGGCCGTAACTCCGTGGGGAGATCTTTATCCATGCCACCAGTTTGTCGGCGATGAAAAGTTCAAACTCGGCGACATTTGGAACGGCGTTCAGAACAAAGAGGTTCAAAACGAATTTGCCGCCTGCAATGTTTATGCAAGAGAGGAGTGCCGTTCCTGCTGGGCAAGGCTTTACTGCTCCGGCGGCTGTGCGGCGAACGCCTATCATTCAACCGGCTCGGTCACCGGCGTCTATAAATACGGCTGCGAGCTTTTCAAAAAGCGTATGGAATGCGCAATCGCCGTTGCCGTTTTCCGTGAATTCGGAGACGAAAAATGAGCACTCCAATCTGTGATTTTGTAAAAGAATACGCCGAAAGAAACGCCGTGCGTTTCCATATGCCCGGCCACAAGGGGAAAAAGCTCCTCGGCTTTGAAAAATTTGACATCACCGAAATTGACGGAGCGGACAACCTTTTTGCGCCGCGCGGAATTATTGCCGAAAGCGAGGAAAACGCCGGAAAGCTTTTCGGCTGCAAAACATTTTACTCCGCCGGCGGTTCAACGCTCTGCATTCAGGCGATGCTGCATCTTACGGCGCTTTATGCCTTTTCAAAGGGAAAAACGCCGTTTATCCTCGCCGGGCGGAATGCACACAAAGCTTTTGTCAATGCCTGTGCTCTGCTCGGAATAGACATCGGCTGGCTTTTTCCTGAGGGCGGAGCGTACCACTCCTGCGTTCTTACGCCGCAAAAAATCAGTGAAGAAATTGAAAAAGCAAAGCGGGAAAATGGTAATCCGGCCGCCGTGTATATCACAAGTCCGGACTACCTCGGAAACATGGCCGACATTGAGGGCATTTCCGCCGTCTGCAAAAAGAACGGCGTTCTCCTTTGCGTTGACAACGCCCACGGAGCCTATCTGCGTTTTCTTCCCCGGTCTTGCCATCCGATTGACCTTGGGGCTGACATCTGCTGCGATTCGGCGCACAAAACCATGCCTGCGCTGACCGGTGCGGCGTATCTTCACATTGGAAAAACCGCACCTCAAATGTTTTTTGAGCGCGCGGTATCCTCCCTTTCGCTTTTTGCTTCGAGCAGCCCGTCATACCTGATTTTGCAATCGCTTGACGCCGTGAACGAATATCTTCCGGAGTTTCAAAAGCAGCTTTCTTTTTTTCTTCCGGAAGTTCAAATGCTCAAAAAAACGCTCTCCGACCGGGGATTCACCCTTGTCGGAGACGAGAGGCTGAAGCTGACGGTTGCACCGAAAAGCTTCGGCTATACCGGCTGTGAGCTTGCCCGGATACTTGAAAAAGAGAACATTTTCCCTGAGTTTTATGACCCGGATTTTCTTGTGCTGATGCTGGCGCCGCTTTGCGGAAAAGAAAGTCTTGAAAAGCTTGAAAATGTCTTGCTCTCGCTTTCAAAAAAGCCTGCAATCAAAGCCTTTTTTCCGCCTATACCGCGTCCGGAGCGTGTGCTTTCCGTCCGCGAGGCAATCTTCAAAGATAGCGAAGAGCTGCCCGTTTCAAAATGCGGCGGCAGAATTTGCGCCAGCGCGGCAATAAGCTGTCCGCCGGCCGTTCCGCTTGTTGTTTGCGGAGAAAGAATTGACTCAAATGTTATTGAAAGTTTTCATTATTACGGCATTGAAAGCTGCCGTGTGGTGAAGGATTCTAGATGCCAGATGCTAGATATTTCAAATCGGAAAACAATGTGCATTGTGGATGGCTTGGTGCCCTAGTTATTTTAGATATTAGATAAAAGATAATAAATAATAGATAATAGATATTTTTCTAACGTCTAAAATCCAACTTTGCACGGGCATCGGCTCGTAACCGCCCGGAGAACTCAGCCTCTTGCAGAACATTAAAATAAACCTCGGCTTTGTACGGGTCGGACCTGTGCCGACCCATTGCTTTCCTGTTTTGAGGCCCCCATGAACTTTGCCTTTTTCAAAGCATAAAAAAAATAACCGCCCATGTCCCAAATGAGTGCGGTTATTTTTTACCAAAACTCTGGGCACCGCTTAATGCAGAGCCTTTTTACACTTATATTATACACAGCCGCTTGAAGTTTGTCAAGCGGTTTTTTTATTTCGCAAAAAAAAGCTCCGGCTTTTTGATTTCCATCATCAGTTATTTAAAACCTGTCTCACCTGAGGCAGGTTTTGTGCAGTGTTCAATTTCACCGCAACAATGTACGGGAGCCTCACGAGACTCCCCTACGATGCCGAGATTTATTTTTATGCTTTGCAAAATCTAGCATCTAGCATCTAGCGTCTAGAATGTACTTGTCCGACCCATTGCTTTTTTGCTGTGAGGGCAAAATGAGGAAAACTCCGCCTCTACGATATTTTTCCATCTGTTCAATAATGATTGCTTTATAAAGCTGACTTGGAATATAAGTTCGATATCCGACCGTTTTTTCTCAAAAATGCATGGGGGGGGGGTTCAAAAAGTGTTTACAAGGCGTTCAGGGAATGCTAACATTTTTGTTGAACAGGCAGGCAGTCAAAAG
>CAKSWC010000025.1 GCA_934511365.1 uncultured Eubacteriales bacterium
GCGGTATAAGTTTGGTTTTGAGCACCGGAAGTAAGGGGATCAATAACGTCCGGAGTCCAACCTTTAAATATATAGTGATTATTCTCGTCAGAATCTTTTTTCGCAGACGGTCTGGCAGGTGACTTTCCGTAATCATATGGCGTCGGACCGGACAGCACCGTTCCGTCATGGTTTTTGAAAGTGACATTATAATCAAAAACAATAATCGTACATTTTTTAGTTTTAGAGGTCAAACCGGAAAACGAAGCAGTAACAGTAACATCATAGTTGTTTGACGCATTTGACTTTGCGTTAGTTGCGGTTATTTTGTTATTACTGAACGTAACTTTGTCATCACGATTGGCTGTAAATGTAGGATCCTGATACCAAGATACACCGTACTGATCATATATCGTTGCGGTATATGCATTACTTGAAACAGAACCGCCGGCATTTGTCGGAACGGTCAACGAAGTTGAACCGCCGCCGATATCACTAATTTTAGTTGCTTTGGGGTATTTATCATTCGCTACATTATGTGAAATAGTTCTTTTTGATTGACCAAGTCCACCACCTTTTGCCTCAAAGCTATAATTATCTATTTCGGTCCATTTACTGTTGTCACTGGAAACATACAATGTAAACGTAGCCTTCCAGTTTCTTTTAACAAATATAGTCCATGCAATAAGTATATCACAACTTATCTTTGTCGGAAAGCCGCTAACCGAGCCAAAATTCAAAGTGTTTTTTCCTGAATCCTCAGCCCACTTGTAGCTGGCAGTTTTAGTGGTTGTTCTTTCATCACTGCTTGTACCATTGTTTCCCTTGTAAGAAAGCGTAAATGACAAATCCTTATTATCGCCAACATCACAAGTGTCTGTTGTATTGACTTCGAGCTTTACATAGTAGCTACCCGCCGTTGCAGCTTTAGCTTCCGGTGCAACGAACACCCAGGTAGTCATAACCATGAGGGTAGCAAGGAAAACGGAAAGCGCCTTTTTCCCCGTTCGTGTGAATTTTTTCATTATTCTTCCACCTTTCATAATAATGAATTTGATTTATGTCAACGGTTTTTGTTACCGATTGTTAAGGGGGCAAGTCCGCTCATAGGGACGCCTCACGAGATGCCCCTATATTTTAAAGCAGAGGGAATAATGTTTTCCAAAGGAAAACATTCAAGGGGTACCCCTTGAGCGAGGAAATAAATCTTTGCACAAGCGCAGACAATATAAAGATACAGGTTGATTATATCTCTTTTTGCAACAAGATGTCAACCGTTTATTAATATTTTGTTCACACAAAAAAATCCCTGATTTTTGTTGATAATGACGAAAAAGGGCAGCAATTTTTGGAATAACGTCCGAAATCACCTGAACAAAAACAACCGCTTGACAAAATGCAAGCGGCTGTGTATAATATAGATAAAGAGGTGCCGCAGTAAGCGGTTACTCCCTTTTGATGGGTTTAAAGAAACACCGCCAAAGTGGAGACTGGCGGTGTTTCTTACTTTTTATGTAAGATTACTTGTCTTTGCCAAAAATATCGTAGCAAAGAGAGATGACTGCGACCAGCAGGCTCAGAATTGCAATCAATTCCAAAAGCGTAACCGTCATTGCCATCACCTCCTCTGTTGAGGAGCAACCGCCTACCGTTTCACACGGCACCTGAATTATTTTACCATGTGAGTCATATTTTGTCAATATAAAAACAACCGCTTGACAAAATGCAAGCGGCTGTGTATAATATAGATAAAGAGGTGCCGCAGTAAGCGGTTACTCCAAGATTTTGGTATTTATTGAGAAACACCGCCATCCGGAAAGTGGGCGGTGTTTCTTACTTTATGTTAAGAAATCTTACTTCTGATTGCTGCTAAAAATTAAGTAACAAACAGTGATGACGTCAACAAGTAACGTGAGAACTGCAATCAGTTCCATGAGTGTTATTGTCATTGCCATCACCTCCTTGCGGAGGAGCAACCGCCTACCGTTTCACACGGCACCTGAATTATTTTACCATGTGAGTCATATTTTATCAAGAAATAATTAAACCGCCCGGATTTTTCCGAGCGGTTTTGTTTTGCGTTTAAACTGCAATTAATAAGTGATTTCAAAGGTGTCGTCAAGCTGACCCTTGATTGAAAGCGAAAGCTGAGCAACAAGCTTTCCGGTGCCGCTTCCCTCAAGAGGAAGAACAAGGTGAAGCTTTGTGAGGTTTCCGCTTCCGTCAACGGTGGCTTCGATTGTTGCGCCGGGATAGGTCATGTCAGCCTTGGTGATCTTTGCGCCTGCGGGAAGCTGAAGGGTCGCAAGGTTGAGCGGATCCATTGCGGTCATGTGGCTTGTGGGGTTGGTGCTCTGGCCGGTTTCGCCGTCAAAAGTTGCCTGTTCGCTCTTGAACTTGAGGGTCATCTTATAGCCTGGACCCTCTGCGGCTGCTGTTGCGGATGCAAGGTCATTTTCGGTAACGGCAGCTTCTCTGTCGGCGGGAACGATGTATGTGCTAACGGTCTTTTCCTCGCCCTTTGAGTTTGCGCCCTTGCCTTCGGTGAAGGTGATGGTCTCATTGGTATCGGTCATGAAAGTCTTAAGAAGATCCGTAACCTTGTTTGTGAGGAAGGAAACGGAGCAGTCCGTGCATTCCATGGTGACGGAGCCGATCTTGTGAACAGTGATGTTCTTCTGCTGCTTAAGAGCATTGACAACTTCGTTATACTTTGCGGCAATTTCCTTCGGTGATGAAGGAATTGCGGACGGTGCGCCGGTGCTTGAGTTGTCGGCGGGCTTGTCTGCTGCTGCACTTGATGCCGGAGCTGCGGTTGTTGATTCAGCCGGAGCCTGTGACGGGGTCGGTGTGGGAGTCGGAGTCGGAGTGGGTGTTGCGCTTGATGATGCGGATGCATTCGCGGCAGCGCTTGCGCCGTCAACCTTAACGTCAATGGTGATTCCCTTTGAGGTACCGAGACCGAAGCCCGCAAGGAAAACAATGATTCCAGCAAGAACGACTGCGATAACTTTGAGTTCTTTTTTCATTTTGGATTGCTCCTTTCAAAATTGACCGCACATGTCGTTTCGTGCGGTGAAATGCTCTCTGCTTTCCAGAGAATCTTACCTAACAAAAATACAATAATTCGCAAAAAAAGTCAAGGCTTTTTGCATAAACTTATTCATTTTGACCCAAATATTTTTGAAAAATATTTGGCAAGACGAATTTTATTCATTTATATCGGATTTTTGTGCATGAATAACGAAAAATAACACAGTCTCCGCAAAAAATTCTTTCAGTTGAATGAACTTTCAACTTGCAATTCCTACCTGATAGGTATATAATAGCCCTGTAAAGCGAAATGATTAATCAAAAAGGTGATTTTCAATGAAAACACAGTTTGACGTTACGGGCATGACCTGCGCTTCCTGCAGCGCAAGAGTTCAAAAAAGCGTTGAATCGCTCCCCGGAACAGCGGATGTTCAGGTTAACCTGCTGACAAATTCAATGACCGTTGAATACGATGAAAAAGCTCTGACCGCGTCCGATATAATAATGAAAGTGAAATCGGCCGGTTACGGCTGCGCGGTCAAGGGAAAAGCGGACACCTCAAAGCTCACCGAAAAGAATGAAAAAAGGGCAAAGCTGCGCCTCATTCTTTCGGTCATTCTGCTTCTTCCTTTGATGTATGTTTCAATGGGACACATGATGAGTCTGCCCCAGCCGGCCTTCCTTTCCGGCCACGGGAACGCGCTGAATTTTGCAATTTGGCAGCTTGTTTTCACCGCCTTCGTTCTTGCAATCAATTATAAATACTTCACGATAGGCTTCAAAAGTCTGTTCAAACTTTCGCCGAACATGGACTCGCTCATTGCAATCGGTGCGGCCGCCTCATTCATATACGGAATTGTGGGAACGGTGCAAATTGCGCGCGGACTTTCCGGCGGAGACATGGAACTTGTTGCAAAATGGCACTCCAACCTCTATTTTGAATCGGCCGCAATGATTGTTACCCTTGTTGACATCGGCAAATTTCTTGAAGAACGCTCCAAGGGCAAAACAAAAGCCGTGCTTGATATGCTCACCTCCCTTGCGCCGGAGACCGCAACCGTTTTGCGCGGCGGAAAAGAGACGGTGATTTCCGCCGGAGACATTGTTCCGGGTGATGAGATAATTGTCCGCCCGGGAACAAAAATTCCGGCGGACGGAGTTGTTGTGAGCGGAAACGGCTTTGTTGACCAAAGTGCGCTCACGGGAGAGAGTATGCCCGTTCAGAAAGACGCAGGAGACAATGTTCTCTGCGCCTCAATCAACACCTCGGGCGCGTTCACAATGAAAGCAGCCAAGGTCGGAAGCGGAACAACGCTTTCTCAGATGATTGCCCTCTCGCTTGAGGCGGCCGGAAGCAAGGCGCCAATCTCACGCCTTGCGGACAAGGTGAGCCGCGTTTTTGTTCCGACTGTTATTTCAATCGCTGTTGTTTGCGGCATCGTTTGGTATTTAATTGAAAAAGACATGAACCTTGCGTTGAATTTTGCAATTTCGGTTCTTGTCATCTCCTGCCCGTGTGCGCTCGGACTTGCAACTCCGGTTGCAATCATGGTCGGAACGGGTCAGGGCGCAAAAAACGGACTGCTTTTCAAAAGTGCGGCTGCAATGGAGCGCCTTTCTCAGGTTGACACCGCCGTTTTTGACAAAACCGGAACACTCACAAAGGGTGAGCCGAGCGTTACCGACATTGTGACGCTTTCCGCCATGACAGAGGACGAGCTGCTCTCGGTTGCGGCTGCAATGGAAAAAAGCTCCGAGCACCCCCTCGCCCGCGCGATACTTGCAAGAGCAAAGGGACTGCCGGAAAAGGAGGCTTTGGAGTTTTCCTCATTCTCCGGCGGAGGAATCAGCGCAAAAATTGACGGAAAAACTTATTTTGCCGGAAACAGGCGTCTGCTTTCGGAAAACGGCATTGACTGCTCGGCGATAAAAGACAGGCTCCATGAACTCGCTTCGGAGGGTAAAACGCCGCTGATTTTTGCAGACGGAAAAGCTCCGGTCGGAATCATTGCCGTTGCGGACAGCGAAAAGGAGAACTCTGCCTCTGCAATAGCGGCTCTTGAAAAAATGCACATCTCCTCCGTCATGCTCACCGGAGACAACGAGCTGACCGCCAACGCGGTCGGAAAGCGGCTCGGCGTTAAAAAAATCATTGCCGGAGTTCTTCCGCAAAACAAGGAAAACGAAGTTCGCGCGCTCCAGGAAAGCGGAAAGGTTGTTGCAATGGTCGGAGACGGAATCAACGA
Source organism: uncultured Eubacteriales bacterium (assembly GCA_934511365.1). Lineage (GTDB taxonomy): Bacteria > Bacillota > Clostridia > Oscillospirales > Acutalibacteraceae > UBA6857. The sequence continues at coordinate 5,259 of CAKSWC010000025.1, forward strand.
TGCCCCCGCCCTTTCGCGTGCAGATGTCGGAATTGCAATCGGCGACGGAACGGACATTGCGGTTGAAAGCGCAGACCTCGTCCTGATGAACAAGGACATTTTCAGCGTTGTCAACGCGATAAGGCTTTCCAAAAAAGTTCTTGGAAACATCAAAATGAACCTCTTTTGGGCGTTCTTTTATAACGCACTTTCAATTCCCCTTGCGGCCGGAGTTTTCTATTCGGTCGGCGGGATAAAGCTCTCTCCGATGATTGCCGCGGGAGCAATGAGTTTAAGCTCGGTCTGCGTTGTTCTCAACGCGCTGCGTCTGAGGTTCTTTAAAGCGGAAAAACCGGCTTCGGCCGTGGCGAATATTCAACAAAAAACATTAACTGACGGAAAGGAAGAAACCGAAATGAAAAAAATTATTGAAATTGAAGGTATGCACTGTTCACACTGCGCAAAGGCCGTTGAGGATGAGCTTCTTGCCGTAAACGGCGTTAAAAAAGCAAAGGCTGACGCGGAAAAGAAAAACGCAGTTGTTGCCCTTTCGGGCGATGTTTCCGATGAGGTGCTTTTCAAGGCCGTTGAAAAAGCGGGCTTCAAGCCGATTAAAGCAGAGGTCAAAAAAGGACTTTTTGACTGATTAAAGCACAGAAAACAACCCGGCACTATGCAGTCAAACGATTGCGTGGCGCCGGGTTTTTATATATTTATTTTGATTTTACATCATCAGACAGTCCGAGAATATAATCAGCCGAAACATTATAGAACTTGCACAACACAATTAAGCTTTCAATCGGCAGGCTGCGTTTTTTGTTTTCATACATTCCGTAAGCCTGTTTTGTTATTTTCAGGATTTTTGCAACATCCTCCTGTTTCAAGTCATGATCCACACGCAAATCATATAATCGCTTTGTATAATCCATAACAGTAAGACCTCCTGTTATGATTATAAACAAAATGTTTACCAAGCCCTTGACAGTAAACAAATTGTTTGCTATAATTCAAGTAAACAATTTGTTTACTGCTATTTAAATTAAAGTCGCAATTTAAATATTAAACAAAATTTACTTGCATTCACCAAGCACACATCCGTTTAGCAAAATCAAGCGTCAATAGATACCAACTGTCATTGTTGGTTGTTTGCACAATTAAAATACCATTTGACAGTTGTTTTCTATAACTATGAGCAATATCACACCCGGAAAGTCGGCAATTAATCTTCGATTTTCAGTATTTGCTCACAATAAACTAATACGGAGGGAGGGAAATAAACTATGAGCATAGCATGTGGAATAGTTGGTGCGGGTCTTGTCTGGTATGCCACGTACTCAGCCAAAAAGCTTTATAAGGGTTTCAAAAAAGTCTGGTATAACAGATAATTGAAATCACAAAAAGTCAAAAAAGCCATGAAGCATTCCTCATCGGTTTGCTCCATGGCTTTTACCATTTTAAAATTATTTCTGCTTTGAATACTTGACCCTGTAAACAACATTCATGAGCAGCGAATCAAGCCTTCCGATGTATTTGACCTTGTCAAACATCCGGCTTGCAACAAAGGTTTTGCAGTTCTTTGCGGTAACCATTTCGCTCGCCTCGGCTTCATCAGGAGATACACCGCAGCAGATTGCGCCGTTGTCCTTGAGCAAAGCGGCAGTTCTGTGCTTTCCGAGCGCCTTAACAACCTTCTTTGAGGTGCGCAGTGTGTTGTTCGGGTCAAACTCAACGCATTTTACCGTTGCGCCGGCAATCTGAGCAAAATCGTCAAGCAGCGGACGAAGAACCTTTGTCACCTTTGAAGCGGCAACAACCTCCTCCTTGTCGGAGTGAATGATGCAGTTGATGTCGCCGCGCTTTTTATAAACGGCAAGGTGCATATCGGCCTCGGACGGGAAATCACCGCCGAGAATAACCTTTTCCTGCTTGAGCGCAAGAGTATATTTTTCGTTTCCGTCCTTGTCTCTCATAACAACGACGTTTCCGGCGCGGGTGCTGTCATAGGGAACAACGTGCGGCGACGGAGCGTCTGCGCGCTTTTTAAGCTCCGAAACATAGGTGCAGATATCTTTAAAGCTTTCCGCGGTTTTTCCGGTGAGGGTGCTGTATCTGTTGTAAAGATACCTCATGCAGACGGTTTCAAGCTCCGAGGCAATTTTGAACGCCTCATCATAGTCGCTTCCGAGGCAGACGGTGCCGTGGTGCTTCATGATAACAGCCTTTGAATCGGAACGCAGAAGGGCGACAACAACACCCTTGCGCAGCTTGCCCGTTCCGGGAAGTCCGTATGACGCAACGGGAATGTTGTTTCCGATAACGGCGGCACTTTCACCCGGAACATCGTTGATATCGCAGCCGAGGGCGCTGACTATTGAAGCGTTGACCTGATGGGTATGAATAACAAAATTGCATTCTGGGCGAAGAAGGTAGCACTGAGCGTGAATACCTTTTTCGCTTGAGGGCTTGATATTGCCCTCATATGAAAGATCATTCATTTTAACAAGAACGATATCGTCCGGAGTGAGCGTTTCATAGGCTTTTCCGCTGGGAGTGATAACAAAGCTTTCATCGTCAACGCGGCAGCTGACATTGCCCCATGTTCTTGCAATAAGACCGGTTGAAACAAGTTTCTTTCCGGCTTCAACAACAATTTCTTTTGCCTTTAAAAGTTCCATAATTACCTCTCATTTCAGAAAAGGGGCAGAACCCGGTTGTGATGATTCTGCCCTTTTCATTATCAATACTTAATATCAGTCCTGCTTCATTGCAACGTGAGAGAATACTCTGTCGAAGCGAGTGAGAGCGTCGTCAATCATTTCCTCGGTGTATGCGGCCGAGGTGTAAAGTCTTGAACCGGCGAGGGTAACAAGACCTTCCGCCATGTATGCGGCGCCCATATGGGTCATTTCCTTCTTGCGGATATCGGTCTCCTTAAGGACGGCCGGAATTGTCCACGGCTTGCACCAGTCGATTGCAAAGTGCATTGTTCCAACGGTTTCCATGTGGCAAATTGAGCCTTGGTTGAACGCGACGAACGGAAGATTGTACTTATCAATAATCTGGTTGAGGCCCTTGGTGATTCTGTCGCCCATTATGCCGGCCTTCTGGCAGGCATTCTGCTTGTCAATTTCCTCAAGAGTGTAATAACCTGCGCAGCAGGAGATGGGTGTTGCAGCCATGGTTCCGCCGCAGAAAGCTTTTTTAATCTTCTGGGTTCCGTCAAGGCCTGCGCCCATATATTTCATGTATTCTCTCTTACCGCCGATTCCGCCTGCGCCCGGATAGCCGCCTGCGATAACCTTGCCGAAGATTGTGAGGTCGGGTTCAACACCGAAGTAGCCCTGAGCGCCGGCCATACCGATTCTGAATCCGGTAACAACCTCATCAAAAATGAGGAGTGCGCCATACTTGCGGCAAAGTCTTTCAACGCCCTTGTTGAATTCCATTGAAAGAGGTCTTGTTCCGCTTTCGGGACCGACCGGCTCAATGAAAACGGCAGCGGTTCCGCCGCAAAGCTGGTTCCTGCGCAGCTTCTTTTCAAGGTCGTTGAGGTCGTTCGGGAAGAATTCCTGAGTGTCTCTCATGAGACGGATGGGAACGCCGTGAGCCTGGGTGAACTTTGTTCCGGGAATACGGATACCATATCCGAGCTGATCTGACCAGCCGTGATATGCGCCGCCCATTTTGAGGATGTACTTTTTCTTTGTTGCAAGCCTTGCAACGCGGCAGGCAACCATGCAGGCCTCGGTTCCCGAACCAAGCATACGGAACATATCAACCGTTGGAACGGAGTCAGAGATTTTCTTTGCAAGCTTATATTCAAACTCATGGAAAAGTCCGGTTGAAGGGCCGCAGGTGTTGAGCAGGTCAATAACCTGATCTCTGACAACCTTCGGGTTTGAGCCGAGTACGGTCGGGCCGCCGGCCTGGAGGAAATCGTAATATTCGTTTCCGTCGATGTCATAGAGCTTTGCGCCGTCAGCCTTTGTGAAAACAAGGGGGAACGGATAGTTGAAAGCAAGGTTATGCTGAACGCCGCCGGGAATGATCTGCTTTGCTTCCTCAATCATGGCCTTTGACTTCTGGCATTTCTTTTCAAAATAGTTTTCTTCATAAGCCTTGAGAGCGTCGGGCTTGATTGTGTAGATCGGCTGACGGATAAGGTTATCGAGTTTTTCGGTAACGGCTTTTGCGTCAACATAATCGGTGATTGCGAATCTTGTGTCCATAATGTTGAGCCTCCTGATATTTAAATTTTGTTATTAACATAAGTTCAGGTGAGCCATTGCTCACTATTGCCAAATATTATACAATATTTAGCATCATCTGTCAATTAAAATTATTTTTAAAATTCCTGTCTATTTTGCACAAAAAGGCCGCTTTGGGCTTGTGCAATTTCAACTTGCTTTATTTTGCGTTTTGTGATAGAATAAGTGGTTGTTATATACAAAGATTATATGAAAAATAATGTTAAAAACAAAGGTGAGATTTATGGACATCAGACAGGATATCAGAAATGTTGCAATCATCGCTCACGTTGACCACGGAAAAACCACTCTTGTTGACGAACTTCTCAAGCAGAGCGGAATTTTCCGCCAGAATGAACAGGTTGCCGAAAGAGTTATGGACTCCAACGACCTTGAACGCGAAAGAGGAATCACCATCCTTTCCAAAAACACCGCCGTCCACTATAACGGCGTTAAAATCAACATTGTTGACACCCCGGGCCACGCCGACTTCGGCGGCGAGGTTGAACGCATTCTCATGATGGTTGACGGCGTTCTCCTCCTTGTTGACGCTTTTGAGGGCTGTATGCCGCAAACGCGCTTCGTCCTCAAAAAAGCACTCGGACTCAAAAAGAAAGTTATTGTTGTTGTTAACAAAATCGATCGCCCCGGCGCCAGACCGGCGGAGGTCATTGACGAGGTTCTTGACCTTTTCATCGAGCTTGGCGCAGATGAGGACCAGCTTGACTTCCCCGTGGTTTATGCCTCGGCAAAAGACGGATATTCCTCGCTCGACTCCTCAGTGCGCGAGGGTGATATGAGACCGCTGTTTGACTCTATTCTTGAACACATTGACCCGCCAAAGGGCGACATGAACGGCCCGCTCCAAATCCTTTTTTCAAGCCTTGACTATGACGATTATATCGGAAGAATCGGCGTTGGCAGGGTTGAAAGGGGTCACATCAAACGCAACGAGCAGGTTGTTCTTTGCAAAACAGACGGCGAACACGAAAACGTCAAGGTCTCAAAACTTTATCAGTTTGAAGGACTCAAGCGCGTTGAGGTTGAAGAGGCTGCCCTCGGCGACCTTGTCTGCGTTTCCGGCATTGCCGACCTCAACATTGGCGAAACAGCCTGCGACCCCGAGCACATTGAACCGCTCCCCTTTGTTAAAATTGACGAACCGACAATTTCAATGAACTTCATTGTCAACAACAGTCCTTTTGCCGGTCAGGAAGGCAAATTTGTTACCTCAAGAAACCTGCGCGATCGCCTTTTCAAAGAGGTTGAAACCAACGTCAGTATGCGCGTTGAGGAAACCGACACAACGGACACCTTCAAGGTCAGCGGACGCGGTGAGCTCCACCTTTCAATCCTCATTGAAACAATGCGCCGCCAGGGCTATGAATTTCAAGTTTCCCGCCCCAAGGTTATTATGAAAAAAGAGAACGGCGTTCTCATGGAGCCGATGGAACTTCTCATTGTTGAGGTTCCGGAGCAGTATGTCGGCTCGGTTATGGAAAAGCTCGGTTCAAGAAAGGGCGAACTTGAAAACATGGGCGTCCGCGACGGCGGAATGACCCACCTTGAGTTCAAAATTCCTGCGCGCGGCCTCATCGGTTACCGCAGCGAGTTCATGACCGACACCAACGGAAACGGCATTATCAATCAGCTTTTCGCCGGATATGAGCCGTATAAGGGTGAAATTCAGACAAGGGACCGCGGCTCCATTGTTGTTCACGAAACGGGCGAGACCACCGGCTACGGACTTTTCAACACTCAGGACAGAGGCCGCCTTTTTGTTGGCCCCGGCGTTCCGGTTTATGAGGGCATGATAGTCGGCGAATGCGCAAAGAGCGAGGACGTTGTCTGCAATGTCTGCAAGCAGAAGCACCTGACCAACACAAGAGCCTCCGGCTCCGACGATGCTCTGCGTCTTGTTCCGCCGACCGTTCTCAGCCTTGAACAGTGCATGGAATTCATTAAGGACGACGAGCTTCTTGAAGTTACACCGACTTCACTCAGACTCAGAAAAGTCATTCTTTCAAAAGAGCAGAGAATGAAGCAGCAGTTCAGAAAGTAAAAACAAAGCGATAATAATCACAAACTATATTTTCAACCGCCGAAAAAACAAAATTTCGGCGGTTGATTTTTTCTCTTTTTCAAGGTATAATTTTCCGGACAGGGGGTTTGTATAATGAAAAAAAGAGTTTTTTTGCTTTTCTTTTTTGCGGCGTTCACTTTTCTTTTTGCCTTTGGGCTTTCCTGTTCCGATGCAAAAGCGCAAAGCGTGTTTTCCGAAGCTGCGGCGGACTGCACGGAAATTTTTCTCTGCCATGTAACAGTCGCTCAGAGTGTGCCGTATACCGGCAAAAGAATCACGCCGCCCGTTACAGTAACATACAAAAACAAAGCGCTTAAAAACGGAACCGACTACACGCTCACTTTCCAAAAGAACAAATCCGTCGGAAAAGCATATGTCACAGTTACCGGCCGGCCGGAAAGCGGTTTTTCCGGTTCAAAAACAGTCTCTTTCAACATCGTTCCCCGCCCGCTTAATGTTAAATTGAGCAAAAAGACGCAGACCTCGGTCACTCTCACATGGGAAAAGAGGAACAGGAACATCGGCTTTGTTGTCTATTCCTATGACAAAAGCGCCAAGACTTACACAAGGCTGACGGCGGTCAAAACAAACAAGGTGAAAATAGGAAACCTTGAGCCTAACACCGTTTATCGCTTTTCCGTCCGCGCGTCAAAAAAGGTCGGCGGAAAAAACTTCCGCAGCGCATATTCCACGCCGATAAAAGTCCGCACCGAAAAGGTGAAGTATTCAAAAAGCGGACGCATTGTCATCGACACCGAGGGTCAGGACTGGCGGCTTCTTGTTGTCAACAGCACTCGCGAATTTCCGCGAAGCTACTCCCCTTCCGTCAGCTATGTTCTGAACAGCGGAACGCGGCTTGACGAGCGCGTGACGCCGTACTATGTTAAAATGTATAACGCGGCAAAAAAAGACGGCGTATATCTCACGCCGTACTCCGGCTACAGAAGCTATGCCCACCAGGAGTGGAACTACAACAATCTGACCGAGGTATACATGAACCAATTCGGCCTGAACCGCGCCGCCGCAGCAAAAAAGGCGGCAACGGTCATTCTTCCGCCCGGAACAAGCGAGCACAACCTCGGCCTTGCAATGGACATCTGCAACACCCTTTCCTCCTTTGAAAACACGAGCGAATACGCCTGGCTTTGCAAAAATGCGCATAAATACGGCTTCATTTTACGCTACCCCAAAAAAGACACCAAAACAACCGGTGTAATGTTTGAACCGTGGCACTGGCGCTTTGTTGGCATTCAAAACGCAAAGGCAATCAAAAAAAGCGGCCTTTGCCTTGAGAAATGGCTGGACTCAGCCGGAATTGTGTATTGATGTTAGTTCAGGCAAATTTATAACTGTTTTATTTTTGCGTTCTGCCATATTCTTATACTTAAATGCACCGCCGAAAGAATAGACTACATAAGTAACCACATAATCAGATTTTTTCAAAACCACTTTACACTCTGCAAAATAATATGTATAATTATTTCACAATGATTTAAACCGGAAGAATCAAGGAGGTTGAACTATGGATGAAATGACGCTTAAAGAGCAGATTTGTGATGTTTGCCATAAGATGTGGCAGCTTGGCTGGGTTGCGGCGAACGATGGAAATGTTTCCGCAAAGCTTCCGGACGGAACTTTTTTTGCAACGCCCACCGGAATGAGCAAAAGCTTCATCACACCGGACAAGCTTGTCAGAATCAATGAAAAAGGCGAGATTCTTGAGGGTGCCCCCGGTCTGCGGCCGTCATCGGAAATCAAGATGCACCTTTGCTGCTACCGCGAACGGCCGGACGTTGGCGCGGTTGTTCACGCCCATCCGCCAACGGCAACCGGCTTTGCCGTTGCAAACATTGCGCTTGACGAATACTCCATGATTGAGTCCGTCATTGCCATAGGATCCGTTCCGGTAACACCTTACTCAACACCGTCAACCAATGAAGTGCCCGAGGCAATAAAGCCTTATCTCAAAGAACACGATGTAATGCTTCTTCAAAACCACGGCGCACTGACGGTCGGTGCAGATATAATCACCGCATATTACAGAATGGAAACGCTTGAGCTTTTTGCAAAAATTTCGCTCAATGCCCGGCTGCTCGGCGGTGCAAAGGAAATTTCAAGGGAAAACATTGACCGCCTTTGCTCAATGCGTGCGCAATACAAAGTTACGGGCAGACACCCCGGTTATAAAAAATATCCGCACGGAAGCCATTGATTTATAACGGAGGATTTCAATTTATGCTTAAACATATTCCGCCGGTTCTGTCGCCGGAGCTTTTGAAAATACTTATGGAAATGGGTCACGGCGATGAAATTGTTATTGCGGACGGAAACTTTCCTTCCGCCGCAATCGCGCAAAGACTTGTTCGTCTTGACGGCCACGGCGTTTTGGAAATTCTTGAGGCGGTCATGCGCTTTTTTCCGCTTGACGCTTACACGGAAAAGCCGGTAGCCCTCATGGAAGTTGTTCCCGGAGATCCTGTTGTTCCCGCAATTTGGGATGATTACCGCAGAATAATCCAAAAGGCGGAACCCGACCGCTGCAAAATTGAATTTATTGAGCGTTTTGCGTTTTATGAAAGAGCAAAAAAGGCCTACGCCGTCATTGCAACGGGCGAAACGGCAATTTATGCTAACATTCTTCTCAAAAAGGGCGTTGTTTCAAAAGAGGACTGCGTCTGAAAATATAGCAACTTATCCGCATATTGATTATAAATTTAAAGAAAGTGAGTGATAACATTATGTATCCGAGAATCGGTATCCGCCCCGTCATTGACGGACGGCAGTTCGGCGTTCGTGAGGACCTTGAGGAACAAACAATGAACATGGCACACGCCGCCAAAAAGCTTATTGAGGAAAATTTGCGCTATCCGGACGGAACTGCGGTCGAATGTGTAATTTCGCCCACAACAATCGGCGGCGGCGCCGAGGCGTTTGAATGCGAAAGCTTTTTCCGCACTCAGAACGTCTGCGCAACGCTTTCCGTCACCCCCTGCTGGTGCTACGGCAGCGAAACAATGGACCTCAACCCCCTCACCCTCAAAGCCGTTTGGGGCTTCAACGGAACGGAGCGCCCGGGCGCGGTGTATCTTGCCGCCTGCATGGCAGCACACGCGCAGCGCGGACTTCCCGCGTTTTCAATTTACGGCAGAGATGTTCAGGACAAGGACGAAAAAGAGGTACCTTCTGATGTACGCGAAAAAATTCTTCGCTTTGCAAAATGTGCAATCGCCGTCGGCGTAATGCGCGATAAGGCCTATGTTGGCCTTGGAAGCGTTGCAATGGGTATTGCAGGCTCCTACTGTAACTCTGACTTTTTCCAAAATTACCTCGGCATACGCGCCGAATGGGTGGATCTTACGGAAATTCTCCGCCGCGTACATCTCGGAATCTATGACCACGAGGAATATGAAAAAGCCCTTGCATGGGTCAAAGAAAACTGCCGCGAGGGATATGACGTTAACAAAGACGTTCCCGAGGACAAAGAGATTGACCCGTTCGGAATCAAAAAGCCGCGCACGGACGAGGAAAAAGCAAAGGAATGGGAATTCATCGTCAAGTTCACCCTCATTGCGCAGGACATCTTTTTTGGAAACAAAAAACTGCTTGAAATGGGCTGGAAAGAGGAAAGCCGCGGCCGCAACGCAATCCTCGGCGGTTTTCAAGGTCAGCGTATGTGGACCGACTGGCTGCCGAACGGTGATTTCACCGAGGCCATACTCAACTCAAGCTTCAACTGGAACGGAAAAAAGGAACCGACTGTTCTTGCAACGGAAAACGATGGGCTCAACGGCACGGCAATGCTTTTTGGAAAACTTCTAACCGGCGGCGCAACTGTTTTTGCCGATGTGCGCACATACTGGAGCCCAGAGGCGGTTAAGCGCGTTACGGGCGTTGCCCCAACCGGAAAGGCCGCAAACGGCTTCATTCACCTCATAAACAGCGGCGCCGCAGCACTCGACGGAACAGGAAAAAGCACCTATGACGGCGAACACGGCGTTATAAAGCCGTGGTGGGATGTTACTGAAAAGGACATCAAAGCAATGCTTGACGCAACGGACTGGGCTCCGGCCAACCTTGGCTATTTCCGCGGCGGCGGATTCTCCTCTCACTTCCGCACCCGCGCCGAAATGCCCGTAACAATGATTCGTGTGAACATTCTCAACGGCAAACAGCCGCTGCTTCAGATTGCCGAAGGATATACGGTTGACCTTCCGGACGAGATTCACAAACCTCTTGACGAAAGAACGGACAAAACATGGCCAACAACATGGTTTGTTCCCAACCTCACCGGAAAAGGTGCATTTTCAGACGTATATCAAGTTATGGCAAACTGGGGTGCAAACCACGGCTGCCTCGCCTACGGTCACATCGGAGCCGACCTCATCACGCTTGCCAGTATGCTGAGAATTCCGGTTTCAATGCACAATGTTGACGAAAGCAGGATCTACCGTCCGCACACATGGAGCGCATTCGGAACAAACGACCTTGAAAGCGCAGACTATCGCGCTTGCGAAAGTTACGGACCGCTTTATAAATAATCGAGTAGGAGGCTACCCATTAGTTGAGTAGCCGACCTCTCACACCACCGTGCGTACGGTTCCGTACACGG
>CAKSWC010000026.1 GCA_934511365.1 uncultured Eubacteriales bacterium
AGCAACCGCTTATCGCGGCACCCTTTTTACACTTATATTATACACAGCCGCTTGATTTTTGTCAAGCGGTTTTTTACACCTTGAAAAAATCATCATTTAACATCCAACATCTAAAATCTAAAAAGGACGCCACACGGCGTCCTTTTTTCTCAAACGGTAACGGTCTGAATTTTTTCAAGCATCTCGTCAATCTTTGCCTCATACTGTTCTCTGCCGATAACAAAGCTTGAAGCGTGGTCGGCTCCGTCAACAATCATCATGTCCTTGATGCTGCTTGAGCAGGCGTCAAAGAGAAGATAAACCATAAACGTCGGAACAAACTTGTCTGCGCCGCCATGAATGAAAAGGAACGGAACCTTTGCTTTTCCAACGGCCTCAAGGGCGCTGGTGCTGCGGAAATCATAGCCGGCTTTTTTGATGTTGATTGAGTTGACGGCCGGAAGGAGGGGCTTTTCCGGAATCTTCATGTCTGAAAGCTTATACGCAAACTCATCCCAAGCGCTTGTGTAGCCGCAGTCGGCAACAACAAGGCGAACATTTTCCGGAAGATTTTCGTCCCCGCTCATGAGCATCACGGTTGCACTGCCCATTGAAACGCCGTGGAGGACGATTGAAATGTCCGGGCCAAAAGTCTTGTTCAAAAATTCAAGCCAGCGGATGGAATCCTTAGCCTCGTAATAGCCGAAGCCTATGTACTTTCCGCCGCTTTCCCCCGCAGCGCGGTGGTCAACAAGGAAAACATTGAAGCCGCGCGAGAGGTAGTATTGCGAAATTCCGGAAAACTCGCGCCGTCCCTCACTGCGGTAGCCGTGGGAGCAAAAAACAAACTCTTTTGACGGCTTTTCCGGCCTCATAAGATATCCGATAAGTTTTGTTCCGTCATCGGCATTGATTGTGTAGCGCTCATAGCCGTAATCCTCAAGCCACATATGGTTCTTTTCCGCAACGGCGCGCATCTCCGTCATGTCTGCGCCGGAAACAAGGTTTCCAAAGCTTTCCGGAACCGCAAAGCGTCTGTCAACCAGCAGGTTTGAAATAAGGTCACAAATGCCGTAACCGCCGCCGATGGCAAGTCCGGCCGCCGCAAGAAGTTTTGCCGCTTTTTTCATTGGTATTTCTCCTTTCGCGAGATGGAAATATTTGAATATATTATACACTTTATTTTCAAAATAGTCAAATGTTGCCAAAAAAATATGCGGCGAAAATTTGAAGCTTACATGGCAATTTCGTACCGTCGATTTTAACATCAAGCTCTACAGTTATAGGCATTAATTTGTTGAAGCTAAAAAAATTATTGACTTATATTATATTTTAATATATTATATATTTGCAGTACACAATGGAGAGAGGGCGATACCGATGGTTAATTAACCGTCTGTGGATAATTTTATGAATCAAATTTCTAAGGAGGACTGACTATGAACGCACTCAAGAGAATAATCTCAAGCCTGCTTGCTGTTTTGATGACCATTTCCGTCATGATAAAGGACGGAAAATTCGGAAAAGTCGAGCTTGTTGTGACGGGTGAAGTCACAACCGAAAGTGAGAAGATTGAGCTTGAAATACATAACTACAGCGGAAAGAAAGTTGGTTTCGGTTATGATTATTCCGTTGAAATGCTGAAAGGCAACAAGTGGGAAAAGCTTCCTCTTTGCGGCGGCTTCAACGAGCCATACATTATAATAAATCGTTTCGGCGTATTCAAGCAAAGCATAGACATTGAAAAAATGTTTGGCCAAAAGCTTGAGACGGGTGAATACAGAGTTATCAAATCTCTTAAAATCGGCAAAGATTCAAAAGATTTTGTTGCGTATTTCACTGTTGCCGAAGCACCGGCGCAGGAGGGTGTAACCGCCGTGGCGGCATAAGGACACAAACAATTTTGTTTCAAATTATGATTAATAATTCCAAAGGAGGACTGACTGTGAACGCACTCAAAAGAATAATTTCAAGCCTGCTTGCGGTTTTGATGACCATTTCCGTCATGATAAAGGACGGAAAATTCGGAAAAGTTGAGCTTGTTGTGACGGGCGAAGTCACAACCGAAAGCGAAAAGATTGAGCTTGAAATCAGAAGCTATAGCCTGAAGAAAATCGACTACGACACAAGGTATACCATTGAGGTCAAAAAAGACGGCGAATGGAAAAAGCTTGAAAGCGCACCGACCCAGGACATTGCCCTTGTTGCCTCACCGATGTTTCTTCAAAGCAGCAATGTCTCCGTTGACATAAGAAATCTTCCGGACGGAAAGCTTGAAGCCGGTGAATATCGTGTTACAAAAATGATAAAAATTGGAACCAAAGCGGAATGGAAGCCATACACGGCATATTTCACTGTTGCCGAGGCACCGGTGCAGGAGGGTGTAACCGCCGTGGCGGCATAAGGATATAATAGCAGGAGCCGGCTTAGCTGTCGGCTTCTTTTTGTTTTGGCTTTTATGTTCTGCAAAATGGTGGGTCTTTCGGGCGGTTTCGAGCCCCGCCCGTACGTTCTAGACGCTAGATGCTAGATGATAGATATTTCAAAATTTTTTATGCGCTACAATGGGTGAGGTTCTTTGCCATCCATACTTTAAACTTTGAGAAAAGCTGAACCTGACCGTTTCCGCAAAAAAATCCGCGAGCAAAAATTGGTACAAGTTAATTGTTACTATATACATAGGAAAAGGCGCGTATCTTGTAGACTGCAATTAGCGGATTTGTGTTTTTGTGAGGGGGCTTTTGCAGTACGTTCGTTGTAGGCGTGCCGGAGACGGAAGTCCGATTTTCCCCCGCAAATCGGATTTTCGGACTCCAAGCGCGCCGTATTTTAAAGAGTCTTTTTGGGTACTTTTGAGACGATTGTCAAAAGTACCCCCAGCGGAGCGTAAAAACGTGAAAAGAAATCTAAAACCTTACCATAAAAGAAAAAGCAAAATAATGGCAGCCTCAAGCTACCCTGTACAAATTGCGGCTTGTTTTAATGCTATGCAAGCCGCTAAGTTCACCCTTTTTGAAAACTTTTCTTTTTCTGTGGCAAAGCATGAAAAAATATGGTATAATAAAATTTGATATTCCGATAAAGGAGAAGAAAAATGCAGCTTCAGGAAATTTTACGCGGTGTTTCCGTCAGCGGAAATTATGACCCGGCGTGCAAAATTGTTGATATCGTCTATGACTCGCGCAAGGGGAAAAAGGATACCTTTTTTGTCTGCCTTTCCGGCGCACGCTTTGACGGTCATGCCTTTGCAAAAAGCGCCTATGACAACGGCTGCCGCGTTTTCCTTTGCGAAAAGGAAGTTGCGCTCCCCGGTGACGCAAAAATTATCCTCACCGAAAACACAAGGGCGGCGCTCGCCGTCTGCTCGGCAAACTTTTTTTGCAATCCGTCAAAGGAAATTGCAGTTGTCGGCATCACCGGAACAAAGGGAAAAACAACCGTTGCCCATATTGTAAAATATGTTCTTGAGGCGGCCGGAATCAAGTGCGGAATTATCGGAACGATCGGTGCAAAATGCGGCGATACCGTTCTTCCGACCGTGAACACAACTCCGGAAAGCTATGAGCTTCAAAAGCTTTTGCGCATTATGGCGGATAACGGCTGCAAGGCCGCGGCCATTGAAGTTTCCTCGCTCGGACTCAAGCACCACCGTGTTGACAAAACCGAGTTCGCCGCCGCTGTTTTCACAAATCTTTCGCCCGACCATATCGGAACAAACGAACACGCAAGTTTTGAAGAATATGCCTATTGGAAAAAGCAGCTCTTTAAACGCTGCAAAAAAGCCTTTGTGAATCTTGACGACGCTTTTTCAAAAGATATTATTGAGGAATGCTCCTGTCCGGTTGTCACGTTCGGCCTCGACCCGAAAGCGGATTTCTGCCTGACCAAAATTAAGCAGACAAAGCGCGGCCAAAAGCTCGGCGTTGATTTTTCTTTTGAAGAGGGCGGAAAGGAAAAGGAATTTTTTGTCTCCCTGCCCGGCGAGGTCAACGCATATAACGCAGTTTGCGCCTGTGCCGTTGGCGAAAGTTTCGGCGCCACGGAAAGCGAGATTGAAAAAGGACTTGACTGCGTCTTTGTCAAAGGCCGCGGAGAGGTTTTGGACACGGGGACGGATTTTTCGGTAATTATCGACTATGCACACAACGGTGTCAGCCTCAAAAGTATAATTGAAACCGCAAGAGCTTATAACCCGGAAAGGGTGATAACGCTTTTCGGCTCCGTTGGCGGCCGGACGCAGATCCGCAGGCAGGAGCTTGGCCTTGTTTCCGGCGCAATGAGCGATTTCACGATTATTACCGAGGATGACCCGGATTTTGAGGACCCGGAAACAATCTGCCGCGAAATTGCGTCCTATGTTGAAGAAGAGGGCGGAAAGTATAAAATTATTCCGGACAGAAAAGAAGCAATCCTTTTTGCGCTTTCGATTGCAAAAAAAGGTGATATAATAATACTCTGCGGAAAAGGACACGAGGAATTCATGAAAATCAAGGGCGAAAAGCTCCCGTTTTCTGAAAAACAGATTGTTTTTGACGCACTTAAAACCGAGTAAGGACTGATATATATGTATACATTCAAAAAAGAAACCGACTTAAAAGCATACGATGATTTTATTGAAACGAACGGCGGCCAGTACATTCAGTGCTCACGCTGGGAAAAGGTTAAAACAACCTGGAAATGCACCTATTATTCCGGCTTTGAAAACGAAAAGAGGGTACTTGCCGTCCTTGTGATGGAACGCGACCTCCCCGCTGCGGGCAAAATCTGGTACGCACCGGCAGGCCCGGTCTGCAACTTTGAAAACACGGAGCTGCTCAAAGAATTCACCGCGTTCATCAAAGGCGAGGTTGAAAAACACAAAATCACCGCGTTCATCATGGATCCGCCCGTTCCGCTGCGTGTTAACGGCGAAAGGAGAGAGGAGGGTCATGAGCTTCACAAAACGCTTCTCTCCCTCGGATACTCGCTCAACCCCTCGATTGAAAACTACACCTATAAACAGCCCGTTCAGCTTTTCATTCCGCTCAAGGACGAAAACGGAAACGAGCTTGAGGCGAAGGGTATCCTCAAAAAGTGTGACAAAGGCGTGAGATACAGCATCAGAATAGGCGAGCAGCGCGGCCTTGTTGCAAAAACATTCACCTCAAAGGACGTTGACGCGGACGGCTCAATTATTGAGGACTTCATGGGCGTTATGCACGATACCTCGGAGCGCGACAATTTTGTTGAACGCAACGGAGAATACTGCGCAAAACTCTTGCGCGAGTTTGACGGTTGCAGCGACCTCAAGCTGGTCTATTACGACAAGGAACTTGACAGAAAGCTCCAGGCCGAACGGCTCAAAAAGAAAGAGGAGGCGCTCTCTCAGCTTGACGGCGCGCACGAAAAAAAGGCGCGGCAGCTCCATGAAATTATTGACAGCGTTGACAAGCAGACCGAGCATTTTGAAAAGCGAATCAAAGAAGCTGAGGAGTTCACAAAGGAAAACCGGATCTGTGTTGCCGGCGGCCTTTCAATCTATTACGCCGGAATGGGTAGCTGTCTTTTCGGCGGAACAAGGAATGTTATCCGCAACAACACGCGCTCAAGCCATTACCTCAACTATCTGCGCCTTTGCGAGAGTATTAACCGCGGCTGTAAGGTTCATGACCTTGGCTATGTTATTGTTAAAACGCCGGATCTTGAGGAGGACGGAACGCTCGGAACGCTTGTTCCGCAGGACAACTTCAAGGGCATTTATGACTTCAAAAAAAGCTTTTCGGCGGACTACTATGAGTTCATGGGCGAATATGTTCTTGTTGGAAACAAGATGAAATACTATGCCTATGCAAAGCTTATGCCCAAGGCGAAAAAGATTAAAATCAGCATTATCAAAAAACTGCGGTAATATATTTTAATATAGTTTGTTAACACTCCGTTAACAAACTGCGGACTTTTTTGTATCAATATGTCTATAAAATAGCAACAAGGACAACACCTTGTTGGAGTTCAAGAGGTGAATATCAATGTTCTGCAAGAAGTTTAAGATTGGAGAATGTGACATGGTTAACTGCTGGTTCGATTATAAAACCGTTATTGTTTCCGGCGCGTCGAGCGGTATCGGAAAAGGACTTGTTAAAAAGCTTATTGCCGACCACGGCTGCACCGTTATCGGAATTGCAAGGAACGAAAAAAGGATGAAAGCCCTTGTTGAAGAGCTCGGCGATAAGGCGCGCTACTTCTCATATTATCTTTTTGACGTTTCCGAAAAGGAAAACTGGCGCAATTTTGCAAAGGATATCACCGAAAAGGGCATTCAGCCGGACATTCTCATCAATAACGCCGGAATTCTGCCGAAGTTCAACAAGTTCGGCCATTATTCCCTTGAAAATATCGACCGCGCAATGCAGGTCAATTTCTATTCCAATGTTTACTCAATGAATGTTATGATTCCGATCCTCCTCAAATCCAAGAGCGCCGGAATTGTTAATGTTTCAAGTTCTGCGGCTCTCTGCTCAATCGCAGGAACATCAATCTATTCCGCAAGCAAGGCGGCCGTTAAAAGCATGACCGAATCCATCCGTGAGGAATATCGCGGCCGGATTTATGTTGGCCTTGTTTGCCCGGGCTTCACAAAGACGGACATTTTCCACAACCAGGACAAGGGCCAGGAATCGGACATCAGCGAAAAAATGCTTGACATGGTTTCAACCTCCTGCGAAAAAATGGTCAATGACATCGTTAACGGAATTTGGAAAAAGAAGAGCAACATGGTCTTTGGAATCGACGCAAGAATGATGAACGACGGAACACGCTTTTTCGGCGTGCTCACCTCAAAAATCAGCAGCAGCGTAATCAGAAAAGTGCATCTTGATATGTTCAAAGACGTTTTCTATAGTGAATAATGAAATATAACTTCCATACTCACACCTCGCGCTGTCTCCACGCCGTTGGAAAGGACGAGGACTATGTTAAAGCGGCGATTGACGCCGGATTTTCGGAAATAGGCTTTTCCGACCATACCCCGTGGCCGTATACGGACGGTTTTGTTTCTTCAATGCGGATGATGGAGAGCGAACTTGAAGCTTATGTCAATTCCGTCTTGTCTCTGCGCGAAAAATACAAGGACAGAATCAAAATCCATCTCGGCCTTGAGTGTGAATACTTCAAAGAGTATATTCCGTGGCTTTGCGCAATGAGCGAAAAATTCGGCATCGAATATCTGCTTCTCGGCCACCACTTCACCCCGGACGAGGAACACGGAATCTATAACGGCCGGATTAAAACGCCCGAGGGTATTGAAAATTACACAAATGATGTTCTTGAGGCGCTGGACAGCGGATTGTTCTTTTATCTTGCCCACCCGGACATCTTCATGCGCACTTACGGCGATTTTGACTCACACTGCGAAAAGGCGTCAAGGCTCATTATTGAAAAAGCGATTGAAACGGATACGCCGCTTGAATATAATCTCCTCGGCCTGAGCCACTGCATTGCGGACGGAATGAAAGAGGGTTACCCAAACTCCGCTTTCTGGCGCATTGCCGGAGAAATGGGCGCAAAGGCGGTTATCGGCATTGACGCGCATGACCCGAAAGCTTATCTTGAAACCGCAAAGTTTCAAAAAGCAGGGGAAACGCTTGAAAAATTCGGCCTGAAGCCGGCCTTTTAACTGAATTTTCATGTTGACAAAAGCCCCGTTCGGTGATAGAATGGGGCTTGTAATATTACAGGGGTGCTGAGGAATCGGCTGAGATTATACCCTTTGACCTGAACCGGGTAATGCCGGCGTAGGAAGAGAACGGACGCCTTGTGATTTTACAATCACGCGGGGCGTTTTTCTTTGCCCTGCAATATTATCGGGCGGTTTTCCGCCGGAAAATTATATTCAGGAGGTGTTGTCATGAGCGACAACAAAAAGAAAATTTCAAAAATTCAAATGCTTGCGGAAAGCGCAATAATGCTTGCCCTTTCCGTTGCACTCAACGAGCTGACACCGATTCAGTTTCCGTTCGGCGGCTCGGTAACATTCTTCTCTCAGCTTCCGATTCTCATCATCGGCTATCGTTACGGAATCGGCCAGGGACTTTTGACCGGCTTCACAATGGGCGTTGTTGAAATGCTGTTCGGCCTCAAAAACTTTTCATACGTCACCGGAATCGGCAGCTATCTTATCCTTATTTTTGCCGATTACATTGTTGCTTTCTCGGTGCTCGGCCTTGGTGCAATGTTCAAAAAGAAGATTAAAAACCAGGCGCTTGCTTTGGCCTCGGCCGGTGCGGTTGTTTCCGTTCTGCGCTTTATCTGCCATTTCATCAGCGGCGTAACAATCTGGAAAGGCTATGCGGAGGACACACCCGTTCTTCTCTACTCACTGACCTATAACGGCGGCTATATGCTTCCGGAGCTTATTCTGACGGTTATCGGCGCACTCGCCGTCGGTTCGCTTTTCGACCTCACTTCTCCGAAAATCAGACCGCTCAGAAAAGCAAAGAAAGAAAGCAAATAATAACCGGGAAAATTCTTTTCAATTCAAACATCAAAATTCGTGCGGATGCTTTTAGGGCGCCCGCACGAATTTTCGCTTTATTATCAGTAATTCTCCGCCTTAACTTCAAAAAATGCCTGCGGATGGGCGCAAACGGGGCAGACCTGCGGCGCGGATTTTCCAAAATGAATATGGCCGCAGTTTGTGCAGATCCATATTCTGTCGCCGTCTTTTGAAAAAACAAGACCCTCTTCAATGTTTTCAAGAAGCTTTTTATAGCGGGTTTCATGTTCCTTTTCAATTCTTCCAACAAGCTCAAAAAGCATCGCAATGTTTTCAAAGCCCTCTTCCCTTGCCTTTGCGGCAAAGTCCTTATACATTGTTGTCCATTCATAATTTTCGCCGGCTGCGGCGTCTTTAAGGTTTTCCGGTGTTGTTTTTGCGCCGCCGGTGAGAAGCCTCCACCAAATTTTTGCGTGCGCTCTTTCGTTGTCCGCGGTCTCTTCAAAAATTTTTGCAATCTGAACAAAGCCGTCCTTTTTTGCCTTATCCGCGTAGTAGGTATACTTGTTTCTTGCCTGACTTTCGCCGGCAAAGGCAGCAAGAAGATTTGCCTCTGTTTTTGATCCTTTAAGCTCCATTGCTTCGCTCCTCCTTAAAATATTACTTAAAGTATTAACATATATGACCGACTGAATGCAAAACGGCCGAATTTTTTAAAATATATTCTCCTGCGTGTGGAAATATTATTTGAATTGTGCTATAATTACCAAAACTATGCGTAATTATTAAGTATAACGGAGCGTAACTGCTGATTAAATGATAATCCGTTAAACTCATAAGCAGGGAGGCATTTCTTTGAGAAAAACTGTTTGCGGTCTTGACATCAATTATATCTGCAAGGGCGAGGGGGACACCGTTCTTGTTCTCCACGGCTGGGGCTCAAACATCGGCGTCCACGCGCAGATGATTGACCTGCTTGCGCAAAAGTACCGCGTTATTGCGCCCGATATGCCCGGCTTTGGCGAAAGCGAGGAACCGAACGAGCCGTGGAATGTTGACAATTATGTTGACTTTATTCTTGAATTTTTAAAAGGGTTCAATGTTTCAAAGCTCTGTCTGCTCGGCCATTCGTTCGGCGGAAGGGTTATTATCAAGCTCTGCTCAAGAGAGCTTCCGTTTGAAATAAGCAAGGTTATCCTTGTTGACGCCGCCGGGGTGAAGCCGGCCGTTTCTCCCGAGCAGAAGTTCAAGCAGGCCGTCTATCACAAAACAAAGTGGATTTTTTCAACGCCGCTTGTTAAAAAGCTTTGTCCGGATCTTCTTGATAACCTCAGAAAAAAGAACGGCTCGGCCGATTACAACGCCGCATCCGATGTGATGAAAAAGACGCTCGTCAATGTTGTTAACGAGGATCTCACCGGCCTTATGCCGAACGTGAAGTGTCCTGCGCTCCTCATCTGGGGCAGGTTTGACACCGCAACGCCCCTTTCAGACGGTCAAACAATGGAAAGGCTCATGCCCGAAGGTGCGCTTGTTGTTCTTGAAAACGCGGGCCATTTTTCCTTCCTTGACCAGAGCGCGCAGTTCCTGCGCATTCTTGCCTCGTTCATGAACATACAGTAAACCGCTTAAGGCGGAAACACGAAAGGATTTTTTCAATGACACTGATTTTGTTTTTGTCGTGCGTTGCCGCGTTCCTCATTCCAACGGGGCTTGCGCTCATTGATTCAATGCACTTTTTTCAGCTCAACTCATACCGCTTTTCAACCCATTCAAAATGGATAGGGGAAAACTTCGGAAAGTATCTTTCACACTACCTTTTTTCGGTCATACTTTTGATAGTTACCCTTTTTTCATATCGGGTTGACGTCAAAATGGGCGTAACTGCGCTTTTGTTCCTTGTTGCCGCTTTTGCGGAAAGGCCAAAAAAGGCCAAAAAGCCGTTGGTATACACCCCGCGCGTCAAGCGTATGTTCGTAACGCTTGCAGTTTTGTTCGCCGCAATAATCACCGCCTCGGCGCTTCCGCTTTTCAAGGCGAACCACGGCAGCGTTGCGGTGCTCATTGTTGTTTGCATTTATGTGCTTTCCCCGTTCTGGGTGCTTGTTTCAAACTTTATCAACATTCCCGTTGAAAAGCTTGTTAACCTCCATTACACCAATGACGCCAAGCGTATTCTTGCCGCCTGTCCGGAGCTTAAAATCATCGGCATCACCGGAAGCTACGGAAAAACGAGTGTAAAATACTTTCTTAACACTCTCCTGCGCGCAAGATACAATGTCCTCATGACTCCGGAAAGCTATAACACTCCGATGGGTGTTGTGAAAACAATCAGAGGCTCGCTCAGAGCCACGCATGAAATTTTCATCTGCGAAATGGGCGCAAAGTGGGTCGGCGATATCAAAGAGCTTTGCAATATTGTTCATCCGCAGCACGGCGTTATTACTTCGATAGGCCCCCAGCACCTTGAATCGTTCAAAACTCTTGACGCGGTCAAAAAGACCAAGTTTGAGCTTGCGGACGCGCTCCCGGAAAACGGAATGCTCTTCCTCAATAACGATGATGAAAACATCCGCGCCCACGGCTCAAAGCGACCGTTTGTTTCATACGGAATCAATAACAAAAGCGATTACACCGCCTCGGACATTTCCGTTTCCGAGCGCGGAACAACCTTCACCGTGACCGGCCCGGACGGAGAGACGGAAAGCTTTTCAACCCGCCTTGTCGGCCGCCACAATGTTCTCAATATTACCGGCGCGATTGCCGTTGCAAACAAATTCAAAATTCCGCTTTCAGAGCTCAAGGGTCAGGTCAGACGCCTTGAGGGAGTTCCTCACAGACTTGAGCTGAAAAAGAAAAACGGCGTAACAATCATTGACGACGCCTATAACTCAAACCCGAGCGGAACAAAGGCCGCGCTTGAGGCGCTCTCGCTCTTTGAGGGCTATAAGGTTCTTGTTACACCCGGCATGGTTGAGCTTGGCGAAAAGCAGGAGGAGCTTAACCGCGAGTTTGGAAGAAACGCGGCTGCGGTTTGCGATTACGTTGTTCTTGTTGGAAAAAAGCAGGCGGTTCCAATCAAGGCCGGACTGCTTGACGCCGGATATCCGGAAAAGAAAATTTTTGTTGCCGATACCATTGAGGAAGCGCTCACTCACGTTTATGCAGCCGGAAGCAACGGAAAAAACAAGGTCGTTCTTCTTGAAAACGACCTGCCCGATAATTATTAAGAAGCCAAGGGAGGCAGCCTGAAATGAAAATCAAAGTTGGCGTAATGTTCGGCGGAAAAAGTGTTGAACATGAAATTTCAATAATCTCCGCCCTGCAGGCCATTGCTTCAATGGATAAAGAAAAATATGACGTTATCCCAATTTACATCACAAAAAATAATGAGTTCTATGTTGGCCCGTCTGTTGGAGAAATCGGAAGCTATGTTAAAATTCCGGCGCTTTTGAAGGAGAGCACGCGCGTCATCCTTGTCAATGACGGCGGCCTTGTTAAGCTCATAAAATATCCGGCAAAGCGCTTCGGTTCTTCATATGTTGATTATATTGACGTTGCTTTTCCAATCGTTCACGGAACAAATGTTGAGGACGGAACGCTCCAGGGCTTCCTTACTATGCTTGACATCCCGTATGTTGGCTGCGACGTTGTTTCCTCCGCAGTCGGAATGGATAAGTACGTTATGAAAACCGTCCTTAAGGACAACAACATTCCGGTTCTTGACTGCCTTTGCTTCAACGCAAAGGAGTATGACCGCGACAACGAGGCGGTGGTTGACGCGATTGAAAAACGTATAGGCTACCCGGTCATTGTTAAGCCGGTCAATTTAGGCTCGTCAATCGGAATTTCAAAGGCGGACAAAAGGGAAAAGCTTTTCGATTCGCTCGACATGGCGTTTTGCTATGCGGACAAAGTTCTTGTTGAACGCGCGGTTCAAAACCTTAAGGAAATCAACTGCTCGGTCTGCGGCGACTATGAATACGCAGAGCCGTCCGAATGCGAGGAGCCGGTCAACAGCGATGAAATTCTCTCTTTCAGCGATAAATACTTAAGCTCCGGAAACTCCGGCGGCGCAAAGGGCGGAAAGCTCGGCGCAAAAAGCGGCGGAAAGCTTGGCGGCGCAAAAACGGGCGGCGCAAAAAGCGGAATGGCCTCGCTCAAAAGAAAAATTCCGGCGGACATCACTCCCGAACAAAAAGCAAAAATTCAAAAATATGCCGTTGATGCGTTCAAGTGCCTCGGCTGCAGCGGTGTTTCAAGAATTGACTTCATGATGGACACAAAGTCCGGAGAAATTTTCCTCAATGAGATCAATACGATTCCCGGTTCACTTTCGTTCTATCTCTGGGAACCGGTGGGTGTTTCATACACAAAGCTGCTGGACAAAATGATTTCCCTTGCGCTCAAGCGCGAGCGTGAGCAGGAGGGAATCACATATGCTTTTGAATCGAATGTTCTTGAAAACATTACGCTCGGCGGCGGTTCAAAGGGAGCCAAAGGCGGCGGAAAATTCGGCGGCGCAAAGGGCGGAAAGTTTTAAAAAAACCGCCCTTCCGACTTTTCGTCCGGCGCAAAAACAAAACTTTCTGAATTTGTTGCATTTTACCGAAGGGTCTGCTATAATAAAGGCGCTAATTAGCGGCCACTAACAGCCGCGGAAAAAAGGAGTCATAAAAGACATGAAAAAAATTCTCAGCATTGCACTCTCGCTTCTGATGATTTTTGCGCTTTGCTCGGTTGCTTTTGCTGCCGGAACGCCGGATAAGCTCAGCTTCAACGCCGACGGAACATTCAAAATTCTTCAGATTAACGACACGCAGGACATTGACAACATGAACAAAAAGACCGTTGCTTTCCTTAAGGCCGGTATTGCTCAGGAGAAGCCCGACCTCATTGTTGTTCCCGGCGATATGCTTTCGGATATGTTCATCGGCGCAACGCCGAAGAGAATCAAGAAGGCTCTCACCGCTCTCGGAACAATTTTTAATGACGCGAAGGTTCCCTTTGCCGTAACTTTCGGCAACCATGACCATGACCTTGAAAAAAAGGTTTCCACCAAGGAAATGATGGACGTTTTCAAACAGTTTGAATACTGCGTTTCCCAGGCCGGAACAACGGAGAATGACCCCGGTTCATATTCCGTTCCCGTCTATTCCTCAAAAGACAGCAGCAAAATGGCGCTCAACGTATACATGATTGACACCAACAACAAAAACGGCAGCGTCACCGGTTACAGCGGCGTATATCCCGAGCAGGTTGAATGGTACAAGCAGAAGAGCGATGAGCTTAAGGCTGCGAACGGAAACGAGGTTGTTCCCTCGCTCCTTTTCCAGCACGTTCCCGTTAAGGAAATTTATCAGTTTGTCAACCAGGTAACCTATAAGCAGGCGGACAAGGCTTGCTTCAACATTGACAACCGCAAGTGGTATGCCCTCAACGAAAACTCCGGCCTTATCGGAGATGACAACGTAATGGGCGAGGCTCCCTGCTCTGAGCCGCTTGACCACACCACCGGCCAGTATGAAGCATGGCTTGAAAAGGGAGACATCATCGGCGCGTTCTTTGCCCACGACCACGTCAACAACTTCATGGGAAGAACGAAGGAGGGCATCATCCTCGGCTACAACGGCGGAACAGGCTTCCGTGCATACGGCAGAGGCGACCACAGATCAATGAGAGTTTTCAACCTCAATGAAAACGACATTGAAAACTATGAGACCCATTCAATCTATTACAGTGACGTTGTTGGCGAAAAGTTTGACCGCTATGTTTCGGACTTCATGAGCCCGGCGATTTTCGGTGATATTTTCCGCTTTGTTCTCAAGATGTTCTTTGTAATCTGATTTTTGATTGGAACAAAAAGGCTCCCGTTCAACCGGGAGTCTTTTTTGATGTGTGTGCTCGGCACGCGTAATAACTTGGTGGTGAAAGTCCACTACAGACTTGGCAGTAGGAACTGTTAGCCGAA
>CAKSWC010000027.1 GCA_934511365.1 uncultured Eubacteriales bacterium
CTACTATGTAACCTGTGGCTACAATAAGAAGCACAATAAGCATTGCCAATATTTCCATTGAACAACACTCCCTCCTTATAAAATCTCGGAGGAAAGTAATAAAAAATGCCTCCTCCGGAAAGTAGGAATTCGCTTTCAAGGAGGGCACCGCCTTGCCGCGAGGCTGAAACTCAGCCTGTGCAGAGCCTTTGGTTCATCTTAGCATACTTGTCGGAAATTGTCAAGATGGATATTAGATGCTGGAAATTGGATACTTAATTTCGGAAAACAATTTGCATTATGGGCGGCTTGGTGCAAATGGATTATTTTAGATAATAGATAAAAGATAATAGATAATAGATAATAGATATTTTTTCGTACGTGGGTCGCTTGAGACCCCCATGAACCCCACCTCATGCACTGCATAAAAATTTTGTATCTAGCATCTATCATCTAGAACGGTGGTCGCTTTTTGCCAATTAAATTCCGGACAGTTATGATTACTTTTAAATTGGCTTTATGGAATATCATTGCTAATATTCGTTAATCGTAATTAATAACTTGTTGTTCAAAGTTTTTTTCATTTTTTCAAAACAATGTTGAAAACTTTTTGATTTTGCTCAAATTCATGGCAATTTTTGAAGAAAAAGCCACATTTAATAAAAAAATCTCTAACGATGCAATGCTCGTTTAAATTAAAATTATCAAACGCAGACGGGAAGTTAACGCGCCTGCTTTCGGAGGTCAAAATGCAGTACGATGCAAAAAATTATGACGTCATTGTTATAGGCGCAGGCCACGCCGGAATTGAAGCCGGTCTCGCCGCCGCAAGACTCGGCGTGTCGGTCGGTGTGTTCACAATCAATATGGACTGGGTCGGAAATATGCCGTGTAACCCCTCAATCGGAGGAACAAGCAAAGGCCACCTTGTCCGTGAGATTGACGCCCTCGGCGGTGAGATGGGAAAAGCCGCCGATGAAAACACTCTCCAAAGCCGTATTCTCAACAGGGGAAAGGGTCCGGCCGTTCATTCCCTGCGCGCGCAGATTGACCGCAGAAGATATAGCGAATGCATGAAAAACGTTATGGAAAGCCAGCCGAACCTTGAAATTGTTCAGGCTGAAGTCACGAGCCTCACGCAGGAAGAAAACGGAGAATGGAAGCTTCTCACACGCCTTGAAGCTGTTCACAGAGCAAAATGTGTTGTTCTTGCAACGGGTACCTTTCTCGGCGGAAAAATCTATGTCGGCGATGTCTCTTATGAAGGCGGTCCTGACGGAATGTTTGCTTCAACAGACCTTGCCGCTTCACTCAAGCGTTTGGGAGTACCGACAAGACGGTTCAAAACCGGAACTCCCTCAAGGGTCAACCGAAGAAGCATTGACTTTTCTGCCCTTGAAAAACAGGACGGAGACGAAAAAACCGTTCCTTTTTCCTTTGATACCGAGCATTCAATCGAAAACAAGCTGTCTTGCTATATGACCTACACAAACAGCGAAACAAAGCGCGTTATACTTGAAAACATTGACCGCTCTCCGCTTTACGGCGGAAAAATTGACGGCGTCGGTCCCCGGTACTGTCCAAGCATTGAGGACAAGATTGTTCGCTTTCCGGACAGGGAACGCCACCAGCTTTTTATTGAGCCGTGCGGCGAGCACACACAGGAGATGTATCTTCAGGGTATGTCCTCATCGCTCCCGGAGGATGTTCAGCTCCGGTTTTTGCGTACCATTCCGGGTCTTGAAAATGTTCAGGTTATGCGCACAGCCTATGCAATCGAATATGACTGCGTTGATCCGCTTGCGCTTTTTGCAACGCTTGAATTCAAAAATTACCCGGGTCTTTTTGGGGCAGGGCAGTTTAACGGCTCAAGCGGATATGAGGAGGCCGCCGCGCAGGGACTTATTGCCGGAATCAACGCCGCAAAAAAAGTTCAAAACAAGCCTCAACTCATCCTTGACCGCGCAAGCTCATATATCGGAACGCTCATTGATGACCTTGTTACCAAAGGCTGCAGCGATCCATACAGAATGATGACCTCGCGCTCGGAATACCGCCTCATTCTCCGCCAGGATAACGCCGACCTGCGGCTGACGGAAATCGGCTATGAAGTTGGTCTTGTCAGCGAGAAAAAGCACGAACGCCTGCTCAAAAAACAGGAGCTTATTAAAAAAGAACTCAAGCGCATTGAATCAACCGGCCTTGCGCCGAATGAGGAGCTTAACGCCCTCCTTGTTTCACGTGAAACATCACCGATGACGAACGGCTGCCGGCTTGTTGACTTGATACGCAGACCGCAGCTTAATTATGAGCTTCTTGCGCCGTTTGATACCACACGGCCGGATTATCCGCCCGAAGTTTTTGAACAGGTTGAAATTGAAGTGAA
Organism: uncultured Eubacteriales bacterium; assembly: GCA_934511365.1. GTDB lineage: Bacteria > Bacillota > Clostridia > Oscillospirales > Acutalibacteraceae > UBA6857. The sequence goes on from CAKSWC010000027.1 coordinate 2,366, forward strand.
ATATGAGGGATATATCAAGCGCCAGCTTGCGCAGGCAAAGGAAATGCGCAGACTTGAAAGCCGTACGCTTCCGGAAACGATCCGATATGCAGATATCACCGGTTTGCGCATGGAAGCGCAGGAAAAGCTTGATAGAGTCCGCCCAAACAACCTTGGCCAAGCCTCAAGAATTTCCGGCGTCAGCCCGGCGGACATCTCCGTGCTGCTGATTTACCTGAGAAAAAACAATCTATAATTCATGTTTCACGTGAAACACCAAAAGGAGAAGCTATGTTTATACCGCTTGAAAAACTTGCCGCTTATGCGCAATCGTTCGGTGTCAGCCTTGACGAAACTGCGCTGAACCGTTTTGATACCTACGGCAGACTGCTTGCCGAATGGAACGAAAAAATCAATCTCACCGCAATCACAGACCCTCAGGATATTGCGCTCAAACACTTTGCGGACAGCCTTTCAGTGCTCAAATATTGCAGCATTCCAAAAGGCTCAAGCCTCATTGACGTTGGAACCGGCGCAGGCTTTCCCGGTCTTGCGCTGTTGATTGCGCGGCCGGATATCAATTTGACCTTGCTTGACAGCACAAGAAAAAAGCTCACCGTTATTGAAGATATACTTAAGAATATCGGCCTTGAAGCACAGCTTCTTCATTCGCGCGCGGAGGAGGCCGGACAAAACAAAAGCTACAGGGAAAAGTTTGACTTTGCAACGGCGAGGGCGGTTGCAAACCTGCGCGAGCTTTCCGAATACTGCCTTCCGTTTGTTAAAAAGGGCGGAAAGTTTATCTCAATGAAAGCGGCAAAGGCCGATGAAGAAATCAGCGGAGCAAAAAAGGCAATCGCGCTCCTTGGCGGAAAAATTGAAAGCACAAAGAGCTTTGAGCTTTTTGACGCAGGGGAGAGAAACATTATTATCATTGAAAAAGTTTCGTCAACGAACGCCGTATATCCGCGTCCCTCGGCAAAAATTGCAAAAAATCCGCTCGAATAAGAAAAATCGGAACCGAATAACCGAAAAGAAGCAAAACAGAATATTATGGACAAGCCTCCCTTATTGTGCTAAAGTAGAGATATTCTTAAGGCAACCAAGGGAGGTTTTCATTTTGACAGGTGAAAAGCCGCGCACGGCAGGACAGGTTTTGCTGATTCCAAACGAAAAAATCTATCCGAATCCGAATCAGCCGCGCAGAGTGTTTGACCAGAGTGAGCTTGTTAATCTTGCAATAAGCATAAGAATGAACGGAATTTTGCAGCCGATAACCGTTCGGGAAACATCAAAAGGCTATGAACTGGTTTCAGGAGAGCGGAGACTCAGAGCGTCACGGCTTGCCGGAATGGTTGTTGTTCCGTGCATTGTTGTTGATGTGAACGAGCTGAAGTCTGCAATTTATGCGCTCATTGAAAACCTGCAACGCCAGAATCTCGGCTATTTTGAGGAAGCGCTTGCAATAGAAAAGCTGACCGAGCAGTTTTCCCTCTCTCAGGACGAGGCGGCGCGCAGACTCGGAAAGGCGCCGTCAACCGTTTCAAACAAGCTGAGGCTGTTGACTCTTCCGGTTGAGGCGCAAAAAATGTTGATTCAAAACTCGCTCTCCGAACGGCACGCAAGAGCGCTGCTCAGACTTGATGAAGAAGATGTTGTTCCAATACTGAAAAAAATAATTGAAAGGAAAATGAATGTTGCGCAAACAGAAAAATATATAGATGAATTCATTGCAAAAAAAAATCCGCTCAAGCGGACAACAAAACGCGCATTCAGCAGCGTCAGAATTTTCCTGAACACCGTTGAGGGTGCAATCAAAACAATGCAGGACTCAGGCATCGGCGCAAATGTTGAAAAGCAGGAGACGCAGGACAGTTTTGTTTATCGGATAACTATTCCGAAAACGGGAGCGTCCGGAAAGGGCGCCTGAAAAAAAGCAAAACAGTTTTTGATAACCGCATAAGAAAAGACTATACCCCACAAAGCATTAAATTCTCAAATGCAAAATGTGAGATATAGTCTTTTTTGTTTTGCTCTTTGGCCTGCAATAACGGGCGGTTATTCAATCAGCTTATCCACGCCGTTTTGTAATCAATTTTCCATTCTCCACCGCGCAGCTTTGCCGTGCAGTCGCTGTATCCTCCGGCGCCGAGCGGCCCTTTGTACCAGCCGACGGAAAAGGTGTTGTGTTCGCTTTCTTTAACCGAGAGAATGACGCCGTTTTTGAAGCCTTCTTCGCCGACCATTCCGTCCTTTTCAAGCTCGTCATAGCTTTTACATATGACGTTCGCCTCGGTTTTTGTGCTCAGATAATTTGAAAGAACATACCACAAAGCGTTTTTCTGAGGCTCTGTGAGGGTAACGGAAGAAAAATCGAGCGCAACCGTCTTAAGGTCGGAAAAAGTTCCGCTTTCATCAAAGACCTTTTTGAGCGCCTGTTCATAAAGCGAAATTTTGTCCTCGGACTCGGAAACGATCTTCACGGTGTGGGCGGACGCAATCTGCGCCGGATAGGATTCAAGAATGTTTCCGTCATAACCGATGAGAACGCTCATTCCGGCGCTCAGCTTTCCGCTTTCAAGTTCCTTTGAATTTTTGAAAACCTTTGCGCCGTCAAGAGAAACAAAGTAAAGGCCGCTGTCTGCGGTAACAAGAAGGCTATTCCCGCTGTTTTTAACAACATAGGCAGAAAGGGTGTTTTCATCCTCCGTTTCGCCGGGCGGCGTTGTGTCTGCGGCCGAACCCTTTGTGCAGCCGGTCAAAAGCAGCGAAAAAACAAAAAGAATGCAGGTTATTGCAAAAACTACTGATATTTTTCTTTTCATAGGTTTTTCCTCCGGGTTATAGATTAATGGTTAAAGCCGCTCTTTGCGGTCTTACATCTAATAAGAGTAATTTCTCCGGCATTATGTTGCAAAAATTTTCAAAAAATTCCGTCTGATGCCAAAGACCGGGCAAAAAACTTTTCTGATAAGGCAGCGGTTGTTTGACATTTGTGCTTTAATGTGTTAAAATCTCCGAACATAAGTTTAATGTTACCGGAGATGGAAAACCAATGGAAATTTCAAAAAAGGAGCATAACCTTGGCCGGCTGTTTATTGTTTTGACAGCGCTTTTGTGGGGTCTTGCCGGTGTGTGCGTCAAGTCGATAACCTGGAGCTCGTTTTCGCTGATGGCGGTGCGCAGTGTAATCTCTCTTTTAATGCTTTCCGCCGTTAAAAAAAGCTTCAAAGCAAAGCTTTCAAAGGCGAACATCCTCGGCGCCGTTGCAATGAGCGCAACAGGAATTTTATATGTTGAGGCAATCAAGCTCACAACGGCCGGAACGGCAATCGTTCTTCAGTATATTGCCCCGATTCTTGTCTTTTTATATGCCGTTATTTTCCAAAAGAAAAAAGCAAAGCTCTCCGAGGCGGTCATAACCCTTGCGGTTTTCGGCGGCTGCGTGCTCTCATTTGCAGACAGCCTTGACCCAACAAGGATTGTTGGAAACATTCTCGGTCTGCTCTCCGGAATAACCTTTGCCGCTCAGATAATCATTATGAACAACGAAAGCAGCGATAGTGACGATTGCCTTTATCTCAGCAATATAATAAGCTTTGCAATCTGTTTTCCGTTAATGTTCTTTGACAAGAACCTTTCTTTTGATTTGAAGAATATCGTCTGGGTGCTTATTCTCGGAATTTTTCAGTACGGACTTGCAAACATTCTTTTCAGCCGCGGAATCAAAAGGGTGGACAAGATTGAAGGTTCGCTGCTGCTCACGATTGAGCCGATTTTCAACCCCATTCCCGTTGCCGTTTTTTGCGGCGAAAAAATGGGAAAGCTTGCAATAGCAGGCTTTGCGGTTGTTGTTTTTTTCGTTACCCTTTACGGCCTGCTTCCGGTTCTTGAAAAGAAAATTAAAGGCCTTAAAAATCAACCCTCTGAAAACTGCGCGCCTCAACGGTAACGCCGTTCACGGTGACATCTTTTTTGTTATAGTTGACGTAAACACTGCATGAAGAGCCGTATGCAGTGAGATAGACGCCGCCTGCAACCTTTTTGTGGGCGGTGATTTTTTCTCCCCTCAGGTCGGCGAAAACCGCGTTCAGCCGCTCATAATACTGCTGAGCCTCGTTTGCGCCGTTCATATAGTAAAACGAGTCCTTTTCTCCATCCGAGCCGAGGTCGGCGCTGTGCCATTCAAACGAGGGAACTGCGCCGTATTCCGCAGCTTTGAGGAACGCAGTCTCGCTGTTTTTTTCTTTGTTGAACGCGGTGTGGGAATAGTCGGCGCAGCCGTGGAGAACCGATTGCAAAAACGGAACGGCAGTGAAAAGCTTTCCCTTTGCGCAGGCCGCAGAGGAGGGAACATCCGTGAGAAAATCGGCATACTTGACCGCGTAGAGATTTGCGCCGTTCACCATCAGCTTTTTTCCGGCGGAGAGAGCACCGCAATAGGACGAAAAAAGCTTTTTCATTGAGTCTCTTTCATTCGTTCCGCCTTTTGAATAATCTGAAAAGAGAACCCTGCCCGCATCAAAAACACAAACGCCCTCAACCGGGAGCGAGCGCAGGGAGGAAAGCATTTTCTCCGCGTTTTTTTCCGCCTTTGCACCCGGAGAAAAGGTTACTTTGGCCTCAGCAAGACTGCCGGAAAAGGACTCGGTCTTTTCCGCTTTTGTTCCGTCAATGGAAAGCGCACCGCTTTTTTCGTCCGCAGCGGAAAAAAGGCTGACGTCTGAAAAGACGGAGACGTTCTGGCTGCGCGCAAGGAAGGAGAATTCCTCAAGTTCCTTTTTGCTTCCCACCGGAGAGAACAGCCGCAAAGAGGAATAGCCGTTTTGAACAAGACCGCCCTCAAAAAGTCCTCTGTATCTCAGATTGATGCTTTTGATGCCCTTTGAGCGCAGGAAAGAGACAATGTCCTCTGCCTCGTTCAATGATGTCAGCGTCCTTTGCTGAACGCGTGAGGAGCCGTCCTTTGAAAGGCGCGCAGAGCCGATGAGCGAAAGCTCAAACAAAAGCCCCTCGTTTTCGGCAATCTCCCTTTCCTCCATTTTCAGTGCGCCGGAGCGGATAAGAAGTTCACGGCAGGCTGAGGCCATTGAAACATAGTCCGTATTTTCGCCGGAAAGGAAGCGATAGCTCACGGAAAAAGTTTTGTCCGCGCCGCTTTGAAAAACATAGCCGCATTTTTCATCGGTAAAGGTTTTGCAAAGGTTGAATTTTGCATAGACGCGGTTGAAGCCGCTTTTCTTGAGCGACTTATGAGCCACAATTTCTGCGTTTTCCTCTCCGCTTTCAATGAGAGAAACAAACGCGGCGTTTGAGCTTTTCTTTCCGAACGCCGGAATACACGCAAAGAAAGCGGAGCTTTCCTTTGCCGCCGGGTCTGCTCCATAGACGGGAACGGAAATGGAAGAAAATTTTTCCGCCCGCTTTTCCGTGTTCAAAACCGCACCGCAGCCGTCGGGAAGGAGAATAAAGTCTCCCTTTGCGCCGTCCGTGTCCGCGCCGAAAAAGCTCAGAAGAGAAATGCTTTTGATTTTTATGCTGCCGTTCTTTTCGCCGTATGTAATGGATTTGCAATCGAGCGTGGTTTTCAAAAGGCCGTCGCTCAGCTCAAAGCGCAGGGGAACGGTGAAGTCCGTTTCGGCGTCCTTTGAAAGCTGTTTTCTGAAGCGATATGTCAGGGTGAGAACGCCGTTTTCCGTTTTGTGCTGAGCATTTTTGAGCGCGGCGCTGTCGTTTTGCGAGTCAAGGATATATTCCTTTGAGCCGCAGAGAACATTCACGGAAAAAAGGCAGGCGTTTTCGTTCGTCTCCTTTTCCGGAAGCGAGCGCCAGAGCTTGTTGGCCGCGCCGTCATAAAGACAGACGCAAAAGCTGCTTTCATCAAAATAAAGCGAGGTCAGTCCTTTACGGCTGATGAGTTTGAGCTTTGACAGGGGCAAAGCGGAAAAGGAATAAGCCTTGTTCTTTCCGGCCGCAGTGAGCGTAACGGGCGCTTCAAGCTTTCCGGTCACATCAGCGCCGCTCTTTTTTGCGCCGCAGGAGACAAGAAAAAAAAGGCAGAAAAAGGCCGCGGCCAAAGAAGTTAAAATTTGCTTCATTTTGCTATACATTATATAACCTCGCTTAATAGATGTCGTTTACATCATACCACAACAGGGAAAAAATTTCCACCCCCGTCTCTTTTGAAGAAAGCTGCGGCGTTTAACCGCGCTCTTTTTGGGTAAAAATACCAACAAAAGGGGAAGGGTTCGCCTTCATTAATGAGCAAGTTCACAAAATCACCCGGACGGGAGGACTTTTGAAAAAAGAGCTGTTGACAAACGCTTTCCTTTGGTGTAAAATAAGCAGGTATGCTGTATAGCCGGACTCATGCCCGGCGGCGGTAAACACATTTTTTAAGAAAGGAGATGCTATCACTTGCCTACCTTTAATCAGTTAGTTCGCAACGGCAGAGAAACACTTGTCAAAAAGCCGAAGGCTCCCGCTCTTCTTAAGGGTCTCAACTCAAAGAAGAACGTCATGACCGATCATGACTCACCGCAGAAGCGCGGCGTTTGCACCGCAGTTAAGACCGCTACCCCGAAAAAGCCGAACTCCGCTCTGCGTAAAATCGCCAGAGTTCGTCTTACAAACGGAATTGAAGTTTCCGCTTATATCCCCGGTGTCGGCCATAACCTTCAGGAGCACAGCGTTGTTCTCATCCGCGGCGGCCGTGTTAAGGACCTTCCCGGTGTTCGTTACCATATCGTCCGCGGTACTCTCGATACCCAGGGCGTTAACGGAAGAATGCAGGCCCGTTCAAAGTACGGTGCTAAGCGCCCGAAGGCTGCCAAAAAGTAATTTCTGAGCTTTAAATCAGAAAGTTTCCGCAAAAAGGCGGAATGTTTGAATTGACAAATCTTCTTGCAGGCTGAGCGTATGCTCACGGTGCGAGAGTGTATATATAATTGCTTGATTGTATATGCCTCTGCATTGGTGCCGACGGGAATTTGTCACTCGAGTACCTATGATATCATTACTATGAAGGAGGGAAGCGCAGTGCCAAGAAGAGGCCAGATTGCAAAACGTGACGTTTTGCCCGATCCGCTTTACAATTCAAAGCTTGTAACACGTCTTATCAACAGTGTTATGTATGATGGTAAAAAGGGCGTTGCTCAGAAGATTGTGTACGACGCTTTTGACATCATCAAAGAAAAAACAGGCAAGGAGCCGCTCGAAGTTTTCGAGGCTGCAATGGAAAATGTTATGCCTGTTCTGGAGGTTAAGGCTCGCCGTGTTGGCGGTTCAACCTATCAGGTTCCGATTGAAGTCCGCGCCGAAAGACGCCAGACTCTCGGTCTTCGTTGGATCACTCTTTACTCACGTCAGCGTTCTGAAAGAACGATGAAGGAAAGACTCGCCAACGAAATTATGGATGCTGTTAACGAAACCGGTTCAGCGTTCAAAAAGCGTGAAGACACTCACAAGATGGCTGAAGCCAACAAGGCTTTTGCTCATTTCAGATGGTGAGTTGGTTCCGTTTCTTATAACGGAAAAAGGCCGCAAAGCGGCCTGAAATGTGTTTGTTTATGGCAGTGATTGACTGCCGGATTTATGTATAAGCAATTTGGAGGTCAAAATGCCAAGAAAAGTTTCTCTTGAAAAAACAAGAAATATAGGCATCATGGCTCACATCGACGCAGGTAAAACGACCACAACGGAGAGAATTCTCTATTACACCGGCGTTAACCACAAAATCGGTGAGACTCATGACGGTTCCGCAACCATGGACTGGATGGCTCAGGAGCAGGAGAGAGGTATTACCATCACTTCCGCCGCAACCACCTGTTTCTGGAAGGAACACAGAATCAACATCATTGACACTCCGGGCCACGTTGATTTCACCGTTGAAGTTCAGCGTTCGCTCCGTGTTCTTGACGGTTCGGTTACCGTTCTTTGCGCAAAGGGCGGCGTTGAGCCTCAGTCCGAAACCGTTTGGCGTCAGGCCGACGAGTATAAGGTTCCCAGAATGATTTTCGTCAACAAGATGGACATCATGGGCGCCGATTTCTACCGCGTTCTTGACATGATCAAGGAACGCTTCAACTGCACCGCTGTTCCCATTCAGCTCCCCATCGGCGCTGAAAGTGAGTTCAGAGGTATCATTGATCTTCTTGAGATGGACGCAATCATCTATGGAACGGGCGACGGAACCAACTTCCACCGCGAGGCTATCCCCGAGGATATGAAGGAGCTTGCCGAAAAATACCATTCCGAAATGGTTGAAAATGTTGTTGAGCTTGATGAAGATCTCATGATGAAGTATCTTGAAGGCGAAGAACCCTCTGTTGATGAGCTCAAAAAGGCTATCCGCAAAGGCACCATCTCAAACGAGATTGTTCCCGTTACCTGCGGCACCGCTTATCGCAATAAGGGCGTTCAGCCCCTTCTTGACGCCATTGTTGACTTCATGCCCGCTCCAACGGACGTTGAGTCAATCAAGGGCATCAATCCGGACACGGACGAGGAGGAATACAGACATTCTTCCGATACAGAGCCGTTTGCCGCGCTTGCATTCAAGATTGCTACCGACCCGTTCGTTGGAAAGCTTTGCTATTTCCGCGTATACTCCGGTACGGTCAACGCAGGAACAACCGTTTATAACTCCGTGAAGGATGATAGAGAAAGAATGGGTCGTATCCTGCAGATGCACGCAAACCACAGGGAGGACATTGAAACCGTTTATGCCGGCGATATAGCCGCTGCCGTTGGTCTCAAGAACACCACCACCGGTGACACTCTCTGCGACGAAAAGAATCCTATCGTTCTCGAATCAATGCATTTCCCGGATCCCGTTATCCGCGTTGCAATCGAGCCTAAGACCAAGGCTGGCCAGGAAAAGATGGGCATTGCTCTTGCAAAGCTTGCAGAAGAGGATCCCACTTTCCGCTGCTATACCGATGAAGAAACCGGACAAACCATCATCGCCGGCATGGGTGAGCTTCATCTTGAAATCATTGTTGACAGACTTCTGCGTGAATTCAAGGTTGAGGCGAATGTTGGTAAGCCTCAGGTTGCTTTCAGAGAGACAATCCGCTCCGCCGCTTCTTCCGATACGAAGTATGCGCGTCAGTCGGGCGGTAAAGGTCAGTACGGTCACGTTAAAATCAACATTGAGCCGAATCCCGGAAAGGGCTATGAGTTTGTCAACAACATTGTTGGCGGCGCCATTCCGAAGGAATATATCGGACCTGTTGACCAGGGTATCCAGGGCGCAATGAAGTCCGGTGTCATCGCCGGCTACAGCATGGTTGACGTCAAGGTAACGCTTTATGACGGATCATATCACGAGGTTGACTCCTCTGAAATGGCGTTCAAGATCGCCGGTTCAATGGCGTTTAAGGATGCCGCAAGGAAGGCGAACCCCGTTCTCCTTGAGCCGATCATGAAAGTTGCCGTTATCATGCCCGAGGAATATATGGGCGACGTTATCGGCGACCTCAACTCAAGGCGCGGCGAGATTCAGGGCTTTGAAGACCGCTCCGGCGTTAAGCAGATTAACGCAAGAGTTCCCCTTGCCGAGATGTTCGGTTATGCAACCGACCTGCGTTCAAAGACACAGGGCCGCGGCCAGTATGTCATGGAGCCGGACGGTTACAAGGAAGTTCCGAAGTCAATCGCTGAGGGAATTGTTACCGAAAGAGCGAAGAGAGACTGATTTTTTCGCAAAATATCTTGCATTTCTGCCGCATTATTGGTAGAATAATAACCAAAGAAATTAATTGCTAATTATAAGGAGGAAATTCCAATGGCAAAGCAAAAGTTTGAAAGAACCAAACCCCATGTTAACATCGGCACCATCGGTCACGTTGACCATGGTAAGACCACTCTTACTGCAGCTATCACCAAGACCCTTGCTATGAAGGGCTTTGCTCAGTTTGAGGCATATGACATGATCGATAAGGCTCCCGAAGAGAGAGAGCGCGGAATCACCATCAATACCGCTCACGTTGAGTATGAGACCGAAAAGCGTCACTATGCTCACGTTGACTGCCCGGGCCACGCCGACTACATCAAGAACATGATCACCGGCGCTGCTCAGATGGACGGTGCAATCCTCGTTATCGCTGCTACCGACGGCCCGATGGCTCAGACCAAGGAGCACCTTCTCCTTGCCCGTCAGGTTGGCGTTCCCGCAATCGTTGTTTTCATGAACAAGGTTGACCAGGTTGACGACGATGAGCTCCTTGAGCTTGTTGAAATGGAAATCCGTGAAACTCTTGCTGAGTATGAATTCGATGAGAACTGCCCGATCATCAAGGGTTCGGCTCTTAAGGCTCTTGAATATAACGGCGGCGACATCAACGCTCCGGAAATCGCTTGCATCTGGGAACTCATGGACGCTGTTGACAGCTATATCCCGACTCCCGACCGTAAGGCTGACCTCCCGTTCCTTATGCCTGTTGAAGACGTATTCACCATCACCGGCCGCGGCACCGTTGCCACCGGTAGAGTTGAGCGTGGACAGCTTAAGACCGGCGAAGAAGTTGAAATCGTTGGCCTTTCAGACGAAAAGAGAAAGACCGTTTGCACCGGTATCGAAATGTTCCGTAAGATCCTCGACTATGCTGAGGCCGGCGACAACATCGGCTGCCTCCTTCGTGGTATCCAGAGAAACGAAATTGAACGCGGCCAGGTTCTTTCCAAGCCCGGTTCGATCCATCCGCACACCAAGTTCAAGGGTCAGGTTTACGTCCTTACCAAGGATGAAGGCGGCCGTCACACTCCGTTCTTCAACAACTATCGTCCGCAGTTCTATTTCAGAACTACTGACGTTACCGGCGTAATCACTCTTCCGGAAGGCACTGAAATGTGCATGCCCGGCGATAATGTTGAAATGAATGTTGAACTCATCACCGAAATCGCTATCGAAGAGGGACTTCGTTTCGCTATCCGTGAAGGCGGACGTACCGTTGGTTCAGGCGTTGTTACTGCTATCAACGACTAATTATAACTAAATTAAAGAGCTGTCCGCAAGGGTAGCTCTTTTTTGATATGGCGAAAAATTTTATGGGAATATAGAGTTTAACCGCTCACAAATTTTCATATTTATAACTTTTCGTAATTCAAAATATAAAATTGACAAATTCTAACAAATGTGCTAAAATAATTATGGTGCCGGATATAACGGTAAGGCGGCTGCTCCTCAAAAGAGGAGGTGATGACAATGACAGAAATCATTGATCTGCTTAGGCTTATTCTTGAGCTTCTCAGTTTGATTGTCAGCGTTATCTCTCTTTACTTATCAAGTAAAAAGAATCGTTCTTAGTAGATAAAAACTAAGAAACACCGC
>CAKSWC010000028.1 GCA_934511365.1 uncultured Eubacteriales bacterium
GCCTTAATAGCTCAGTCGGTAGAGCACGCGGCTGTTAACCGCGGTGTCACAGGTTCGAGTCCTGTTTGAGGCGCCATAACGAGAACCACTCAAGAGGGTGGTTCTTTTTTTGTGGTTATCTTTCGTCAATACGTCCGAGAATATAATCGGTTGAGGTCTTGTAAAGGTCGGCAAGGGCAATGAGCAAATCGGTAGGTATGTCACGAAAGCCGCGTTCATAGCGATTATATTGAGGCTGCTTCATTGAAAGATAGTCCGCAACTTGCTGCTGTGTCATGTCGCTGTCCTCGCGCAGCTCACGGATTCTTTTGTAACACGCCACCAATTTGCACCTCCATGAATAAAAAAAGAAAAATAACTGTTTGGTTATATTGACATTTTATCATTGATGGTGTAAAATATGCAGTGATATAACCGTTTGGTTATAAAATCTTGAATTTAGGAGGAAAAGAAATGAAAAAATCTGTTGCGCAAATTATTATATCATCATTGGCTTTGCTGAATGTTGTTTTTGTGCCTGTCTTTGATGTGTGGGGAGGACTTTTTCCGGACAACCCTGAATATAGATTTTTTGATGTGATGGAATATGTGTTTAAGGGTGAATTTGATACATGGGTAATATGGTTCACGCTTTTGCTGTTTGTTCCGTCTGTTTTTATGTTCATCTTTTCTGTGATTGGCTTTAAACCGGCTGCGTGGATATCTTCTCTAATTGGTACTGTGTTGATGAATATTGCTCTTATTAAATTTGTGCTCGACTATGAAATCAGCTATCTTTTTGATTTTGATGACGGAAATATTTGCATTGGTTTATGGATTGGACTTGGACTGTTTATCGCCATGCTCTTTATAAGGCCAAAAACCGAAAACAAAATTATCCATTGCACCAACTGTGGTTATAACGGCTCATATAAGTTAATATTTGACCCCAAATTGCTGACTTGGGAGAATATTAAGACTACTGTTAAAAAGAACATAGTGGTTTGCATTTTGCTTATGATATTGGGCTTTCTGTTTTCATGGTTACTTTTAACGATACTGATTTGCTTCGTTATTGTTAAATGCACCGTATATAAAATTTGTCCGAATTGCAAAAATCCGATTAAAAAGGCTAATGCAGCTCAGCCTGTGACACAAAGCACCAATCAGAACAATTCATAGAATATTGTATCCTTGATATCCGAAAAACGAGTTGTAAGAGATAAGTATAATATTATACACAGATTAAATAACATATATAATATACTAATGAGAATTCCAACAAAGCAAAAAATTCAACAACTGTCTAATTAAATTGAGGGAGGCGAATTAATGCAGTAAAAATCGGACAGGGGTTGTTTTATATTAAAAAAATTGGTATGGAGGAAAATTAAAATGCAAATATTAAAGAAAAATACAAACATGAAGTCAAAGGCAAGAAAAATTCTAAGTATGTTTCTTGCTGTTTTAATGACTCTTTCAATTTTTACGCTCGGCGTCAGCGCCGCAGGATTGAAAAAGCTTGATCTTGCGTTTGTTGTTGACACAACGGCATCTATGGGCGATGATATTTATCAGGTTAAAGAGGACATGAAAGTATATCTCAATGACCTTAAAGATGCCGGTTTGGATTTCAGAATTGCGATTGTTGATTACAGAGACTTTGCCTCAAGAAGCGGAACGGCAAGGGACTATCCGTATCGTGTTCAACTTGACTTCACCTCTGATGAGAATGCAATCATCAATGCTATTGACAGCCTCACACTTGGCAACGGAGGAGACGGAAGAGAAACAATTTACTCTGCTCTGATCGATGGCCTCAACAAGCTTAGTTGGAGAGAAGAATCCGGAAAGGCATCTATACTCATGGGTGATGCACCGGCGCTTGACCCGGAACCGTTCACCGGATACACAGCGGAAAAAGCTATAGATGAGCTTAAAAACGGACTGATTGCTTCAGAGAGCGTTCATTATGCCAAGGCTGCAAAAGGTGCCGTTGCTCTTGCGGACAAGAAGAGGAGTCAGGTTACCCTGTTTGCGATTGCAACCTCAAGCAGTAGCGCAACAATTAATTGCTTTAAAACTCTTTCGGAAGGTACCGGAGGAAAATCATATGTTGCAAACAACTCAAGCGAGATAACGGAAATTGTGACTGAAATTATTGATGAAATTCCTGAAGTTGTTCAAGACAATGAACTTTCATTTTGGGAAAAGCTTAAAAAGTTCTTTAGAGTGATTTGGTATGTAATTTCATTCCAGTGGGGTAAAATCTGATAGATGAGGTGAATTTGATGAAAGCTTCAAAAAGACTGTTTTCACTTCTCTTGAGCCTCATTATGTTGTTTTCGGCGGTTCCTATTGCTGTGTTTGCGGCAACGGAGTTCACTGCCGGTAATTATACATACACGGTGTCAGGAGACAATGCAACGATTGTTTCATATTATGAAAAAGCTGAGGGAAGGGCTACTATACCCTCAAAGCTTGGAGGAAAGACCGTAACCGCCATTGGAGACAGGTCTTTTCAGGCTTGTACTGTTGTCACTGAGGTTATCATTCCGTCAACCGTTAAGACCATTGGCAAATATGCGTTTTCCTTTTGTTATTCACTGACAAAAATTGAGATTCCGGCAAGTGTTACTTCCATTGGTGATTATGCTTTCAGAAACAGCAAAAAGGTTGTTGTTTACTGTCAGAAGGATTCATACGCACATAAATATGCTCAGAAAAACGGAATCAGTTTTGTTCTGTCCGGAGCAAGCGAGTCGTCCGGCAAGCCGTTTGACGAGAACACCTATATTGCAGATATCTGGCTCAGCCGCAACAGAGCGGAAAAAACAAATGAGAACAGATACATTGATGAGCTTCTCTCATATGATTCCATATCATCGGCCGCATATTTGGAACTGCGCACGGACAAAGCCTTCATGTCATCGGTTGAAATCTGGGAGTCTATGGAGATTATCTTTGACACTGTAAAGCAGACCAAGGAAGTATATAACGCAAAGCTAATTTATGAAGCACTTATAATGGATCTGCTCGAAAAAGTTTCGGTGGCAAAAAGCCGAGAGGTCAATAACGCCACTTTAAATGCAGCCGAAACAGTAGGTGAAGTTGCGGACGGCGTGACTAAGTATAAAGGAATTGTTGATGCAATCGCAGGCCTTGCCTCGGGAACTTCAAAATCACTTCTTGAAATTCTGAAAAAGTGGAAATTTGATCCGAAGGATCCTTCATTTACAAAGTTTTACGGCTCATTGAATAACATCAGTGACACCGTTGATGACAAATGGAGTAACTCAAAGTTTATTGAGGGAATCGGAATACTGGCTGAATTGACGAGCGATGTTACAACATTTTTTGAAAGATTCACCGGATATGTATATGTTGCTGATATGGCAGAAGAAATGGCTGCAATGCTTAAAAAGATGCGTGAACACACGGCACCGGATTCATTTTTCAGAGTGGCAATAAATGACGTTCTGAGGGCATTTGGAAATATTGATTATGCAGCTGTTATTATGACGTGTGACCTCGGCGGAAACTTGGCTCTTGATGTTGCAGACGCTCTTTTTGAGGAGGGAGCAAAGTGGGTTCCCGGATATGGACAGCTCAGAAGTGCATATAAACTTGCAAAGGGCTTCACAGACTTAATTTATAACACATCCAACATAATTGACAAGTATTATCTTCTTCAAGCATCATATGACTTTATCAATGCTGCACGCGCCGCCGTTGGAGACCTTAAGAACGCTTATATTTCAAGCGGCACGAGCACGGATGCAGGTGCATATGTATATGCCGTCAGAAGTTTCCGCTATGTTTATGAAATCGATATTGAATCCGCGTTGGATTTTACAAAAGCCGCTGAGCTTGAAGGTGTTGCAAACAAGGTTAATCTTGGTGCTGATTGTGTATGGGGCTTTTTCACAGGACAAAGAGTAAAAACATCATATGAGAAAATGGCAGAATCAAAGGAAACAATTCTTGACTGTATAGATTCGAGCCTTTATTGGCTGTCATGCTCATGGAAATTCAATTATCTTGAAGAGGATTATCCGGAAATTTATCCGTTGTACCTTGAAAGGGAAATTTCACAGGATAGATATAAGCCTCAGATAACTTCTTGCTATATTGAAAAGAGCGGGAAAACTAACCTTGAATGGTGCATTCCCATAATGTTCTCTGACAGAGATGGCAACATTTATCCGTTATATGCAAATGTTAACGGAATTGTTGCGAGCGAGACTGTTGCCGGAAGCAAGAAAGAGGTCAATTATAACGCTTATGAGGCACCGAATCCATTGCAGTTCTATAACGGTGCATATTTCAAAACCTTTAATAAAAAGTATAAAATCAAAGGCTATTCAACAACTGTTTCTGCCGGCAATGTTTATACCAAGGAAACAGAACATGTTTTGGCTTATCCATTGGTAACACCTGAAATTGAAATTGTTCTTGACAGAGATACTCTTTCTGCAACCCAAAAAGGCATTCCGATTAAAATAACAGATTATTCAAAGTCGGAATACAGCTTTATGAAGTATCAAATATACAGGAAAATCAACAATTCAAAGTGGGAACTCATAGACACCGTTGAGCGCAGACCGAAATACGGAACACACAGCACGGTATATTATGATGAAAAAGCAAGATCCGGTTATGAATACTCATATAAAGTGGTTTCATATCTGACATTTGATAACGGAGTGACACTTAAATCCTCAGAAAGCAATGTTTTTGGCACCGAAAATCTTGGAGAAAAGAGCGTTAAAAAAGATCTTACGATTGAACGTCGGTTTGAGAAGAAGCCTACTCTTCGCAAAATGAGTCTTTCAAGAGCTGCTGTGTCAAAAGAGAACGATACGTCCGCGGAATCATCGGGCATCAAAATCACATGGGAAAAGGTGAACGGCGCCGCTCAATATGAAATTTACAGACTGACTTCATTTGGCAATGTCTTTAGAAAGATAGGCACAGTGTCCGACGAGAATCTGTCATATATTGATACGGACCTTGCCAACGGATGTGAATACACATACAGAGTTGTGCCTTGTTCAAAGAAAAATAGTGTCAAGACATACAATTTGAACACTTATGCCGAGGGCGCTGTAACATATGAAGAAAAGCACATCGACAGCAACAACGACGGAAAATGTGACATCTGCGGAGAAAAAACAGGAGAAGTCACTCCGCCTCCGTCTAACCCATCCTCCACCTGCACCCACATCTGCCACAAGAGCGGCTTTTCAGGCTTCATTTACAAAATAGCACGCTTCTTCTGGAAGCTGTTCAGAATCCATCAGACATGCGAGTGCGGAGCAAAGCACTATTAATCGGCACATCCCTCTTTAAAGTTTCCATAGTAACCGGCCGCAAGCCTACACACCCGGGCTTGCGGCCGGTTCTTTTTGTGTTGAGGCAAAAACGTCAGGCCGCGCCGCAGACGTTGACTTTCCTTTTTCAATCTGCTATCATGTATCAAAACCGGAGGATTTTTTAGTTCGGCGTTTTTTGGTCGGCTTATAAACTCAGATGCGAGGTGTTATTGAAGATGGAAAGGCTTTTTACGGACAGGCTTTATATTGAGCCGATGACAGAAAAAGAGATGGAAAAGCTGATTGAAGAAGCACAGCTTATTGATCCCGAAATGGCACAGGCTTACGGTGAAATGTTGTCCGGCTGCCGTGGAGAGCCCAAGTTTTATGACTGGTACGCCGCGCTGAAAATTTGTTTGAAAAACAGCGGAGAGATGATAGGCGACGCTTGTTTCAAAGGTTTTCCGGAAAGCGGAAGGCCGGAAATCGGTTATGGAATTGACGAAAAATTCCAAGGCAGAGGTTATGCAACCGAGACGGTAAAAGTGCTTTGCGCATGGGCTTTCACGCAGCCTGGCGTTAAAGGAGTTGAGGCTGAAACCGACCCGGAAAATGAGAAATCAAAGCGTGTTCTTTTTAAATGCGGCTTTTTACCGACCGGTGAAGTTGGAAAAGAGGGACCGCGCTTTGCTCTTGAAAAAATTTAAAGGAGGCAGAACCATGAGTAAAAAAGAAAAAAGATTCATAAAAATTCACGCCGAAGGTTCGCTTGACGGCAGTGAGATTTGGGTAGACAAGGAAACGGGAGTTAATTACTTTTTCCATTTTTCCGGCTATGCAGGAGGGCTGACCGTTCTTCTCGGTGCCGATGGAAAGCCGGTTGTTTCTCCGCTTCCGATTGATGAATAATTAAAAAGAGCCGCCTGTGACCTTTGTTTCGGTCATAGGCGGTTTTGATTATTTCACTTCAATGTCAAATTCAAGCTTATAGGTTTTGCCCTTGTGCATGATATACGGCTCGTGGAGGCAGGCGCTGCCGGGGGCGTCGCCACCGACTCCGCGCTGCATGAGGTCAAGCGTGACCTCGGTAAAGTTTTGGTGCGGCAAAAGATGCTCGTGGGTGGCCTTATCAAGCTCCTCAAGCGAATATCTGAACGCGCCGAAGCAGAACGGGCTCTCTCCCTTTGCGGTGAAGCGCAGACCGTGGTTCTCGCCGTCAGTAATTTCAAGGGAGCGGACGTCTGTGCGCTGGCCGTTCTCCTGCGGCCGCATATAGCGGTGCTCAAGCTCTTCAACCTTCATGCTGTAAATTCCGAACTTTCCGCCGGTTTTTCTGTCGCAATATGTCTCGTGCGGACCTCTGCCGTACCAACTGACAAAGTCATATTCGCCGGGAAGTCTGAACTTCAGACCAAAGCGCAGCATATCCATAAGCGCCGCGCCCTCATATGAGACGCTGATTCGGCCATCGGAATGGATGGTATAGAAAATTTTAACATTCTTCATTCCGATAACGCTGATGTGCGTTTCAACAAAGGCGCTGTGGCTGTACTGGTGAACAAGAACGGCCTTGCTCTTTGCAAGAGCGGTTGAACGTCTCCACTGGAAAAGGGGATTTGCAAAAATGAGCGGCGGAGTGAAGTTCAGATAGTCGATATCGTTATCGGTGAGCGGACGATAGAAATTCGGACTGAACGGTTTGATGAGATAGCTCGTTCCTCCCTTTTCGACCTTTGAAAGCTGGCCGTTTTCAAAGGTATAGACAAAGCCGTCACCTGTGACTGTGAAGAACTTTTCCGTGCCCTCAATTTTAACCTTGCCGGTGTCCTTTTCTTCCTCTTTCGGGAGGGCGGCGCGCAAAATGTACTGGTCAAATGTTTGCTCATAGCCTTTTTCGCAAAAACGTGTTGCCTCGCGCCTTTTGAAGGAGAAGATTATGATTATCTCGCCCTTTGCGCTCTCCGGAATGTCAAGGGGGAGGGTGAACTCACTTTGAGAAAGCGGAGAAAGATTTGCATATTTTTCCTTTTCAATTTCACCCGTGAGGATAACCTCGCCGTTGTTTGTAACGGAGTAGCAAAGGTCAAACGCGGAAAGGTCTGAAAAAAGCTGCTTGTTTTTAACAATATAGACGTCGGTTTCGTCTGCCTTTTTTTCAACCTTCATTTCGGCATAGACCTTTTTGACCTCATAGATTGAGGGGTGAACGCTTCTGTCGGCGGCAATGATGCCGTTGGCGTTGAAATAGGTGTTGCTGCCGGTGATTGCGCAGGTGTTATATGGCGGAACGTACCAGTTTTCCTTTTCGTTGAAGTCTGTGCCGTAAAGCCAGAGGTCATTTCCGTTTTCATCCTTTTTGTGTATCGCCTGGTCAACAAAGTCCCAGATGAAGCCGCCGGCAAGATTTTCATATTTTTCAAAAGCGTCCATGTACTCCTGGAAGTTTCCGAGGCTGTTTTCCATTGCGTGGGCGTATTCGCAAAGAACAACGGGCTTTGTGTAAAGCTCTTTTGCAATGGGCTTGTTGTCCGCCGCAAGGGCGTTTGCAATGTTGTCAAAGGCGCTTATTGTGATAGGCTCGCGTTTTCCGAGCTTTTCAAAGTCTTTTTCGTTCGGATACATACGGCTGATGACATCGCTCTTTGTGAAGTCAAAGTCGCCTTCATAGTGGAACTGTCTTGTTCTGTCAAGGCGCATTGCGGCCTCTTTCATGCGCAAAAAGTTGCTTCCGTCTCCGGACTCGTTGCCAAGACTCCACATGAAAACGCAGGCGTGGTTTCTGTCTCTGAGAACCATTCTTTCCATCCTGTCAACAACGGCCTTTGTCCACATCGGGTTGTCTCCGGGAACATTTTTGCGGCGGACGCCGTGGGTTTCAAGGTCACATTCGTCCATGACCCAGAAGCCGTATTCATCGCACAGGTCATAAAGCTGCGGATCGTTCGGATAATGGCTCGTTCTGATGGCGTTGATGTTCGCCCTCTTCATTATATTAAGATCCTGAATGTATCTCTCGTGCGGAACTGCCCAGCCGAAATCCGGGTCATAGTCATGGCGGTTGACGCCGCGGATAAGAAGCGGCTGACCGTTGACAAGGATTCTTTCGCCAACAATTTCAACCTGCTTAAAGCCGATTCTGACAGCCTTGAATGTTACATCATCTCCGCAGGTGATTTTGAAAAGCAGGGTGTAAAGCTCCGGCTTTTCGCTCGACCAGAGGGCAGGGGACATGATGCGCTTTTTGAAAACAAGCTTGTTCTCTCCGGCTCTTGTGATAAGTTCACTTTTGCCGATGGCAATATCCTTTCCGTCTTTGAGAAGTACCGCGGCAACCTCGGCAAACTTTCCGGCATCGGTAAAGTCTCTGATGAACAGCTCGGCGGTGAGGTCGGCGTCGGTGTAATTGTTGATAAGGTCGGTGGTGATATAAAAATCGCGCAGGCAGACTTTCGGTTCGCTGTAAAGATAGACCTCGCGGTAGATTCCGGAGAAGAACCACATATCCTGGTCCTCAAGATAGGTTCCGTCTGTATAGCGATAAACAACGGCAGTGACCTGGTTTTCTCCGGCGGTAACATATTCCGTTACGTCAAACTCATGCGGCGTGTTGGAGCCTTGGGAATAGCCGACTCTTTTTCCGTTAACAAAAACCTCAAGGCCAGCCTTTGCCGCGCCGAAGAAGAGAAAAATCTCGCGGCCGAGCCAGCTTTCCGGAACATTGACCGTTGTTCTGTGGACGCCGATTTCCTGAGCGGCATGGTCGATTGAGGGAATCTTCTTTTTGTCGGTGCTGATGCAGTTGGGATAGGAGTTTGCGTAATAATAGGGCTTGGTGTAGTCCTTTTGGAGCTGCCATACCCCTGGAACGGTGATGGTTTCCCAGGCTGAATCGTCAAAGTCTTTGTCCGTTGCACCAACAGGAGCTTCAGAAATCCCCTTTTCCCAGAGGAACTTCCATTCTCCGTTCATTGAAATTTTGAACGGGGAGTCCTTCCTTTCGGTCGCCGATTCGGCGGTTTTGTGCGGCAGGGAGATTGCATGGCCGTCTTGTTTGTTTTCCCCGATAATTTGAGGGTTTTCCCAGATGTACTTCATATCGCAGTCCTTTCGTTTTTTAATATTACAAATAATAATTGTACATTTTGTGTGTGGCGGTGTAGCGTGCGCCGTAGCTTTCGCAGCCGATAACAATGGTGATGACCGTGTGGCGGCTATTTGTTGCGGCGGAGATTATGCCTGTGTAATAATCGTCAACGGTTCCGGTTTTCATTCCGTGGGCATAGGGTGAATACCTTGAGCCGTAGGGAACAATGAGGCCGTTTGTTGTTGACCAGTATCTGCCCTCGCCCGTCAGAGCGGTAACATATTTTCCGTAAGTTGAGGTCACCTTTGAAAGGGTCGGGTTTTTGAGAACTTTTTGAGCAACAAGAAGAAGGTCATGAACGGTTGAGTAATGGCCGGAAACCGGATAACCGTGGGGATTAACGCAGTGAGTGCCTGTGGCTCCGATTGACTTCATGTATGAATTCATCATTGAAACGAAGTAGTTCTTTGCGGCAACATAGCCCATATCGGGGTTGCCGGAAACCTTGCGCGCGCAGTTGACGGCGATGGTGTATGCCGCGTCTCCGCCGGAGGGGAGGAGGAGACCGTAAAGCAAGTCACCAAAGCGGAACTTTTCGCCGCGCTTGATTCCGCAGGTGCTTGAAAGCGGCTCAACCATGTTCAGCTCGTTGCCAACGGTTATCGTTGTGTTGAGGCTCATGTGCTTTGTTGCAACAAGGGCGGTGATGAGCTTTGTGATGCTCGCCGGATAGCAGCGCTCGTTCATCCTGTTTCCAAAAATCATCTTCTTGTTTGTCACGTCATAGACGCAGGACATATAATTAAAAATCGGTGCGCCGACCTTGACCTTGAGCTTTGCGGTTGTTTTTCCGTCCTTGACGGTGATTGTTGCCGTACCCTTGCCAACGGCGCAAAGGCGATACTTGCCGTCAATTTTGATTACGCTCTTATCGGACGAGGAAAGCTTTAGATATTTTTTTGCGCTTGAGGCAAGTACATCGGAATACTCGCCCTTTCTGACGCTGTTTTTTTCAAGGGTAAAGGTGAGCTTTCCGGTAACGCCCTTAAAGCGGCCGGAAAATTCGCCCTTGAGCGTTTGGCGGTCGTTTTGAATAATCGGGCGGACGGAAAAGTAATAGGTTTTTTTGCTCCGGTCACCCTGAAAAATATATGAGGTGCTTTTTGTTTTTCCTATGTATCTGCACTTATCGGTTTTTTTGTCGGTTGCATATACGCTGTACCACGAAACAACGCCGGTTTTGTTCCAGGTGATTTTGACCTTGCTTCCGCTTTGAGCGGCAGTTTTGACGCCGGTAACTTTTTTCGGAACGGTGTAAAAAACAGCGGTATTTGAAACGGGAGAGACGTTGTCTTTTCCAATGGCCTTGACGCGGAATTTATAGCCGGTCAGGCCGGAGAGATTCTCCGCGGTGAAAGAGAGACTTTCCGTTTCGGCAAGCTTTTTGTATGCGGACTCACCGGTCGGCGCCATGAAAAGCTGATATTTTTCCGCTCCCTTAACGCTTTTCCAAGAGACGGTGATGGAGGAGAGAGTCGCTTTTTTCGCCGTCAAAGCCTCAGGTTTTGCAAGCTTTGTTTTAACGGTGACTGTTTCGCCGGTTTTTCCGAAGTATTTTTTTCCGTCCTCAAGGATATAGGCGCGGACAATAAAGGAATAGTCCGTGTTCGGGTTGAGGTTTTCCGCCGTGAAAGAGACAAGGGTGTTTTTTTTGAGTGTGGCAAGGCTCTTCCGTCCGGCTTCATCAACAAGATAGACGCGGTAGCCGTCGGAGTTTTGAACCTTGTTCCAAGAGAGGGTGCAGGAGGTGTCCGCGGAAGAAGCCCGGAGATTTTGAACGGCTCCTGCCTTTTCTGCGGCGGAAACATTGAGGCCGAGTGCGGCCGAAACAAGAAGAACAAAAACAAAAAAAGAGGAAATGGAGAGTGTTTTTTTCATCGGTCAACTTTCTTTCAATAATATAATAGTATATATGGGATAATTTTAACACAGAGAAGCGATTAGGTCAATAAGACAGACTTAAAACAATAATAAGACAGACAATTTTTTCGCCGGAAAGCAAAAACGATGATAAAACGGCTGCAAAAACGGCTGTGCGCCGCTTTGTTTTGGACTTTCAACGCAAAGCGAACAATTTTCAACATTTTTTGTGGAGTTTTTAACGTGATTTTTATGGTTTTCAACACAAAAACAAGAGTTTTCAACGAAAAATGTGGAATTTTTAACATGAGCCGAAATTTCTCCACAAAATGAGGAAAGTTTTTAACATTTAAACATAGCGAAATGTTAAAAACTTTCGGAAGAATTGAAAGAGAAGCGACTGTAAAGGGATTTTTGTTGACAATGTAAGGGGATTTAGCTTTACGGGGGATAAAAATGCGATATTGGATTTTGAATTTTTCAAATTACGGATTGCCGCTTGCGAATTTGCTTTTTATGTGATAGAATTATTCCGGTGATAAAAATGGAATATTCTGAGCGTAAATCTCCAAGGCTGAAAGGTTTTGATTATAGCGCGCCGGGCATATATTTTGTGACGGTTTGCACATATAAAATGAGGATGCTGTTTTGGGAAAATCCTATGTGTCCGGACGCAATTCCCGTTGCTGACAGGCTGAATTTTGCCGGAAAAATTGCAGAGGACGCCATTCGTTCTCTACCGGAAAAGTTCCCGGTCAAAATTGATAAATATGTCGTTATGCCGAATCATATTCATTTGATTTTAACCGTTAAAGAATTGGAAATGAAAAACGAACGGATTGGCACGGTTTCTTTGGCTATCAGAAATATCAAAATGAACATTTCAAAACAGCTTCACAATTTGAAAATTGAAGATTCTATTTGGCAGCGTTCTTTCCATGACCACATTATCCGAAACGAAAAGGAATATCAAATGATTTGGCAATATATTGAGAATAATCCGCGAAAATGGGCGGAAGATTGCTTCTATAATAAAAGATAGAATTGTTATTTTTTCGTAGGGGCGGATTTCGTTCCGCCCATGGAAATTTGCGGTTTTTCGGGCGGAACGAAATCCGCCCGTACGATTCCTTCTTATTTTTATGCTCTGCTTTATACGAAATCCCTGCCTCAATTCGCCGCACCTGAGCCCTGTCAAATTCAACAAAGACAAATTGCTATTTTTGTAACAAAATCCAAATATTAAAGTTTATTTAACCTTTTTGGTTTTTCACCTTGACTTTGTTGAATTTTAAATGATATACTGATACCAACTAAAAGTGACTTTCTGTGTCTAATTGCGCCCAAACGGCGGAGAACGGCCGGGTCAGGGGCTGCGCCGGGCGGAGCAAAAACGCAAAAGGTCAGGTTGATATAGAGCGAATATATCACCACGGGTTAATTTTTCTAAGGAGGAAATCTTATGAAAAAATATTTCAAAAAAAGCCTCTC
>CAKSWC010000029.1 GCA_934511365.1 uncultured Eubacteriales bacterium
CGCCGTGTACGGAACCGTACGCACGGTGGTGTGAGAGGTCGGCTACTCAACTAATGGGTAGCCTCCTACTCGATTATAGGCCGTCTTGTTCGTCCTGCTTCCGGTTTTTATCGGCTTTTCCCGGCTTCTTTTCAAAAATAAAAACGCAGAAAAGGCACGAGAGCGGAAACGCAAGGGTAAAAAGCAGCGGCGCGGAAAACGGAAGAAGAAAAATTAAAACGCCGCAAACAAGCCCGAAGGCACCGAGACAGAGCGCGCAGCGCGGCAAGGACAGCACGAACGATTCAAGAAACGAGCACTTTTTTCCCGTGTAGAGATACTGCGGAAAAAACAGAAAAAGCAGTGCGAACAGAATTAAAAAGGAAACGCTGACCGCTCCTCCGACTATAGAAAGGGCCGTGCCAAAGGAAAAGTATGTCTTTGCCGAATAAATTCCGGCCGAAAATAGAAGAGTAAAAAGAAGAGAAAAAAGCGCGGTCTTTTTGAAGTTTTGCCTGAATGCTGAAAAGAAAGCGGAAAATGTTTTCACTTCCTCGCCGTTATACAGCTTTTTGCAGACGAAAAAAAGAGCTGTCCATGAGCTTAAAGCGGTGAAAAGCGGGAGCGCAGAAAAGCAGAAAAGCAGTCCTAAAGCCGCCTGCTTATGAACGGTTGAAAATAGGCAGGAGAGAAGTTTTTCCCACGGAGTGTCCGGAACGGAAAAAATGAGATTCTTTTTCACATTGCATCACCAAAATAATTGTTGACAAACGCAACGGGAAAAATTCACCGCCCGAAACGGTTAAGATGCTGACTTATTCAAATATTTTCTTGATTTTTAGCGGATATTGTGATATTATCAGAATACAAGAAAGGATGGTGCATATCATGCTTGGCGACAGACTCAGAACAATACGCAAGGAAAACAACCTTACTCAGAAGAATATTGCAGACGTTTTGGGCATTGACCGGACAACATACACTGTTTATGAGGGCGGTTCAATCACTCCCTCACCCGCAACGCTTGTTAAACTTTCCAAAGTTTATAATGTTACTGTCGGATATCTCATCGGCGTTGAGGATAATCACCCCGAACTGTGCAGAGAGCCCGAAGAGGGCAAAGAGGAGAAGGCTCTTGGCAGCGACCCTATCGCTCTTCTTAAAAAGGACGAAAAAGAGCTTCTTCTTTATTTCAGGGTTCTTCCTCCCGAAGAAAAGCTCAAATTTATTAATGAAATGAAAGAAATGGCTCAAAAGGAAACGAAGCTTTAAGTGAATGCCGGTTAGCCGGAAAGCGCCATCTTTGGTCATTATGCCTTGTCAAGTTGAAAAAAAATTGTGAACTTTTTTATAAAATTTTTTGTCGATTTCATTGACTTCGCTTAAAAAGTGTATTATCATTATATCAGTAACAGGAATGTCCCGTTGCTCAAAGTTTAATGCTGATATCGAAAGGAGTAAGGCTTATGTTCTTTTGGTTTGCAAAAATGTTTACTAAATTTTTCCTCAAGCTTATATTCTGATTTTAACCGTTTTTCCGGCTCTGCCGGATATCGAAAGGAGTGAATATTGATGCCTGAGTGGCTCGAAGAACTTATCCCTCACCTTGAGTTCGTTTTTTCAAAGGTGTCGAAGAAGCTTTTTATCAAATTTTTACTTAAACTTATCTTTTGATTTCAACCGGACGGCTTTTGCGGCCGTTCGGTTTGCTTTTGCTTTTGCGTTCACAGGATGTTTAAAAAATTTACACTTTTTAAGCGAATTTTAATTGACTTATAAAACAAAGTGTATTATTATTAACTTAGACGCCTTGTGCTGCATTGCGTCAAATAAGCAAATATTTATGAGAAAGGAGTTATCACAATGAAAAAGGTTCTTGCAGTTCTTCTTGCGGTCATGATGCTTTTCTCAGTTGTTGCTATTGGTGTTGCTGCTGAAGCTTCCACCAACACAACTGCCGCTTCCGGTGATGCCGGCAACAATGTTAAGCTTCCGCAGTGGCTCACCGAGCTCATTGCACGCATCAAGCAGGTTATTGCAAAGCTTCTCCTCAAGTTTGGAATCAAGCTTAATTGGGACAAGGTTTTTGCTTGATCGGGCCTTTGCCTGAGCTTAAAGCCGCCTTTGGGCGGCTTTTTTGCCGTTGTTATGATTTTCTTCTGTTTGTTTGACTTTTTCTTCTCTTGGTGATATACTTATATTACTGAGTTGCAGTGTCAGTGTGACACAACAAAAGGAGAAAATAATTATGGCTAAGCTTCAGAATGAAGCGATTGACAGCCTTTTCAAGGCGGTTCTCTCGCTTGAAAGCATTGATGAATGCTATGACTTTTTCGGCGATCTCTGCACGGAAAAGGAACTTCTTGATATGTCGCAGCGGCTTGAGGTGGCCTCGCTTCTGCGCAAAAAGATGAACTATGTTGAAATCAGCAAAACAACCGGCGCAAGCACAACAACCGTCAGCCGCGTCAACAAGTGCCTCACCTATGGAAACGATGGGTACAATCTTGTTTTTGGCCGCATGGAAAAATAAAATCACGGAGATATTTTTTCGATTTTTGCTGACAAATCGCAGTTTGTGTGTTATACTTAATTGTATATCCAAAATCCTATCAAAGGAGACCGAAAATGAGTATTGCAGTCGATAACATAAAAAGTGTGCTTGAGCTTCTTTCAGAAAACCTTTCAAGGCTCGGTTTTGAAGAAAAGTCCGGCCTTGAGGTCAGTGACAGCGGCGCTTTTGCCGTCTTTGCCGGAGAAAAGGGCGCGCTTAAAATACAATATGAAAATGAAATTGCCGCCGTGTATTTTGCCGACGACGAGGCCGCTCTTAACGAAGGCGGAAAAAAGCTTGTTGCTTCCCTCCTTCCGGAGAATGGGGACGGAAGAGACGTTAAATACGTTGCAAATGAGATTGCCGACTGTTTGAACGAGCATTTTTCAAAAAAAGCCGCAGCCAAAAAGCCGGGCACGGCCAAAGCGCCCCAGACAGTTTCAAAAACGGCGGTCAAAAACGGCTCATACTATGACGCAAACACACTTGCAAGCAAGCTTTGCCTTGTTTTTCCCGAACTGCGCGAGCCGTATAAGCAAAACATTGCCGATTACGGCGAATTCCTTCCGGAAAAGTTTTTTGCCGATTACGGAAACGAGAAGGTCTTTGCCGCAATTAAGCAGAACAACCCCCAGACAATGAAAAAGCTTTTTCAGATTTTCAATGATATTTATGAGGACGGAACGAACGATACCCAGAGCCTCATTGCCGTAACAATTCTCGGCGGACTGAACAACGACCAGATTCTGCTTGCGCACTGTGTGGATTATATGAGCGAAACGCTTGCTCCGCCGGTTATTGAGGTCAACCGCTATCTTGCCTCGGCCGCAGGAAAAAAGGCTGCAAAAAAGCTTCTTGCTCCTCCGCCGTATAAACCCAAGAAAAAGAAAAAGCCCGGCCTTCTTGCTCAAATGATGGCCGGAGGCGGCGGCATGAATCCGCCAATGTAAAAGTTAAGATTATAGCTGCCGCAAAAACGGCAGCTGTTTTTGGTTATCCGAAAAGGAGAGTTGCTATGATTGAAACGGCAAAAAAAGAGGACTTCAAAGAACTCCTCGGCTTTGAAAACCGGGTGTTTAAAATTAATTTTGAAACCAAAGTTCCAAAAGTGTACCGCTTTCCGGAAAGTGCCGCGCTTCACGGTGTTTACCGCGAAAACGGAAGAATCGCCGCCGGAATCTGTGTTCTTCCCGGTGAGCTTTTAATCGGGGAGGAAAGGTTGATAACCGCCGGCATCGGCTCTGTTGCCGTTTCAAAAAGTGTGCGCGGCCACGGTCTCATGGGCGAACTTATGGAGTATGCCGAAAAGAGGAGCCTTGCGTATTCGGCGGACATCGGTTTCCTTTCCGGTTACCGTTTCCGCTATCAGCGCTTCGGCTATGTTCCGGCAGGAATTCAGTGCGTTTTTGAGGTTACGGATCACCTTATTGCTCACACAAAAGCGAGCGGAGAGCTCTTTGTTACTCCGGTCAAAACAAAAGAGGACGAAACGGCTGTATATGAGCTTTATTCGGCGCAGGAGGTTCGTTTCCTGCGCGAGAGGGAAAGGCTTGCGGAAATTCTTAAAACGTGGCACAGCGAGGCATATCTCGTGAAAGACGGTGCCCAAAATGTCTGCGGCTATCTGATATATAAAAAGGACGAGAATGTTGTTTCGGAGCTTATATTGCGCAATAATTCGCTGGCACGCGAGGCGCTTGTTCTTTTTGCAAAGGAGAAAAAGCGCAAGAACATCTTTGTTCGGTGCTGTGCGTTTCAGCGTGAGCTTTTGAAAGAGCTGCTCTCCTTCGGTGAGCATTACAGAACCGAGGCGGCGGTGAGCCTCAAAATTTTCAACTTCAAAAACTTCATTCAAAAAATGCTTGCTCTCAAAGCAAGGCTCGGCGCGGTTCAAAGCGGCTCGCTTGTTCTCGGAATCGGAAATGAAACGCTCAGAATCACCGTTGACGGGAAAAAAGTTGAAGTTCTTGAAACAAGCGAAAAAGCGGACATTGCTTTTGACCGGACTTACGCAGCCCTTGCGCTGACAAGGCCGGAGGCCGCCTCAACGGAAAATGCACTTTTTAATGCATGGACGCCGCTTTGCCCGTTTTCAATTTTTTCCGTTGATACGGTTTGAGGTTGAAAAAGAAAAACTGTTAATATAAACCGGGCGGTTCAAGGCCCTCTGCTGGTAAGACAGTAAAATCAAATTTCTTGGAACAGGCATGATCTCGGTCATGCCTGTTCCGCTTTTAGCAGCTCATCCACGGGAATGTAGCCCACAAGGTCGTACTCGATATGTACCTTCTGCCTGCGCTTGCCGCTGGACTTGTCAGGTGCATCCACATAGACCGCCTTGACAAGCTCTCTGAGGGCATAGGGGGTCAGTTCCGTGAGGGTGCTGTTCCTCTTTACCCGCTGAACAAACTGCTCTATATTCTCTGCCTGTTGTTCCTGTTCATGGATTTGCTGTTGCAGACCTTTGACCTCAGCTTTGAGGTCTTTCTGTTCCTCGGTGTAGTTCTTGCTCATCATCGCAAAGCGTTCATCATCCAGCCGACCGGCAACATTGTCCTCGTAAATGCGGATGAAAAGACGGTCAAGTTCTCCGATTCGCTTCTCAGCCTGCGCCAGCCGCTTTTGATACAGCCGCAGCGATTTCTCGCTCTGTATACGGAGCTTTTGCTCCATTTCAGAGCGGAAATACGCCTCATAGCGAGTGACTACCGATATGACCTCCTGAATGTGCTTCCAGACGATTTGTTCCAGCACAACGGCACGGATATAATGTCCGCTGCACTTGTCCTTAT